>JBBSBP010000202.1:0-6603 GCA_038251165.1 Bacteroidales bacterium | reverse complement strand
GTATTATTTACAGCATACAATCCTACCTGCGCCCCAAATAGTTTTGCAATCAATACGAAAGGAGAAATGAACCCCTGAACAATACCATAAAGTAAACCATATTGCTGCCCGGAATCACCAACAGGAGCACAAGAAGTAACAAGAAACAGAACCAGCAATAATGATGATCCAATAATTATTCTTTTTGTTTTCATAGATATGAAATTTAGATAATGACTATTTACCGGATAAAAGTAGTATCGGGGTGATAAAAAAGTGTTGCATAATTCTTTGAGAGATTTATATAATTCACACATAGGCCCGGGGGGATTTAAAACACACATTTAATGTAGAATACTATTACACAAATGAACAGAAAGAGGTATTATAGGGTTGTTAATTCGCATCGCATATAGAGATTAGACCAAAATTTTAATATTATTTGAATCAATTGGTATTCCAAATATTGACTCAGTTTATTATCAATTGTATATGTTTCGAAGGAAGAAAAATCTGTTCAAATCTTATCTGACTATATTCATAATTTGTTTCCAGGGATACTTTCCATCATTTTCCTGAATTTCTCCGGCTGTGCTTCGGCCTTCAACAATGTATTTTTTCAAAAGAGCAGTTAATTTGTGAACTACTTCCGGATATTTATCCTGAACATTTACTTTTTCTGACGGATCAGATTTTAGGTTATACAATTGAACAGGTGGTAATCCTTCTTCTTCTTTCCCGGGTTTAGGTGAACTCCAGCCTCCTGAACCTGCTGCAAGTAAAAGTTTCCAGTCGCCTTGCCTAATGGTAAAACTTCCGTTTATGGAATGACTAACAGTTGCTTCACGGATGATTTTTTTGTCTTCAGGATTGAGAATGGCCGGAAGTAAATTGTAGCTGTCTTCTGCTTCGTTGTCAGCAAGCGAATATCCGGTAATTGCAGCAAAAGTGGCCATGAAATCATTCAGGCAAATGGTTTGTGAAACGGTATTGGCAGCTTTTATCCGGTCAGGCCATTGCATCAGGCAGGGAATCCGGTGCCCTCCATCAAATAAATCGGCTTTGTGACCCCGAAATATATAACTCGGATTGTGCCCTTTTGCGATTAATGCGGGAAAGTCGGCCCAGGGAGAGCAGCCATTATCGGATGTAAACACCACAATTGTATTTTCTTTTTCACCACTCCGGTCAATGGCATCCAGAACCTCACCAACTTTAGAATCGACCATCAGTACAAAATCGGCATAGGAATTTAACCCTGATTTCCCCTGAAATTCTTTGGATGGCAAAATTGGCGTGTGTGGCGCAGGCAAGGCCAGATAGAGGAAATAAGGTTTTTCTGATTTTGCCTTTTCGTCGATGAACCGGATGGCATGGCTGATCAATTGTGGTAAGCAATCCTGATGATCGAAATCACTGCCTGTCGGGCCTTTCCGCCAATAGGACCCATCGGAACCCGGTGTGCCAACTTTGATGTTATTTCCCTCGGTGATATGGTCAGGAATTCCGGTTACCCGGTCATTTTCGATATAAACGTAGGGTGGCATATCCAGTGAAGCGCTGATTCCAAAAAAGTAATCGAATCCCAATGTTGTTGGACCATTTTCGATGGGTTTTGTGTAATCAACGCTGTCGGCTACCTGGTTTATTGCGGCCCAATCCAGACCCAAATGCCATTTCCCGATTCCTCCTGTCTGATATCCCATATCTTTCAGCATCGAGGCCATGGTGGTTCGGCCTGAAGGAATCAGAGCTTTGGAATATCCGTAAAGGACGCCTTGTTTTAAGGTACTTCTCCAATTGTATCGGCCGGTTAAAATACCATAACGTGTTGGGGTACATACTGCCGAGCTGGAGTGTGCATCGGTAAACCGAAGTCCGGAGGTAGCCAGACGGTCCAGATTTGGTGTACTTATTTTTGAGTCCGGATTCAGACAAGAAACATCTCCATAACCGAGATCGTCAGCCAGGATGAATACAATGTTGGGGTTTGCATCTTCCTTTTCGGCTATTGAACAGGAAGGTAAAAACAACGTGCAGGCTAAAGCTGCCTGGATTAGGTTTAGTTTCATCTTTTTTAACGGCTATTATTTTTCGAAAACTGTGAATTTACAAACTATAATTTTGTTACGGAAAGCATGACAGATTATTTTCAGAAACAATTCATATTTTAAAAAATCGCTCAACAAAAAGATTACCGCAACTCTATGGATTATCTCCCATTTTCCAATCTTTTATTTTCCCGAATTGGACCACAAAACTTCCTGAAAAAATCCAACAACAGTCCATTTGGTTGTGATTACACATCTAAACTAAGATCAGAATCTGGATAACAAGAGCAGGGAAGGCAATTCCCTTTTACTGGGTTAGTTGCAGTGTGGTAATTGTAATCAACGCTGCCATCTATAATTTTTGTACTGCAAGCCCCACACTCGCCAAACATGCATCCGGCCTCCATTCGAATATCATTTGACTCGGCAAACTCAAGAAGGTTCCTATATTGATAATCCCATTCAACTATTTTGTTTGATTTTACAAAGTGAACCTGTATGACCTTTTTGTCGGCAATCGGATTGCTGCTGACTCTTCCTGTAGTAAAGATTTCGTTGTGAATGGGACTCTTTTGACCTTTCCATATTCCAATTTCATTCACTAAAGATTCCGTCATTTTTTCCGGACCGCAAATGTAAAAGCTAAAATGAGTTCCAGCTTTTAATATTGATTTTACTGATTGTATATCAACCCGCGATATCCTAAACTCATTGTTTTCACCTGCATTGGATATGGTATAATTTCGAAATGCATATTTTATCTGAGAACCATCAGCCATCCTTACATCAGTGCATAATTCCTTATTCTGAAAAGGTATTTTAAAGGTCAGATGCTGACCTGCAATAGTCTTTTGAAAGTAAACCGGATGTTCCTGAAAGTCGAGGTAAGGAATTTTGTCGTTGGCGTATAACCAAAAGGTCAGAACTTCATAGGTCGTCCAAATTGGCACGGCACTGGCACAGGTCCAAAATACATTGTCATAAACCTGGTCGTTCCAAAGAAAGGTCGAGCCATTGTTGCTTTGCCATCTGGGACTATACTTTGCCTTATTTCCGCGTGCTTTAAACTTATACAGGTAAAGGTGCCAGCCACCATAAACGATCCAGACCAATGCCATATTCCGGATAAATATCGTTGCTATCCACGATATTTTGAAGGTTTTCATTTGTTCGAGCGGGGGCTGAAGAAAATAGTAACTTAAAATAACTATTGCCAGATATACTAAATTCCAGGTAAATAAATAGTTGAATAACCAAACAGCAAATTTTTTTACTTTTGGAGGCCAAACAAATACCGGCGCAAATGAAATTGGATTTTCGGGTCTCCATTCTCCACGACTATCTCTATATCCTCCAACGGTGAATTTATTTTCCATGGGTTATTTATTGAATTAGATTTTAATTATTCCAGGACTGATTTCAGGTATTCCATCATAAAAATGTTTACTTCCCACTGGTTTGTAATCGGCTGTTTGCTAAACGGCAAAATGGTCATATAAGGGTATGGTCCGAATTCAGGAGTAATTGTGAACTCCCTCCAACCTTCAATCCGCCGTTGATTAATCACCTGAATCCACCAGGCAACATGCTTGTCCAAAGCTTCCTTCCATTCGGGGACGCGGTGATCAGGAACCTGAGGCCCTTCAGGAAAACCGACCCGCGCATGGATATGATCGGCCCTTGACAAGGCCAGATTGAGTGCATCCTGTTGATCATCCAGCCACGATTCGGCAACATTGCACCAGTGCGAAACATCTAATCCAAGGCGTAATTCAGGTATGTTTTGTAAAAATGGTGAAGTAATGTGCGATGCAAAGCTAAATTTTCCACGATGGGTTTCATGAATGATTTTAATGCCATATTCTTTGGATACTTCCCTGGCAATCAGAATAAGCTCTGCATTCTGTTCATAGGTAAAAAAATCTTTCCCGGTTTGCGAATTGATAAATAATGGTTTGCCCGAAGCCAGATTTATTAATCTTTTCCGATACTCACTTTTGTGAGCTTCATAATTTGTCGTTGAGGTTTCCCAATGCTGGGCAATCAATAACAAATCATGTTGATTAATGACATCAATAATCTCATCTTTTTCAAGTTTATCCGATGGCAAACTCATTTCTACACCATGATAACCTGCATTCCTGATTTTTTCAAAAAATACTTTTTTATCCAAATGTTCTGACCCCCATAGCGGGCAAAAGAATTTTAATTTCATATCATAAAGCTTTATTGAAAATTACTATTACTTCTTCCTTCTGACAGAAACATAATAAGCACCGCAAAGCGGCTTTCCGGTTTTATCGATAAACGTGGCTTCAATGTTGCTGGCACCGGCCTCCACATTGATACTAAAAACTGCCGCTTTGTCCCCATCGGCTACCATCACTTCTTGAATATTCGTACCTACCTTAAGCTGTGCCTTCGCTATTGATAATGCTTTTTCCTCACTGCCATATAATGTGGACAATACGGGTTTACCATTAAGCCAGGCATCTACTTCCTTATTAATTGTTGGAATTCCATTTATGCTGGCATTCAGTTCGCGTGGCCAACGGCGAAGTTCGATGGAATAAGTTCCAGCTTTAGCAAAATGGACCGGCCAACGACCAAAAGAGGCCTGTCCGCTGGCTATACTTCCCTGGTTCCAGGGACAACTTCCCTTCGTTGTGGTCCAATCCTCAGCACACAGTTCTACCTCCGGAATTATGGAAGTACCGAGAATTGGGGATCCATGCCAACCTTGATCATGCGAACTAACATCATCCCAATACAACCGATATGCGGTACGCAGTTTTTGAGCCACATCGGGGTAACTCCCTACAACATCCAACTTCTGCCCCGGGTCTTTAACCATGTCGTATAGTTCACGATCATTTACCAAACGCCATCGGTCGGTCATCACTGCACAGTTTTTACCAAAACCTGGCGGTTGCGGATCTTCGCCTGCTTCGTTTTTTGGAGTTCCCAACACAATAATCCGGTCTGGCCAGGAAACAGTATTGGAATCCCTAAGCAGCGCCTTAATGCTGAGGCCATCGAACTTTAACAATTTAGGCAGGTTTAGTGCGCACAGGTCTACCAAAGTTGGCAACAAATCCAGATGAGCTGTTAATTTTTCCACCGCTCTCGGTTGGCCGAATCCACCGGACGGCCAGTACCAAAAACAAGGTTCGCGATGGCCGCCATCATAAGCAGAACCTTTCTTGCCGCGCATGCCGGCATTGAACACCTTGTCTCCCTCAGCCGTTCCGTTATCAGAAAGAAAGATCAACAGGGTGTTTTCAGCAAGACCTTCTTCGCTAAGGAATTGACGAAGTCGACCAAGGTTTTGGTCAACGTTAACAATTGCGGCATAAAAATCTGCGGGCACATCCATGCCGCGATAGCCGGCTGTCCATGATTTATCAGGCAAGCTGCATGGGGAATGCGGATTATAAAGTGCCAGATAGGTGAAAAACGACTTGCTCCTATTCTTGTGAATGAAGTGCATTGCAGCATCAAAAAAAACGTCAGTCTCATAGCCGGAGCGTGGTTTTTCCTCCCAAACGCCGTTATGAATGTAGTAATCATTAACGCGGTCGTTGCCCCAATAATCGGTAGTACAACCAGTACCTCCATCACCGTGCCCAAGCCATTCGTCAAACCCGCGGTCGATTGGCCGGTATGGATAGCTGGTACCGAGGTGCCACTTGCCGAAAATACCGGTTTTGTAACCACTGTTGTGAAAAACATCGGCCATGGTTACTTCATCGTCGCGCAGCATATTTCGTCCATTGATAGTTCCCCATCCTCCAACACGGTGGCTGTAGCGACCTGTCATTAAAGCGGAACGCGTTGGGGTACAATAGGAGTCAACATGGAAATTTGTGAATTGTACACCTTCACGAGCCAGTCTGTCCATGTTTGGGGTCTTCAAAATAGGATTCCCGGTTAGGGACAAGTCGCCGTAACCTTGATCATCAGTAAGGACAATGATGACGTTTGGTGCCTTTAAAGATTTTGTTGGGCTTGGTTCAACCGCTTTTAATGGCAAGTGGGCCACAACCAAAAGAAAAGCATAAATGCTAATATTATTTATTTTATTTGTTAAAAACATTTCTATTATTTTTTCTTAAAGATATCCACAGAGACATCATTTGACTGCTTTGCCCCGGATGTTGTGCGCCCATCAGCAACGTATTTTTCAAGCAGCTTAGTCAGTTGCTCCACAATTTCAGGATGTGTGGCATACAAGTTGGATTGCTCCCCTTCATCCTGATTCATATCGTACAATTGAACGCCTGGTAAGTTTTCTGCTTCTTTGCTGCCGGGTGTGGGATCGCCCCAACCTCCGGAATCAGGACAAAGTATAAGTTTCCACTGGCCCTGTTGAATGGCAAATGAACCATTGATAGAGTGAAACACCACTGCTTCGTGGACAGGTTTAGTCGACTTGCCAAGAAGTATTGGTAAAAGGCTCACACAGTCTTCTCCTGCATTGTCTGGAATTTTTGCACCTGTAATGTCCGCACAAGTAGCCATAAAATCGACCAGACTGACCAGCTGATTGCTGCTCGAACCGGCCTTTACCTTG
>JBBSBP010000201.1:0-6612 GCA_038251165.1 Bacteroidales bacterium | reverse complement strand
CCTGTTGCAATCTGAACATCACCAAGCTGCATAGCCCCCTGTGAGTTAATGCTGAATTTGGTGTAAGTTACACCCATGAAAACGAATGTAAACCCGATATCAGCAACATTGGAGGATTCAAAAGAATGATAACTTCCTGTAGCCAATAAGTCAGTAGTTCCGGTACTCATATCGGTTAGCGAACCGTTTGTGTTTGTCGAGAATCCGTATTGCGACATAGTTTGCCCAAACCCCAAACCTGGCATCAGCATTAAAATTGCCAATAATGTAATGGCAAAGTTCTTCTTAAAGTAAAGTTTTTGTTTCATGATTTTTGTTTTTTAGATAAATACTATTTTAAAAGCGGTAGGAGAAAATCGGAACTTCCGTAAAATTTAAAAGGAAAATGAAGTTTATCTTTCTTTAAAATTAATGTATGAAGTTAAATTTGGATTAAACGATGTTTGAAGTTGCAAAGAGGTACACTAATACTTTATTGTGCCGGAAAAAAGGTAAATCGATTACAAGCATTTTGCCAATTCTATTAACAAACATGAAATCAATTATTTGAAGTTTAACTTTTAAAAAAATGGTACTATTACTGTTTCAAAAACGGACATACATGTCCAGATATGAATATGAAATTCGTTTAAATTCAGGTTATTTTAAATCAGCCAGGCGCAGGCAAAAACAATCAATTGTGTTTTCATGATTTTTGTTTTTTTATTATTCTGTTAATTTTATATTTGAGATTTTATATTGAAGGCTAATAGTTTCTATTAAGCCGTGTATTTTTGATTTTTCAAAAAAGCCGTCAGCGCCCAACTCGAAGCAGCGCGTTTTAAATTCATCAGAAGGGAAATTGGTAAACATGATCACCTTGGCGGCCGGATTATTCTTCTTGAATTCCTGTAGCAAATTGATGCCACTGCCATCAGGAAGGGATATATCGAGAATAACATTATCAGGCGAAAAAGCTGGAAATAATTCAAGAGCTTCTTTACAGTTCACAGCATGAGATATGATCATGTCTGCGTTATTTTTCTTTAACGCAATTGTCAGGCGGGTCTGCAATAAATGGTTGTCGTCAACAATCAGAACCTTCATATAGTATGTGTCTTGATACAGAAAAAATGGTGATTTTTTATTTAACAAAAGTAAATCCCCCGTACGATCTGTGAAACAGGACAGATTCTAATAATGAGGTAAGAAAATATTACCCCGGGGCATAGGAATTTCAGTACTTCAGGGGATAGGAGTTTGTCCTATGGAAACAATGAAACCGATTCAGAAGCGAAAATAGTGCCTGTTACCCGGACTGTTAAACCCTTCAAGGGTTTTAAACACTCGAAGGGCTCGCCTGGCAACTGACAAATTACAATTTCAACCCTTGATTCGGCTGTATTTATGAATACTTCTAATTTATGATCATTTTCCTGGTTTCGACAAATGAACCGGCTTTCAACTCGTAGAGGTAGGTGCCGGAACTAAGCTTATCGGCCGAAACCATTACTTTGTGATTGCCGGCAGGTGCATCAGCATCAATCAGGGTTTGTATTTTAGTTCCCTGAAGATTATAGAGTATCAGCTGAACATGGCAATCTTCGGGTACATTGAATATGATCTCTGTTTCGTTATTGAATGGATTTGGAGAATTCTGTCCAAGAGAAAATCCCTCCCCTGAAGTAATCGCTGTTGATGCGATATCAGCTGCCTTGAAGTACTTTCGTGAAGGATTTGATTGAACATCCATGGGTCTCATCATGTCGTTGTCTTCATGTTCAACAATGTGGCAGTGCCATACGTAGCCAGGGCCGATGCCTGGATCAAAGCTAAACCGGGAGAGTGCTTTTGGCCACCACACCGGCAATTCCTGTGGCGCAAACCTGACCATGTAGGTTGTTATCTGTCCCGGGTAACATTTAAGAACATCTTTCCAGCCTTTTTCGTTTGGATCAGCAGGAATTGGGGCACCTATAAGATAGGGTGTAACCGGAAGATTACCGCCAATTGCACCATCTGAATTTTTAACATCATATTTAAACGGAGGACCTTCTGCTCCCATGTACATGCCTGCCATTCCACCGTTGACACCCGTAAATGAGTCCATGTAATCCATCTTATAACGCATCACGTCGAAATTTTGCCTGCTTACCAACTGGAATTGAACCAGGTGCAGGTGCATGGGGTGTGCATCCATTGTAAGATTTACAATCTGCCACTTTTCGGTGGTTCCCTCAACAGGCTTTTCCGTTACATCTCCAAACATAGAGGACATTTCAGGCATATCAGGCATATTTTCGACAGGTTCATAGCGTGAGTTGTTCACAAGAACCATTACGGGCTCATCATCATTCATTACCTCATTCAAAGTCAATTGGCGGATCACATCCGGTTTGGCATTTAAATTACCCGCAAAGTCGGTGAACTTTACAATTGGTGAGAGTCTCAGTCTGTTGGGAACAGCGCTTAAGTCAGGACCAACTTTTTTAGGATATATTTTATTAACCATATCACCATTGACAACAAATTGCATGATGCGGTCAGTGAAACCCCTTTCCACCTCATCACCCATAGGATATGGTGCATTTGCATCATTCATCAGGGTAAGCGTCTGACCCTTAAATTTTGAAAAGTCGATGATGATATCAGCTCTTTCGCCGGGAGCCATTAAAAGGGTCCTGGCCAGGGTTGGGTCCAATACTACCGGTGAATCAAGCATGCCGCCATCGGTTCCAACCTGTATTAAGGCAGGGCCATTTGCTCCTGTAGCCAGATTGTGTAGCCACATATTATAAAAGCGTGCATTTGAACCATCCAGGAAATGGAAACGGTATTTACGGGGTGCCACACTCAGGTATGGCCAGGTTTTACCATTTACTGTGATCACATTGCCGAAAAATTCAGGATTCCAGAAAGGATGAAGCTCCGGGTTGTTTGGCTCAACATCGTAATAAAGTTGCCCATTTTGGTCGAACATCCTATCCTGGATCACAATTTCAATTTCCGGCAGGTAAGCGTCCGGATGCAATGCATCGGCAACTTTACCGGCAGGTGTATTTTCCTTTACGAGGTTATCCTTCGACCAGCCCGGTAACCTGGCAAGTTCCTCATCCCATCCTCGTAAAAAATAGAATCCGGCCATACCGGCATACAC
The DNA here is from genome assembly GCA_038251165.1 of Bacteroidales bacterium. GTDB lineage: Bacteria > Bacteroidota > Bacteroidia > Bacteroidales > Prolixibacteraceae > Aquipluma. Next base: position 3,476 of record JBBSBP010000201.1, on the reverse strand, counting down.
ATTTATGCGGGTTAAACCCAATTGGCTGTGTTCGTGAAACCACAATGTTGCAGCTTCCTGCGAATTCGGATAATGAAGAATTGGCCCTACCCCATTGTCCCATCCTTTCCCTTTCAAGGCATAATCAGGTGTGAACCATGCAAAAGGACCTCCGTCGGAAGCAGACTGGACTTCGCCGCCATGCAAATGCATTGCAATTGGTATAGGGCCTGTGTATGGGTCAGTCATTTCATTAACTGTAGGTACTCCGCTCATCATCACGGTTTGATCGGCTGCTATATTTACGTCCTGGTAGGTGAGCCCGTTCAGTTTATTCCGAAGCTCGATATCCAGTTTGTTGCCTTTGCGGGCCTCAATAGTAAATGCCGGCCATAAGGGTCCGGCCCAGGTATTTCCGCCATCCTTTGAGATACGGTATGCAAAATAGTTGCCCAGTCCGGCGCCTGGAGTACCTACAACAGCGCCACCGGGAAGCACTGTACCCGTTGACAAGGCTACCTGCCGGGTTTTAACAGCTTCAATAATCAAATTGCCACCGGCTTTCGCGTTAACCCTTAAACCGGCAAAATGAGGAAGTGGGTCAACAAATTGAGGAATAGGTGTTACCAGTGGGTCGAGAGGCACCTGGCCTGAGCCCGGATATTGCCCCCATGTTTTGGTAATGCTTAGCGCTGACATTAAAAATGTTGCAACTAAAAAGGTGTAAGCTTTCTTCATAATACTGAAATTTTTGGTTAATAAAGAATGATCAGTTATTGCCAGATAAAATTAGCAAGTAACGGAAACGAAAAAAATAGGACGAATTCTGAATTTTGGCTAAGAATCAGATACCCGGGTATATAGGAATTTATCTGAGGTTGATTTCGGAAAGCGGGAGGAAGATAAGTATCAATTAATCATGCGAATAATTATTTTCTGTTCTTTTGCCTTGATAATTCGGCTTCGCTCAGTACAGGTGCAAAAGAACCAAAATCCCGATAGCTATCGGGACAAGACTTTATAACATTTCAGTGTAGTTCTACGTCAGGTTTTTGCCACGCAACGCAAGCCGTTCACCATAAAGTTAATTTCGGAAATAAAGTACTATCTTCATGGTTCACTTCTGCATTCCTGCCCGCTGTTTACCTGCGCGAAGCAGGCAGGCAGGCGGGGCTTGAAATGCCCCACGCACATAAAACCTTCCTCGAACTACTACTGAAATTTTATAATGTCGGTCTCCAAACCCCGAAAATCCTGCTGTGAGGCCAAATCCTTGTCCCGAATTGTTGCCATTAATAAAAACTTTCTTTGAAGGGACCGGCATTATAAAAATGTGCCAGCGATTCGGGTCTGAGACTTTGCTTTCATTGTCAACCTTGGGTTGCACCCACGATTATTTAAATGAAGCCATTACAGAGCTTTGCGAAAATATAGAAACAGATTTAATCCTTGATTCGAGTTAAACATTTATCAATTCACTATTGTCAGGTTAAAATATATGTCGTCCCTGACGGGACTATGTTCAATTTCGTATCTTGTTTTCTACCCATATGTTGTCCCTGACGGGACAGTCCCGTAGGTTATTTGTGTCTGCAAATAGCTATTGGTAGAATTAAAAGCAACCCCCTTAGGATAAGTCCCGTAAGGGACGTAATAGAATAAAGGGTTACAGCCCATTTTTGCTTTCATTGTCAACCTTGGGTTGCACCCACGGTTATTTAAATGAAGACATTACAGAGCTTTGCGAAAATATGTAAACAGTTTTAATCCTTAATTCGCATTAAACATATATCAAAAAACATAAAAATAAAACTGCCTATCCCCTTCAATCAAGTGAACCACATAGGCACATAAACCACATAGAATTGCACATAGAAAAAAAACATTCTTAGCTTTAGCTCAAAGATTGAGAAACTATGTGTTACCTATGTTTCTATGTTTCTATGTGGTTCAATTAGCGGATAACCTATCATATATAGAACATAGAGCCATCCAACAGCCTTAAGAGATTAGTCATTTCACAGCATCTTCTACATATAATTCAGATCAACTTGCATTAAGCAGATAAGCATTTAATTAAAACATCAAGTCAACTTGACCGAAAGGGACAGGCAGTAAAATAAAATTAATGCATTTTTATTCAACCAGGTTATATTTAAACACATAATGTGTAATCTCGGCGTTGTTTTTAAGGTTCATTTTTTTAAGGATAAGCGATCTGTAAACACTGATGGTTTTTACACTCAGGCTTAATTCATGGGCAATGTCCGAAACATTCTTTCCACCGCCAATAAGCAGGAATACCTGGTGTTCGCGGTCCGACAATCGTTCATGAGCCGGTTTATTGTTACCGTTAACCATTTCGTTGGTTATTAATTCGGCAACTGTGGGTGAGAGGTATCGTTCGCCACAAAGTATTCTTCGTATTGCTTTTTCGAGTTCCTGCGACGAAATATCCTTGGTCAGATAAGCCGACGCGCCTGACTTAATTGAGCGAACCGCAAACTGATCTTCAGGGTACATGCTAAAAATGATTACCGGAGTCTTGGGGAAGTGTTCCTTAATTTCTTTTAAAACATCCATTCCGCTGCGGCCAGGCATATTGATATCCAGGATTATCAGGTCCCATTTACTCTCATTAACAAGGCGCATCACATCAGCAGCATTGCCCGCTTCGCCAAATCCGGCATCGGGAAAACTTGTCATCAGAAATTTTATAACGCCATTTCTAACCACAAGGTGATCATCGGCAATAAGTATTTTTAATCCGTTTTGATTCATGGATGAGATATTTGTGCTTTTCTGAATAAAGATAAGACATTATTCTTTTCGGTTCTGTTTTAGACCATTGCAGGTATTAGATTGTAAAACAAATGTGCATAGTACTTAGTGCCTGGTGCCTGGTAATCAGTAATTTGAAATTTTCATACGTAACATTGAGTTTGTGATATTTATCTGATTGACTATGTTCTATGTGTAACGGCAATCTGTTTTATTTCGTCTTGCCACTGCACCCCCAGCCCATAAAGGGGCGTGACCTGCGCACGCGGGCATATCCCCTTCAGGGGATAAGGGGTGTGGGCGGGCGGAGCATAAGTATATCCATATTTATCAATCATACTCTTGAATTAAAAAATGCTTTACTTATCAGAACTTATACTGAAAACGGGATAAATTTCCGCATCCGTTAAGTTTCAAATTCCAAATTCCAATCCCGAAAACTATCGGGTCCAAATTCCAACTGGGATGTAGAGTCAGTCTTGGTTCTTGAGATTTGGGACTTTGGTCCTGGGTCTTCAGGACCCCTCTGCCCTTCGGGCATCTCCCCGGAGGGGAGAACCCTACGAACTATATTTGTATTCATTTGGCAGTCTATAGAATGTAGATTTCCCCTTTATTCATTATTCACTATTCACTATTCACTCTTCACTTTCCTTAGGACCCCTCTGCCCTTCGGGCATCTCCCCGGAGGGGAGAACCCTACGAACTATATTTGT
>JBBSBP010000200.1:0-6685 GCA_038251165.1 Bacteroidales bacterium | reverse complement strand
AGCCTGATCAATTCGTTCGAAAGTTTCAACAAAAACCAATTCTATAGGTAGGTTTTTTCTTGTGAAGTTCGCTCCAGCCCCAGACTGATGCTCTATTAACCTTTTATCCAGATCGATTGTGCTTCCTGTATAATATTTCCCATTAGAGCAAAGGAGGATATATACGTATCCAATTTGTTCCATTTAGTTTTCAACTTTAATGATTTTCAAATATAATGTCAAATAAGGAGATTTGGAATACCTTCCTTAAATAAATCCAGGGGTCGTTAAGCATCAGTCGAAACAAAACTCCACCATGGAATCCACAGGTCATTAAATTTTAGTCGAAACTGCATCTATTAAACAATCCTGCAAGTCACTAATGCTTAGTCGAAACTGACTCTACTATGCAATCCGCGGGTCGTTGAGCGTTAGTCGAAACGACCTCTACTAGATTAATCCGCGGGTCGTTGAGCGTTAGTCGAAACGACCAAATTTCCTTATTCATAGAACCCAACACTTCCCCCGACCCACGTCTTATCCTTATTGAACTTCACACCGATCATCTCGCCTTTACTCAGGCGGGCCAGATTGTTGACGATGATGGGTTCTTTTGCACCATCAGGCCAGAGTAACATGATGCGGACTTCTACTTTGACAGGCTCTTCCGGTGTCTTGATGACCGGAACGTATTTTACTTTTTCCTGTAGTATATATTTTGATTTATCGGCGACTCTATCGATATCAGCACGTGTCACATTGAAAACAACACCCGCTCCCGAAAATGAATACAGAGGCTTTAGCACATAGTTCTCGAGATCAACAGGAATAGAATCAATCTGATCAAGAAAAACGGTTTTAGGCACATATTCACTTTCAATAAAAGGCATCGTATATTTTGAAATTCTGAAAAACCAATTGGGATGACCTATCCATTTCAAATCAAGGTCATCTATAAAGTTGAATTTCAGATCCAGGTCTTTGCGGGCAAGCAATTCATCAAAAATAACACGATTGTATATGCGTTTGATCTGAATCTCCTTTCCCTTTTCATTTTTGTAAAAAAGTTTGCTACCATGTTTCAGGATGTCAGTCACGCATGATATTTTGATACCGAGTACCTTGGCTGTAGCCAGAAAATCAACCTGTGTATTCTGTTTGAACGGCTCCACATCAATCAGTACAACATTGGCAGGATCTTCATCGCCTACAATGATATTTTTTAAAGCCTCCACATAGGATTGTGGAGTATACCCATTGAAAAGATGATGAACGTATTCAGGAATATCAAAATGCTTGCGGTATAAACCTGCGACGATATGTTGATAAAAATATAAAGAAGGAAATCCCTGAACTTCGATCAGCTTAGGTACAATGTCACCGTTCTTTCCTTCGCACAGACCAAAATCCATCTGAAGAAAAGTAGTGTGTGCATCCTCGTTCGGAACTCTGTATTCATCAGCAAGTGAAAGCTCTGTCAACTCTTTGAAGTCGGGACGAAGAACTACTTTTTTAATTTCATTGCAAGCCTGAAATATCTGATCTGACAGATAGCCTGGAATAAATACCGGCGTCTCGGCGATCCGGAAGCCCGGAACATGATCAAACTGGCTATATAAATCTTTTAGAAATACCTGGTATCGCTCCTGCGAAAAGTGTTTGTTATATCGTTCTCTGATATCGGGGATCATAGCGCGAAAGATAACAAAAAGCAGAGAGCAGAGAGCAGAGGGCATAGAGCAGAGGGCAAAGGGCAAAGGGCAAAGGGCAAAGGGCAAAGGGCAAATCTACAAGTGGAAGGAGCAAACTCCTGCCACGGCAAAGCGGCCATGGTTGGGGTAAGCACCAACCATCAACGAGAAATTTTTCTAAGTGACTTCCTTATGTGCCCTTATGTTTCTAAGTGGTTCAGAAAATCCCGCATATGACTGGAGCAAAATCTTGCCACGGCAAAGCTGCCATAGCTGGGGTAAGCACCAACTATCAACGAGAAATTTTTCTAAGTGACTTCCTTATGTGCCCTTATGCTTCTAAGTGGTTCAGCATTGCATTTCACTAAGGGGGCTGAGGATAATATGCGCAGATTAAAAAGAACCGAATACCGTTTAGGGAAAGATTTAGGGCCTACCCGTTTACGACAAGCGGTTGCGAATCCGAAAACTCCATGATGTGATCAATAGCTCCGTTGATAAATCCGGGGAGGATGTGATCTCTTGTGACAGTCAGTCTTTCAGGATGTATGGCGTTGTGCATCATCTCTTCGTATGTATTCGAACCATAGGTGCGAAGGATCATTTCCTTTTTATCTCGGCGGCGCAGATACATGAGCATACCGTCCGGATGTGCTTCAGGATGAAATTGTGTACCAAACCATTCATTTGAAAACCTGATGGCCATGAGTGCCTTTTCAGCAATACTGTCCGGCTCAGTTCTTTCGATAGCCGTGATGACTGCACCCAATTGCTTCAGTTTATTTTCGTCAGGAGAGATAACTTCATATTTTCTGAAGTCGGCACCATAAAACGGATTGTTCAACTCCTTGAACAAAGGCTCACTTTCACCGGCTTCAGATTTTACATCGGGTACAATGCCGAACTATTCCTTTTGTCTCATGTTTATTTTGCCTACTCCAAGATGATTGCACATCATCTGAAATGAGTGACAAACAAAGAACACGAACTTTTTGATTTCATTCGTAGAGTTGTGTTCCCATATCTGATCCATGAGGGCATAATATTCTTTTTCCCATCCGCCTTCATATTCAAGGGGATCGCCAGGGCCACCGGATGAAATGTAGATATCAAAATCAAGACCAGGGATTTCCTTTTTGTGACGGATATCAAAAACCTCGTAATCGATAATGGCAAAGCGGTCTGCAATCCGTTTAATACTGGCAATACCCATATTTTCAGAGTTATTGTTCATGTCCAGAATGGCCATTCGTACAGGATAATTAATCCTCATTACACCAGGAGTGAATATCGTGAAACCGTAAAGTTACCGCTTTTATTATTTGGGCATTTTACCTTCAACAGAAGCCTTTATAAAATTGCCCCAGTTGATATGTGATTTGTTGGCTTTGTGTTCAAGTGCTTTTTCGATCGCCATCTCTGCTGCATTCTCCACTACCCATTCGAAATTTTCTTCCCCTACACTGCTCAGATCTGCATCAGGAGCCGGATTGCAATAATCAATAGCATAAGGAATGCCACCACGAACTGCAAACTCAACTGTATTGAATTCATAACCGAGGGAATGATTGATTTTCAACACAAGCTTATGAATTTCTTTCATCAGTTTCGGTTCATCAATAGCAGGTTTGTCTATATAGCGGAGATGATGTGGGTTGCGTGGCTCGTAAGGCATCAATCGTACACGATCACCACCTAAGTAATAACAACGGAAATAAGCATCGAAATCAATATTTTCCTGAAGCATCATGACCAGTTGGCCTGTCTCGTTGTATTTGGCAAAAAGGTCTTCAAAGCTTGTCACTTTGTATACACTCTTCCATCCGCCACCTGAGTGAGGTTTCATGTACATCGGGAATCCACCGAGATAGTCAGCTACAAACTCCCAATCCATCGGGAACTTAAGATTGCGGAATGACATCTCAGATGTATCATCAGGGCGTGTATGTGAAGGCAGAAGAACCGTCTTTGGAACAGGCACTTTTATTTGTTCGGAAAGACAGTTGTTGAAAAACTTTTCATCGGCGCTCCACCAGAATGGATTGTTTATCACCGCTGTACCTGTGAGTGCAGCGTTTTTCAAATAGGCTCTGTAGAATGGAACATCCTGGCTTATCCGGTCTATGATGACTGCATAGCCTGATGGTTTGCCCTGAATGAGTTCTTCAACTTTTACAAATTCAGCTTCAACTCCTTTGATGGCTTTGCTGTTGACTCTCTCGACGAAAGCAGGAGGGAATGAATTTTCTTTGCCAAATAAAATGCCTATTTTTTTCATATATAGATTAGTATGCTTTTAAGGGAAATAATTAAAACCGCTAATTGTCAAGAAATTAGTGGTAAAAAACGAATCGGGTTTTTCAACGCTAATGACGCAGAATTTTATTTCAAAATATGAATGCAAATTCGAATTCGGTAATTGCTTACAATACCAATTCGCGAAAATACTTCTTTGAAATAACTCTGCGTAATTAGCGGTAAAAAAACAACTAAGGGTCTTCAACGCTAATGACGCAGAAATTTATTTAAAAAAATGAACGCTAATTAAAATCCGAATCTAGATAAATGTTCACGATTCTAATTTGCGAAAATACTTCTTTGAAATATCTCTGCGTAATTAGCGGTAAAAAAACAACTAAGGGTCTTCAACGCTAATGACGCAGAAATTTATTAAAAAATATGAACGCTAATTAAAATCCGAATCTAAATAAATGTTCACGATTCTAATTTGCGAAAATACTTCTTTGAAATATCTCTGCGTAATTAGCCGTAAAAAAAGAACTGCAATTTTTCAATCACAATACCAATTTGCGAAAATACTTTTTTTGAAATATCTCTGCGTAATTAGCGGTAAAAAATGAGTTGCTTCTCCTTTTACAGAGCTACAACACTATTTTTTTCTGACGCTACGCCGCTGTGCATATACTTGTCAGCTTCTGTGTCATTGATCCAACGATCACCATCTACGAGGTAACGGAATTGATACTCGTGACCGATTTCAAGTTCAATTGTTTTTGTAAATGAACCATCTTTAAGCTTGCGCATCGTAGATTCTGAGGGATCCCAGTTATTGAATTCGCCGAGAATCGCTACTTCCTTTCCACCATTGATCACTTCTGATTCAACGGTAAATGTCACCTTGCATAAAGGTTTTGACTTCAAAAATTGTTTTTTAAGACTCATGATATTTGTGATTTTTCTTTAGGCATTTTGCCTTTCAGGCCGCAAAGGTAATGTTTTAAAGCTAAAAATCGCCATAACCTTGTAAATCGTTTGTTAAGTCTGGTGACTTAACGTCCCCTGGTTGAGCTGCAGCATAGGGTTGAGAGAAGGCGGGCGGTGCACTGAGCGCTAGCCGAAGTGTCGAAGCATCAGGGGATTTAGGGGCAAAAGGAATCAGTAGCCCAAAAGATTCTTTTTTTGAAGCTCAAAATCATCTTTGGAGATGACGTTTCGTTCCAGAAGTTCGCCCAGATCTCCGATTTTATCGAGTATTGTGGTATCGTAATAGCTTTTGTCCTCAAGCAGATCCGGTTGTGGAGATGTCAGATGGGCCACCTGGCGATAACCGTTCTGGACAAAAAATTCGAAATCGGGCAGGGATCTTAACCAGGTCAAAGCTTCATTGTGGTAGATCTCTTCGAATTCCTGGAATCCGAAATCGACAGCACTGGCCAGATGGAAATAAGCTTGTTTTCCATCTTTAGCTACAGAGTAGCAACAGGCAAGCATGAAATGAGTCTGCGGATCATTGTAGTCATACTGCAGTGCATCTTCAAAATATTTACGGGCCTGATTGTAGTCACCTGACTTGTAAGCTAAGAAAGCATCCTTGATAAGATATCCGCCTCTGGATTTGCGTGCCTGGGGGGTGTCACCTGTTTTTTTGGTTGCGGGTCTGACAGGTTCTTGTCTCTGTTGCTGACGTGGTGCCGCCATGCCCTTGTTATACTTGGCATTAAATTCCGCTTGTGGCATCACGAAAAATAGAATCGCTTCGATAACCGAAAGAATGGATAGGGCGACGAGAAACCACGGGAAATCTCCTTCAATAGTAGCCATCAGCGCTATAAAAAAAGCTGCGAAATTGGCTACACCCAGTACTTTCTTGTCCAGATAAAAACGATGTGCTCCCCACATCCCCAATGTCAGGGCAAGGACTCCGGCTACTACTTTTGATTTCCCATAATAGCCGCTATTATCCAATGTAGCATTGAAGGCAGGTTGAGTCTGAATGGCTTTAGCCTGAGGAGATGTAAAATTCTGATTGCGTACCACCGGCAAAGCCATTCCTTTACTGGAGATAGCATATAGTGGAGTGTCACCTGCGATATTTTTAAGTTGGTAATTGCCGACATGCATCGCCTGGAGCCATGCGTGATTGCGGATATCTTCGAACACGCGTTCGGAGATGTAAACGCCGCCGGGTTCGCAGACGGGTTCGATCCGGGCAGCGACGTTGAGACCGTCACCAAAAGCATCTGTACCATCGTAGCTGATATCACCGACATGGATACCGATACGGACAGGAACTTCAGGATCCTTCTTGTATTCGATCTGCATTTCGACAGCGCATTCGACAGCATTGACACTGCTGTGAAAAATACTGAGTGTACCGTCGCCGAAAAACTGCAGCACTTCTCCACCGTATTTCTCATGTTGTGCCAGGAGGATGCTTCTGTGTCTGGATCGAAGCAGGAGTGCACGATCCTCGTTGATATGCATCAGGTGAGTATAGCCTACGATGTCTGTGAAAACGATGGCAGCTAGTTGGCGCTTGAATTTACCTTCCATTGTGGGGAGTAAAGATAGTTTAATGGTGGGTTAATGAAAAGATCGAATAAATTAACTACTCTTCCAGTAAATCCTTCCATATAAGAAAAGGCTGTGCCTTGATGATGAATACGTTTTATTGCGAGCGAAGCAAGCAATAAATCTCCAAAAGTTGGGCGTCGGTTAAACGACGCGCAACATTGTGTGCTAGTCTAAATGTCCTGGTGTGTTCAAGGCTGTGT
>JBBSBP010000199.1:0-6704 GCA_038251165.1 Bacteroidales bacterium | reverse complement strand
GCTGCCGGAAGGACGCGATTACCGAAGCAAAAATACCGATCCCGATGGCCCGGGAAAAACCATTTGGGGAAAGGAACAAATGGACTGGTTTAAAAAAACCGTGGAAGAATCGGATGCCACCTTTAAAGTTGTAATCAGCCCGACACCAATTGTTGGACCCGACCGGGGCAACAAAAATGACAACCACGCAAACATTGGGTTTAAATACGAAGGCGATATGCTGCGAAAATTTATTAGCGAACAAAAAAATATGGTGACGGTTTGTGGTGACCGCCATTGGCAATACATTTCAAAAGATGCGGAAACAGGTCTGCTCGAATTCAGTTGCGGCCCGGGAGCCGATGCCCATGCCGGTGGATGGAAACAGGACGATAAACTGCCCGAACACATTTACCTGAATGTAGTTGGTGGATTTTTAGAGGGTTCAGTTTCTCAGATCGATGGAGTGCCAACCCTGATTTTCAGGCACTATAATCCTGATGGAAAGTTGTTAAATGAATATTCTGTAGAATCAAAATAGAGATAGGGAAAGATAAACCACAATATGAAAGCGCTGATATTCATTTTATTAATTTTTTTTTTCATTCCAATATCTTTCCAGCAAAACATGGAGAAGAATAATAGCAGGGGGTCAACATTAGACCATACTGTTGCGGGAAATGACCAAAACACCGGTTTTTCTGTTTTCCCCTTTGGAAGCGGTGGACAAGTTAAAATGATATACGACAGGAGGCATCACCCCCAAGCCGTTTTTATGAATAACAAGGTCTATATGGTTTATAATGGAGGGGCCTCAATGAATGATGCGGATAAAGAAAAAACATATCCCTTTGTTATTTCCTTTGACCCCGAAACAGAGTTACTCTCATCTCCTGTAAAGCTGGGAACCAAGGGCTCCGGCGACCATCATTATACCCCGATCATTTGGGCTGACAACAATGATTATTTACACGTTTTATCGGGTAATCATTCATCGGCCGGCACACATTTAATTTCAAAAAAAAGTGCGGAAATTGGGAAAAGTGCAGCCGATTGGTCCATAGCTCCTCAGGTATGTCATTCGCTTTCGTACCCAACAGTTTATAATATCTATGACAATAAAAAGCTAATGTATTTCCGTACCGGAGAACACCGGAGTGCCTGGACCTATTTAATTTCAGCCGATGAAGGCAAAACCTGGTCGGGACCGGAAAATAATGTAGTGGATTTAAATATGGGTGGAGAAACTCAGGAAGAAAATAACAAGCCGGGTTTAGAGGAATGGGCTTCTTATCAAACTTGTTTCCCGAGTAAGGATGGGAAATTTTTGCATGTAGGATTTTGTTATTATAATGACAATAAAAAGAGTATTCCCGAAAAGTTTTACAATCCCCGTTATCAGACCAGGAAGAACCTGGATTTAAAATACAATCTCTATTACGTGAAAATTAATCTTCAAACACATGAGGTTGAAAATTTTGCAGGAGAGACTGTAAAAACGCCCATTGATTTAGCCGAAGCAAATTACAGATGTAAAATATGGGATACCAATTGGAGAGGTGCCGGTGTTCCGCCCGACTTGATCATCGATGAAAATAACAATCCGGCTTTTTTACACGTGTTATCTGAAAATACTCCGGAAGAATTTAATTACTATTACGTGAGGTATGCCAATAATGAATGGAAGCAAACAGTTATTGCCCCTTCCAATCATATGTGGAACAGCAGTTACCTCAGGTTGGACGGGAAAGGGATATTACATGCCTTCCTTATAGTCGGTAATAACAAATATAATCCCAAAGAGAAAAGCATGGATCGTTATGGTGGCGGAAACATAGAAGAATGGAGTTCTTACGATAAAGGAAATACCTGGAAAAAGAATAGCGATTTAACCCCAAAGAGCGCTGAATTTGCCGGTTGGAAGTTTAATAATATCCAACCAATTAAAGATCCGAAAGGAAATGTAAAAGAAGGCATGTTCCTTTTTTATGGTTGGAAAGATGGAGAAGCCAGGGAAGCCAAAGGTTTTTTGTTAATTGATGATAGTTTTTCCAAATAATAAGTTTAAACGATAACAAAATGAGGAAATTTTCATCTCTGTCAATCTTTTTAATAGCTGCCTCTTTGGTTTCCTGTGGTCAGAACAGTCGCCCAAACATCCTGTTAATAATAACCGATCAACACTCGGGTACTATTATGGAACAACCGGGGTACAAGTACATTCTTTTTGATGGAGGTGAAAATCCGGAACAATTCTTTGATCTGGAAAAAGATCCGGGTGAACTGCACCCGGTCACTAATTTGCCGGAATATCAGAAAGAATTGGAAGCACATCGTCAAATGTTAAAGGATTGGGTTACAAAAACTACTGACCCATTTTTTACAGACAGCCCATCCACAAAAAAACGTAAAGCCATTGCGGAATGAAAATATTTCTATTTATAACCGGCCTCATCCTATCCATAACGCTTCAGGCACAAACCAACTACTTTGTTGACGACCTGACCGGAAACGATAATAACAAGGGAACAAGCATGCAATCGGCATACCGTAGTGTTGAAAAGATCAATAAGCTGAATTTGCTTCCGGGCGATTCAGTTCTTTTCCGACGGGGTGGCGAATGGATCGGAAACCTGATGCCCAAAGGCATTGGATCTCAAAACAAGCGAATTGTAATCGGTGCTTACGGAAAGGGTCCTGCTCCTGTTTTGGATGCGAAAGGCGTGATTGGCAAAGGGGAAACTGCCTCTTACACCATTCGCCTTTTCAATCAGGAATACATTGAAATTCGTGATTTGAAAATTAAAAATTTCAAGCCTTTCGAAATTCCTGTTCCGGTCAAATCGGGTTCAAAAACTGCTTTTTCGAATGCAGTTAAAATGGGGATTTTTGTGGAAGGAAAGGATGCCGGGACTTTGCACCAGATCCATTTCACAGGCCTTGAGATATGCGATGTGAACGGAGCAATGCAAACCAAGGACAATGGCGGTATTTTTATGGATATTAGCTGGAACGACGATGCGTCATTGCGTAAACCGACCAGTTTCGAAGATGTTGTGCTGCAAAATTGTTCTATCCACGATGTTGACCGGACTGGATTTTCAAATATGTCGGTTTGGTGGAACCGTTCACTGAAAAGCAAGTGGGGAGATACTTTGCCCAACGGAAAAGTTCACAACTGGGTGCCCAGTATGAAAATAATTATCCGGAATAACAGGTTTGAACGGACTGGCGCCAATGCCCTGATTGTCAGGGCTGCTGAATCTCCGCTGATTGAATACAACTTTTTTAACGAATGTTCGGTGAAAGGAAGCGGAAATGCCTCCTTCCCGTTTAATTGCGACAACGCCCTGTTTCAGTTCAACGAGGCTTGCTTTACCGTTTACAATACCGAAGCCGACAGTTGGGATGGGAAAAAAGATGCTGATGCCGGTGGGTTCGATAGCGACTGGAATTGTAAAAATACCATCATCCAGTACAATTACAGCCACGACAACGGATTTGGCGGAGTGTTGATCTGTTGCGATGGCGGGAGTAAAAACAGTTTTAACGACGGAACGGTAATCCGGTATAATATTTTCGAAAATAACGCCCATCACATCGTCCGGACTTCAGGGCCGGCAACCAGTTCAAAAGTGTACAACAATTTGTTTTACAGCGGACCCGGGAAAGATTCGGTCATGATGGTTTACCATAAAAGCTGGGGTGGATACAGCGATTCAACTCTTTACCAGAATAATATTTTTGTTGCCAGGGGGAGAGGGGCAACCTTCAATACCGGGAAGAGCACCCGTAATTTCTTCCATTCCAACTTATTTTATGGAATCGAAAAGAATAAACCTTTTGATCCCGAAGGAATTGATGCCAATCCAAAGTTTGTGGATGAAGGCGGAAATTGCGGGGCTTATCCCTGGCTGAGGTATTTTTTGCAGCCGAGTTCCCCTGCTATTCATTCGGGCATTCCGGTTGAGAAAAATGGAGGCCGTGATTATACCGGTCAAAAACTAAATTTAATACCTGACCGGGGCCCCATCGAATTCCGGGATTAAAAGTTTCTTGTAAGGTTAATGCCGGTGTTTTATCCTGAAAATGTCCATATTTGTCAAATCAATTCAACATCCTGACTGATGAAGCGGATAAAAAATGAAGTTCAACAATTCAATCTTCAACCCTAACGATTTACCGAAAATTATGGCGGTAATGTTTAGCCAACTACTTAACCTATGAAACAAATAGTTTTTTTGCTTTTGCTTTTCAGTTGTTCTTCGGTACTTGCTTCTCAGGATTATTATAACTTTTCAGAAGCAGGCTGCCTGATTTCATTAAAAAATGACACGCTGGTTATGGAGAATAACCTGATTAAACGAACATGGAAATGGAATAACGGGAACATCATAACGCTGACACTGGAAAATAAAAAGTCAGGCACCAGCTTGAAGTCAGCCAATAAACAAGCCGATCTTTTCCTGCCCAAAGAAGCCCGGACAGCCACCAATGGGGATATCAAAGCCGAATTTGTTCCGGATTCCTACCAGTTTCTGAAACATGTTCGCACCACCATCCGGTACAATTTGGGCGACTTGCAGATTCGCAAAATAATCCGGATTTACCCGGATTGTCCGGCTATTGCAACCGAACTGTTATACCGGGGAAAGGCTTCTGAATCCTGGGCTGGTACTGTTGCCAATGCGGTGGACCTGAAAAATATTGAAGCGCTGAACAAAAGTTCTGAAGCAGGAAAACTGCCGGTTATGGAACAACTTTCCCTTTCTGGAAAACACTGGAAGATAAAAGCTGTGGAGTTTTTTGATGTTACCGACCGGTTCAATACACTGGTTTCTCCTTTTGATGCAATTCCTTACCGTTCAGAAACGCTCTACCGTGGAAATTTGTTGTTTGCTGAAAATATCGAAACCGGTGACGGACTTTTTATGCTGAAGGAAGCCCCTAATTCCAATACACAGCTCTATTACCCCCAGGGAGATTATCTGTTGGGAGGCGGAACTTTCAAAATGATTGGCATCGGCATTGACAGTGCAGATATTCAGCAGGATGAATGGGTGAAGGGTTATGGATATATTACCGGTGTTTATAAGGGTGATGAAACCGATCGTGACCTGGCATTGCGCAGCTACCAGCAACATGTCCGTCCGTTAATTCCCGACCGCGATGAGATGATCATGCTGAACACCTGGGGAGACAGAGGACAGGATACGCGGGTAAACGAAGCTTTCTGCCTGAATGAGCTGGAATTAGCCGCCAGGCTTGGAATATCGCATTTCCAGATCGATGATGGCTGGCAGGCCGGCAAATCGGCCAATTCAGCTTTCGGCGGAACATTCAAAGACATCTGGAGCAACCCGGATTACTGGAAACCTGATCCAAAACGATTCCCGAATGGCCTGTCCCCAATCATCAAACGGGGCAAGGAACTGGGTATTGAGATCGGCTTATGGTTCAACCCGAGTATCCAAAACAGTTATGCCGATTGGGAAAAGGATGCACAGGCCATTATCGCGCTGTACAAGGAATATGGGGTAAGAATTTTTAAAATTGACGGAACGAATCTGCCCGATAAACTGGCTGAAACGCGTTTGAGAAAGCTCTATAACACGATTATGGAAGCCACCCAATGGAAGGTTGTTCTTAATCTGGATGCTACTGCAGGTCGTCGTGGCGGATATTTTTACTTCAACGAATATGGTAATTTCTTCCTCGAAAACCGTTACACCGACTGGGGAAATTATTATCCTTACTGGACGCTTCGAAACCTGTGGATGCTTTCAAAATATCTTCCGCCACAGACTTTGCAGATCGAATTTCTGAACAAATGGCGAAATCGGGATAAATACCAGGGAGATCGTTTTGCTCCCGCCAATTATTCGTTCGATTACCTGTTTGCGATAACCATGGTGGCCCAGCCACTGGCCTGGATGGAAATGGCAAACTTGCCCGAAGAAGCTTTTTCGACCGGAAAGACCATCAAAAAATACCGTGAAATTCAGCATGATCTGCACCAGGGCGCGATCTTCCCAATAGGTTATGAACCCGATGGGAAAAGCTGGTGCGGCTTCCAGTCGATGCAGGAAAAAAGCGGGTATATTTTGGTTTTCCGTGAAGACAATTCGGAACAATCGGCAGTTCTCAGTACCCGCTTACCTTCAGGAAAAAATATAACTTTTTCGCCGGTACTGGGCCATGCGAAGGCCTTTCAGGCAAAAACAGGCGGTCAGGGAGAAATAACGTTCTCACTGCCAACGCCAAACAGTTTTGCACTTTATCATTATCAGATTAATTAGTCCCGCAGTAGGGAGAAAAATAAAGCCCGTAAATGAATAACAAGTGAAAGCTAAAACATGAAGAAAATATTTATTACACTCTGCTTGAGTTGCATGTGTTTCATTGGAGTAAGCTATTCTCAAAGCCAACCGGTTTATCCGCTGACCGGGCATCCGAGGCTGTTTTTTCTTGCTTCCGACGAAGCTGTTTTAAAAGCTAAACTGGCTGATACGGATTTGTTAAACCAAACGCACAAGGTCATTCTTGCTGAATGTGATAAAATGCTGAGCTTACCCGTTCAGCAACGCGTATTGGTGGGAAGGCGACTTTTATCCGTTTCGCGTGAAGCTATACGCAGGATAAGTTTTCTGAGTTATGCCAGCCGGATGACAGGCGATACCCGCTATACGGCCAGGGCAGAAACCGAAATGTTAGCCATGGCAGCT
>JBBSBP010000198.1:0-6797 GCA_038251165.1 Bacteroidales bacterium | reverse complement strand
TCATATATTGACGAGTATTGCTATAGGTTTAATCGCAGCCAGATGAAAGAAGGAATCTTTGAAAATCTCATGAAACGCATGGTAACTAATTTACCTTATCCATACAAACTGATTATTACTTAAAAGCCTAGTTCAATAATTTTAAAAATCAAAAATTATGAAATTTAGAAATCAGAAATCATTAATTAACTGTGTTATTTGGGCAATGTTAATGTTCTTTCCAATCATGGCGATAGGCCAAAATGGAAATGAAAAACTTTTTGATGTTAAAAGTGAAACAGAAGTTATTCTAAAGGTAGAGCATTCTAAAAAACTTGAACAACTCAAGAAAAACAAGTTCTATAAAAATGTTCAATTAATCAAGCTTGGAAACGTATCAAAGTTGTCAAATGACAATAATGGAGTACTTCCAATTACCATCCCTGGCATCAATAAAACACTTGTTGCGAAACCATCTGAAATAGAGTACATTTCAGATGAGAATTATGTATGGAAAGGTGATTTTAAAAAGGCAGATGGCTATCTGAAATTAATATGTAAGGACAATGAAATATTTGGGAGTATCCAAGTTGACGACAAGTTCTTCGAGATTCAATCATTTGAGCCGGGCAAAAATGTGCTTATTGAGTATAACAACGATGAATTATCGAAAATGACATGTGGAAATTTAAGCTCTACCGAACATGTGGAAACAAAAGTTATTGATTCACCTAATTTATTAAAGTCAGCGACAATTACAACCAGGGCAGAGGTCAGGGTACTAGTATTATATACTGATGCGGCAAATAGTGTTGTAACTAATATTAATAATACTGCAGCCCTTGCAATCTCACAAATAAATGATGCCATGAGCAATAGCGCAGTTTATTCAAGCCTTGTTATGACTTTAGCCGGCGTTGAAAGGCTCGCGTTCACAGAAACCTCAAACAATATTGAAGGAGATGTCGATGCTTTGAGCGTAAATGCCATAGCAAATAATCTTAGGAACACCCACGAGGCTGACCTTGTAATATTATTGACCGATGGGAACTATTCGGATGCATATGGTACATACTACGGTATTGTTGATAACATAGGTCCAATTAATGCAGATGCTTATGCCATAGTGGAAGCAGATGTATCAACATCTTCAAGATATACATTCGCGCATGAAGCATGTCATTTATTTGGGGGAAAGCATAATGATGACCCCAATGGAACTTACGAACATGGTTATACTTTTAAAACTGGTATATGGCCTTTTAGAACCGATAGGTATACAATAATGTGTAAAATTTCAGGCAACACTCGTATTTTATATTATTCGAACCCGGATGTTCAATATAACAACCAAGCAACCGGCACTACTACAAGTAATGATGTTGCTAGAAGATTAGAAACTGAAGCGCCGACAGTTGAGGCCTTCAGGGCATTTACACCTCCATTGTCAGCATATATATCGGGCCCAACCAAAGGTTATAATTCGGGTACATACACTTGGTCTGCTATTGTTTCAAGTGGAACTTCTCCCTATACATATCTTTGGGAATATAGTCTTGACGGTTTTAACTATACAGGTACATTCGGAATATCTTCCTCCGTTACTGCTCCTTTGCCATTAGATAACGATTTATATTTAAGATTAACTGTACACTCGTCTGACGGGCAAATTGCAATTGACTTTCATACAACCATAAATCTTGATGCAGGTAGCGCTACCTCCATGATCCCCAAATCGGCTACAATAACTTCAACAACTACCGTCGATCCTGTACAGGCTAAAACAACGCAAATAACTGATGAAACTGGTTTATTAATACCTTTGAAAATATCGGTATTCCCAAATCCAGTATCTGAAGGTACTACTGCTTCTTATTTTGTTAGTAAAAATGCGTTTGTGCAGGTTGAAATATTAAACTCTGATGGCACGAAAGTTAAAACATTGGTGAGTGAAAACCAAGATAGAGGCCAACACTTTGCTAATTTTAACCGCAATAATTTGAACAGCGGAATCTACTTTTGTAAGTTAACTGTTGATGGCAAATCGGAGACAACTAAATTTATTATTCATTAAAGTAATAGGTATTAGCCGTCCTGTTTTTTGGGACGGCTAATCCTTCAAAAAGGAAATAACTATGAAATTCATCTATTTAATACTTGTCGCGTCTTTAGTCAATTGCTTAATAATAAGCTGCAAAAAAGACAAAACCGAATCTAGATATCCTGAGTGGTCAGAAGTAAAAGCACTAAAGAATGGCCAAATGTGGAAATCGAAAGCTTCGGCTGATATTGATAAAAAGAAAAGCGGATTAATATCTATTCCAGTGAGCATTCTTAATAATGTGGGAGATAAGAGGGAATTTTTAATCCTCCAATATATTCCTATTGAAACAGGAAAATATACGCTTTTAAAGAAAATCCCGAATTCGGAAATTCTCAGAATATCTGCGAGTTATACCACCTTAGCCGATGATGGTGATGTTGTTGAAGACCGATTTGTTGTGCTTGAAGAAGAAAATAATTTTATTGAAATTGATGCCATTGACCTTGACGATATGAAAATGAGCGGAACCTTTCAGGTTACTTTTGTTAGGGACCCGAACGATCACGTTGATAATCTAAACCTACCAGATACCATACGGTTTAATGAAGGGGAATTTATCTTAAAAATTATCGAAATAAATTGACGCCAAATAAGATGGAATGAATCCTATCTCTACAAAATTGTAAAGGCTGCGCAAACAGACGTTTAATAATAGATTTTCGGTATTTAACAGCTTGCCGACTTTTACAAGTGGACAATTAAAGACGGAGATTTTCGCAATTTTTGACAGTTTGGTTTTTAAGAGATGTAATCGGATTAACTCAAAGACTTATTGCTTTCAATACAATAAATCCTCCTGGAAATGAAAGTGAGTTAGCTAAGTTTGCAGGTAGTTTGCTTTCGGAAAACGGATATAAAGTTGAATATATTCCTTTTGAAGAAAATCGTCTGCATCTTATCGCTGAAAAAGGCTGTTCCGGGGGAAACCCACCGGTTGTATTTTCAGGACATTTCGACACTGTTCCTTTAGGTGCCAGGAGCTGGACTTTTGATCCTTTGGGTGGAAACATAAAAGACGGCAAATTATACGGACGCGGCGCCTCCGACATGAAAGGAGGCTTAGCCAGCATGATGGTTGCCGCAATCATTGCATTTGAGAAACACACTCCCGAAAGTGGTGTCCGTTTGATATTTACATCAGGAGAGGAATTGGGCTGCCACGGATCTGTTCATTTGGTTGAAACTTACAAAAATTTGGGTCGTGCCAGGGGGATTGTTGTTGGCGAACCAACAAAAAATATTCCGGCCATTGGACACAAAGGCGGCTTATATCTAAAACTTGCAGCATCAGGAATTACTGCTCATTCGTCAATGCCACAAATGGGTGACAATGCCATTTATAAGGTTGCCCGTGCAGTTGTAAAAATAGAGAAGTTTGATTTTGATGTGGAACAAGATGCTTTACTCGGAATGCCAACCCTAAATGTTGGTAAAATTTCCGGAGGAATGAATATCAACTCGGTGCCGGATCATGCTGAATTTACGATTGACGCCAGAACAACCACAAAAGTTATTCATCAGAACCTGATCAGACAGTTCAAATCTCTGTTGGGCAACGAAATTTCAATTGAAACGCTGGTCGATCTGCCGGCAGTTTCAACAAATGAAAATAATTCATTTGTAAAAATGGTTTATTCTGTTTGCGGGATTTCTCCAAATTCCGAAGGCTTTCCAAAATCGCTTCCATATTTGACTGACGGGTCGGTGCTTCAAGCTGCTTATGGAAATGCCCCGACCATTATACTTGGACCCGGGTACCCGGAAATGGCCCATAAAACGGATGAATTTTGTTTAACGGCCAATCTTGAACGCGCTGTTGATATTTATTTGGATATAATTTTAAAAGGAGAAAAACGTAATGATTAATTATCCGGAACAAATAAGGAATGAACAACAACTTGAAGAGCTCCTGTCGAGACCTTCGCAAGAAGTTGTTGATTTATTTAGAGACCTTGACGGAGATATCATCTTTTTGGGTATTGCCGGAAAGATTGGACCTTCGATTGCCCGAATGGCCAAAAGAGCCAGCGAAGAGGCTGGTGTTGTCCGGCGAATAATCGGTGTTTCCCGTTTCAGTAATGAAAAGGAACAAAAAGATATTGAGGGTTTTGGTATTGAAACAATTCGCGGAGACTTGCTTAATCCTGATTTTATAAAGAGTCTTCCTCAGGTTAAAAATGTAATTTTTTTAGCCGGAATGAAGTTTGGTTCCGAAGATAATCTTTCGCTTACCTGGGCGATGAATACTTATATGCCTGCTCTTGTTGCCGAACATTTTAAAAATTCGGTAATTGTTGCATTTTCAACCGGTTGTGTTTATCCTCTCGTTGAGATAGAGTCAGGAGGTTCACGCGAATCCGATCGTCCCGTGGCTGTTGGCGAGTATGCCCAGTCGTGCCTTGGACGGGAGCGTATGTTTGAGTACGGCAGCCGATCCAATGGAACACCGGTTGCCCTGATTCGCCTGAATTATTCGGTGGAATTACGGTACGGCGTTCTGGTTGATATAGCCGGTAAGGTTATGAATGAAGAACCAATAGATTTGTTCATGGGCTATTTCAATGTGATTTGGCAGGGAGATATGAACACAATGGTTCTCAGGTCACTCTCTCATTGCAGTAGTCCGGCAAAAATAATCAACATAACTGGCCCGGAAACTCTTTCTGTCAGACAAACTGCGCTTGAGTTTGGTAAATATTTCGGGAAATCGCCCAAGTTCCAGGGAAGGGAGGCACCAACTGCCTTGCTCAGCGATGCGCAACTCTCTTTTCAATTATTTGGCAGGCCTGAAATTCCTCCGGAAAAGATGATCCGATGGATTTCAGATTGGCTAAATCAGGGAAACAGGTTATTAAACAAACAGACTCACTTTGAAGTCAGGGACGGGAAATATTAATTTAAAGTTAATGATTATGAATCAATTGGGATTTAATAAAGATAAACTCAATGCCCTGAATAAAGGTATTGCGATACCGGCACTTCCATTGGCATTAAATAAAAACAGACAATTTGATGAGCGAAGACAGCGCGCTCTTTTGCGATATTACCTGGAGGCTGGAGCTGGTGGAATAGCTGTTGCGGTGCATACTACCCAATTTGAAATTCGTTTGCCCGAGGTTGGATTATTCAAACCTGTTTTGGAGTTGGCAAAGGAGGAATACAACCATTTTGTTGCCAAAACACAAAAGCCTGTATTGTTGATTTCCGGTGTGGTTGGTCTAACAAATCAGGCGCTTCAGGAAGCACGTCTTGCTTCTGATCTTGGCTATGACGCAGTTTTGCTAAGCCTTTCTGCTTTACGGGAAGTCTCCAATCAGGAAATGATTCAGCATTGTAAAGCAGTTGCTGAAATCATGCCTGTCATTGGATTTTACCTGCAACCGGCTGTTGGCGGCAGAAAGTTGGATGTCAATTTCTGGCGCGAATTTTCACAAATAAAAAACGTAATAGCTATTAAAATGGCTCCGTTTAACCGTTATCAGACGCTGGATGTGGTAAGGGGAGTCATTGAATCCGGAAGAGCCAATGAGATTGTGCTTTATACAGGCAATGACGACAATATTATGGCCGATTTGTTAACTGAATTTGAGTTGTCTGACGGGAAAAATATGGTGAAAAAAGGCATCTCCGGAGGATTACTCGGGCATTGGGCTGTATGGACGCAAAAGGCGGTGAAAATATTGGAAATGGTTCGGGATACAAATCCTGAAAAAGACATTCATCATTTATTGACTTTAGGGGCGAAGATCACCGATTGTAATGCGGCCTTTTTTGATGCAGCCAATAATTTTGCCGGATGCATAACAGGCATTCATGAAGTCCTTCGCCGCCAGGGATTGCTGGAAGGAATCTGGACGTTGAATAAAAATGAAATTCTTTCTTCAGGGCAGAAAGAAGAAATTGACAGGGTGTATAAGTCCTATCCTGAACTAAACGATGATCTTTTTGTGGCAGAAAATCTGGATCGGTGGATGAGATAAATTAACTCAACTAGTTCACGGCAATAATCAAATTTTTATCCAAAGTCAACGGGCATCCGGCGAAGGCCAGTTGAAATTATTCGCCTTGTATCGGGCCTGATTTTCTTCCGGAGAAAGGATTTATTCCCGCAGAAATCCTTTCTCAAATTACATTATCATTTTAGCTGACATAATACAAAAAAAAGTATATTTATTCCCGATTTTTTTAACCCAAAACTTTCAAAATGTATAAATCCCTGTTTAGCATTTTATGGTTGAGTCTGTGTCTCACTTCTTTCGAATCGCTGGATGCCCAGAATGAGATAAGCTTCGGCAAATACCACAACAACAGCGAAGTTCAGCAACTTTTAGCAAAACTTCAGCAAAATCATCCGGATCAAATTATGTTGCATACCCTGGCCACCAGCCCGGGAGGTGAAGCAATCACCGTTATTGAAATTGGAAAAAACAAGGAATCCGTACCTGCCATCTTCGTTGGTGCCAATCTGGAGGGAAATATCCCGCTGGCTACCGAAGGGGCTATGGGACTGGCCAGTATGTTACTCGATTTGTCGAAGTATACTTCCGGATTGAAATGGTATATTTTGCCTCTGCCCAATCCGGATGCCTCGAAGGGTTATTTTTCAAAAGTGAAGTATAACCGGACGGTGAATGTTTTCAGCATCAATAACGATGTGGACGAATCGGTGAATGAAGATGGTTTTGAAGATTTAAACGGTGACGGACTGATTACC
>JBBSBP010000197.1:0-6853 GCA_038251165.1 Bacteroidales bacterium | reverse complement strand
TCTCAGGTCAATCATTTGTTTGTTGTCAGATCTCCTCATCGGGATAAATTGCTCGAATTTCTGCATGTGCGGGGAATACAGGCATTCATCCACTATCCGGTTCCTGTTAACAAACAGAAAGCATTTGAATGGCAAAAGGATGAACTATTCGAAAACTCTGATAATTTTGCGGATACCATATTGAGTTTACCTATTTATCCTGGCCTGTCAAAACAAAATATTGATCAAATAATTCAAACCATCAATGAATTTAAATCCTGATAATCAAAAAATTTCAATTGTAATACCGGTTTATAACGGAGGACAATCTATTGGAGGATTGGTTGATGAACTTATTGCCCTGATTTCTCCGGTTTTTAATCTTGAAATTGTTTTGGTAAACGACTGTTCACAAGATAATTCAGAGGAAATTTGTATTGAGTTAACCAAAAAGTACTCCGGAAATGTTTGTTTTTACAGCCTTTCAATAAATTCAGGAGAGCATAATACTGTGATGGCCGGGTTAAATAAGGCAACAGGCAATTTTGTGGTTATCATGGATGATGATTTCCAGAACCCTGTAAGTGAAGTAATTAAGTTGATAACTTACATGGTCAATAATGACTTTGATGTAGTATATACCTATTATTCGGAAAAAAAACATTCTGTTTTCAGGAACCTTGGAAGCCGGTTTAATGATAAGGTAGCCAACCTGATGCTGAAAAAGCCCCGTGACCTTTACCTCTCAAGCTTTAAAATTATCAACAGATTTTTAGTCGATGAAATCATAAAATACAATCTGCCTTTCACCTATATTGATGGATTAATATTACGGACAACAAGTAATATTGGCAAAACAGAAGTTGCCCATCATGTAAGGAAAACCGGAAAATCAAACTATACCATGGTCAAACTGATTTCACTCTGGCTAAATATGTTTACCAATTATTCGGTTTTGCCATTAAGGTTAGCAACGATTATGGGTTTCATATTCTCTGTTATTGGATTTCTGATCGGTATTTATGCAATAATTGAAAAAATCTACAATCCCCATGTCCCTACCGGATATACATCTCTGATTGTTATTATATCATTTTATGCCGGCATACAGTTAATTGCCATTGGCATGGTAGGTGAATACCTTGGGCGGGTATTTATGGCACATAACAAAAAGCCTCAGTTTACGATTCGAAAATCTTTTAATGAGGGTACTGCCAATGGAGAAAAATGAGTACGCCCGAATGTATAATCTGGAGTCAAACTTTTGGTGGTACACGATATTGCATGAATTGGTTGACTTTACCATCGGCAAAAACAAACCGGAAGGAGAAATAAAAATCCTGGATGCGGGTTGTGGTACTGGCAAAATGATGGAGGTTTTGCAGAAATATGGATTGGTTTATGGGATTGATCATTCCGAAGATGCCGTGTCCTTTGCAAAAAAAAGAGGCCTTGATCATATTGTCATTGGTGATTTAAACGATTATTGCTTTGAAGAAGATAGTTATCATTCAGTAATATGCCTCGATGTACTCTACCATACTGCAATAAAAGACGATCTGATGGTTGTTAAAAAATTCTATGATGCACTTAAAAAGGATGGTATCCTGATCATTAACCTGCCAGCTTTTGAGTATCTGAAACGACCACATGATCTGGTGGTTCACACAAGGAAAAGATACAGGAAAAGAGAGTTTGTAAGCCAGTTAAAGGAAATAGGATTTTCTGTCATAAGTTCAAGTTACAGAATGCCCCATTTGTATTTTATTATTTTGATTTCAAAATTGTTTCGCGGAAAAATTAATTCGGAAAAACCGGAATCAGACCTGAAAGAACTTCCGGCCTGGTTGAATACCCTTTTGATATTTTTTGGAAGAGCTGAAAATGCGGTTATAAAAGGAGGAGTAAGCATCCCGGTAGGAAGCTCACTATTTATTGTTGCAAAAAAAAGTTACTCTGCCTGATTATTCTGAATCAGGATTTGTTAATTTTAGAAACGAGTTTCTAACAAACGATTATTTCAACCACTATGAAATCTGAATTAGCTAAAAAAGTCGTCATTATTGTTTCAGTATTCCTTTTGGGCTTAATCATTTTTAAATGCTTTCAGAACGAATACATTTTTAAAAATACACTGGGGCGAATTGCCATCACGTATGAGAATATTTCGAAAACCGGAACCTACGCTCAAAATACCGACATCATTAAAACAAACAAAAGTTTTACTTCTCTGGATGAAGCAAATTTTCTTCACTGGGATGTGAAGTTTTTTAAATTCATGGCCGACAATACCTATGGGAAGGACGATACCTGGCCCGGAGTTGGTACGTATGCGTTCTCTCCCTTATTCCCGTTTATATGGAAACTATCTCATTTGCCGGCAAAATACATTGGGATTTTAAATTACCTGCTCTTTGCCATATCCATCTTAATCCTTTCAAATTTGTTTCTTTCAACTGAAGATTTTGGGAAAGCTGACCGGCTAATGCTTTTTACCCTGGCATTAACCCTTCCTTCCGTCTTGTCATTTTACCTGCCTTATTGTGAATCGACGTTTATGTTTACAATGAGCATTGCCTTATGGGGTCTGATTAAAAGGAAATTCTGGCTGTTCTTTGTCGGTTTGATTTTATTTGCGTTAAGTCGCCCGTCATTTTTGATTGTCGGACTTGCCTTTATTTTTACCGATATTTATTTTCTTATTCTGAACAAGGATTTTAAACTCTTCATCAAAGAACTGGGCATAAAGCTTCTGCCAATTTTCATTGGCATGCTGATTACATTTTTTATACAATACCTGTACAGTGGCAGCTTTTTTAAAATGTTTGAGGTACATAGCCGGTTCTGGGATCACAACTTCCAATACCCCAAAACACTTACCGACTGGTCAACCGAAGGCTATGGGATGAATATCTTTTCAATATTCAGTATCGTATTCCCTTCAGGTTTATTCTTGTTTACCTATTTGCTGAAATATCATGAAGCCAGGATAATTCCTCCGGTCAGCTTATTTAACGACGGAACCCGAAAACAGTACCTGTTCAGTTTGTCGATCGTTTATTTCATTGGAAATTTTTTATTTGTATTCCTTACCCAGGGAGGAAACCTGAATGGTTTGCACCGGTATATTCTGGCTTCCCCTTTCTTTTATATTTTCTTATTCATTTTGGCCTCAAAGCTAAAAACGGTTAATATTATTTACCAGCTTGTAATTCTTATTCCCATGTTCTTTATGGGCTATATCTTGCTGATCCATGGTCCGTATATGCATTCGATTACGTTTTTAGACATGGGTTATTTCTTATTGGTAATCTCCTTGATTTATTTTATTTTATTTGGCAGGTTAAAAATGCCGGTCAAGCTATCGTTTTTAATATTGATCGTTCTGTGCAACACCGTTTGGCTGACCTATCTGTTTAATCATTTTCTAAACAATGCATTTATAATTGCTTGACATACAAATACTCCATCTCACGATAAACCGAATATCAATGAAGAATTGATTTACCGGATACTTCATCCTGAATTGAAATTCAGCAATAGAATTATCCGATCTTTTTTCCGGCCATAGGTCCTGGTTTCAGGCTATGAATTTCATCAATGTGAATTAATATCACCGCTTTTGGCCTGGGCATACCGGCTTTTAAGGACATTTCCGCAGACCGTTCATAAATCTCACCGCTGGTGAATACTTCTGGAGTTCCAAGAAACCGGTACCCGTCAAGAATTTCCCGGTTTACGACTGCAACTGCAACTGCAGAGCCATCCAAAATATTCTGATAGGTAGTACCTGCAGTTCCTTCGCTGAATATCAGGGTTTCATCATCAAAAACCCGGGTCGAACGCTTTGGTGCATTATTCGGAATCCCATCTTTGCTGACGGTAGCAAGGAAACACTGCTGTGCTAAAATCATTTCCTTCATTTCCGGTGTAAGTTGTGACATGATTGATAGTCTCCTTTCTGATTTGGTTATTGGATATGCTGTTTAGAATTAACTCTGATCAATTTATATTTTTTGAGCAGTCATTTGACTCAATCCTGTTTCAAATTCAATTCTTGAACTGTTTTTGAATCCTGCTACAGTTAACATTTCCCGGACTTCCTGATCTGTAAAACAATCTCCGGCTTCAGTACCCACGAGCATATTTATTGCAAAGACTGCTCCGGAAGTTGGCTGTGTACGGTCATTGTTCATGATCCAATCCTGAATGATAATTTTACCGTTATCGTTTAAAGCGTCAAAACACTTTTTTATTAAATCCCGGTTCGTTGCCAGCGAGTTGCTGTGAATAATGGCTGACAGGAATACCAGATCGAATCCTTTTGGTAAATCATCTGTTGTGTAATCGCCGGTATGTGTTTTTATTTGATTTGAAAAACCTTCCTGATCAATAAATCTTTTGGCGATTGGTACGACATTGGGCAAATCAAAAACAGTTGCTTTAATTTCAGGTTTCCTGTTTACAAATTCCATGGAATAGGCTCCGGAACCTCCACCAATATCCAACAGTGTTTTTATTCCGGACAAATCTACGGTTGCCAATTGTTGTGGCGCTTGTTTAATGGCCCGGTCGTGCATTGCGGTTATAAAAGAGAACAGCCATTCTTCCCCCCGGACATTAATTTCTGAAGGATGTGCCGAAATACCGGTTTTTACAACCTGCGTAAGGTGACTCCATGTATTCCAGAGATGGTTGGAATGCATCAGTCCTCCTAAATAATCCGGACTTTTTTTAGATAAAAAAGCAAAACTTTCGGTGGTATTATAAAACAATTGATCCTTCCTGATCAAAAACCCCAAAGCTACCAACGCATTCAGCAATCGTTCGCATGCATGTTCATTTAAATGCAAATGGGAGGCAATCTGATTGTTTGTTGTCCCCAATTCATCAATAGTTGTAAATACATCAAGCTCAAAACCGCTTAATAATATTCTGCTTTTTTGAAAAGAAGCAGCAAATTCCCGGATTGTATTTGGATTCATAATATTGAAATTTTAATGGATCAAACCTGATCAAAAATAGCTATAAAACTGATTGTTCGTCTTTTTTAACGTCAGTAAGTTTATTCCTGATGATAAATCAGCATCAAAGTTCCTGATGAAACGGATTCGCCGGATTGCGACCCGCTCATTCTGTTCAGTGAGTTATTGTTATCAGTGATTGACATCAAAATAGCCTGAATCCGTTTAAAAGATTGCGTTTTTTACACCGCATTCCCAAAACCTTCAGAAATTTCAGGATTGGACAGCACGCATGGTATTGAAAACCTTACCTTCGACAATCTGATTATTGAAGGGAAAAAGATGAATTCCCTTCAGGATGCCGGAATTAAAACCAATGAGTTTGTAAGTCCTGTTCGTTTCAAATAACAGGTAATGAAAAACAACATGCAAGATTTGAAAGCTACATGGAAAATGAGAAATTCAACAACATAAACTTACGGCGATGAAAAGGAAATTTATTATTTTATCAGGATTAATATGGAGCTTGGCAAGCTCCCTGACGGCACAACAACCGGCAGATGTGTATAAAAAATCGTTGAAAGACGTTCTCGGTGATATAGGGAAGAAGTATCGCGTTGAGCTGATTTACGAAGATAAAAATGTAAGGGATAAGACTGTTGATTATGCCGACTGGAAGTTTTCCATGAATGTGGAGGAAACGCTCGGAAATGTATTGAACCCGCTTGAACTTCGTTATAGTAAGACCGGTGATAATCGATACGAAATCACCAAATGGGAATATTTCAGGAAACCATTCGATGAAGGCAGAAAACACCTGGCAGTTTTGTCAGGATCGTATCCGACTCTTGAAAAATGGGAAGCCAGAAAGGCAGCGTTAAAACAAAACATGCTTGAAAAATTAGGACTGTCACCGCTTCCCCGGCGTACTCCGTTAAATCCGGTGAGATCGAATTTAAGGACACACGACGGTTATTCGGTTGAAAATGTAGCTTTGGAAGTATTGCCTGGTGTTTACCTTTCCGGTTCGCTTTACAAACCTTTAAAAGGCAAGGGGCCTTTCGCGGCCATGCTTTCTCCTCACGGGCATTTTTACGACAAGGTCGACACCTCTATTCCCAATGAACGCGGCAGGTACCGTCCCGATCAGCAGATCCGCTGTGCCATGCTGGCACGAATGGGCGTAATTGTTTTCAGTTACGACATGTTTGCCTGGGGCGAGTCGGTCCTGCAAACGGTAATGGATGATCATCGTACCGGGCTGGCTCTGACCATGCAAACCTGGAACAGTATGCGTGTCCTCGATTTTTTAACATCGTTAAAAGAAGTTGATCCCAGCCGTATGGGCATTACCGGTGCTTCGGGTGGCGGCACACAGGCTTTTATTGCCGCGGCGCTCGACAGCCGCTTAACGCTATGTGTGCCAGCAGTAATGGTTTCTTCCCATTTTTATGGTGGCTGCCCATGCGAAAGCGGCCTGCCCATTCATCAGATGGACAATGGAATGCAAACCAACAATGCCGAAATCGCAGCCATGTTTGCACCAAAACCACAATTGGTCATTTCCGATGGAAGCGACTGGACACAAACTGTTCCGGATATCGAATTTCCGTATTTGAAGAAAGTATACGACCTGTACAGCAAAACTGAGAATATTGAAAATGTTCACTTACCAAACGACCAGCACGATTATGGCCCCAATAAACGGAATGCCATGTACCGGTTTGTTGCCCGGCAATTTAAACTTGACGACAGTTCACTGAAAAATAAAGCCGGTGAATATGATGAAACCAAAGTGACCGTTGAACCTGCAACAGAGATGTCGGTATTTGGTGAAGGCGGAAACCTGCCTGCCAATGCAGTAAAGGATGCCAATGCCATCAGAAGGGTATTGACTCAATCCAGGTAAT
>JBBSBP010000196.1:0-6858 GCA_038251165.1 Bacteroidales bacterium | reverse complement strand
CGATCAATAATGTACTTGCGAAGTAAGTCTAAAAACTGCAATTGGCGGCTCGAAAGGTAGGAATGAGCGGCAATAAATTCATCAAAGCCTTTTGAAACAGTTTCAGGAAACGATTGCAAAATCACGATTCCCAAGATGTGTTTGATGAATTGTACAAACACTGCCTTCCGGTGATTGTAAACCCGCCGCAACAAATCGATGGTTATGTGCGGATGTTCATCGTGTAATTCTTCCGACAATTGTTCTGCTTCTGCTTCGCTGATTTCCTGTCCTTCTTTGAGTTTCTGCAAAATTGGGTTCGCCAAAACCAGCTCGTTGATTTTTTGCTCAAGCAATTCACGGTATTTGGCAATGCTCAAAGCTTCGTGCTGTGGCCCAAATTCCACATATTCCTTTTTAATGATAATGTCTTTTAGATTGAATTTAGCCGGTCCGAGTGGCATTACAGATTCTCTGTATTTCATCAAAGGAGCCAGTTTTTCAATCAATTCGTCGAATTTTTCTTCAGTAATGCTAACCCAATAATGGTTTGTTTGTGCCTGCCGGATCAGGTGTTCCTGCTTAGCAACTACATTTACACTAAGCGGTAGCTCTCCAATTTCTTCAATGATACTTAGTTTCAGTGTTTCGTATTTTGTAAAAATCACATCGTTTGGTGAAAATGGTTTTGAGTAGGGCGTTTTGTCGCCCTTCAATCGTTCCAGCGAAACTTCAACTATATCCTTTTCAAAACGCATGGCTTTAAAGTCAGTATCCGCGACTGTCCGGAACAATGGTTTTACCACTGTTTTCAGGAATTCAAGTTTGTCGCTGGTCAAACTGTTCCAGAAATTCTCATCCTCTAGACGCTGCAATTCATGGCGAGCCTCCATAATTACTACCGAGTTTGTTGGTAGAGTATCAATCTGAGCCTTCAGTTTTTGTGTTTCATTTTCGGCTGTTTCCGAAAGGTTTAATTCAATTGCTTTTTCAATCTTTTCCAGTCGGAGACCAAACAACCTAACCGGCAGCGAAATTTGTGGTTTTATCTCTTTCCCTCTGGGATTCAACTTAAAATATTCAAAATTGTCCCAACAGTCCAGAATCAGAAATTCTTCCTTTTTGGTACACCAAGGTTTTATTTTGGCAGGTTCGAGTAACCGAGTGCCACGGCCTATCATTTGCCAGAATTTGGTATAGGAATATACCGGCTTGGCAAAAACGAGGTTAGTAATCTCCTGTATGTCAATCCCTGTATCAAGCATATCGACACTCAATGCCACTCTAGGCATATCGTTATGCTTAAATTGATCCAACAATCCGCCCTTGCCATAAACCCGGGGATCTTCGCTTACAATCACCTTCGCTAATTCGCCTTTGTATTCCGGGTAAAGGGAATCGAAAATTTCTTCTATACGTCTTGCATGTGCTTTTGTGATACAAAAGAAGATGGTCTTTCCGGGTAAAACGCCATTGCTGTCTTTAATCGATTCTTCCATGAATTCACGAACAATCAGTGCATTGGTACCCCGGTTGATTACTTTCTTCTCCAGTTCAGTGCCTTCGTAATTGATTTCCTCAATTTCTTTACCTTCCAAAATCAAATTCTTCTGATCTTCCAGTACAATAGTTCGTTTGTTAATTCCTTCATCCTGAAATTTAGTTTTAATTTTCATGACCTGGAAGTTGCACAGGTAAGGCGGAATATGATTCACCGCTTCATCATACGAATACGCGAAAGTTGGAACCCCATCTTCAGTTTCAAACAACTGAAATGTATTGTGGTCAATAACATCGGTTGGAGTGGCTGTTAAGCCCAAGGTTATGGTGTTAAAATAGTCGAGTACTTCCTGATAAGTATTGTAAATGCTCCGGTGGCTTTCGTCCACCACTATTAAATCAAAGAAATGTGGCGAGAGAGAATTTTCTTCATCCCGAACAACGTTCAACATCGTCGGATAAGTTGAAACGTAGATCCTCCGATCTGCTGCAATTTCTTTTTCACCTTGCTTTGGCCATCGTGGTTCATTGGGTAAATGTTCTTTGAACGCTTCCAATGCCTGATCACGAAGGGCAATCCGGTCAACAAGAAACAAAACCCGTTCGGCCCAACCTGCCCGCATCAAAACATCAACCAAGGCAATGCAGGTTCTGGTTTTACCAGTTCCGGTAGCCATGACCAGTAAAAACATGCGTTTCCGTTTTTCAATGGCCTCCATCACTGCACGAATAGCACGGATCTGATAATCGCGTCCGGCAATTTTGGTATTGATGAGTTCACCAGCCAGAGCTTTTCGCGCTTTACGAATGTAAGCATAT
Source organism: Bacteroidales bacterium (assembly GCA_038251165.1). Classification (GTDB taxonomy): domain Bacteria; phylum Bacteroidota; class Bacteroidia; order Bacteroidales; family Prolixibacteraceae; genus Aquipluma. The sequence goes on along the minus strand of JBBSBP010000196.1, from coordinate 4,560 downwards.
CGCTCCAAATCGTCACGCGACGGAAAACCGTAAACCTTTTTGGGAGGGTAGTTATCTAAATCCCAGAAATAGATGTCATGCCCATTGGTATAAAAACAAAAGGGCAACCCATTTTGGTGATTTTTTTGAATATGCTGACAATATTGTTTGGCTTGTTCACGCCCAATGGCAGCGTCGACTGATGTCTTTTTAGCTTCCACAACTGCTAGAGGTTTGCCATCTTTTCCTAGCAAAACATAGTCACTGAATTGGTGAACGGCGTAAGGAGTTGAAGCTTCCTCTGCCATATTTTTGTCAACAATGATGTCAAACTCTTCAATCACCTGAGTATGGTCGGTAACATTCCACCCGGCTTGTTTAAGTCGGTAGTCAATAATTTCCTTTCGAGTCAGCTTTTCGTTTCTCAACGTTGAGTGGATTGATTTTTCAAATGTAATAATAATGTTAAAGAGATTAGGAAAATAGCGACTAAAAAAGAGGTTAAGCCTCTTTCTACCCTATCTGCAGTATGGATTTCCAGTTCAGGATTAAACTTCTTCATTTCCAACCGATGAGAATTCCAGGTATGGACACCTCATTTAAAACAATAGATTCATTAAAGTTCTGCGATATTCCTGATTAATTATAGATTATCTCAGTGCCTTCAATGCTTGAACAATAAGGTAACGCACTTTCAATTCCTTCGGTTAAACCTTTATTTTTCAATACGTTTTGAAACTCTTCTTTGAGGTATGCCCTATCGCAGGAATTGGCAGCCCCACAATATTCTCCAATAAATTCGTACAATTATCAAGAATGTAAATAATATCTTCAAATCGTGGCTTTGCCTTAAATCGTCCCAACCATAACTTGGCCTTGAAAATAATATTTTTACATCTAACCTAGATTGAGCGATTTTCTTTGAAAAAGATAAAAGATAGCTTGCTTATTAAATTGATAATGAGTATTTTGGAAGTGACAAAACAATCAATTTACTCATCACCTTTTAGGTGCACAAGACTATCTTTTATGACTGCTAAGATAACAAAAATTGGGTTTACAAACGACAAAATATCCGGACGTGGGGGCCTTGCCTTCTTTCTTCGTTACATTGAAAAAATCGAACTTTATAGTCTCATTTCGAGTGTTATCCTGAAAAAAATAGAGGTCAATCCGAAAGGATTACAGTTGCAACAATTTCTAAAACAGATATTTGCTTACTTCATTGATGGAACCAATATGTCAATGTCTGGTTTCGATACAAAGAAAAACGATCAGGGATATGCAGCAGTGCTGGAGAACAAAGTGTCAGAAATGGCTTCATCACACCAAATGAAACGGTTTTTCGCAAAACTTTCCATTGTCCCCAATAAATTGTACCGCATGATTTTGCATCGGCTCTTCATTTGGCGGCTCCTGATTGAGAAACCCAAGATCATCATTTTAGGTATCGACACGATGGTAATGGACAATGATTCATCGAAAAAGCGTGAAGGTTGTGAGCCTACCTATAAGCAAAAGAAGGGGTTTCAGCCACTGCACATCTGCTGGGAGTCTTATCTGATCGATGTGACCTTCCGGAAAGGAAGCGCCCATTCAAATCACGGCACCGATTACATTGATTGTGTTACTGAGATCGTGAATCTAATCCGATCAAAATATTCGAAGGACGTACCGATTATTTTGTGTGGCGATAGTGGTTTTGCCGACCAGAAAGCTTTTAATGCTTTCGAAGACAACCTGAAAATTCATTATGCGGTTACCAGCAAGATTTACCCCGACATAAAAGAATATGTAAAAGGACTGCTGCCGGAGGATTTCAAAGAATTCCGCAAAAACAAGGCAATCTGGAAGTACACCGAGTTTGGCAACAAACTAAAATCATGGGCACGGTTCAGACGTTGTATCTTCACAAAACTCCACATGGATCAAAAAGGCCAGTACTTACTGGATATAGCAAAACCCGATTCGATTATATACACCAACATTGGCATGTACAAGGAAATTGATGATAAATTAAGGGCCGCTGGCGGACAGAAGTATTTTGAAACAGAAAATATCATTGCGCTATCGCACGAAAGGGGTGCCGACGAATTGATACACCGGAGTATTAAAGAATTGGCAACCAAAGAGCAGTTGCCTTTCAAATCATTTGGAATGAACCGTGCGTATTACTATTTGCTTGTTATCTCACACTTTATTTTTGAAACTTATAAGCGCGACATCACTCCGGATATTATTCCGGTAACGGCCTATCCAAATACATTCCGCAGGAAACTGATTGATTTTGCAGCCAAAATAACAACAAGGTCAAGAAATATTATCCTGAATGTCACCAAAACAATATATGAAACCATTAACATTGAACAGATATGGGAAAAATGCCAATCACCACCGAAGATACATTTTGCCTAAACAAAATGATGACATTCGCTGTATTTCTGAAAATCTAATGGGAAAGCTATGTCCTGTAATCATAATATGCAGCATGAGCCTGCGAAATTTGGGTAGATAAGTACCCGAAAATAGTCCTATCCTGAGGCAAACTAAAAAAATAAAATTAAAAACACTGTATCGACTAATTCAAGTGAACCCAGAAGGGAACCAGAATTTGTTATTCGCTCAATTTAGGTATTACTCACGAGCCAATCAAATATTTACTGGCGATAAATCCTTCGGTAAAAATCAGTGCTGTGGTTACCGATAATATTGGAGTGAAATCTGTTAAACTCAAATATTTTGTGTCAGGCGGAATTGTGGAATCAATAGACCTTGTAAATGATAGTCTAGATGTTTACAGCGTGGAGCTGGCTCTTCCCAAAGGATCGGTTAAAGATGGTGACGTGATTAATTACCGGATTGTTGCTATCGACAATTCTTCGCAACTTAATATTGGACAGTTGCCGCTTTCAGGTTATTTCACCTTCAAAATTGAAGGATTTCAGATACCTGTTGATCGATACGTTACCGATTTCAATGCAATACCCAATGATTTTATAGGTACTGACTTCACCATAAAAACAGTTTCCGGATTCGATAGCCCTGCCTTGAATTCAGCACATCCTTATTTGAGTCCAGACACGGATAACACAAACTATAATTTTACTACGGTTTTAAAATATCCTATCCTTTTAAAGTCGGGAGGAAAAATGAGTTTCGACGAAATTGTTTTGGTTGAACCGGGAGATGCTGGTAATAAATTTGGCGATACAGATTTCTGGGATTATGTGATTGTCGAGGGATCAAAAGATGGGGGCAGAAACTGGAAACCCTTCGCTGACGGATATGATAGCAATGCACAGGTTGCATGGGCAAATCTTTGGAATAAGACGATAGTTGGAAATAACAGTACTTCAGTACCAACAAAAGATTTATTTGTTAAGCACCAAATTGATTTACTTGCAAATGGTAATTTTAAAGCTGGCGATACGGTAATGATACGTTTTCGTTTGTTCTCCGATCCATATTCTCATGGATGGGGTTGGATCATTGATAATCTTGCAATTCAGGACTTTGAAACTGCAATTAACCCCGTTCTTTTGTCATCCGGAGAAGTTATTTTATATCCGAATCCGGCATCAAATCAAATAAATATAAAGATTCAGACGAAATCAAATATTCATAAATTTTATCTGAAAGCTTACAGTGCCTCCGGAAAATTAGTTTTTAGTCAAGTTTTTCAGGTTGATTCTAATCAGTTTTACACAAATATTGATGTTCGTAATTTTCCTCCCGGATTGTATTTGTTTACCCTTGAACCGGAAAACAGTCAGGTTATTACCCGAAAAATTATTATTCAATAATTATACAACAGAACATGTAACTTAAATACTTGTTATTATACTGAAGTTTGGCAACTGAAAATTAATACATTGTTATCTTTAAATACTGAAAGCTGCATCTTTTTAAAATTCAAAATTTTGAATTGAAATAAAAACTCTATATTTGCTCACCAATTGAAATTAATATGAAACGTACAAGCAACAACAGTTTTTTTTATTGGTTTTATTACTTCTGTTCTCATATCGGGATCGGCAGGTAATGTCTTGTGTTGCTAAATAAGATATTCTACGAAAGGGTCCCGTGTTAAACGAGGCCCTTTTTTATTTTTATTAAAAATTGTTCTGAAATAAATACAAAATATGAAACTTACAGTTATAGGATTGGGACTTATTGGCGGATCGATAGCTAAAGATTTGCGGAAGGCTCTTTTTACCACCGAGATTATCGGAGTTGATTCAAATCCTGAAAATGCACAGGAAGCGCTCAAATTGGGACTCATCGATAGTATCGAAATCCTCGAAAATGCTGTTGCCAAAGCCGACATGGTGATTATTGCCATTCCGGTTGACAAGGTTTTGAATACCCTGATTAAAGTATTGGATTTAGTTTCCGACCAAACAACTGTCATTGATGTGGGATCAACCAAAAAAGCAATTTCCGAAGCAGTTCAGAATCATCCGAAACGCCGGAATTACATTGCTGCCCATCCCATGTCAGGAACCGAAAACTCGGGCCCGACAGCCGCACTCGAAGGACTTTTTGAGGGAAAGATCACGATCATCTGTGATCAGGAAAAAT
>JBBSBP010000195.1:0-6873 GCA_038251165.1 Bacteroidales bacterium | reverse complement strand
GCCGAGTTCATCATCCTCAGATTCAGTCACAAAATGGTAGTATCGTAATAATTAATTCAAATAACAAGATAAATTATGGCATACAAGACTCCAGGCGTTTATATCAAGGAAGTTCCACTCTTCCCGCCATCGGTTGCCCAGGTGGAAACAGCTATTCCGGCTTATATCGGTTATACCGAAAAAGCCGCCGACCCCATTAATGGAAAGAGCCTGATTGATCTGCCGGTTAAGATCAAATCGCTGGTTGAATTTCAATCGCTCTATGGAATCGGATACACCCCTTCAGGTTACAAGGTTGTTGCCGATAATACAAAAGGAAATTCGCTGGTTTCGGTAAGCCCGAACAAGCAGTTCTACCTTTATGACGCTTTGCGCCAGTTTTATGACAACGGAGGCGGCGATTGCTACATCGTGAGTGTTGGATCATTCGCTGATGCCATTGATTACAGCAGGTTAAAAACCGGCTATGATCTGCTGCGTAAATTTGATGAACCTACACTTTTGCTTTCACCCGATGCCGTTGGATTGAAAGCTGTTGACGAAAGCCCGGACCTGTCGAAATTTTCGGAACTGCAAAAGCTTGCCTTAAAGCAATGCGCTGATCTTCAGGATCGTTTTTGTATTTTTGATATTTTAAAAGGATATCTTCCTGAAGATGTATCCAATAAACCTATCTCCGATTTTCGAGACACCATTGGCATCAATTTTCTCAACTATGGCGCAGCCTACTATCCCTGGATCATTACAAGTTACAATTATGATATCAGTTTCAGGCAGTTACATATATTTGACAAGGCTGATCCGGTCACTGAAATAGTAAATTTTGCTACCTATTCAAAAGACAGTACCGAAACAGGACTGATGACAGCACTTGCCGCCAGGCAGGCTGAAACCAATTCCGCTATCGACATAACCGACCCGGTTGTGGATAAGGCAGCATTACGAAGTCGTGGCATTGAATACCTGAAAGAACTGTTAGCCGGTTATGAAGCAAATATCAGTGGTAATGTAGCTGTCAAAGGCAATATGAGCAATTATCTCAACCTTTTAGCGGCAATTGCCGTTTGCTTTAAAAAGGCTGAAACTGTCGCTGCCGTTGGCTCAGGCATCAAGAAGGATATAGCAGTTTTAAAAGCAACTGCTGAACTCACTACCGCGATTAATTTTCTTATCCAAATTGAAAAAAATCCGAAGACCATCGCCAACACTTTGGCAGGAAGAGATCCTGCTGCAATCAAGGTACTTTATTTATCGCTTGAACCTGACTGGCTTGGTGGTGTCACTTATGATTTAGTAGCAACCGATGTTACTAACTTTTCTGCAAACATTGCCGGTTGCCTGGGTATTATTTCAACATTGAACAGCAGTCTGGTTAAAATATTAAGTGGATATCAAACCCTTTTGGATGCGGCACTTTTTTATGAAAGCCAGGCAGAAAAGGTGGTTTTTGCGTCTCACAATTTCTTTCACGGAGTAAAAGACAAGGTAACAGAATATATGCAAACCCTACCTCCATCAGGCAGTGTGGCAGGTGTTTATGCAGCCATTGACCGAACCCGTGGCGTCTGGAAGGCTCCAGCGAATGTGAGCATTAATTCAATCATTGGCCCGGCAGTCAAAATTGACAGCCATGACCAGGAAGACCTGAATGTTCATACAACCGGCAAATCCGTGAATGCCATTCGTGCTTTTACGGGCAAAGGAACACTGGTCTGGGGCTCACGTACGCTTGCCGGCAACGACAATGAATGGCGTTATGTTCCTGTGCGAAGGTTTTTTATCATGGTGGAAGAAAGTACTAAAAAAGCTACTGAGCCTTTTGTTTTCGAACCCAACGATGCCAATACCTGGGTGAAAGTCAGGTCTATGATTGAGAACTTCCTGATATTGCAATGGAGAGCTGGAGCACTTCAGGGAGCAAAACCTGATCAGGCCTTTTTCGTTCATGTCGGGCTTGGCGAAACCATGACCGAACTGGATATTCTCGAAGGCAGGATGATCGTCGAAATAGGGATGGCAGTGGTCCGCCCTGCTGAATTCATCATTCTTCGTTTCAGTCACAAAATGCTTTCAAGCAAGAGCTAAGCACAATTAATCTATTAAGTTCAATTATTCTTGAAAATTAATTATTCACAAATAAAAAATCATTGTTATGGCAAATTATCCAATACCGAAATTTCATTTCCAGGTTGAATGGGGCGGTACCCGCATCGGCTTTACCGAAGTAACCGGCCTGACCATCGAAAATGAGGTAATCGAATACCGTGAAGGCAATAGTCCGGAATATAACAAGGTGAAAATGCCGGGATTGCATAAATTCGGCAACATTACGCTCAAACGCGGCGTCTTTGCAAACGACAACGAGTATTTCAACTGGCTGAATACAGTAAAACTCAATACCATTGAGCGTAGAGATATTACAATTAGTCTCCTGAATGAAAATCATGAGCCGGTGGTAGTCTATAAGTTGAAAAGTGCATGGCCTGTTAAGATTCAGTCACCTGACATGAAAAGCGATGCGAATGAAGCCGCCATTGAAAGCATTGAACTGGCACACGAAGGTTTGGTCATTCAAAACGGTTAATAAAACAACATGGTTGATTCAGCTCAAAATTATCCACCAGTTGGGTTTCACTTCCGGGTAGTGTTTACAGGCATAGGCAAAAGTGATATCGACAGCCGGTTCCAGTCGGTTTCAGGTCTCAACATGGAATTAGAGACCGAATCGAAAAAGGAAGGTGGCGAAAACCGCTTTGAGCATGTTTTGCCTGTACGCGCCAAATATCCAATCCTTGTACTTAAACGGGGATTGGTGAAAGACTCGGATTTATTGACCAAATGGTGCAACGATGCCTTTCAATCGCTCATCATAAATCCGGTTGACCTCACCGTATCGCTGTTAAATGAATCTCACGAACCATTGATGACCTGGAACGTGAAACATGCCTGGCCGAAAAAGTGGAGCCACAGCGATCTGAATGCGGAACAATCTGCCCTTGCCGTCGAAACTTTTGAGCTGCAATATCAATATTTTACACTTTCGTAAATTTTACACATGCCAATAGAAATCCGTGAACTGAACATCAAGGTAAGCGTAAACCAGAACCATCCGGAACAGGGCAATGAGCCTTCCGCTGGTAGCCCGGCCGGTGCCATGCCTGATAAAGATGAGATTATTTCTGAATGTGTTGAGCAAGTGATGGAATTGTTAAAACTGAAAAATGACCGCTGATGGCAAACAATGTTTCGAAGCTGAAGATTTTCTCTTACCCGGATGCCGACAGAAAAAGTTCTGACGACAATATGGAGGTATTGGTGAATCCTGAGAGCTATTCTCAAAAAATCAGCGTGAAGTTTTCGGAGAAACAAGCTCCGGGAACTACCGCCAAAATGCCAAAGTTTAGCAAAATGGAGCCTCAGAAGCTCGATTTTGAATTGCTTTTCGACAGTACGGGAGTTATCAACGGCGTCAGAGATGAAACGAATGGAGTGGAATCAGAATTGGCGAAGTTTAAAAAACTGGTGCTTGAATACAAAGGCGATAAACACCGTCCGCGTTTTTTAAGTATTTACTGGGGAACGCTCAAATTCGACTGTTGCCTCGAAACCCTTGATATTACCTACAAACTTTTTCGGTCCGACGGGCTTCCTTTAAGGGCTCTGGCAAAAGTTGGGTTCATTGGGTCCATGGACGATACAAAACTGGTGAACAAGGAAAATTCAAAATCACCCGATCTGACACATGTTAGTACCGTGAAGGAAGGTGACACGCTTCCATTATTGGCCTTTCAGGTATATGGCGATTCAAAATATTATATTGAAGTTGCAAAGGCCAATGGATTAAATGATTTCAGAAATTTAAAGACAGGACAAAAAATTACATTTCCTCCAATAGAAAAGTAAAATGCCACAGCCCAGAAACATAGCAACAACAAAGCCTGCCAGTGTCGTTACTTCTATTATAAAAATTGAAGGCAACGAAATTGCACGGACATTCCAGATCGACTCAATCACTGTATCTAAAGAGATCAATCGAATTCCCTGGGCAAAGGTGATTTTGCTTGATGGGGAAGCCTCGACTGAAAGTTTTCAGGCCAGCAATGATGCATTGTTTATTCCAGGTAAAAAAATTGAAGTCAAATGTGGTTACCAAAGCGACAACAATACAATCTTCAAAGGGATTATTGTTAAAATGAGCATTAAAATCCGCTCTGGCGGGGCTTCCATGTTGGTACTCGATTGCCGCGACGAAATGGTAAAAATGACCATTGGCCGGAAGAGCAAATATTTTTTAGCGGTCAAAGACAGCGATATTATTTCGCAGATCACGGGCACTTACAGCACCTTCAGTACAACTGCTGAAGCAACTAAAGTCACGCACAAGGAAGTGATTCAATATGATTGTACGGATTGGGATTTCGTGGTTGCCCGTGCTGAAGCCAACGGAAAGTTCTGTTTTTCTGATGACGGGCAATTGAATGTAAAAGCGCCTCAATTGTCGCAATCTGCAGTTCTTTCGCTCCTCTATGGCGCCACAATTCTGGAACTTGACGCGGAAATCGACGCACGGTACCAACTGAAAAATGTCACTTCAAAATCGTGGAGTTATGCCGACCAGCAAATTCTGGAAACTGAAGCTGCCAATCCCAATGTTGCACTTAACGGAAACCTCACAAGTGCCGACCTTGCAAAAGTGATCGGGCCCGATAAATTTATCCTGAATCATGGTGGTAAGGTGGAAGAAACTGAATTGCAGGCATGGGGTGATGCGCTTTTGCTGAAACGCCAGCTTGCCAAGGTACGCGGACGAGTGAAATGTAAAGGAGTACACACGGTGAAACCCGGGATGATCGTTGAAATTGGCGGTGTGGGTGATCGCTTCAACGGAAAGGTCTTTGTTAGCGGTGTGCAGCATTTTGTCGCCGCCGGCGATTGGCAACTGAACATCCAGTTTGGTTGCGATCCTGAATGGTTTACCGAAACAAATGAAATGAATGATAAACCTTCCGCAGGATTGCTGGCCGCGGTTCACGGACTGCAAACCGGTATCGTTACTCAATTGGAAAGTGATCCGGACGGAGAAAACAGGATTAAAGTCCGTATGCCTATCATTAGCAGCAGCGAGGACGGAATATGGGGCCGACTTTCCACCCTGGACGCCGGGAATGAACGCGGTTCCTTTTTTTTACCTGAAATTGGTGACGAAGTAATTGTCGGGTTCATCAATGATGATCCACGCGATGCCGTTGTGCTTGGCATGGTACACAGTAGTGCGCTGGCTGCACCTTTGACCGCAGAAGATACCAATCACAAAAAGGGATTTGTTACACGAAGCAAAATGAAGATGATTTTCGATGATAAAAAAAAATCATTCACCCTCGAAACGCCCGCCGGAAAAAAAATTATTGTGGATGAAGATGCCGGTGAGATCAAAATCATGGACGAGAATGAAAACAAGCTGGTGATGGACAGCAATGGCATACTTATACAGAGCAACGGAAAAATTGAGATTAAAGCAACGCAGGATTTGAATATGGAAGGATTAAATGTTGCGATAAAAGCACAGGTCAAATTCGCAGCCGAAGCTTCAGCAGCAGCCGAAGTTAAAGCAAGCGGCGCATTGACTTTAAAAGGAGCTACTGTAATGATAAACTGAAGCCCCCTTCTTATTCCCCCGAAGGGGGAAGGACGGGGAAGCAATTCACCCATTGACGCTAAAAGACGTTACAGTAATGATCAACTGATGGGAGGAAGGGAATAAAAAATATTGAATAAGAAATAAGAAAACAAAAAATAACCAATAATGAATAACCAATTTCAAATAACCAATGACTCTGATCGAAGCATTCTTGCTCCCTCCCCCTGTGGGGAGGGCTGGGGAGGGGCTTTAAATAATAAATAAGACATGCCTTTAGCAGCAAGAGTTTCAGATATGCACACCTGCCCGATGGTAAATCCGGGACTGGTACCACATGTTGGTGGGCCGGTATTGCCACCCGGAGCGCCAACCGTCCTGATTGGCGGCTTACCGGCAGCTACCGCGGGAGATATGTGTGTTTGTACCGGTCCGCCGGATACGATTGCTGCGGGATCAGGAACTGTACTGATTGGAGGCAAACCGGCTGCCCGAATGGGCGACAGCACCGCTCATGGTGGAGTAATCGTGGCAGGTTGCCCGACAGTGATTATTGGATGATAAAAAAATTAATATAAGAAACATGGCATCAGATAATGCATTTCTTGGACGGGGCTGGGGTTTTCCGCCAACATTCGACAAAGCCTCGAAAAGCGTTGGCATGCTCGGGGAAGAGAAAGATATTGAAAGCAGTCTGGAGATTCTGTTATCCACCAGATTGGGCGAACGGATCATGCAGCCCAATTATGGCTGCAACCTTGACGACATGGTTTTTGAAGCTATGAACCTGACCATGCTTACCTACCTGAAAGATCTGGTAGAGAATGCAATACTGTATTACGAACCGCGCATCGACCTTGAAGGTTTAGACATTGACACCTCACAGCAACTTGAAGGCGTACTCCTCATTATTATTGATTACACGGTTCGCACAACCAATTCACGGTTCAATTATGTGTATCCTTTCTATATCAATGAGGGTTCTAATTTACTTCTTAACCGATAAAAATGGCACTCAACTGCAAACATAAGCATCCTCTTCAGCACGAAGGTACCAGCCAGCAACAGCGTTTTCTTGAAGCGCTGGAACCCGGATATGCCAAAATTCATGAGTTTAGCCTGCGCGACTGGATGCGCTTTGCTTATAATTACGCGATCCATCTTCGTTATTTCAGCATAAATGATGATAAAAATCCCGATGGAAACTGGCAGGTTTTCATGAAAGCTGAAAGTGAGAT
>JBBSBP010000194.1:0-7043 GCA_038251165.1 Bacteroidales bacterium | reverse complement strand
TAAAATACTTGCAGCTGTTTTTCTGTCCATTTTCATCATGGGAGTTGGATATTCTCAGTCGCATCCAAGGCTGGTTTTAACTTCGAAAGGGGTTTCGGATATTAAAGCAAATTTCAAAAAACTGCCACTGTTAAATCAATCACTTCAGGAAGCCATTGAAGAAGTTGACAAAGACATGGCAAATGGTATTCAGGTTCCGATACCAAAAGATATGGCAGGCGGTTATACACACGAACGCCACAAAAAAAACTATTTAACCCTTCAGAAAGCCGGTGTGATTTTTCAGATTACCGGCGAACAGAAATATGCGGTATTTATTCGCGACATGCTGATGCAATATGCGAAAATGTACCCCACGCTTCCAAAACATCCCGAAACCCGGTCGTATGCCCGAGGTAAAATATTCTGGCAATGTTTAAATGATGCCAACTGGCTTGTTTATATGAGCCAGGCTTACGACTGTGTTTACGACTGGCTGAAACCCGACGAACGAAAAATACTTGAAAAAGATTTATTTAGGCCTTTTGCCGATTACCTTTCGGTTGGCAACCCCCAGTTTTTTAACCGCATTCACAATCACAGTACCTGGGGCATTGCCGCTGTTGGAATGATCGGGCTGGTCATGAACGACCAGGAATTAATTGAGAGGGCTTTACATGGATTGAAAGAGGATAACATTGATAAGGATCAGAAAGATAATGACGGAGGATTGATAAAAATGCCGGGACAGCCAGGCGCCGGTTTTTTTATTCAGCTCGATTACCTCCTTTCTCCCGATGGATATTATACCGAAGGAGCTTATTACCAGCGATATGCATTGTATCCTATCATGCTGTTTGCCGAGTCACTCCAAAATTGCCGACCCGAATTCAAAATATTTGATTACCGGGATCATATTCTTTCCAAATCTCTTTTTGCCATTTTGAATATGACCGATTCGGAAGGGCAGTTCTTTCCTATTAACGACGCTCAAAAAGGAATGTCGTATATGTCGCGCGAATTGGTGTCGTCAGTTGATATTGTTTATCACTTTGGCGGAAAAAATCCTGAACTTTTATCCATTGCCCGGAAACAGAACAGGGTATTGCTTGATAACACCGGTTTGTCCGTTGCAAAAGGATTGAATAATAAACTTGATAAACCATTTGTAAAAAAATCAATTGAATTGAAAGACGGCCCGAACGGCGAACAGGGAGGACTTGGAATTATTCGCGCAGGAAAGCCGGTTGATGAATTGTGTTTGGTGATGAAATACACCTCGCAGGGAATGGGTCACGGTCATTTCGACAAGCTGTCATTTTCAATGTACGACAAAGGAGAAGAAGTAATTCAGGATTATGGTGTTGCACGGTATGTAAATATCGACCAGAAATATGGCGGCGGATACCTCCCCGAAAATAACACTTGGGGCAAGCAAACCATAGCGCATAATACGTTGGTTGTTAACGAAACTTCTGATTATAAAGGGGATTTCGAAACCGGCAATAAATATCATTCCTATCCGTATTTTTTTAATGCAGGTAACAAGGACATACAAGTTATGAGTGCGAAGGATACAAATGCCTATCCCGGAATAACCATGCACCGCACCATGGCTGTAATTCAAGATCAGGCTTTTGAAAAACCGCTGGTTATTGATATTTTTCGCGTTCAATCCGATAAGGAAAACCAATACGACCTGCCGTATTATTTTATGGGACAGGTGATGAATACCAGTTTTAAATATACCGTTCCCGATGTGCTTTTGCCATTGGGTAAGGCTTTCGGGTACCAGCACCTTTGGAAAACAGGTGAAGGTCATTCGCAGGATAAAAATGCACAACTGAACTGGTTCACTAACGAAAGGTTTTACACACTTACAACTCTTGTATCTCCTGATGATCCTTTGCTGTTCATACAAATCGGGGCGAAAGATCCGTTGTTAAACCTCCGCCACGACCAGGGTTTTGTGATCAGGAAAAAAAATCAGAAAAATGCTGTGTATGTTTCGGTTATCGAATCGCACGGGCATTATGATCCTGTTGATGAAATAGCTTCAAATTCGTATAGCATCATCACTGATTTAACTCTTTTGGTTAACAATGAGAAATACACATTGATTTCGTTTGGCGATAAAGCCGGGGATAAATGGACACTTTCTTTATCCAATCAGGATGCAACTGCAGGCGCAAACCATTCTGTTGAAACCAACGGGAAAACATATAACTGGACAGGTGCATTTAAATTAACGAAAAATGAGTAATATCATAGCGAACAAATCATTTTTAAAGAGGTTTATAGCTCTTGTTCTGAGTTTCGGACCGGGCATCTTCGCAATTGGTTACACTATCGGTACCGGTAGCGTTACATCAATGATTGTTGCCGGAAGTACCTACGGAATGCAGTTGCTCTGGGTGCTTTTGCTTAGTTGTATTTTTTCGGGAGTCCTTATGTTTACTTACGGAAATTACGCGTTAATTTCTGGTGAGACAGCACTTTATGGTTTTAAAAAGCACATTAAAGGAGGAAAACTAATTGCTATCCTGATTATCATCGGAATCTCTTTCGGGCAATGGAATTCGCTGATGGGGATTTTAGGGATTTCGGCCAACCTTATTTACGAAATCCTGATTATTTATATTCCTCAACTGATCGATTACAAATACGAAACGGTACTGGTTATAGCTGTTTTAGTAATCGGAATCATGTATTCGTTGTTGCTGGTTGGGAAATATACCTTTTTCGAGAAAATACTGGTCATTTTTGTAACCATAATGGGGCTTTCGTTTATCATTTCGTTGTTTCTGGTTTTCCCGCTACCAGTTGATATTGCAAAAGGACTTGTGCCTTCTATACCAAATGTGGAAGGCGGTAAAATGATGGTTGCAGCGTTTGTTGGTACCACTATGGCTGCCGCTACGTTTTTGTCGCGTCCGCTTTTTGTTAAAGGAAAAGGTTGGACAATTGACAATCTGAAACAGCAAAAGAAAGATTCAATAATTGCAGCAATTTTGATTTTCATCATAAGCGGATCGGTAATGGCAGTAGCATGCGGCGCTTTGTTTCATCAGGGACATCCGGTTACAAAAGTGATCGACATGGTGAATACGCTGGAACCGGTTGCCGGAAGATTCGCGCTGGCTTTGTTTTTCTTCGGAACATTAAGCGCCGGACTGTCCTCGATATTTCCATGTTTACTGATCGCGCCTCTGCTGATTGCCGATTATCAGTCGGGTGAACTGGACACCAATTCAAAACAATTCCGGATCATCACAGCAGTAGCTTCTCTGGTGGCTTTAATCGTTCCGGTATTTGGTGCAAACCCGATCCAGATGCAGATATTATCGCAGGTTTTTAATGTGTTTGTATTGCCGGTTGTTGTACTGGGAATTATCCTGCTGGTTAACAATAAAAAACTGATGGGCGAATACAAAACCGGTGTCTGGATTAATATCGGGTTATATTCAGCCCTGCTTTTTTCCTGCCTGATTTCGTACAACGGAATTGTGGCATTAACAGAGTATTTCTAAAATTTTAAATCATAATGAGATGAAAATCAAATCAAAATCAGAATGTACTTACGATTGTATTTCGCTTGGTGAAGTAATGTTACGACTAGATCCGGGAGAAGGTCGTATCAGAACTACACGTCAGTTTAGGGCCTGGGAAGGTGGTGGTGAATACAACGTTTCACGTGGTTTGAGAAGATGTTTTGGTAAAAAAACCGCTATTATCACAGCATTGGCTGATAATGAAGTGGGTTCCTTAATTGAAGATTTTATGCTTCAGGGCGGATTGGACACTCAATTTGTAAAATGGGTGCCTTACGATGGTTGTGGCCGTACTGTTCGCAATGGCTTAAACTTTACTGAACGAGGTTTCGGAATACGCGGAGCAAAAGGTGTTTCCGATCGCGGAAATACTGCCGCATCTCAATTAAAACCAGGTGAAATTGACTGGGAGCATATTTTCGGAACGTTAGGCGTTCGTTGGATGCATACCGGTGGTATTTTCGCAGCGCTATCCGAAACTGCGGCAGAAACCGTTATTGAGGCAGTAAAAATAGCTAAGAAACACGGCACTATTGTTTCATACGATTTAAATTACCGTCCATCACTTTGGAAAGCTATTGGCGGCGAAGCCAAGGCACAGGAAGTAAACCGTGAAATTGCCAGATATGTGGATGTAATGATTGGTAACGAAGAAGATTTTACCGCATGTTTAGGTCTTAAAGTTGAAGGTAACGATGAAAATTTGAAAGAATTGGATTTGTCGGGCTATAAAAGCATGATAGAAAATGCAATTGCAGAATTCCCCAATTTCAAGGTTATAGCCACAACATTGCGTACAGTTAAAACTGCAACGGTAAATTCGTGGGGTGCAATTTGCTATTCCGAAGGTAAAATCCATGAAGCCCAGCATCGCCCGGATCTTGAAATCATGGATCGTGTTGGTGGAGGCGACAGTTTTGCTTCCGGATTAATCTATGGTTTCCTTGAGTTCAACGATGGTGCAAAAGCGGTTGAATATGGTGCTGCACACGGTGCATTAGCTATGACTACTCCCGGCGATACCTCCATGGCTACCTTATCAGAAGTGGAAAAATTAATAGGTGGCGCAGGCGCTCGTGTTGATCGCTAAAAGCCTTACTCATAACACCCTTCCCGGCAAGTTTGTAACAATGACAATTTGGATGTTGGTTATTGAGTATTGGCATTTACTAATATCCAACAAAAACAGATAAATGAATTTATATCGATATAAATGATGAATAAACTAAAAGGTAAAAATGCTTTTATTACCGGTACTTCTCAAGGAATTGGTGCCGCAATTTCAAAAGCATTAATTGATGCAGGATGCAATGTTTGTATGCATTATTTTAGCTCGGCAGAAGAACCCCTGCGACTGCAGAAAATTGCCGAAGGAAACAATCAAAAAGCAATATGTCTGCAGGCTGACCTGACGAACGAAAAGGAAGTAAAAGATTGCATGAAAGCGGCTGTTGAGTTTATGGGTTCATTTGATATTCTGGTGAATAACTCCGGGTCAATTGTTAAGCGAAGCCTGGTTGGCGACATTGAACTGGATTACTGGCAAACATTGATTGATATTAATCTCACTACCATGATGTTGGTAACCAAAGAAATAATTCCACACCTGAACAAAAAGGACGGCTCGAGTATTGTGAATATTTCTTCACTGGCCGGACGTACCGGTGGACATGGCGGATCGCTGGTTTATTCCATGTGCAAAGGCGCTGTTTTAACATGGAGCCGGTCGCTGGCCAAAGAACTTGCAGCTGATAATATCCGGGTAAATGCTGTAGCCCCGGGATTTATTGAAGGTACAAATTTTCACGGAAAGCATACAACCAAAGAATCTGCGCTAAAAACCATTGAGTCCATACCGCTGCAACGTGCCGGAAATCCTGATGATATAGCCCGCGCAGTTGTATTTCTGGCATCGGAATATGATGGCTTCATTACCGGTGCAACGATGGACATTAACGGAGGCGTTTATTCCGCTTAAATTACTTACTAATAAAATATTAAAAATAAAACTATGGCACGTTTTACACGAATTGAAGTTGCATTAAAAATGAAAGAAACCGGTATGGTACCGGTATTTTATCATAAGGATGCAGAAGTATGCAAACAAGTAGTAAAAGCCTGCTACGATGGAGGTGTACGTGTATTTGAATTTACAAACCGTGGCGATTTCGCCCACGAAGTATTTGCGGACTTGTCGAAATGGGTAGCCAAAGAAACGCCTGAAATGATACTGGGAGTTGGATCGGTTATTGACAGTGCAACAGCGGCAATTTACATTCAGTTGGGTTCCAATTTCATTGTTTCACCATTGATTGACGAGGAAACGGCACGCTTTTGCAACCGCAGGAAAATTGCCTGGAGTCCGGGTTGCGGATCGGTAACCGAAATTAACAAGGCACACGAACTGGGTGCCGAAGTAGTGAAAGTATTCCCCGGATCATCCGTAGGCGGACCCGGATTTATTTCAGGCGTTAAAGGCCCAATGCCATGGGCAAGCATTATGCCTACCGGCGGAGTTTCGCCCGACGAGGAAAACTTACGGGGCTGGTTTAAAGCCGGAGTTCACTGCGTGGGAATCGGATCACAATTGTTTCCTAAAGAAGTTTTGGCAGAAAAAAATTATGCTTTTATTACCTCCAAATGTGCTGAAGCGTTGGCTATTATTTCAAAATTGAAATAGGGTGTTCAATCGATAGAATTGTATAATCCATAAAAACAGATACTTATGCTATTAAAAAAACTTTTCCCAGTAGTTACCATATTGTTTCTTTTTGCGTTTTCTAATTCGCTGAAAGCAAAAGAGGTTCTTGTAAAAAATAAGGCAGATCTTAAGGATGCCATTTCTAATGCACTTCCCGGCGATGAGATTGTTCTTGCCAACGGAGTCTGGAAAGATGTGGAAGTGGAGTTTGCCGTAAATGGAACTCAGGAAAAGCCAATAGTTTTGAGGGCCGAAACACCCGGGAAAGTTTTTATTGAAGGCATTTCGTTTTTAAAATTTGGCGGTACTTATTTACAGGTTAGCGGCCTGCATTTCCGGAATGGTTATACGCCTTCAAATGCAGTTATTGAGTTTAGATTGAAAGGGCAGGTTGCTAATCATTGCAAGGTAACAAATTGTGTGATCGAAAATTTTAATCAACCCAAACGGGACACAGAGGACCACTGGGTTGAGTTTTGGGGCCGACACAACGAATTATCAAACTGTACTGTTATAGGCAAATCCAACTCCGGCCCTACAATCAGGATTCAATTGAAAGGGAATGAAAGTATCAGCAATTATCATCGGATAGTAAATAATCACTTTGGGCCGCGCCCGCGCAAAGGTGGTCCACATGGTGAGACTATACAGATTGGAGACAGCGAAACATCCATGTCGCCGAGTAACACTACTGTTGCCAATAATTTATTTGACCGTTGCAATGGTGAGGTGGAGGTAATTTCGAACAAAAGCAATTTTAATGAGTACCGTAACAACGTTTTTTACAAGTGCGAAGGTTCATTGGTATTGCG
>JBBSBP010000193.1:0-7046 GCA_038251165.1 Bacteroidales bacterium | reverse complement strand
GACAATTTCACCTGATTGGATTTGTTGCACCACTGGTACACCTGTAAAAACAAAGAGAGTCAGAACTTAATCCAACTCTCTCGTAATCAATGAGCGGGAAACGGGGATCGAACCCGCGACCCTCAGCTTGGGAAGCTGATGCTCTACCACTGAGCTACTCCCGCTTTGGATCTGTTGCAGAGGTTTTAATCTCTAATCTTTGATTCAATATGCAGCTTTTATGCAAAAAATAAAAGTACTGCTTTTTTTGAACGTCCAAAAATAATAAAACTATGCATTGGCTGGTCAGGTTTCGAGAAGTTATTTTACAATTGATTTCGTTACCTTTTAGGTGGCCGGCGTGCTGGCGGCTGTGGTTTTGAATCGCCCGGCCCGGACCTGAAAAGTTTCTGGAACTTTAAAGGAACCGGCGTATCAAACCGCATGGCTTTTCCACTGCCCGGGTGCCTGAAGGCCAGCACGCGCGCGTGAAGTCCCATCTGTCCGATCGGATTTTGTTTGGCGCCGTATTTTTTATCGCCGGTTACCGGATAGCCGAAGTCTTTCATGTGAACACGAATCTGATTTTTCCGCCCGGTTTCGAGTTTCACTTCGAGCAGGGAATACTGCTTGTCGGTTTTCAACACCTTGTAATGGGTGACGGCTTTCATGCCATCGTCGGGGATCTGGCTTGAATACATCACCATGGCCTTGTTTTCTTTCAGCCACGATGTAATGGTTCCTTCAGGTGTTTCGACCGTACCTTCCACCACGACCACGTACGAACGTTCAATAATGGCGTTGTTCCAGTCTTTCTGAAGGATCTCCTGGACTTGTTTGCTTTTGGCGAACATCATCAGGCCCGAGGTTTCGCGGTCGAGACGGTGTACGATAAAGATCAGGTTCTTCGGGTTAAAGCGTTTGACGTATTCGCTCAGCATGCTGTAGGCGGTTTTGTTCTTTTCGGTGTCGGTGGCCATCGAAAGCAGACCACTACCCTTTTCAATCACGATCAGATCGGCATCTTCATAGACCAGGCGCATTCCCCTGAACTTAGGCTTTTCATCCGATTTCTTTTTATTGAGGAAGACCATCTGCCCGCGTTTCAGCGGAAAGTCGAATTTGGTGGTGATTAAATCGCCAACAGTGATCTGCTTGTGCGCCAGCATGGCTTTGATGGTGGACCGGCTTTTTTCCGGAAATTTTTCGGTCAGGAATTTCATGAGCTCAGTAGGTTCGGTCACTTTCAACGCTACTTCATTCAATCTATTCGGACGCAATTCTGATTTTTTTTGTGGGTATTTCATTTTAAAATAGTTACGGGTTACACCAGGGCTTTAGATTGGAACTTGTACTTTTCGTGGTTCCTTGTTCAGGCTCAGGGACGGATAATTTTAATTTCGCCGCTTCGTCCGAGTTTCATAACAGAGGAAGGAACAGCTTTCCGGAGATCATCCTGCCGGTATTTCACGACATAGTCGACAGCCTGAACAATTTCGGGTTCAATTTCAGCAAAACAGGCCGGCGACGGTTTGCCGCTGGTGTTCGCCGAAGTGGACACAACGGGCCGTTTAAAACGACGGATCAAGCCGCTGCTGAATGCTTCAGTCGTTATCCGGATTCCAATACTTCCGTCATCGGCAAGCAGGTTTTTCGCCAGGTTTTTGGCCCCGTCGTAAATGATGGTAAGTGGTTTTTCGGTCAGTTCAATCAGGTCGTAAGCGATTTCAGGAACCTCATCCACGTATCGTTCGAGCAAGCCGGCGTTTTCCATCAACACGAGCATACTTTTCGAATCAACCCGTTTTTTAATCGTGTAAATGCGTTTTACAGCTTCTTCGTTGGCGGCATCGCAGCCAATTCCCCAGATGGTATCGGTGGGATACAGGATCACACCTCCTTTTTGCAGCACATCCAGCGCTGCTTTCAAATCGTCAATCATTCAAAAGCTTATTATAGAGTTGTTTTAATTGTATGGCAAAAATTTCCGGGGTAAAGCGCCGGGCATTGATATTCCCTTTTGCAATCAGTGCTTCACGCCGGGTCGGATTGGTCAGCAAGGCAGTCAGGGCCTGTCCGATCTCTTCAGGTTTTTCCGGGTTTATGTATATCGCCGCATCACCGCCGGCTTCGGGCATGCTGCTGGTATTTGAAGTAATCACCGGGCAACCCGAAGCCTGGGCCTCGGCAACCGGAAGACCAAATCCTTCGAAAAACGAGGGATAAACCATCACTTCGGCCATCTGGTATAAAAGAGCCAGTTCGGCATCCGGAATCCCTGAAAGAAATAAAACCTGCTGGAGGTTCAGATCAGTCCCAATTAACTTCAGGACTTTCTGATGATAATCCGTCAGTTTTCCCACCACCACCAACGGCAGGTTTATTTTTGCAGCAATCATTCCTTCAACCAATGCCAACAGGTTTTTTCGCGGTTCAACGGTCCCGACGGTCAGCAGAAACTTTTCCGGAAGCTGATGTTTCAAACGAACCTGAAGTTTTTGTCTCTCGTCGGCCCTGCTGTAAAATATCGGGTTAACGGACTGGTAAATGACTTCAATTTTTTCTTCCGGAACAGAATAATAAAGCATCAGGTCCTGCCTGGTTTGTTCCGAAATGGCATGAATCCGGTCCGCCACCCGACAGGCATGCCTGAATTTGAGCGAATAAATATTCCGGTCGATTTTCTGAAAATATTTAGGGTAACGGATGTAAATCAGGTCATGCATGGTAACCACCGATTTGACGCCTGTTTTTCCAATTCCGGCAGGCAGTTCGTGGCTTAAACCATGATAAATGTTCAATTTCATATCCGCGGCCCGATTGGCAATGCGGAAACTGCGCCAGGCATTTTTCAGGATTTTCCAGGCAGTATTTTGGGGTACTATTTCCGTGGCATTTTCAGGCACCACAAAAATCGGATTCGTGTTTCCGGGATGAAAGAGAAAATAGCGGTCGTCGGGATATTGGCGGGCAAGCGCGGAGATGCTGTTGCGGCTGAAGTTTCCCAGTCCGGCAGCATTATTAAAAGCACGCTTGGCATCAAATCCGATTTTCATGTAGGTTTAAGTAATAATAGGAACTGAAATTATATTAGCCACTGGAGTATAAATATCTATATCCTGTGCTTCAGTTTGCAAAGATACAATTAAAGAATATCGAGCTTCCTTTTCCATACATTTTTCGCTTTTACGGGTTTTCCACCAACCGCCGATTGGATAAACTGCTATGTGATAACAATCTGCCATTTCAATACCTGTCAAAGTCACAGAATCGGATTGAACTGTTCCAAGGTTACGGTGATCAGTTCCTATCATCCATTTTCCTCCAAATCCTTTAAATTCCGGTTTATCTTCATCATCTTCCCGAGCTTGTTTATTCACTCGTTTCCTGAAGTTTTCAATATTATCAAACTCTTGTGGCGTATTTAAATCAAAACGTAGCCCATGGGAAGCGTAAGAATACCTATTTTGTGTTTGAAGTTCACCAGGAGAAGGTTCGATGAAATAAGAAAGCGTGATTTTAAGAGTGACCAGCTGGACTCCTAAATCTGTTAATGCTGCCCGTGGCCAAGGTAATTCGTAAAAGTGCATCACATTTGTTTTTGGCTGATTTTTTTCAACCTTAAATGGCTGAATACTTTCCTGAGCAATTAGAGTCAAATGGTTAACCGCGCAGGCTGAAGCTTTTCCTAAATTAGGAACTCCATATCCGGAAATTCTCAACAAATTTCCAATATCACTTTTCTTCTTCAAATCAATACCAAATTGTTGGACGAGTTGAGGTGTCCACTCTGCAGAATGAACCATCAAAGCGCGAATTGTTTCTGGCCATGCATTGGGGAGAATACATTGGATTTCGGCGGCCATCCATGAAGCCTTGGCAGTTGCGGCGCTAGTCGCATTAAATTGCACAAACTGTTCTTTTGTTGTTTTATCAGATGTTGTTAATAGATCCAAATCAGGGCAATCAAAAATCTGTCCATTTGGAGATTTTGTTATGTTTCCTCCTTCCAGAACAATATCAGGTTTGTTTGGCCATCGTTTGGTATCCCATGATAATGATGTGGTACTATGAGGAGACAACTCTCCACTTTGAGCCAACGGGGTATATTCCCTATAATCAGAATCAGTTATTCTGATTTTTTCAGTAAAAGCTCCTACAGCCAGAGCATTCCAGGCTTGTGCCGGATTCTGAATTGACAAACTTCTATTAATCTCAGGATAGTCAATTAATTTTTGTTGTGAAACTAAATTTGTCGCATTTCCTGCACTGACCAGGATTAAACGTTGGACACCATCCCATTCCCCAAAAGCCAATTTGTCAATTTCAGCCGACCATGAAGATGGCCGTCCAATATCGGTTTCATGAGTTGAAGTCACCGCCAGACAATAATGCTGTTTGCGATCAGGACTCTTAATCTCACATTTGAAAATGGTTTGTGCCGTTATAAAGCCATATAATTTTGTATTATTTTCAGGAAAATTATTGGGTGGTAAAATCTTTCCTGAGAATATCCGATGATTCACAAAGACTGGATCTCGAGATTCTAATGCTTTTGATAAATCACCAAAAACACTAATCCCTGCCATTTGTGTTCCATGTCCATTTTGATCGTTCGGATTCCAATCTGGGAGATATGTCTCCTTTTCTTCGTCGGAACAAAACTGGTCCAACAATCGATGTCCATTATTGATTCCACTGTCAAGAATACAAATACTTACACCTTTATCTTGCTTAACAATTCGTTTAAGTAAATCATCAACAGCTTCCGTCTGTTCATAATTAGGCATATCCGACCAGAACGTAACGGGTTCTTTGGCCAAGCGAACCTCTGCAAGATTATCACTTTGTTCAAACAATTCCTGTAACTGAGGTTGATTGGCTCGAATAACTATCACCGTTCGTTCAGGAAAATCGAGACGTTCCTGGTTTGTCTCAATTTCTAAACTGTGACAAACCTTTTGTGTTCTTTCAATAATTTCATCTACTTTGCCTTCTTCTGTTCGAAGCCAAAGCTCACACCAAACGGAAACTTGTCCCGGAAAATCTTCAATAGGATCTTGCCAGAAATTTTCAAGTAGGGCTAGTTCAATATCTTCAATGCTTTCAACTAATTTTCTATTTGGTGGGGTTGTTCCTTTATCTTTTGATGTGTCAGAATAATCATAAACTTTCTGAATAAATTTTCTCTCTTGTCCTGAAGGAATATAAACAATTGCATGTATTTCTTCAGAATTGTTCTTTTCAGTAGTTTGAACAGATACAAGTCTGGCTCCTGACAACTTTTTACTTCTTCGATCTTCCAGGCTATTTGCAATCAATTCATATCCTACCCGTCCTTTAACTTCAAGATAACAACCATTTCTGCAAGACAAAGAATGAGCATTACGAAATTGTCTTTGCTCATCAAGATCTTTCCATGCCTCATTAAACCGATGAGTTAGCCAAGCGGCATGAGCAATTCTGTCCCTGGTTGGGAGATTTGTATTGCTGCCACCTCCTGCTGTTGTAGTAAATGATTCTGATTGAGCAAGATTGTTCAGGAATAGAATTGGTTTATCCATTTAAAGCTGTTTAGAGTGGATGTGATGCCGATCCTGAATCATAGACAGTAACTTTTGTTTATCCACAACTTTTTTATCCGAAAGAATGGCTTCTTTAATAGCATCAATGCAACCAAGGCTAATTTCAGCATGACTAAGCCCTTCAATTTCTTTCGAAATTGTTTCGGGTTTAATTGAACCAATAAAAGAACCTAAAATATTCTTCAATAAAAGAGTAGTTTCTGTTTTATCAGGATTTTTGAAATAAATCACATCATCAAAACGGCGAAATAATGCAGGGTCAAGTACAGAAAGATTGTTGGTCGCTGCTATAATCAAACTTTCAGAAAAATCGTTCTCAATAAATTGTAGAAAGGCATTGAGTACACGTCGCATTTCACCTACCTCGTTTTCATTCCCACGTTCGGCACCAATGGCATCGAATTCATCAAAAAGGTAAATCCCGTTACGTTCTTTAATCGCATCAAATATTAATCGAAGTTTTGCACCGGTTTCTCCCATGTATTTGGTTACCATCTTATCCATAGAAACAATGAACAACGGCAGGTGCATTTCGTTGGCCAGTACAGATGCTGTCATCGTTTTACCCGTTCCAGGAGGACCTGACAACAAAATTTTTCTACGGTGAGAGAGACCGAACTTCTGAAGTTTGTGACGTTGTTTGTATTCTGTAAGGATTCGTTCCAGTCGTTTTTTGATTTCTTCCGATATTACCAATTCGTTTAACCGTTTTTCAGGAGAAGATTCAATAATCAATCCTTGTAAATCTTTTTGAAACGGATTAAGCTTAACTGTTTTTAATTTGGAGTTGTCAATGACCCGTTTTATATCTTCTGCAACATTGATTCTACCAGCCCGGGCTTCATGTGCCGCAATTTGCAAAGCTATTGTGGCAAATCGCTCATCGCTGCCACTAAAATGCGAATTGATTAACGATTTTATTTGTTCAGCGGTGGCCATAATAATGAATGTTTGTGCAAATGTACGAATTTACAATTTATTAGTTAGTTGAATGACATGAGATGCTTTTATTTAAACATTTCATTTTTCAACAAAAAAGCCGGCATATACCGGCTTTCTGTAATGATATGTTGTTGTTTATTTAAAATCCTTTACACCGTCAAAATCCAGGGTGACAAAATAGTCGTCCAGGGTTTCGGCGCGGCGGATCTGAACCACCTCGCCGTTTTCGCGGAGCAGCAATTCGGCCGAACGTAATTTGCCGTTGTAGTTGAATCCCATGGCATGACCATGAGCCCCGGCATCGTGAATGACCACCAGGTCGCCCGGTTCGATCAGAGGCAAACTGCGGTTGATGGCAAATTTATCGTTGTTTTCGCAAAGCGAACCGGTCACATCATAAACATGGTCGAGTGGTTCGTATTCTTTACCCATTACCGTAATGTGATGGTAGGAACCGTAAAGAGCCGGCCGCATCAGGTTGGCCATGCTCGAATCGAGCCCGGCGTATTGCTTGTAGGTTTTTTTGATGTGAAGTACCTG
>JBBSBP010000192.1:0-7053 GCA_038251165.1 Bacteroidales bacterium | reverse complement strand
CAGCCCTGAAAGGGCGATAGATCAATAGCCCCGGGCAAGGAGGAACGACGCAACCCGGGGTTGAATGAAGAATAGTGAACCAGAGCGCATCTAAATAAAAAATTTGAAATACAAAGGCTGTATGCGCCGCAAAATAGATATTGATTATTGGATATTTAATACGATGAGTTGATCCCAGCCCTGAAAGGGCGATAGATCAATAGCCCCGGGCAAGGAGGAACGACGCAACCCGGGGTTGAATGAAGAATAGTGAACCAGAGCGCATCTAAATAAAAAATTTGAAATACATATATAAAATGGAAGTAATTTACGAAGACAATCACATCATAGCCATCAACAAAGCTTGTGGCGAGATTGTTCAGGGAGA
Source organism: Bacteroidales bacterium (assembly GCA_038251165.1). GTDB lineage: Bacteria > Bacteroidota > Bacteroidia > Bacteroidales > Prolixibacteraceae > Aquipluma. The sequence continues at coordinate 6,686 of JBBSBP010000192.1, read as the reverse complement.
CAAAACGGGTGATGAAACCTTAATTGATAAGGTAAAAGAATACATCAAGGTGAAATACAAAAAACCCGGAGATGTATACCTTGGTTCACCTCACCGTCTCGATCGCCCGTCAAGCGGGGTCATCCTGTTTGCCCGCACCAGTAAAGCGCTCACCCGCCTGAATGAAATGTTTCAGGATAAGGATGCGATGAAAAAAACCTACTGGGCTGTGGTTGACAAACTTCCGGAAGAGGAAGAAGGCACCCTGCATCACTGGCTGGTGAAAGATGAAGAGAAAAACAAATCGCATGCGCACAACAAAGAGCGCAAAGGTGCCAAAGAGGGAATGCTGCACTACCGGCATGTTGCCACCCTTAACCATTACCATTTGCTCGAAATTGATCTGAAGTCCGGACGGCATCACCAGATTCGTGCCCAACTCAACCGCATTGGTCTGCACATCAAGGGTGACCTTAAATACGGCGCTGCCCGGAGTAACGAGAATGCCGGTATTCATTTACATGCCCGTAAAATCGAATTCATTCATCCGGTGACTAAACTGCCACTGAAAATTGTTGCCGCACCACCCAAAAATGATCCCATCTGGAACGACCTGGTTAAAATTGATTATTTGAAAGATTGAGTTCACTCCGGAAAATCAATGAACTCTTCAAAGTCCCCTTCCGGGGATTTAGGGGTTTTTGACGTTTCGGATCCGACTCAGTATTCGTTTACAGATTTAAAACTGAATTTCTCCAAACCGTTTCCGTTTCCGGATATAAAATTGAAAGACAATACTTTGGGGTAGTTTTTCGGATGTATTTCCGAAATGTGCCTGCTGTTGCGCCAGCTTTCGTTTCCGTTGCAGGGCCGGCAGCGAGCGGTAAAAATGAAAATGAGCCTTTAGCACGCTTCGGATACCGTGGATATTCAGTTCCGTAAGTAATTTGAAGGCGGCCACCATATCCAGGATCATCCGGATAAACAGGACATAAAACATCCGGTTCCCGGGTAAATTCTTATACAAAAGCCAAAGGTTATTCCTGAAATTCAGGAACAGCTTCTGAGGATTGTCATACGAAAGTGATCCGCCGCCTAAATGATAAACTGTACTTTCAGGGGTAAAAACAATGCGGTAACCCCGGTTTTTGAGCCGCCAGCAAAGATCGATTTCTTCCATGTGAGCCCAGAAATCGGCATCGAAACCGCCTGCTTCATGGAATAGCCGGGCACGGATAAACATGCAGGCCCCTGTTGCCCAGAAAATATCCACCGGCTTGTCGTATTGGCCACGATCGGCTTCCACTTCATTAAAGATGCGTCCGCGACAAAACGGGTATCCAAAACGGTCGATAAAACCACCGGCAGCACCGGCATATTCAAAATGAGTTTTCTGCTGATAACTGCGGATTTTGGGCTGAACAGCCGCAACAACTGAATCAGCTTCCATCAGTTGGATTGGTGCTTCGAGCCATCCGGCTGTTACTTCCACATCCGAATTCAGGATCACAAAATAATCGGCTTCAATCTGCTTCAGGGCTTCGTTATAACCACGGGCAAATCCAAAATTCTGTTTCAGGTTAATAATTTTTACCTCCGGAAATTCCCGGTTGAGCAACGATAACGATTCGTCAGTTGAGCCGTTGTCGGCCACCACAACATCGGTAAAATCGTTGGCGCTGAATTGAATAACCGAAGGCAAAAACTGTTTTAACAGTTCCGCACCATTCCAGTTCAGAATGACTACTGCGATCCTTGGGTTATGCATGAATGTTGGAAAGGTTTGAAAGGTTTAAAATGTCGGGAAGATTAAAGGATTAAAGGAATGAAGGAATATTCCCGCCTCCGTGCCCCATGACCATGATCTTTGCCCTTTGATCTTATGGAACCAGAAGTTTTGCCAGAACCACAGCCATGTTTTCCTTTTCGAGATTGTATAGAATGTTGGCGATTTTTTCCATCTTCTCATCCTCCTCCGACTGCAAAATCAGTTTGATTTCACGAATTTGTTTGCCCGTCATTTCTTCCTCGAGCAGGTTCCATATTTTCAGAATTTCTTCTTCCTGCTTCGGAATGCCCAGATGTTCCAGTTCCATTTTGGTAGCTTCCAGTATTTCCCGGGCCTTGAGGATAACTGGGTCAGAATCCTTACCGGTTCCCGCTGCATCGCGTAAACTCCAGCTCGAATAATCGTATTTCAATTCTTTGATCATCCGGACCTTGGTGCTTTCCTTCCCGAAAATACGTTCAAGAAAAATAATGGTATGACTTTTCCAGGCTTCCAGATCGAAGTTCTTAGCCTTCAGACTCTCAAGCTGTTTGTTGATCAGTGCAAGTTCATTTTCGATCATTGGATTTGTTATTTAGTTGGATGCAATTAACATGGAAAACCAAAGATAAACAAAAACACGACAACACGTGGGGCACGAAGGCACGATTACACGAATACACGGGGGCACGAATGCACGAGGGCACAACAACCGATTCCCGTAACCCGAATCCCGAATCCCGAAACTTCAAACACGGCGACACAGTGACACGGAGTCGAAACACGGAACTCGAAGTACAGAACTCGAAGGTACGAAACCTGGAACCTGGAACTTGAAACTTGAAACCTGGAACCTGGAACCTGTAACCCGTAACCCGTAACCCGTAACCCGCATCCCTACCCCAGATGTTTATGTACGATGGCGTAAAACTCATCAAAATAATTGGCATTGCAGGCGACAATTTCACCGCCGAAAAGGTAATTCTCACCCCCGTTGAAATCACAGACCTTTCCCCCTGCCTGTTTCAGGATGATAATTCCGGCAGCCACATCCCATGAATGCAGGGCATGTTCGTAAAACGCTTCAAACCTTCCGGCAGCCACATAAGCCAGATCAGCGGCAGCTGAGCCCAATCGGCGCATCCCGTGTGAATTGCGCATGAAAAAGTTCATCGTTTCCATGTAGTTTTCGAGCTTCGAAAAATCGTAATACGGAAATCCGGTGGCAATCAGCGAATCGGCAGTGGTTGCGGCTTTCGAAACCCGCATCTCACGACCATTAAGCCATGCCTTGCTGCCTTGCCAGGCATAAAACATTTCGTCGAGACTGATTTCATAAATGACGCCCAGGATAATCTCCTGATCTTCCATCAGGGCAATGCTCACCGCGAATGGCGAAATACCATGAATGTAATTGGTAGTGCCATCAAGCGGGTCGATGACCCAGCGGTATTTTTCACCGTTATCCTGCGCTGTTCCTTCTTCAGCAATAAATCCTGAACCGGGCAGCAATTTGCGCAAGGCAGCCACGATCGACTTTTCCGCAGTTTTGTCGACATAGGTGACCAGGTCAGTTTTACCTTTGTGAATGATATCTTCGGCTGTAAATTTCAGGCGTTCTGCCAGGATAAACCAGCCAACTTCCCGGGCCAGCGATTGAACTTCTGTGCAAAGTATTTCCAGGTTCATTTCTGTTTTTTTAATATGAATTCAAAATTGGATAGATACAATTAGCCTTGTGATAACTGATCCAATAACGACGGATTCATCCGATCAGCATGCTGTAATCCTTCCGGCCGGGCTTTCAACCGTTATGAAGTGCGAAATACAACAATTTTTAGTTCAAACCGAAAATTCAATTGTCCCCTCGTGTTATCGTGTAATCATCCCCTCTGCTCACAACAAATCACTCGCCAGTTCAGCCAGGTAACTTCGTTCACCCTTGATCAGGTTCACATGGGCAAATATTTCGTGGTTCTTCATCTTCTCGGTCATGTATGCCAGACCATTCGATTTCATGTCCAGGTAAGGCGAATCAATCTGTTGCAGGTCACCGGTGAAAACCAGTTTACTTCCTTCACCTGCCCGGGTGATGATAGTTTTTATTTCATGCGGGGTCAGGTTCTGGGCTTCGTCGATGATGAAATAGGAATTCGACAAACTTCTTCCGCGGATATAAGCCAGCGGGGTAATAATCAGCCGTTCGTCTTTCAGCAGTTCCTCGATCATCTGGTATTCCATACTTCGCGGATTGTAACTGTGTTTGATCACAGCCAGGTTATCGAACAGAGGCTGCATATACGGACTGATCTTTTCCTGTGCATCACCCGGCAGGTAGCCCAGATCGCGGTTGCTCAGGGCCACAATCGGACGGGCCAGCAAGATCTGTCCGAAATTTTTGTGTTGTTCGAGCGCAGCAGCCAGGGCAAGCAGTGTTTTACCCGTACCTGCCTTTCCGGTCAGCGCAACCAGTTTGATTTCCGGATTAAATAAGGCATCCAGGCTGAAAGTCTGTTCCGCGTTCCGGGGTTTGATTCCGTAAGCGGTTTTTTTCTCCACCCGCACCATTTTCTTCAGTCCCCCGTCGTACCGGCCCAGAACACTTGCTTTAATCGATTTGATAATAAAATATTCGTTGATCTCCGGAGCTTCCGCCAGATTCATGGATTCAACCGCGAGGAAGTTTTCACTGTACAGTTTTTCAATCTGCTCATCATCAAAATTGGTAAGTTCCGTAACACCTTTATTCAGAAACTGAATATCCTTGACCTTGTCATTGTAATAATCTTCTGCCTGAATTTTTAACGATTTGGCCTTCATCCTCAGGTTGACATCTTTGGATACCAGTATCGTGGGACGATCAGGGAATTTTTTCCCCACATACATGGCTATAGCCAGAATCCGGTGATCCGGAATGTCTTCGATAAACGAAACTTTCATTTCTTCAGGTAAAGGTTTCCCGGTTTCAATAATCATTTTGCCTTTATCCGGCCCCAGTTTGATCCCTCCGTTAAACAACTGGTCCCCGACGATCTCGTCAAGTTCACGTACAAATTCCCGGGCCTGAAAATTAATCGGATCGTTTCCCCTTTTAAACTTGTCCAGTTCTTCCAGTACAGTAATCGGAATGACAATGTCATTATCCTGAAACTGGTAAATACTGGTATGATCGTGCAGGATAACATTGGTATCCAACACGAAAATTTTAGTTTGTTTTTTCTTTGCCATCGCGCTCATCATTAAGAATTGCCTAAATTTAAAAAAATAACAATCGAATAATTCGGAAATAACGCGTAAATGCTCAATTTTGTCCTGATTTTTGTTAACCATTGTTCATAAGTTTTTCAATTCATGGCGTCATATCCCGAAGTACTTGATTTTTTATACAGCCAGTTGCCTATGTTTCAGCGTACTGGTCCGGCAGCCTACAAGGATAACCTCGATAACACCCACCGTCTCGACAGGATGTTCGCCTTTCCTCACCACGCGTTTAAAACCATTCATGTAGCAGGGACCAATGGAAAAGGTTCCGTTTCGCACATGCTGGCCTCTGTACTTCAGGAAGCCGGATACCGGACCGGTCTTTATACTTCGCCGCACCTGAAAGATTTCAGGGAGCGGATACGCGTAAACGGTGAAATGATGCCGGAAGAAGCGGTGGTTCGGTTTATGGACCTTTACCTTTCAGAAAATGAAACGGAAAAGCTCGAACCTTCCTTTTTTGAACTGACCGTTTCCATGGCATTCGATTATTTCCGGGCTATGCAGGTTGATGTCGCTGTCATTGAAGTCGGACTTGGCGGCCGGCTCGATTCAACCAATGTGATTACTCCGGAAGTTTCAGTCATCACCAACATCAGTTACGACCATCAGTCATTGCTGGGAAATACTCTTCAGCTGATTGCCGCCGAAAAAGCTGGCATTATCAAAAAGGACGTACCCGTGGTCATCGGGGAAACAACCGCTGAAACCCGGCCTGTCTTTGAACAGACCGCTGAAAAGGTGCATACCCGGCTTGTTTTTGCCGGTCAGGAATATCAGATTGACTATTCCATGCTGACCACCGGCGGAAAACAAAGCCTGAATATCCGGAAAAACACGGTTCCCGCCTATTCCAACCTGGAACTGGACCTGCTGGGAATTTATCAGCGCCTCAATGTCCCGACAGTTCTAAAAACCATCGATCTGCTGAATGAAAAGTTCTGGAATTTAACCGAAGACACGATTCGCCGGGGTTTGGCCAATACCTGCCGGAACACAGGTTTAATGGGGCGCTGGCAGATCATCGGACACAATCCTCCGGTTATTTGCGATACCGCGCACAATCAGGCCGGCATCCGTCTTGTGGTAGAACAGATTCAGCAGATGGCCTGGAAGGAATTGCATCTGGTCATTGGCCTGGTCAACGACAAGGACCAGGATGAAGTGCTGGCTTTACTTCCGGTTAATGCACGTTATTATTTCACCCGGGCAGCCATTCCCCGTGCCACCGAACCGGAAGTATTGGCCGCCAAGGCCGAAAAATTCGGACTAAAGGGGAATTGTTATCCGTCTGTTCGTCAGGCACTTTCTGCAGCCCGTGGGAATGCAGGAGAAAACGATTTGATTTTCGTGGGTGGAAGCACCTTTGTTGTAGCAGAAATTATTTGATTATTTCCCATTTTCTTTTGCAGAATCCAAAAAGGAATCTATCTTTGCATCGCTTAAAAAAACAAAGCGCGTTCATCAAAACAAAAACAAAAGGGCGATTAGCTCAGCTGGTTCAGAGCATCTGGTTTACACCCAGAGGGTCGGGGGTTCGAATCCCTCATCGCCCACTCAAGAGGATAACGAAAGTTGTCCTCTTTTTTTATGCATAAACCCGATCATCAGTTTTAAAAAATGGCCGGCGATCCGATGCAAAATCCCCGAAACATCACTGCCCGGCTCCGCATCGGGT
>JBBSBP010000191.1:0-7098 GCA_038251165.1 Bacteroidales bacterium | reverse complement strand
CATTTCTGCAATTCCATATTTAATTCCACTTTCTTTTTGAATTGTTTGCAGGTTTTGATAGCGGATTCAAGTTTTTGAATTTGGTCGTTAAGTTGCTTTTTTCGTTGCTCTTCCGCTATCAAACCTTTCAGATCACTTATAGAGGCTGAGCGGTTGCCGGAAATCTGGAAACAAATGTCGGAAAAGACAAAATCAAGGTTTTGTTGCAGATTAAGCTTAAAGGTAAAATCATCCTTATTCTGCCAGGCTGACGAAAAGGACCAATCCACAACAGCCTGATTCTCGTTGGTAGGATGTTTGTGTTTTTGTGATACTGAAAGCCTGATTTCATTCACAAAGCGAATGAAAAATATGATGTTATATGGAATAACGCGATCAATCACATTTGTTATTTCTGAAACGGATTCCTTTTGTTTTAGAGTGACTTCAATAATCTGAATTTCCTTCACTTCTATGCCATCCAGGTTAATCGTCTGGGAAGACAACTTGTTTAACCACTTGATTTTACCAACGACACTTGTTAATACCCTTTTCTGCTTTGCACTGGTATATCCTTCAAAAGTGTTTTTGGGGATAATCCTGTTTACAATGGTATTTGCTGGTAGCTCAAACATATTAGTCTATTTAATTACCACGAAGGATATTAGCTTAAAATCTTCAATCCCTTTTATTTTGCTTACCAAGGCAGTCGTTCCGCCGGATTTGAATAGAGAAAGTATGTCTTTTTCTTCTTCTGTTTTCAGGATGGATGATATACTCTTTTGCAGTAGTCCGGAATATAAATCCATCTCCCGGTATTCATTTGTTTCTTTGCTGAAGTCCTGGCACAGTTCAAGGATCGGTTCATTAATTCCTTTGCATACCAAACGGACAGTATCAAGGGTCTTTTTCACATCAGCATGGTTGTATAAGATTTCACCATTCTCTTTGATGAATACCAGATAATAGGGATGCAGACGGTTTAGCTTGTCAATGTTGATTTGACTGTTAATATTTTTCAGGATAAAGATTACTCCCCTTTCCGAGTTTGGTTTAACTGCTGTAACCGCATGTAAGCCTTCCGGAATATTTTTTAGTTCTCCAAAGGTTTTGATGTAGTTTGAAAGGTCGATTCGAAAGTCGTTTAACCCCAAATCGGTTATACTTACTCCTTCCCGTAAATCTTCCAAATCAACCACTTCTTCCTTCAACTTTTTGAGTTGGATTTTCCGGTATTCAAGGTCTTTCTCATCTGTATTCAGAATATTATCATCTCCGGTACTTGCCATGTTGCTGATAAGCATCCGGTTTTCAACTCTTTGTTTGAGGTTGATATAAGCATCAAGTGTTACATCCGGCCAGAAGTTAACCAGGGTTATGTTGGTGTTTTTTGAACCGATGCGGTCAATACGGCCAAATCGCTGAATGATTCTTACCGGATTCCAGTGTATGTCGTAATTCACCAGGTAATCACAATCCTGCAAGTTTTGTCCTTCAGAAATACAGTCGGTCGCAATCAACACATCAATACTTTCCTTAATGTTTGGCAGTAGCTGCTCTTTCCCTTTTGACAGTGGAGAGAAACAGGTAAGCAATACATTCAAATCTGTCGGGATATTCTTTGAGGTGCATAAACGTTTGCTGCCTGTTATCAATGCAGTATTGACCTGATATGTGTCTTTAAGGTGATCTTTCAGGCATTTGTACAAGTAATTAGCGGTATCAGCAAAAGCGGTAAAAATGACTATTTTCCGATTGTTCGGGTTTAACGGATTCTCAAACTTCTTTGCAATTTCCTGTTTTAACCTAACCAGTTTTAAATCATTTTCGTCTTTAATTGGAAGAACAGATTCCCGCAGGCCTTCCAAAACGACCAGGTCGGCACTTAAATCTTCCAACCAACGGGTTGTGTCCATATCAGAAATACGAACTTTTACTTTCCTTCCAATGATGTTTTCTTCGTCACCCCAATCAGATTCCCAATCAACATCGTTTGTTATATCATTGGCCTGAATCCCGGAATATACATCTTCCTCATTTTTCATGATGGCTTTTACAGCATCGTAAATCTGACTGATAATATTTTCGAGCGTTAACCGAAATGAATCAACAGAACTTTCAATCCTTTTCAACAAGTTAATCCGCATGAGTAACTGCAAACTCTTTTCACGATCAACCTGGGTTAAGGTCCCTGAATTGACTTTTTTGTCGTAAAGGTCGGCATAGAATTGAACCTTGCCGGGAAGAATATAACCTAATGGAGAATAAACAGACAGATTCAAAAGGGTAAGATTCTCCGCAATTGTTTGGTAATTAATGCCATCAGCTACGGAGAGTGGACATTCAATTGAAATTGGCTTGTTTCGCTTTGGAAATTCGCCAATGGCAGATGTATCGTAATATGTCGTGATGTGTTTGCGTGATCGGGCAATGGTCAGGCTATCCAGAATTTCAAAAAAGTCAAAATCCAGCATCTCCAAAAGTTTATCGGTAGTACGCAATTCAGTATCAAATTTTGACCATTGATTAAATGCTTGTTGTGCCATTCTGAAAACAAGCTCAATACCTTTGTCTGTCTTTAGTTTTTCGTCAATAGTGGCAGCTGCGCCTTCGTAAGCAAGTGCAAGCTGATTTCTTAAATCATTAAACCGGTTGTTTACCGGCGTTGCTGAAAGCATCAGGACTTTTGTTTCAATACCTTCCTGAATGATTTTGCGAAGTAATCGCTGGTAACGATTTTCGCGACCAACTGCGGTGTTATTGTTTCTGAAGTTGTGCGATTCATCGATCACCACCAGACCGTAATTACCCCAATTGACATTTCCCAGGTTCCGGCCGTTACTTGTACCTCGCTCACGAGACAAATCCGTATGGAACAAAACATCATACCGAAAACGATCTTTTGAAAGAATGTTGTTTTTATCGTTTTGACGATAGGTATTCCAATTGGCTTCCAGTTTTTTAGGACATAACACCAAAACGTCTTTGTTTCGTTTCTCGTAATATTTTATAACCCCGAGGGCAGAAAATGTTTTTCCAAGTCCAACGCTATCAGCAATAATACAGCCGTTGTATTTCTCCAATTTATTGATTGCTCCAATTACCGCATCCTTTTGAAAGTTGTATAGCATCCTCCATATTTCGGTTTGTTTAAAACCGATTTCATCATTTGGAAGGTTATCCTGGGCAATATCCTTTAAGAAGTCATTGAAAATATTGTAAAGGGTAATGAAATAGATAAACTCCGGACTGTTCTCTTTGTAAGCGTTTTCAAAGTACTCCTGCACCGACCTGGTTACTTCTTTTAAACTGTCTTTGTTTGACCATACCTGATTGAACCAATTCAAATAAGCCTGGCTTTGTGGAAATTCAATTTTGTTTATTAGGGTAGGGAATCCACTTTTATGGGTCAGGCCTAAATCAGAGGTGGTAAAACCCGTTATTTGGGTATAAGCATTGCTGATTTCTGCTGAATTTTGAACGTGTATCAGACCATGTAAAGGTTGATTAGTATGTATGTTGGTTTTAAAGGTTACTTTGTTTTTAACCCAATCGCTGCATTCATGGGCAATGGCTCTTTGGTTTAACTCATTTTTCAGACGTAATTCAAATTCACCTCCGCATAAATGGTGTTCGTTGTATATATGCGGAATATAAAACTCACGTGATTCTTGCTGAAGGTTTTCTTCGATGAAAGTCGGTGTTGTAAAAATGAAACGAAGTTCTTCGATTGATTTTAGTTCCTTTTTAAGTGATTCAAACGCATAGATGGAGAAAGAGGATGCAGCAATGGAAAGTTTGCTACCCTTCTTTATTTCAGCCTTCAAATCGTCTCCTAACCTTGTGGTAACATTGTCGATGAGTCTCATTTTACCTGTATAATTTCCAGTAGCTGTTCATAGTTTACCACCTTGTCAAACTTCACTTCTCCACCTGTTATTTCCTCGAAGTGTTTGCCTGCACAATGAATTTTAAGGTGTTCAATACCTCTTAATTCCATATCGTTGATTGATCCTTTTGTTTCGGCTACAAAATAGATGTGTCGTACTTGCTCCTTATCGAAAACTATAGCCCAATCTGGACTGTAATTGGCAACTGGAGTGGTAATGTGGAAACTCTTTGGCAGCTTGGCATAAACGATAACTTCAGTGCTGTTCTCCAAGGCTTCGGCAAAACTAGCTTCGGTTTTTGAATCAGTGGTCAGGTAGTCGTAAATGTGTTTTTTAAGCATTTCCTGTTGGCGCAATACTTTTCCATCATTGGTGAAAATTGTTTTTGCATCGTGCCTTTCATCGATCTTGTGGTAAACTATGTTATTAATAATCAGACTGGCTTTTACTTCATTAATTAGCTTGCTGCATTTGGCAATAAATTCTTCAGGATTTTTACGGATCAGGTAGAATTGAGCCTCTTTGATTCCTTTCAATATTGCTACAATGGTTCGGCGTGTCAGATTGGTATAATTGACCAGCTCTCCCACAATGTCGTAAACTGTATTGGTGTAAATATCGGTATTCAGTTTTTTGGTGGTGCGTTTAGTCTCTTTAAACCCCTCGTAATTATCAAGTTGTTCTTTAGTACTTTCCTGCAATTCGCCACTTTTTACTTCATAGGTGCGTTCCGAAATATGCAAATCGGCATTGATCCTAATAACACTGTCTTTGATTAGTTTTTCAGAATCGAAGTTTACTTCGTAAATGGTTTTCAAATTGATTTTGTTCCACAATTCCTGAAACTCTTTTTTATGGAAGTTGCTATTTACTCCAAGGTTGGGAATAGTATCCCTTTCGTTATCGACCAAACTTATTGAACCCGAATAGACTGATTTTAAAAGGATGGTTAAATCGGTTCTGAACTGCTCCATTTCTTCAGGTAAAGGAACTTTGTTTTCTTCAATCTGTTTGCGTCCTTCAATGGTGATTTTATCGTCTTCGTCAATGATGTCATGCTTGAACAGATATTTGTTTAGTTTCTTTGCCTGTTCTTTATCCAAACGTAATTCAATGCCCTTTTCATCTTTTATCAACTTGCCCAAAAAGAAATCGACTTCTGCTTTTTGTGGTCGGTCTTTCAACGTAGCTGCAATTTCGGATTGCAAGCCCTTGGCAAAGACTTCATAGCTTTCGGATGCAATTACTGTAAGCTTATTTACTTCCTGCACCTGGTCGCCAATGGTTTCGTAATCGAGGCGAACACCGTTGCTGTTGACACACAAACGCATACCCCGGCCAACTTCCTGGCGGCGGCGGATTGTTGCATCGGAGTGTTTCAGGGCGCAAATCTGAAATACATTGGGATTGTCCCATCCTTCTTTCAGTGCAGAATGTGAAAAGATAAAACGTACGGGTTCTTCGAAACTAAGCAGACGCTCTTTGTCTTTCATGATTAAGTCATAGGCTGATACATCGTCTGAATCTTCTTTACCTCGTTTGATCTCACTATCAACAATACGCTTGCTTTTTTTGTCGATTGAGAAATAGCCGCTGTGGACCCGGCTTGCGTCATCACGGTTAAGGTAATCCAAATAGTTTGTGGGTGCATAACCTCTGTGCGCCTGTCGTGGAGTGTGTTTGTACAAATAATCATTGTATTCCTGATGAAACAGATCGACAAATTCATTGCGTATCAGGTTGTATTCTTCTTCAAAGATTTGGGCATATTCGCCAGCCAATTCAGTTCCGGTTTCGTCGTATTTCCGGTACTTTTCCACCGAATCAATAAAGAACAGCGATAATACTTTCACACCGGAATCGTATAGCTGTTTTTCTTTATTCAGGTGCGAAAGAATGGTTTCGCGAATTTGTATTCTCCTGAATGCTTTTTCGTCCAAATCGCCAATGGCATCACCCGCAAAGATGTCTATTCCATTAACCACTATTTTGTTGAAGTAACCATCAACCTCCTGAATCAAATGGTTTTTGTATTGCGGCATATTGCCCGAAAGTTCAAACAAATCAATGCCTTTCTCCAATTTCTCCCTGACCCGTTTAACTCCTGATCCGTTTCGTTTCTCGTATTCAATTAATGCTACCGGAGCCTTTGTACTACTCAAAATGATTTGTTCCAGGTATAAATACCCGGTTGTTCCGGTTGAACCTTTCAGGTTAATTCCTTTTACCTGAATTTTTTTCACCAGCTTTTTATTGTACGCATCCAAAGCGTCGAGACGATACACTTTGTTGTATTCAACTTTGTGGGTGGCCGAATATCGAACGGTAAACAATGGTCGGAACTCCTGCATCTGTTGCAAGGTTTTTTCACCATCAACCGATTGTGGTTCGTCGATAATCAAGATAGGATTAGTTTGCGAAATGATTTCGATGGGACGGCGGGATGCAAACTGGTCGAGTTCCATATAAATACGCCTGGCATCTTTCCCGGTGGCGTTAAATGCCTGGGTGTTGATGATCATTACACTGATCCGGCTATCGGCTGCAAAACTTTCTATGTCCTGAGGTCGGGAAGAATTATAAATGAAAGGTTTGATTTTATGGCCGTACAATTCCTGAAAATGTTCCTGGGTAACTTCGAACGATTTGTAAACCCCTTCTCTAATAGCTATGGATGGCACAACGATAATATACTTGCTCCAACCGTAATGTTTGTGCAATTCGTACATGCTCCGGATGTAGGTATAGGTTTTTCCTGTCCCGGTTTCCATTTCGATAGTAAGATTGAAACTGCTCTTTTCGCCTTTGGGACGTTCAATTATTTCGCTTTGCAGAATATCGTTGTTTTGCTGAACCTCTTGTATATTCTTTAATATCTGGTTTTCGGTAATGAAAATCGGGCGGTTACGGTACCCGATACGCTCCATCACTTCGGCCTCATATTCCAGTTGTTGCTGGGTGTCGCCAACCGAAACGGCTTTTGCTTTGCGGATAATCTCTTTAGTTCTTTCCAGAGTAAAACGGTTGGTTTCCTGCGGTTGCCCTGCAAAACAATCGACTACCGCTTTTACAGCATGGATTTGAAAAAGTTGTTCTTTAAATTGTAGTTTCATTCTTCAGAACTAAGATTTGATCAAGCTGATTAATTTGTACCCGGCTTGCGTTAATTTGTATTTTTGGTTTCTGTCTTTTGTGTTTTCAGGAATAGTATATTCTATCCATCCAATAT
>JBBSBP010000190.1:0-7103 GCA_038251165.1 Bacteroidales bacterium | reverse complement strand
GATATCTTGCGGTTACAGTCCTGTTGCATGAAAGTGGAGCAATTTAAATACTTCCGCTTCCGGAAGATGGAATAGTGATTCCTGCAAGAATCAGCGCAGTTGTAATTTGTTCAAGTGCTGACTGAACGTTGGTTGCATCCAATCCTTCAATTGGAAGTATTGTAATTTTTTTAGCATCAAAAAACATGAACTGAAGTGCATCGTTCATTTGGGTTATTTTCCAGGGAAGGATTTCCCAGGCTTCGCCATTCCAATTTATAATATCATCTTTTTCAACGCTTAATGAAAAAAGTGCAGCAGCTTCTGTTTTCACTAAATAGCAATCGAAAAGCGTGGGTTCAGCCGGTTCGTTTTCAGCATAACCTTTTAAAGTACAATCAGGAAAAGCAATCCGGAGGATGCTGTTGCAGACTTCCATAAAATTGGTGTCTATTTCCTGAAAAATAGAACCTACCCTGCGTGATGGACCTTCAAAAATCTTTTTCATATTTATTGTTTTGTTATAAGCCAAATGGGAATAAATCAAAATCGGTGTTAAAAATCAAATCAAAATTTTGGTCAAAATCTATCAATGTGTGATCAATAATGAGGTTGTTTAAAAACCAGTGTTCGTCGAGTGTTACTACTTGCGGGGTAAAGCTGTTTTTGTACCCGGTTATTTTTGTATCGCCAATGGAATCGGTTTTGAATTCGGTTTCCATGGTTTCGATGATAAAATCACCTTCGCGGCAGCGAAAGCGGTTTGTGATATTCCGGGAAACGTAAGAGATCATGTTGATTGTAAAAGCGGCATCTATTGAAACCGGGTGGCGTTGTGCCCAGAAGCGGTTCCATTTGGGCCAGCGTGTAGCGAGCAGCCCTTTGTCTTTTTTTTCCCAATCGAGGGAGAGGTTTTGGGTTTCGTTTTTTGCCTGGTTGTTGCCGAGATAAAACAGCAGGCGGGGAGTAAAACTCTCATAGTTATACTTCATGGTTTCCATGTTTCCTTTGTGGATGGTCATTGTTGTCTGGCCGCCGAAGAGCGAGCTGAAACCGGTTTTTATTTCTTCCACTTCGTTTTTTTTGTCGCGGTTAAAAAAACCGTTTTGGAAACCTGTTGAAAGGTGTTTCCATCCGAGAACATTTACAGCGGCTTCATCGCCTGTGGCCGGGTCAATTTGTGTTTCGATAATCCAGGCATATTCGGCGTATGAATTTGATTGGATGATATAGCGGATTTCGCCCATAATGGGGTTTTTAATAGTTTCGAGCTCAGCAGTTGTTGCCAGGGGATCGCCTTCATAGAGCCTGCGGTCATCGATATCTGTCCATTTTTCAGAGAACATGGAATCGCTGTTGTCGTGGCTGAAAAGGAATTTTAGGGTAACATTTTTTCTTTCGCCAATGTTCCAGCCGTTGACCAGGTACTTGTGAATATCAATTGGTATTGAATCCATGATTGCTTCCCTGTCGATAATATCCACTTTTCCGTCACCGTGGAAATGAAAACAAACGTTTAGCAGGTTTTGGATTCCCAGGATAAAATCCTTGAGTGTAATTTTTGGCAGCAAATCACGGAAGCGAAATTGACCGTCATAAGTGCGGGATATGTTTTGAACGGAGCCGGTGGTATATGTAATTCCAGGAATAGTGTAAACCTCCGTAACAATGTCGGGCAAAGTTGCAGTGAAAAATTGGGTGGTAAAATCAACTTTAGTAACATCGAAGTTATTGTAAAGGATCAGTTTTTGCATATCCGGGCTGTCGGCGATGGCGTTTTTGTCGATAAAGAAATGGGCTTCGCGGAATAGCATTTCAATAATATAATTCAGGAAAAGCATAGGAGAAAGCACGTTGACAAATAAATCGGTTTCAAGTTTTTTGATAAGAGCGGTGGAGCCTATTGTATCAACTGTATTGTTGGGGTTCAGTTTGTTTACGAAGTAAGCTGCGCTTTTGCGGAATGCTTCGGTCAGTGCTTCTGTTTTATAAGGTTCATCAATATAATAGGGTTCCGGTTTTTTAAAATCCCAGAAATCCTCCCATTTTGTTTGATCGACATAATCAGGGTTTAAAACCTTTCTGGTGAGGTTAACGATATGGCCTTTATCCCTGAAAAAGTCAGGATTGAAGTGGGTAGGGCAACCATAAGGGTCGGTTAGCGGATTGTAATTCGCTTTATTTACAAAAGAGATATTCTGCATAAATGCAGGGATATCGTAAATGTATTTATCCCTGTGGGCTTTCCCCAGGTTGCCCACATTGTTGCGGCACCATCCGCTGTAATTGTCTTTGTCTGCGGATTGAATAACCAAAGTTCCGGCGAGCAGTGTTTTGCCGCTGAAACGGATTTCGAAGTTTGGGAATTCGCGGCTTGAATTCATTGAATATTTTGCAAAGCGTTCCGGGTTCCCCAGGATTGCGGCATTGATTTCGTTGTTTGGCAGGTCGATGCCCATTGCCACGTCGCCCGGGATCTCGTCAAAAAAGCAGGCGGGGTTATAATAGATAATCCTTACCGAAGTATCGGGGCCAGGGGCAAGCGGTTTGTTATTGATATAATATCCAAGCATGGTTAAAATAATCTGTTGTCATATGAGAACCGGCTGTCGTGCGCTTCAGTAAATTCAATTTCAATTTGCCATTGGTCTTCCATCCAGTTGATCATTTGAATATCATCATTGGTAATGATGATTGGAACAACAACGTATCTGGTGTTGCCTATGCTCGGATAAAGGAACCATGCCTGTTTTGAGAGTATGAGGTCCCTGAAAAACAGGATGGTTGAAATACTTTTCCATCCGGAGTTTATTTTCCATTTGTTCTGGCCCGATTTGTTGGGTGCAAGAATGGTTGGGGTATAAACCGTATCGGTACTTTGCACCGGCCTGACTGCCATTGTTTTTGTTACGCTGAATTCATCAGAACCATAAGCACTGAGAAAAACATCGTCGATGCCACCCAGGGAATTTGCGAAATAGAGGAAGTAAGGGCGTTCGCAGTAATCCCAATCCACATGGAAGCGGCGGTTGTCCGATAATATGCTGCCATTATAATTAAGCGATACATCGAAATGTGAAAGCTTTTTATCAGAGGAGGGTTCTAAGGAAATGCCGTGAAGCGCCGGGTTGAGGTTTAATTCATAGAGGTAATCGGTATTTAAAAAAATAGATGTGGTTTCAACCACAGAAGAGCCATCGGTATAAAAGCCGGTTACCGACAAAGTAGAAACGTTATTTGTTATAGGCATAAACCAAAGTTTTACCGGTTGTGCAGGGTGTACTTTGTCGCCCCAGGGACGCGAGGTAAGGAATTTTCCGCCCTGAATGTATTCGGAATAAAATGTTTGGCCCAGCGCTTTCATAACTGCATTTTGGCGGGGTGAAAATCCTCCTTTTACCATTTGGAAAATCTCTGAAGCGGAAAAGAAATTTTCAACAAGTAATCCCTGCGTATTGATATAGCGTTCGCCTGGCTGCACCTGAATGTTAAAAGCACGGGTTGGATATGCAATGTATTTTGAAACGGCAGGATACTCAAAGGAAACTTCCATGGGTTGATCAAGAATCCCGGATATGTCAAATTCTGCATTGCCTGATGTATCTGGTATGGTTCCTTCTATTAGCGGAGCACCTTCCAGTTTTCCGTCGGGACTGAGTATTTTCAGGAGTATCATGTATTCTGAAGCTCCTGCAGGAACGGAGCCGCCGGTGCAAATGATGATTACCGGGTTTCCTGTGAGCTGGACTGCTTCGCCTGTTACTGTTGCTGTTACTGGCATTATTTATAAACCTTTTGTTTGTTTGATTTGAATGTATTTTTCCCTTTCCCGCTCGATGGTTTCCACTGCCACTGTTGGGCAGTAACTCATAAATAAATGGATTGCTTTTGTGAGGTCAGCATTGATTTCATCCTGTTTTTTGGCAGTATTTGTATTTTGCTGTTCTGCTTGTACAAATGGTGTTGGTGAGTAAGTTTTCTGTGTTGAGAACCCTCCGGAAGACAGGAGCGGCATAGCCGCCTGGCTTAAAGAAACCCTGCGGGTACGCATTTTCTCAAAGATTTCGGTAATGTATTTTACCTGTGGGTTTTTGAGCATTTCCTGTGGGATTACGTATTCGCCTTTATGCACGATACCGGCAGGTTCGTTTTTTCCTCCCGGGGGCGTTGGGCCGCCATCGGAATAGCCTTTGGATTTGCCCGGTGATTGAAAAGATTTTACTACCTGAGATAGCGCGAGGGCAGTTTGCGCAACGCCAATGGCGGTGTTTATTGCTACCCAGGGCATACCTCCTGTAATGGGTGAAATATCCACGGCTTTTGCATTCGCCTTAGAAACACTGAGCCAGATTTCGGCAATGGCCAAACCCTGGTTAAATAGGAATAATGCTTTACCCAATGCGGTTTCCTGATCGACCATTCCGGACAGGGCAGTAACAAATGCCTGGCCTGCTGCTACCCTTTGTTCTTTTTGTTGCCATTCGGCGTCAATCAAATCGAGTTTTAACTGAAGCAATGCATCGTTGTGCCTTTTTTCTGCAGCCAGAAGGAAAGCACTGTTGCCGGCAGCCAGTTCCTGTTCATTTGCATACTGGGCTTCAATAAGCGCTTTTTTTGCATCGAACATTTTTTGCATGTCCTCCAAAGGAGAAAATTCTGTGTCGAATGGAGTTGCAACGGTAACCAGTTGTTCCTTTTCGGCCATACTTTTTCCTGTGTTCAGGTCGCGCATTTTCTGCTGGTGTGCCTTTTCTTTTTCTTCAATCTGTTTATGGATGGCATCGTTAATGGCCCGCTCTTTGGCATTGAATTCGTCCTTTTCAATTAATCTTAATTCGAGCGCAGTTTTTTCAATCAGCCAGCGTTGTTTTTCAGCTTCTTCCTGTCTTTCGAATTCATCGCGGATATTTTCGATTTGAGCTGAAGCAAGTTCTTCTTGTGCTTTGAGTTTTAAATCACGGAGTTTATTTTCAACAGCTACCTGAAGTTCCAGTGCATCATTAATAGCTTCCTGGTATTTTTCTGAACCTACCTTGTAGATTTTGAGTTTTGCTGCATGGAAATTGAGTTCGCTAAGGAGTATCTGACTGTTATATTCATCTTCGCTCATTAAGCCTTTCAAATAGTTTTGACGGATCAATGATTGTTCTTTGGCAAATTCAGCTTCAAGTTTTTTGATTGGTTTTTCGGTTTTATCTGCAGTATCATCGGAAGGAGTTACAGGTTTGTTCATTTTCGCTTCTAATTCCTGGATTTTTTGTTGAATCCGAAGATAATCCTTGCCGCCTTTAACGGCATTTTCGAGGGCAGTTTTGTATTTGGCCAGTTTTTCGCCCATCATCACCAGTGATTCGCTTCCGATTTTATCACCCAGCCATTCAGCATTTACGATATCAGAAAGTTCTTTGGCTGTTTGTTTGGTTTGGATCATTGTGCTTGTCAACTGGTCAAGGCCATCCTGCATTGAATCTGCTGCTTCCTGTCCGTTTGCGGCTGCATCCATTATATCCAATGAGTTTTGCAGATAGGGATTGCCGCCGGATTTAAAAATATTCATTGTACGCTGCCATAAAGTAGCTTTTGAAAATCTTTGCCTGAGGCCATCCTGTTCAACTTTCTGTCGTTTGATTTCCCATTCGATATGTTCAATCAATTCATCGGTTTCCTCTTTTCTCAGTATTTTTTCCTGGAGCGTAAGCGTATTTGAAGTTTTAATTGTATCGTTAAGTTCGGCCAGGTTATCAGTATAACCTTCGGTAAGCATATTTAATTCCTTGATGGATGCGGCTTTTGCTGCTTCGTTTTCTGTTGCTTCTTTGCTGTATTTGTCATAGCCACGAATTGCAAGGGTTGCGGCGCCAATAGCGGCAAAAACCCAACCAAGGGGTGTGGCTGAAAGAGCTGCAGAAAATATCCTCATTGACATTGCCGCTTTTTTCAGGTTGCCTGAAAGCAGTGCAACACCGGCATTGTAAAGGGCGGTTGCGGCAAACTGGGCATGGTAAGCCAATGTATTTAAATTTGAAAGTACCAAACCGATACCAACCTGTTCATTTTTGCGGGCTTCCCAAATGGCAAGCGCTTTTACAGCAATAGTATAAGCTACGAGTAAGCCGGCAGTATAAACAATTGCGCCTCCGTATTTGAAAAGGAATTCAACGCTTGCGCCAAAAACTTTGAGCAAGGTAGAAGCTTTATGTATTGTACTTGAATAAATCGGGGTAAGCTTTTCACCAAGCTCCACCTGAATTTCCTTAAATCTTTTAACGTATTTTTCAAGTATAGCCTGGGCGCTGAAATTTTTCTTATTGAACTCAGTTAATAAGTCAGTTCCTTTTACAAACTCTTCGTTACTGAATTTTTGGTTTTCGCGAAGTTTATCGATATTGGCTGCCAGGGAAGCAAGCACTGTGGTGGCGCGAACGCCATCAAGCCCCAAATTAGAAAGGCTTTTTGCCATATCTCCAAAGCCACCTTCAGTTCCTTTTGCACCTTCGAGCAAACGGATCAATGCTTCGTTGGCATCTTTATTCATCAGGTCGGTAAAATCTTCAAGCGACATTCCGGCAATCTTTGCATAATCAGCAGTTTTCTTGAACATATTGCTGATAACCTGGTTAAATGCTGTTGCCGAAACTTCGGAAGTCTGGCCCAATTCATCAAGTGTTGTTGCGAGGCCAAGGATTTTGTCGATTGTAAAACCGGCGTTTGGAGCTACCCCGGCCACCCGTTTTGAGAATTCGAGCATGTAGCCTTCGTTGGCAGTTCCGGAAGCGCCCAGGGCGTTCATGGCACTACCGATTTTTAGCAGTGACTCTTCAACTGAAAATTCGTTTGTGAGCTTAAAAATATCCACAAGTTTCCCCAACTGGCGGACGGATTCTTCTGTATCTCCGCCCAGATCTTCGGACAGGGCAACCCTGATTTTATCGGTAGCCCTGACGAAACCCAGTACATCTTCCTTGCCGCGAATACCGAGTTTACCGGCAATCCGGGCGAGAGCCAACAAATCGAGCTGTGCTGTGCGTGTATCGATTTTTTTGATTTCATTGCTAAGGGCGATGGTTTCCTGTTTCGTGAGGTCGGTGGTTTTCATTACGTCCACCAGTTTATCATCGTATTCG
>JBBSBP010000189.1:0-7375 GCA_038251165.1 Bacteroidales bacterium | reverse complement strand
TATAAGAACAGTAATCTGGGACAAAATCCAGGTTGGTAAATTGATTATAGAGATGCCTGATTATTCTGGCATCTCTATACTTGATGGATTTTAGATTAGGTTTAATAGTTTGATTAGCATGTTTTGAGGAAAGGTAGTGTTTAGCTGCCTTTCTTTAGTATATTGAAAAATTGTTAGTCATGCATTACCCAACTATGCCTATGTCAGTAGATATTTATTCCCTTCATTCAAATAATATGAACTATCTAAAGTTAATTTTCATTTTTGCCCTATTTAACTCCTGAAATGTTTTTGGTTCTGGGAAAGATAGCTTTGGAGTTCCTCCTGCAAGAAAGGATAAAGAATACAAATTGGTATGGGCAGATGAGTTCGATGTTGACGGTGTTCCCAACCCGGAAAATTGGAGGTTTGAAAAAGGGTTTAGGCGAAATAATGAATTGCAATGGTATGACAGTGGAGGAAGCTCTGGCTGATTGGCCAAAACTAATGGCATTGAATTTAAAGTTGGGGAGTCCGGTCTGTGTGCACGCGGATGGTGACCGGATGAAAGCGTTTATGGCAAAGGTCGAAGAAAATGGATACCGTGTTGATTTTGTCTGTGTTCATTGGTACGGAGGTGCGAACCCGGAAAGTGCAGCACTTGGGAATTCTGCCCTATTCGACGATATCGGGAACTTGACACCAATTGGAACATATTATTCCAGCTTCAAATAGAAGATATGTGTCTTGAATAATGGAAGTGGACATATATATGGTGTTTCTAGTCAAAATGATTGAGCTTTATTAAAGATATTTCAAAAGATATTATGAATAATAAACTAATTTTTGCATTAACGATTTTCTTCTTCTCATTGAACGCACAAGGAGTAACACTACCAAAGGTATTTGGAAACAATATGGTCCTTCAGCAAAATGATTCGGTACATTTTTGGGGATGGCATTGTTGGCCTTGTATTATCACCTCTTTTTGAAAATACCTACTTTGTGGGAAAAGATGTTATAGTTGAATTTTCACACGCTGAAGGATTACATTTTAGAGATGGCGATAAAGGTTATTTTGAAGTCGCAGGGGAGAACGGCAAATTTGAAAAGGTAAAGGCGAAGGTGGTAAAGAATGAAGTAAGACTTGATGCCAGCAAAATTATCAATCCTCAGAAAGTCCGTTTTGCCTGGAGCAATACAGCTACTCCACTCCTATTCAATAGTGCCGGATTGCCAGCATCTTGTTTTGGGGAACAAGCGATTAAAAAAGAGATGTAATTATTAAATAAATAACACGGGGCAAGCATGATTGCCAACATGTTCAAAGTTGAATTTTCATAACCACAAAAACCATATAACCATGAACAGAAATAAATCCTCTATCCTGATCTTGTTTGTATTAATCTTCTTTATTTCCTGCACAAACAAAAGCATCTATTATATTGATGCAGAAAATGGCAGCGACACAAACTCTGGGCATTCCCCAAAATCGGCCTGGTCGAGTCTTGAAAAAGTAAACCAAACCGAATTTAAGCCAGGCGATAAAATTCTTTTTAAATCAGGATCTGCCTGGAATGGTCAATTGGAGCTAAAAGGAAGCGGATCGACGGAAGCTCCCATTCTTATAAATAAATACGGAGAAGGTAAAAACCCCGCGATCAACGGAAATGGGGAGAAACTTCATACGCTTCTTCTTCACAATGTAGAATACTGGGAAGTTCGTAATCTTGAAATTACCAACACCGGGACGGAGCAAGAAGCAAAAAGAAGAGGAGTGATCGTTTCTGCCAAAGATTTTGGCGACTGTCATCACATCGTGTTAGACAGTTTGGAAATTCACCATGTAAACGGAAGCCTGATTAAAAAGGATGGAGGCGGAAGTGCCATTTACTGGCAAAACCGGGGTGATTCAATTCTTACCCGTTTTATCGATTTACAAATTACAAATAGCTATTTACACCATTGTACCAGAAATGGTATTAATGCAAGTGGGTATACAAACCGTAAAAACTGGCATCCCAGTTTAGAAGTTATCATTCGAAATAATATTCTGGAACAAATTCCCGGTGATGGAATTGTTCCCATTGGAACCGACGGTGCAATCGTTGAATACAACATCATGCGCGACTGCCCGGATATTATGTCGTATGAAGAAGCCGCTGCAGGTATATGGCCCTGGAGTGCTGACAATACACTTATTCAGTTTAATGAAGTTTCAGACCATAAAGCTAAGTGGGATGGTCAGGGATTTGATTCCGACTGGAACTGTCAGAACACAATCATTCAGTATAACTACAGCCACGACAATTACGGAGGATTTTTATTGGTCTGCAACAATGGAAGCAATATTGGAACAAATAACAACATCGGAACTGTAAATACCATTGTTCGTTACAATATGAGTATAAACGACGGCATCCGTCCATACAAAACCCACAACGTACGCTGGTTTTCACCAGCCATGCATATATCGGGTCCGGTAGAGAATACGCAGATCTATAACAACGTTTTTGTTATTCCTGAAAAACCTTCAAAAGAGATTGACCGGACCATTGTTAAAATGGATAATTGGGGCGGTCCCTGGCCGGAAAATACCTTGTTCGCCAACAATATTTTTTACGTGGAAGAAAATGCCGGCTTTGCCTTTAGCGGAGATAAAAACACGAAATTCAGCAACAATTGTTTTTTTGGTAAATTTGAAAATCTGCCTGAAGACCCGGCGGCCATTTTCGAAGATCCACAATTTGTGAATGTTGCTGCAAAGGGTGAAGGATTTGATGTGTTGAAAAATTTCATGCTTACCAAATCGTCGCCTCTTATAGGGAAAGGATTTTTTATTCAGAATAACGGTGGAAAAGATTTGTTTGGAAATAAATTGGGAGAAGAAATATCAATTGGGGTCTCTGAAAATTAGAGACTGTTTAAATTTAACTTTAATGGTTAGTATTTTCAGGAATTTTAGTTTTTCAGAAGGTGAGAAAAAAAGACACTAACCTTATTGACACTTATCTTATGAATAGAATACTATTATTTAAGCTTGTACTAGTCGGATTAACCATCTCGTTGATTTCATGTAATCTGACCAGAAATATTGTAACTCCTGAATCTGTAGGCCTGAATAGCGATACGCTCAAACTTGCTGAAAGAAAAATGCAGGAGTTTGTTGATGCAGGAAAACTGGCAGGAATCTCTACCATGATAATCAAAGACGGGAAAATGGTCGAAAGGGAAAATTTTGGATTTGCTGACATCGAAAACAAGAAACCAGTGGAAGATAATACCATCTTCAGAATTTTCTCGATGACCAAACCTATCACAGCAGTTGCTTTGATGACGCTTTACGAGCAAGGAAAATTTCAGCTCGACGATAAAATTTCAAAATTTATTCCTGAATTTGCCGGTACGATGGTTTATAAGTCAGTTGGCAAATCCTACAAATTGGAAAAACCTGTCGAGGAAATTACAATCAGGCATCTTTTAACACATACTTCAGGAATATCCTACGGATGGGATTATAAGTCAACCGTAGATTCGCTTTACAGGGTATCTAAAGTTGGAGGCTGGGATTCGACCATTGGCGAAAAAGTTAAACTTTTAGCCAGTTTACCACTGAATTTTCAACCAGGTACGAAATGGCAATATGGTCTTTCAATTGATGTTGCCGGATACCTTGTTGAAGTTTTATCGGGAATGCCTCTCGATGTTTATTTTAAAACCCGGATTTTTGATCCGCTGAAAATGATAGATACCGGATTTTACACTCCCGATGGAAAGCAAGACAGGCTTGCAGAATTGTACCGGATTGACAAAGAAGGAAAATTGCACCCTTCCGACAATTTTACTGGTTCAGCATTTAAGAATCCGCCTACCTTGTTTTCCGGAGGTGGCGGGCTGGTATCAACGATGAATGACTATTCCCGCTTTTGTCTGATGCTGAGAAACGGAGGAATTCTGGATGGAGAAAGAATTTTAAAACCGGAAACTGTTAAAATGATCATGTCTGATCAGCTTCCCAAAGCAGTAAAATACAGAGACGGCTATGGTCATGGCTTGTCCGGAGAATATAAGTTTGAAAATGGAGAATACAGTTGGTCAGGAGCTGCGTCAACCAACTTTTGGATCGATCCGGAGAAGGATCTGATTATTATTACCTATACCCAGATGATGCCGACCACAAAAGAATACGCCAACAAGTTTAAGGATTTAATCTATAAAGCGATCATAAAATAGCTATATGAAAACACTTTCTCTATTAATTCTGCTAATTGCATTTTCAGGAATGAGCATCGGCAGATCAATTGAACCTTCAGATTCAATTACGACACTAAAAAATGTTAAGGAGAGCTATAAATTACCGGGCAAAGCACTGGAGGCACTGGCCGAAAAAGTATTGTATAAAAAAACGCCGCAGGAAGATATGTACCTTTACATTTTGCGTCCGATGGTTAAATCAAAAAAAGCGCTGCCGGCCATTGTTTATTTTACCGGTGGCGGATGGGTTACCGGAAATGTTGAAGGGCAAATTCCTAATCCTGCCTGGTTTCGCGATCAGGGGATTATTGGCATCGAAGCCGACTATCGCGTAAAATCGCGACATGGAACTTTGCCCATAGAATGTATTCAGGATGCAAAATCGGCCATTCGGTTTGTTCGTAAAAATGCAAAAAAACTAGGGATAGATCCTGACCGCATTATAGCCGCCGGAGGTTCTGCCGGAGGTCACATTGCTGCTTGTACGGTCATCGAAGGTGGAGATGCACCCGGTGAAGATCTGGCGATTAGTTCAAAACCGAATGCGCTTGTTCTTCACAATCCCGGATTGGGTGAAGGTTTCGGCAAGGAGTTTTTTGATGTTCATCCTGTATTTTCTCCTATTCTGCAAGTAAAAAAGGATTGGCCGCCAACCATTCTGTCGAATGGAACAAAAGATAAATCCACCCCGTTTGTAACTGCTGAAAAATTCACACGTTTAATGCAGGAAGCAGGAAATATTTGCGAATTGATAACCATTCAAGATGCGGGTCATTCCTGTGACTGGCCCGTCAGTAATCCAAATTTTTTACCTGCGATTCAGCGGATGACTGCCTTTCTGAAAGAACAAAAACTCATGGATAAAATGAAGTAAAATAGTAACTTCGAACATCTCAATGTGAATGTATCTTATTATTCTGTAGAGACAAAAATTGACTAAACCTGAACGATATGAAACCAACTAAATTTTTATTTCTATTCTTAATTATATCCGGATTAACGTTCCATTCTTTCGCACAAAGCGAAGTTAAAATGACAGAAGGATCGATGACCTTGCCAACCTACAAAGTTGAACCCGCCGAAAGAGCGCCCATATTTTTTACGGGCGAAAGTTTTCAGGGGGCAAGACGCGAGATTTATCCATACGCGCAAAATGATGTTATTTCCAATAAAAAGGAAGATCACACCTGGAAGGTTATAACACTCGAAAATGAATATATAAAATTGGGTATTACACCGGAAATCGGTGGAAAACTTTATTATGCAACCGATAAGTCCAACAATTACAATTTTGTCTACAAGAACAATGAAGTAAAGCCCTCAAATATCGGCATGTTGGGTGCGTGGGTTTCCGGAGGAATTGAATGGTGTGTTTTACATCATCACCGGGCCTCGACGATGCTTCCAATGGATTACAGTACGGCTGAAAATGAGGATGGCAGCAAAACCATTTTTATTGGTGAAACAGAACCGCGCCACCGTATGAGATGGACCGTTGGCGTTACGGTTCGTCCGGGCAAATCCTATTTTGAGGCAGAATTGTCCATTTATAATCCAACGCCTTACACGAATACTTTTCTTTATTGGGCCAATGTGGCAACTCATACAAATGAAAACTACCAAACCATATTCCCACCAAGTGTCAATGTTGCAACCTTTCATTCAAAAACCGATTTCACACACTGGCCCATTTCCACAGAAGTTTACAGAGGACAGGATTTCACCAAAGGAGTTGATATTAGCTGGTGGAAAAATGTCAAAGAATCAGCCTCCTTCTTTTCATGGGATTTAAAGGAAGATTTTATGGGCGGATATGATCATGGCAAAAACAGTGGAACCGTTCACATTGGTGATCACAACATTATTAAAGGGGCCAAACTTTGGGAATGGGGTTCGGGTCCTCGTGGACAGGCTACCGAAGGAAGGTTGACTGAGACCAGTGGCCCCTATGTGGAAATAATGGTTGGTGCCTTTTCCGATAATCAGCCTGATTACACCTGGATCAGGCCTTTTGAAACAAAAACCTTTAAACAATACTGGTATCCTGTAAAAGATATTGGAGGCTTCAAAAATGCCAATCTTGATGGCGCTGTCAACCTTGAACAAAGGGATAACAATCAGGTTTTTCTGGGATACCATTCCACACAAATGGTTGATAAAGCACGCATCATCCTAAAGAATGGTGAGAATGTCATTTTCCAAAAAGAAATACAAATTTCTCCTGAAAAAGCTTTTACCGAATTAATAAAAGTTCCGGGCGCAGTTCGTTTCACTGATCTCTACACTGAAATGGTTGATATAAAATCCAATCAAATATTGGTTTCCTATCAGCCTGTTGAACAGAAACGCATGGAGAAACTTCCTGAAATTGTGGACAGGCCTCCATCTCCGGAAGATGTTAAAACAGTCGAGGAGCTTTATTTGATAGGAAGCAGGAATGAACAATTTTATAAGTCATCAAAGGAATATTACGAGGAAGCCCTAAGGCGCGATCCTTCGAATATCAGGGTAAACACTGCAATGGGAAATCAATACCTTAAAAATGGAGATTACAATACTGCAAGAAGTTATTTTGCCAGGGCCATAAAACGGTTAACTCATGATTATACCCGCCCTTCCACCTGCGAAGCACTTTACCAGCAAGGGTTAACATTGAAGGCAATGGGACTTTTTGACGAAGCGATTGATACGTTGTATCGCGCAACCTGGGACTACGCTTATTACTCTGCTGCCTATTTCGAACTGGCTCAGATTTCATGCATCCAGGGAGATTTTACAAAGGCGCTCCATCAAATCAATGAGTCGCTTCCAACCAATATGAAAAATCACCGGGCAATTGCCTTTAAAGCATCCATTCAACGAAAAATAGGTGATTTTCAGGGTGCATCGGAAACCTTGAAAGGTGTGCTTAAAACCGATCCGCTAAATTTCAGGATAGGTAATGAAGTATACCTGATCGCAAAGGGATTGGGAAAAACCAAGGAAGCTGACGATGCATTGAATTCGTTAACTGAAAAGATGCGGGATTTTGATCAAAATTACCTGGAGTTGGCTGTAGGTTATTTTGACGATGGGATGCCGGATGAAGCCGAAAATATCTTGTTGCGCTACAAGGGACAAAACCCAATCGTTTCATATTATT
>JBBSBP010000188.1:0-7482 GCA_038251165.1 Bacteroidales bacterium | reverse complement strand
ACAGTAGATTGTCAGACAATCTTTCGAACCAATTTTTGGCAACCTTCTCAAAACTTGACGATGTACGCGGATCTAATTCAACTGAATATCCATTTATTGATATTTTAGATGGAACAAAAACGGAAACTTCGCCAGGACAGGCCTACATATCTTTGGGATATGAACTTTTTACATGGAAAAATGCTGTTCACAACAACGTTTGGAATATCAAGGACGAACTCACGCATTATTTCGGCAATCATAAAGTTATTGGTGGAATAGCTTTCGAATATAAAATGGCAGATAACTCTTATATGCGTAACGGTACTGGTTACTATCGCTACTCTAGTCTCGATGACTTCTTAAACGAAGCAACACCTGAAATTGTGAACTTAACTTATGGTTACGATGGCGAAATGAATCCTGCAGCACGCGTAAGAACGAACAAAATCAGTGCATACGCTCAAGATGACTGGAGTGTCAGCGAAAGATTTAAACTTTCATACGGTCTTCGTATCGATGGTCTTATCTTTAACAATAATGATTTGATAACGAACAATGCTATCCTTGCCATTGATTATGATGGTCGTAATATTGACACTGGTAAATGGCCTTCAACAAGTATCGTATTGTCTCCTCGTGTAGGTTTTGTATGGGATGCTTCTGGAGACAAGAGTCTGAAAGTTCGTGGTGGTACCGGTCTTTTCTCGGGTAATTTACCACTTGTATTCTTTACCAATATGCCTACCAACGGTGGAATGGTACAGTATCAGGCACAGATAAATGCAGCGAACGCAGCAAAAAAAGGTTTCACAATGGATGAATTTGCCGGCGGTCTTGTGACTGATGCTAACGGAAATGCTTCAATAACAGCATTACATGATAAATTGACAGGGTTAGGTTATCCTACAACTATTTCACCTGAAGATGGAACAGTTCCTTCTGCAATTGCTGGTGTATCTTCAGATTTCAAGATGCCACAAGTATGGAAAACGTCATTTGCTGTTGACTATGCATTCCCAACATCTTTCCCATTCTCTGCAACAATAGAAGGAATCTACAACAAAACGATCAACGGTGTTTCTATTTCCGATTGGAGTATTCCAACTGTAGGTGGTTTTGCTCGTTTTAACGGTGTTGACAATCGTCCGCTTTATCCTGCTGGTTATCGTACTGCCACAAAGGCATTCGTGTTAGAAAACACAAGCCGTGGTTATGGTTGGTCAGGCAACATCACGTTAAATGCTCAACCAACAGAATGGCTCAGCTTGATGGCTGCCTATACACACACAGTTGCTAAAGATGTAACAGGTATGCCGGGATCTAATCCAGAGTCTGCATTTACATACGTTCCTACAGTAGAAGGCCCTAACAACATTAAATTGCACAATTCTCAATACACCACACCCGATCGTCTTGTGGCATCGTTTACTTCCCACGACAAGAGCGGTAATCACTATAGCATTATCTATGAAGGATGGCGAGGTGGAGCAAACTACTCCTATATGACTGTTAACGATATCAATAGTGACGGTTACAACTACGATGCAATCTATGTTCCAACTGACGATGAAGTGGCAAACAATCAGTTCCGCTTTGTTTCAGCAGACGATCAAACTCGTTTTATGGACTATGTTCATGCCAATGATTATTTGAAAAACCGACAAGGCAAGTATTCAGAAGCCTATAGCGTTTACTCTCCCTGGGTACATCGCATCGACTTCGGCTACAAACATGATTTTGTTCTAAATGCAGGCGATACGAAACACAAACTGCAACTTAGCTTTGATATCAAAAACGTGATGAACTTGTTCAACTCCAGTTGGGGTGTAAGTAAATATTTGAACGCGGGAATTGGTTCGGATCCTCGTATCCTCAAATATGAAGGTGTTGATGCTGACGGTGTGGCTACATTCTCTACACCCTCTTCAATCCATGGTGGTACTCAAACATTCACGCCAAGCCCCTCATTGGGTCAAACCTGGTATGCTTCTATTGGTATCAAATATATTTTCAACTAATTTAAAACTATAGATAATATGAAATTAAAATATTTATTTCCAATATTCATCGCAATGCTTGCCCTGATGACAAGTTGTGTCGATGAGGAAACTATGACATTATTGAATGAAGTGCAAGTATCATCGTCCTACGTGTCTATCCCTGTAGAGGGTGGTTCTACATCCATTACTGTATCAGCAAAAGATAGCTGGACAGCAGAGAAAGTAACTACCGAAAAAAATAAGGTTGAATGGTTGACTATCTCTTCAAGCTCTGGCAGTGCTGGTGAAACAGATCTTACATTTTCTGCTCCAACTGCTTTAGATGGTCGCATTGCAGAGGTTTTACTTCACAGTGGAGGTAAAACTCAGAGAATTAACATCATCCAGGGTTTAGCGAAAATTGCAACTGCCACATGTGCGGAGGTAATTGCGGGACCGGACAGCAAGACCTATCAGGTAACCGGAGTTTGTACAGCAATAGTCAGCACAACATACGGCAACTGGTATTTGGAGGATGAAACGGGTTCTATTTATATATATGGTACTCTTGACGCGAAGGGTGCAGAGAAAAACTTTTTAAGTTTAGGACTTGAAGTGGGGGATGAAGTAACTGTTCAAGGACCAAAAACTACCTACGGAACAACGATAGAATTGGTAAATGTAACAGTTATCAATATCAATAAATCACTTGTGAAAGTTGATTCTGTAGTAAACGCAGCGCTTCCTATCGAAGGTGGTGAATTTGTTGCATACCTTACCTGCAAAGGAGAAGGCGTATCGGTAGAAATTCCTGATGAAGCCAAGTCTTGGCTATCAATTTCATCTGTCCAATCAGCAGGAACTAATACTGTTGTAAAATTCAAAGCCGAAGCTAATACCGGCGGAGATCGTGGAACTACTCTCAAATTCCGCACGATAGTTGGTTCTAAAAACTATTCCACAGAAACATCTCTTAGTCAAAAAGGAGCTATTGTGAAAGCAACTGTTGCAGAATTTATCGCAGCTGAAACTGGTGACATGCAATATCGTTTAACAGGTGTTATTACCAGTATTTCCGATGCTACATCCGGCAAATTAAACATAAAAGATTTCTCAGGTGAAACATATGTTTATAAAATTGTAGATTTTGCCCTAAAAGGTCTAAAAGTAGGTGACATTATCACAATCGTTGGAAAACGTGCTGAATATAATGGACCACAAGTAAGTGGTGCAGTTCTGGAAAGCGTTATTCCTGTAACACCCATTACCATTGCCGAGGTGCTAGCTAAACCTGATTCTAATACAGATTTCTATATGGTAACGGGTGAAATTACAGAAATTGAGAATGCGGATTACGGCAATATTTATGTGAAAGACAGCGACAGTAATATTTACGTGCGTGGCTTTTATCCGGGTTATGGTGCAACTGGTGATGATAGAAAAGGTTTGTTAGCTGCCAAAGGCATTAAAGTTGGAGACACAATTACAGTTATCGCAACGAAGGGCTCTTATAAAGAAGTAGTTCAACTTAATAATGGTTTTTATTTCAGCCATGAAAGTGCAGAATAAAATGGTTTATTCTTCCATTATTAAATTAATGGAGTAAATAAAATATTTGAAAAAAAAGCCACTATAAGTGGCTTTTTTTATTCATCCTCTCAGGGTTTTTTACTTTTGCAATTGTTTTCTGAAATAGTACTCATATATAAATTTAATGAAATCAATATTCACAACGCTGTCAGTTATTCTCCTTTTCCTTTCAAACTTTGCATTTTCTCAACCCATGGGTTATTACAACGGAACAGAAAATCTGCAAGGTGATCAACTCAAAAAAGCAATTCACGAAATAATTAAAGGCCACGTCGATTTTTCGTACAATCGAGCTGCCGATATTATTAATTATTCCGATGCCGATCTTGCCAATCCAAACAATGTAATCCTGTTTTATCTTCAGCAATCGAGAGATGCCAGTTTATATGGTACCGGCGGTAATTTCATCAACAGAGAACATGTGTGGGCCAAATCGCATGGCAATTTTTCAGGAATTCGCCCCATGGACAGCGATGCGCATAACCTGCGTCCTGCCGATGCCTCGGTTAACGAAGCACGGGGTAACAAAGATTTCGACAATGTTCAGCCAAGCGGAATTATGTATTACGAAACAACCGATTGCTGGTTTACCGATTATGCCTGGGAACCTGGCCCGGCAGTTAAAGGACAGGTTGCACGAATCCTGTTTTATATGGCTACGCGATATGAGGGTGATGATGGTGAAATTAACCTTGAATTAGTGGATAAAATCAATACATATCCATTACCGGAACACGGTAAACTTTCGACTTTATTACAATGGAATAACCAGTATCCGCCCTCGGATTTTGAAAGGCGCAGAAACGAAAGAATATTTGAAATTCAGCAAAACAGAAACCCTTTTGTAGATAATCCGGAGTTTGCCAATTTAATTTGGAATGGA
Organism: Bacteroidales bacterium; assembly: GCA_038251165.1. Taxonomy (GTDB): domain Bacteria; phylum Bacteroidota; class Bacteroidia; order Bacteroidales; family Prolixibacteraceae; genus Aquipluma. The sequence goes on along the minus strand of JBBSBP010000188.1, from coordinate 3,048 downwards.
AAAAGCATCAACCCAATTCAATTTTCGGAATTGAAGATGAATCCTAATAAACCATTTACAAGCGACAAAGTGAGCATATCGTTGAAAGTAGTTGCTGAAGCTGAACCCGACAGTGTTCTTCTTTATTGGGGAAACACTTTCGATTCGCAGCAAAACAAAACTCTTCTCTCCAGGAATTTGGAACAATATTCAACAGAAATTGGCTTTAGTAATTTCCAGGCTGGCGAAACAGTTTATTTTCTGGTTAAAGCGTTTGTTGGAAACCAAACATCGATAATCATGGGAAGTTATATTTTTCCAAAAGTTGTGAAGGAAAATGAGATTACAAAGATTAGCAACATACAAGGACAAAGCCTGAATAGCCCGATGGTTGGGCAAAAAGTAACCGTTATCGGACGAGTAACTGCTAATTTCGACAACACATTATATATCCAGGATAATTCATCGATAAGAAGTGGTGTTTGCATTTATAATTCACTTAAAACCGGCAATATTGGCGACAGTATTGTTGCAACCGGCACTGTCACAGAATATTCAACTTTAACAGAATTAACAGATATTGAATACTTTTATAATTTCGGGAACAATAAAATCATTTACCCAATCGCTATTAATTCTTCACAAATAAATGAAGACTATGAAGGTATGCTTGTTAAAATTGAAGATGCCGCTTTTAACACAGGCGGGGTAATAATACAAGATGCAAACACAAGCTATCCGTTTTATGACGAATGGGGCCAGTCGGTATTGTTCTCATCATATAATTCACGTCTCGTTGGCGAAAGGCTGCCTGCAGAGCGCACTTCAATTGTGGGAATTGTTTCGGAATATCAAAATACCTACCAGATTTTAGCACGTGAAATAAAAGATCTGGCAATTGAAACCGGTACAACAGATTTTCAAAAAATACAAAGCGAAATTCAGATTTATCCAAATCCGGCCAGGTCAAATATTTCAATAAATACCGGTTTTAGATTAATATCGATTTCCATTTATACTATAAACGGTGATTTGAAACTGATGAAAAACGGAACAGAAAAACAGATCAATATATCGAATTTGTCAGTAGGAATTTATTTTATTAAAATTCAAACTGAAGCAAATGATTGCATCATTAAAAAACTAATTGTTCAATAAAATAAGGTGATTACTCAATGTATCGTTTTGGTTTATCCTTGCATACAATTCAACTTTGCTCAACTATTTAGACTGAAAGCGGTTTTTTCACAAATGAATTTTTATTTTTACCCCCGAATTTTAACGGGAATTATCAGGAATATAAATAATGGAACAGTTGCAGATAGATCAAATGTTGGAGGAGAAAGGCTTTATAGATGAACCGGTTGATCCAAAAATGAAGCTGGTTGAGGAAATTAATCGACTTAAAAAAGAGAAAAATGCGATTATTTTAAGCCATTTTTATGTTGAAGGCGATTTGCAGGACATTGCCGATTTCGTTGGTGACAGCCTTGGTTTGGCGCAAAAAGCCGCAAATACAAGTGCTGATATTATTGTTTTTGTCGGCGTTCATTTTATGGCGGAAACAGCGAAAATTATCAATCCTACAAAAAAAGTAATCCTCCCCGATTTAAAAGCAAGTTGTTCGTTGGCCGAATCTGCTCCAGCTGATAAGTTTGCTGAGTTCATTGCAAAATATCCGGATCACAAAGTAATTACATACATTAACGCTTCGGCAGCGCTGAAAACCATGTCCGACATTGTTTGCACATCTGCAAATGCAAAACAAATTGTCGAAAGCTTTCCAAAAGAACAAAAACTGATATTTGCACCCGACAAAAACCTTGGAAACTACATAAACAGCATCACCGGCCGTGAAATGGTTTTGTGGGATGGTGCCTGTATGGTACATGAACTGTACTCAGTAGAAAAAATCATAGCCCTGACTGACGAGCACCCCGATGCGGAGTTTATTGCACACCCTGAATGTGAAAAACCAGTATTGCTTGTTGCCGATTTTATCGGGTCAACTACGGCACTGTTGAATTATATTCAAAAAAGTCAGGCCAAAAAATTTATTGTTGCTACCGAAAGTGGCATTTTGCACCAAATGGTGAAATCCTGTCCCGATAAAATTTTTATTCCTGCACCTTCTGTTGATTCAACTTGTGGTTGCAACGACTGCTCATATATGAAATTAAACAGTTTGCAAAAACTTTACACCTGCATGAAACATGAATTACCTGAAATTATTTTACCTCAGGAAGTAATTGAAAAAGGGAGGATTCCAATTCAGCGGATGCTTGATATTTCGAAATAAATAGTTCATCAAACAAACAATCTTTCATCAAAAGAAAAAGGCGACTTGCTAACTATTTTTATTTGATTAAAACTGTTATGCCGCGGATTTATCAGATAATTGTAATCGCCCTGAACTATCGCAGAAGGAACTTTCATTACTAAAAATTCATTTTGAGAAATAAATTTATCGCCAATATTTTGGGTGAATTGCGAATGAGGAAGGCTGTTCCAGTCTGCCGAAAGTGTTTTATCTGAAACAAGCGTTATTTCCACCATATCCGGGATTTCAATTTCAACCAAAAAATAATCTGTGGGAATGTTGCCAACTGGCACGTGCACTGCAATTTCAACCAGGCACAAAGCCCGCGACTGACTTGTATAAAGCATTGAGATGCCTTTGCTATTCCATCTTGCACCAGCTAATTCAGCACCTTTGCCCGAAAGATTATCGGCATATTTCTCTTTTGCCAAACGATATACTTTCATGCCAGAACTCCGTGTTCAATCCGTGTCAATTCATCTTTTAGCATCATTATGCCAAAAGTATTGTCGAGTAGCGAAACCGGTTTTATACCTCCTAAAGCTATACTCTTTGAATTCAACCAGTTGTGAAAATTATCGGTATTGCCGAAAACCTCAACTCCTTTGTTAAATAGCAATTGAACCTCAATTATCCTTTCTGAATAAATTGGGCTAAAATCAATTTTTTCTTTCTTGTAACGCTGAAGTGTTCGTTCGGACAAGTGCAAAATTATGCTCCATTCTTCCAATTTCAATGGAATCTCTTTT
>JBBSBP010000187.1:0-7534 GCA_038251165.1 Bacteroidales bacterium | reverse complement strand
TCAAGATTTCCCATGAATTGCTTTAGCCAGGTGCGACTAATGTTGGGTAACGCTCTTCCGGCATCCGGGCGATGTACTTTGAGCTGATCCGTACGGGTATTTTCTTCCCCTTGTCTTCGCTTATGTTATAGTGGGAGATACTGCCGCACATGGCATTTTTGTAAGATGATGACGGCACCCCTTCTTTGGTTGGGCGTTCTGTTGGCCTCCCTTTTTTCTTCCTTGAAAAAGACATTCCTACTTTGTTTAACGGAAGGTTATGGATTGAACCTTTTTTAAAAATAAAACTCTTTTATATCTTTTTTTATTCTTATTATTTTGTAGTCTTTCAAATAATTTGTAACTTTTCATCATGACCAATATTCATTCTCATTGATTCTGAAATTTGAAATAAGTCAGATATAAATGAGAAACCAGTTACATTGGAATTATAAGCAAAATTCAACTTCCCGATTAACAGTTGAATTGAATGAAATTAAAACACAATAATCTGTTTAAAATCAGCGTGTGCTGTAGTTCCAATCCTGACTGTTACAAGTCAGAGAAATTCTAATTTAGTTGTGATGCCAGTCATTTTAATTTTGAATACAATGAAATTGATTTGATGCTATACAACTATGAAATTAAATAAAGGACAAGATCAGACATCTTCATCAAGTGGAAGCAATGGTGGCAAAACCAAATCAAATGCCATCGAAATACCTTCCGTTTCATTACCTTCCGGCGGTGGCGCAATAAAAGGTATCGATGAAAAATTTTCAGTAAATACAGTTAACGGCACAGCAACCTTTTCCATACCTCTGCCTTTTTCACCGGCACGCGGTGCTGCACCAGAGATATCTCTTACGTATAATTCAGGAGCTGGTAATGGAATTTTTGGGTTAGGCTGGAATCCTGGAATCGGTTCTATAAAAAGAAAAACCGATAAAGGACTTCCACAATACCGCGATGATGAAGATTCTGATACTTACCTGTTTTTCGGAGCCGAGGATCTGGTTCCTGAATTCAAAAAAGCAAACGACGGAAGCTTTGAAAAGGACGGAAATGGAAACTATATCATCAATGAAAAAAATTCGCCTGACAACAATTTTATAATAAGGTTTTACATACCAAGAATTGAAGGGCTCTTTGCGCGAATCGAACGATGGACAAACAAAACATCGCGAGAAATAAAATGGCGGGTAATCAATCGTGATAATATAACTACATCGTTTGGCTGGAGTTCCGGATCACGAATTACAGATCCAAATGATGAAAAGAGGATTTTTGAATGGTTGCCCGAATTTATATTTGATGATAAGGGAAACTGTGCCCGATATGTTTTTAAAAAAGACGATGACTTAGGTTTTGACAGTACATCTTTACACAACCGAAACAGGTTCAAAAATGGAAAAATAACCTGGTCTAATTGTTATCCTAAGAAAATACTATACGGGAATAAAACACCTTACAAGCAGTTTGGTGATGCCTTACCGGAGGAAAGTGATTTTCTGTTTTCAACGGTTTTTGACTATGGAGAATTTAATCCTGACTCGCCGTTTGATAAGAATTCTGACTGGAATTTCAGGGAAGATGCATTTTCAGATTACAGATCAGGATTTGAGATACGTACAACCCGATTATGTCAGCGTGTTTTGCTGTATCATCATTTTACAGGTGAAGGTGAATATAACGGTTTAGTGAAATCATTGAATTTTGAATATGATACAAGTCTGAAGGAATTCACATTTCTAAAATCGGTTACATCGTTCGGATATATTAAAAAGGAAGATGGGAGTTATTCTTCGAAACATACGCCACCACTTGAATTTTCGTATCAGCAACACGACTGGAATTCAGAAATAAAAACAATTAAAGCAGAAGAGTTGGCTAATGTTCCGGCAGGACTGGATATGCTGAATTATGAATTTACTGATTTATTTAACGAAGGCATTTCAGGAATTTTAACCGAACAGGCAGGAGCGTGGTTTTATAAACGCAATCTTGGAAACGGGAATTTTGAACCAGCAAAATTAGTCCTTGAAAAACCCTCGTTCTCAGGATTGGGAACTTCTCTTCGGTTAACTGATTTAGATGCTGATGGTGGACGTCAGTTGGTGAATTATGATCCGAAATCACCCGGTTTTTTCGAACTGGATGATGATGATAAGTGGAAACCATTTCGGGCATTTAAAACGCTTCCAAATATAAACATGGGTGATCCAAATACCCGAATGCTGGATTTAAACGGTGACGGAAAACCTGAAGTTGTAATAACGGAAGAAAATGTGATTTCGTGGTACACATCCGAAGGAAGAAAAGGACTTTCGGAAAAAAGAAACGCACCAAAATCACAGGATGAAGAAGACGGGCCAAGGCTTGTTTTTGCTGATCTCAATCAAACCATTTTTCTAGCCGATATGTCGGGAGATGGTTTAACCGATTTAGTCAGAATTAGAAACAGCGAAATTAATTACTGGCCAAACCTGGGATACGGAAAATTTGGCTCGAAAGTGACTTTTGACAATGCCCCGGTTTTAGACCATCCTGATACTTTTAATCCATCGTTTGTGCGCGTGGCAGATATTGATGGCTCAGGAACGGCAGATATCATCTACCTGGGGAAAAGTAAATTTTCATGTTGGAAAAATCAGGGCGGAAACCGTTTTTCGAAACCTTTCGAAATTGACCCGTTCAGCGAAATTCATTCAAAGGCAAAAGTTGTTGTAACCGATTTGCTTGGAACAGGTGTCTCCTGCATCGTCTGGTCCAGCCCGCTGGAAAAGGATGCTACCGTACCGTTGAAATACATTGATCTGATGAATGGCAAAAAGCCCCATGTTCTGATTTCTTACAAGAACAATTTGGGAAAGGAAGTCTCAATGGAATATTTGCCATCAACAAAATTTTATATCGACGATAAACAGGCGGGAAATAATTGGGCAACCAAGCTTCATTTTCCTGTTCAGTGTGTATCAAAATCCATAACCGAAGATAAAATAACCGGGCACAGTTTTGCATGCAATTATAAATATCATCATGGCTATTTTGATCATGCAGAAAGGGAATTTCGTGGTTTTGGCATGGTGGAACAGACGGATTCAGAAACCTTTGAACACTGGAAAAAAGGGAATGCAACGAATATAGTGGAAGAAGATTTGCACCAGGAACCTGTAATAACCAAAACATGGTTTCATACCGGGGCGTTTCTGGGAAAAGAGGATATACTTGAAAAATATAAAAATGAATTCTGGTACAGCGTTTTAGAAAAAAATGGATTTCCGGCAACTCATTTTGAAAAGGATTTACCCGGTATTCAGCTCAAAGTTGTTGCCGGTTTGGATGCATCGCTGGCAGAAAATTTAAATGGGATTGAATGGCAGGAGGCTTTCAGGGCATGCAAAGGTTTTGGATTACGTACCGAAGTATTTGCTAAGGATGCTGTTAAATCGGGCAATACTGTAGAGGCACAAAAAAAGGAACTGACTCCTTTTGGTGTGACAACCCAAAACTGTGTAATAGAAATTATTCAGCCAAAAGGAAATAACCGGCATGCTGTTTTTGTTGTGAAAAGAAGTGAGGCAGTTTCGTACAACTACGAGCGGAAAGCCGAAGATCCAAGGATTACGCATAGCATCAACACCAAACTTGATGAATATGGAAATATCCTGGAATCAGCAGCAATTGTCTATCCGAGAAAAATGCCTGATTTGTCGCTTCCTGGAGAAACCCGGCAGGAACAGAATAAAACCATCGTAATTTATAAATTGAACCGTTTTACTAACGATGTAATTTCAGATTCCACTTACCGGCTCAGGTTACCGTCGGAAGTGGAAACTTTCGAACTAAAAGGGATTTCTAAAACCGGTACATATTTTTCTGCAAACGATTTTGAAGACATCCTGGCCGATGCGAATACTGATACTGCCTTATATCATGAAACCAACAAAGCTCCGGCTCCGGGAAAGGCACTAAAAAGGCTTATTGAACATACCCGCTTTAATTATTATAAAAATGATTTAACAGGTGCATTGCCTCTACATCAGTTGGAATCGCTGGCATTTCCTTTTGAAAATTACCAACTGGCATTTATCCCCGGTTTAGTTTCTGACATTTATGGAACCAAAGTAAATGATGCATTGCTCACAGAAGCAAAATTTGTTCACAGCGAGGGTGATGTTAACTGGTGGATAAGGTCAGGTTCAACAAGATTTATTCTAGGTGCTGAAACTTCGGTAAATGCTGCAAACCGATTTTACACGCCGGTTTCTTACATCGATCCCTATGGCTCGGAAACAAAGGTGAAATATTACGGTAATTATTTTCTTTTTATTGAAGAAACCGAAAACAGCCTCGGAAATAAAACCGGATTTGATGTTTTTAATTTCAGGACTCTTTCGCCTCAGCGGATTCATGATGTTAACGGAAACTTTTACGAAGTAATCAGCGATGAACTGGGGATGCTAAAAGCCATGGCGCTTTTGGGAAAAGGTGCCGGGGCCGATGAACTTACCGGATTAACTCAAGAAACAGAAACAACCGAAATTACTGTCATACAGGATTTCTTCTCTTCCACTAATTCAGTTCAATTAACAAACCGGGGAAAAAATTTGCTGCAAAGAGCAACCATTCGTTTTGTTTATAATCTTGATAACTATCTGAATAAGGGCGAGCCTGTTGTAATGGCATCCATCAGCAGGGAAGAACATTTTCAGAAAAACAACAATTCTCCTGTACAAATCAGTTTTGAATATTCCAGTGGAATGGGAGAGGTAGTCATGAAGAAAATTCAGGCCGAACCCGGAAAAGCAAAACAGGTTACTGTAAATCCTGATAATTCGGTAACAATAAATGAAATAGATACTTCAGCTGTTAATCCTGCACAATTACGCTGGATTGGAAACGGACGCACAATTAAAAACAATAAAGGAAATCCGGTTAAACAATATGAACCGTATTTTTCAGTAACACAGCGTTACGAGCATTTCAAAGAACTGGTGGAAACCGGTGTTACTCCAGTATTGTATTACGATGCTCCCGGAAGGCTTGTCAGAACTAAAATGCCAAACGGAACTTTTTCAAGAGTTGAATTTGATTCGTGGAAACAAACGAATTTCGATACAAATGACACAATACTGGAACCGGAATGTTTGTGGTATATCAATCGAACGAATCGACTAATAGATGCGGAATTAACAGCAGCAGGAAAAGATCCGGTAAAGGAAAAACAGGCTGCCGACAAAGCTGCAAAACATGCCGGAACACCAGGCACAATTCATTTCGACACATTGGGACAGCCGGCACTTTCGGTGGCTCACAATAAAAACGAAAGTACAAATGCTGATGAATTTCAACTATCAAAGTTAAGTACAGATGTTGAAGGCAACATAAACCAGGTAACTGATGCAAGGGGAAATGTAGTTGTACAGTACAAATATGATATGCTCGGAAATCAGATTTATCAAAAAGGTATGGATGCAGGACAACGTTGGCAACTGACCAATATTATAGGAAATCCGCTTCGTGCCTGGGATGAACGCAATCATGAGTTCCAGTTTTTCTACGATGTAATGCATCGGCCAACACATTCTGTGGTTATCAATGGTGATGGTGCTGCTCCGCTGAATAATATTATTGAAAGGATAATTTATGGTGAAAATTTATTGTTACCCAACAGGAGCAATGAAGCAGCTTTAAAAGCAAAAAATGTTCTTGGCCGTTCAATTCAGAAGTATGATACCGGTGGGTTGCTTGAAATTCAGGAATACAATTTTAAAGGAAATCCGATTTCTTCTACACGGAAATTATTCAAAAAATATAAGGAAGTGCCCAACTGGACGAATGCAAACCTTGTAAACGATCTTGAGACTGAATCATATACTTTTACAACCGAATCAGATGCACTTGGACGAATTTCGAGACAGGTGACTCCAGATGGCAGCATTATAACTCCCTCATACAATGAAGCTGCTCTTTTGACCAGCCAGAATGTTCTTCATTCTGGGGTTGGTGCAGCAACAACTTACATTAAAAACATTGATTACAGCGAAAAGGGCCAGCGTGAAAAAATAATTTATGGAAACGATGTTACCACGAAATTTTACTACGATAAAGAAACGTTCCGGCTTAATCGTCTTGAAAGCAAAAGGTTAAATAATGATCCTTTGCAGGATTGGCGTTATACCTATGATCCAGTTGGAAATATCACTCACATTGAAGATGTAAATGTTCCGGTTACTTTTTACGACAACCAAAAAATTACCGGATTATCAGAATATACCTACAACGCATTATATCAGCTGATTTCAGCTACAGGTCGTGAAAATAATGCTGCCTTGGTTTTTGGCAATGAGGATAACTGGAATGATTCAGCCTTCATGCATCAGTTAAATCCCGGCGACCCGATTGCAATGAGGACTTATAACCAACACTTTCAATATGACGAAGTCGGGAACATTACCCAAATGAAACATGTTGCAGCGGGGAATAACTGGACACGTAATAACACATATGAAACAACCAATAACCGTTTAAAAATTACTCAAATTGGAGATAATGGAAATCCGGCAAACTATACCAATTACCAGTATCATCCGCAGCACGGATTCCTGATTTCATTGCCTCATCTGGAAGAAATTAACTGGAATTTTAAAGAAGAAATGGTAAAAAGTATAAGGCAAAAGGTAAATCCGGGAAACGGAACTGCCGAAACAACTTACTACCAATATGACGGGCAGGGACAACGAATTCGAAAAATTACTGAAAACAGCGCTTCTTCCGGTGCAGTGCCAATCATTAAAGAAGAGCGTATCTATCTTGGAGGACACGAAATTTATAAAAAACACTCGGGAGCCAATTCAGGGTTGGAGCGGGTTAGTTTAAGTCTGATGGACGGAAATCATCGGTTTGTAACCATAGAAACCCGCAACAATGTGAATGACGGAACTGAACAACAATTGATACGATATCAGCTTTCCAATCATATTGGTTCTGCTGCTCTTGAACTGGATAACAATGCTCAGGTAATTAGTTACGAAGAATACCATCCCTACGGTACAACTGCGTTTCAGGCCATAAATGCTACCATAAAGTCGGCTGCAAAACGATATCGTTACACGGGTATGGAGCGTGATGAGGAAACAGGATTGGAATATCACAGCGCCCGTTATTATATGCCCTGGTTAGGAAGGTGGTTAAGCGGCGACCCGATTGGGATTGGCGATGGCTTAAATGTGTATTCCTATTGTCGGGGAAACCCGGTATCATTTAACGACAGTTCCGGGCAATCGACTGATGATGAAGAAAAACCGGCGCAGATACTTGACCTTGAAAAAATGATTGGAATTCCTGATAGTTCATCAGAAAGTCTAAATGGATTTTTTGACCAGATAGCCGATACATTTTCATCCATTGTAACTGCCATTGGTGAAGCCATTGTTGCTGCTGGAAAATGGATTGCTGAGACTGCCTCAAAATTATGGGAATGGATAAAAGATACTGCAACAAAGGCCTGGGAATGGATAAAACAAGAAGCTTCGGATGCATGGAACTGGAT
>JBBSBP010000186.1:0-7588 GCA_038251165.1 Bacteroidales bacterium | reverse complement strand
TGATCAATAAAGTATGCTGAAGTGATTTCTTCATGCATGAAAAATCCATTGACAAGAAGTGCGATTACAATAAGCAAAAGCGAAAAACCAATCGTTACCAGCACCTGAACAATCAGCCTCCGAACCGGAAAATGCAGCCAGGGCAGTTTCCGGTCGAGTTGATTGACCATCACAGTCAGTCCGATCATAAACGCTCCGCCAACGATTACTGAATTGGCCGAACTGATTAGAAACATCTGTCCTGTATATTTTTCTCCATGAAGAATAAAAACCATGATCAGGTTTCCCATGGCAATTAATAAAAGGATAAAAGCAGGAACCTGCCAGATCAGTTTTTTGAACCGATATTGTTTGTTTGTCATTCATCAGAATAATTTGACAGTTTTTTTTCGAATTTACAGAATTTTAAAGATCAATTCCTTACTGTTTCAGCATTTCATTCAATTTTTTCATATCGGCATCATTCAATTCCCTGCCCCAGTTTGGATACAGGGGAGTTTTTGGCTTGAAAATCCTGAATTTTTCATCGGCCATCTGATACATTGGAAGTGCTTTGGATACTCCTCCACCATAGGCTTCGGGAGTGTGAAAAGTCATGGTGGCCCGAAGGTAATAAACTCTTGGATTGTCAGGATTCAGCTCCAATGCTTTGTCGAGCGATTTATTCATAACTTCCATGTAAACCATACCACGGTTCATCGGGTCAATGTTAATGCGTGAAGGAAATAAAAAGCCTTGCATCAGGTACAATTCCGACTCGTTGGGTTCAAGGACCAGCGCCTGATCCAAATACTTCTGCGCCTGATCGAGGTACGTGTCTTTCTTCGCATTTTCAGGTTCCTGAAAACTGATCATGATGTAGGCAAATGAGGCATAATACAAGGGAAGCCATTCGGTTTTTTCGATGTTCGAAATTCGTTCCTTTAAGTTTTAAATTAGTACTGTAAATTCAGGTTGAATGTGTATTCTGTTTCGTCCGAAACAAGAGCTGTCCTTTAATCCTCATTTTAACGCGGACGAAGACTATCCGGATTTCTTACCCGGGGCGTCATTCTTTCGCCATTTTCCCCGGGCTTAGAGGCAATTTTTATCTTTCGATCAAAGCATAATTGAAACAAGAAAAATTATTTGCCTCACAAAAGGCGATCTGACAGGAGTAGATTCGTAATATCCGGCAGCATTCGGCGTATTTGAAAAATTATAGCCAAACACATTGTCGAATCCGGCCAGGTTATTGACCATCAGGTGCAAAACAGATTGTTTACCGAACAATTCCATCAGGTATGTCAGGCTTAAACTGATGTCGTTGTATGGCCGGGTTTTCGCATTCATGAATCCTGAAAGATTTGGATCGTGATACGGGCGGCTGCTTGCCAGCGAATAAGTTGCAGAGGCATAAATCCTTAGTGGTTCGAGAAACCGTTTGTAAACTACCGACAGATTGTGTTCTGATACATAGGTTGGGATGGCTGCTGCCGGATAATCCTTGTAATTGCGGCGGGCGTTGATCCACGAATAGGAAATCCAGTAATCGGTAAGTTTAAACGATTCCTTGTCGCGCCAGAAAAAATCAATTCCTTCAGCATGACCCCTGCCTGAATTCGAATAGTCGAGCGGATTGGTAGCCAGAGGTTCGGAGTATTTTACCAGATCCGTATATTTTTTCAGGTAACCTTCTATACGGAGTGTTTTCAATTCGGTCTGATACTGCCAGGTCATCACGGCATGACTGGCTTTTTCAGGCTTTAGCTGCGGGGCCAGTTTCAGGTAATCATCTTCAGGATTCTGGTAGAACTGTCCGCATGCCAGTGATACCTGGCTGTGTTTGCCGGTTTTATATGCGCCTGAAAACCGGGGGACAAGAGTTGTTCCGTTCAGGAGTGAACTGTTTTCGAGCCTGGCTCCCAGCCTGGTCGCGAATTTTTTGGTGAGCTTGTATTCCATTTCGGCAAAACCCGAAAGCTGATTATTTGTAAAGGGCAGGCGGTAATTTCCACCCAACCTGATTTTTTGCTCATACGAGTCGTTAATCCAGTCGGCTCCCAGTTTCAGTTCAGTCTGTTCATTCAGAAAACGACTGAATCCCAGTTTAGCCTGAAACATTTTTTTATTGGTCACGACCTGATCCTGGTCCAGATCAAACTTTTGAGTGTCAGAATGTCCACCAGCCCGGATTTCAGCATCCATTTTTCGCCCAGCATGCTGTTCCAGGTATTGTTCAGGTATACATTGCTGCTGTTCAGCAAAATATTCTGATTTACACCCGATTGGGTATTGGGGTAAATCATCCCGCTGGCGCTGTGGTTAAACGTTCCAAAGACTTTATACAGTCCTGCTTTTCCGGTTTTCTGCCGGTACATCAATGTTCCGTCAATCCCTGCCGGACTTTTAATCCAGTCGACCTGTTGCGGATTAATCCTGTTCGATAATCCGGAAGTTACATAATCGCCGCTCAGCGAAATGGAGGAATTTTTCAGGCATTTGGTTGTGGAGGCCATAACTCCGACCGTCAATATCGAAATGCTGGATTGATCCTTGGGTTCAATCGAATTGGTTTTCATGTCAACGATCGAAGACAGCGCCTGACCGAACTCGGCAGAATAAGCTCCTGTACTGAACAATGTTCCGCTGAAGAGCAAAGGTGAAAACCGGCCACGTGTGGGCATATCGGGCATTTTGGATAAATAGGGTGTCGAAACCAGCATACCGTCCATAAAGGTTTTGGTTTCATAGCCCTCGCCACCCCTCACGAATACACGTCCATCTTCACCCACGATAATTACCCAGGCTGTCAGCCGTTGCTCCGTCGCAACTGTCCTGAATAAATACGTTGGCTCCGCTCAGCGGCATTTTCTTTTGATCAGTAACTTTTCCGGAGAGCTGAACCTGTGCCAGGGCATTGGAAAGAATAAGATGTAAACTGAGTAAAATGAAAAACTGTTTCATGGCAAACTTATTTTTTCTCCAAAGTAAAGGCGGATAGCAGCGGAGAAAAAATAAAAATTACCGGATCGTCGTTTGAGGTGGATGAATCGTAAAATGTGGAGATGAAAGAAATAATGAAGTGCAGAAAGCCTCTGATTTTATCGGGTTTTCGTGCTGTTGTGCAGTCGTACGATCATGAAGTTGTGCCATTCGTGAGCCATGCGTCTCTAAACCAGGCCAGGTTCAGGAACTTCTTCTTCAGGCGCTTCTTCTTCCTCCTCAGTATCAGGATGGAGAAACCGGTCGATCAGGTCATTGATCACATTCCGGATATTTTCGGCATTTTGGGCTACCACACTGGTTACGCCAAATTGAAGGAGTAAACCAAGAATTTTCATGAAGATGTTGCTTTTTGAACTCACCATCATCTTTTTGGTAAGATAGCCGGTAAGCAATGAAACAACAGTTTCGAAAAGGCTGTTTTTTATTTCCACAGAACTGGTCAGCTCCCTGAATGAATTTTTAATCAGGTTGGCAGGTTTTAAACTTTCATAAGTGATTTTAAAATGCTCTTTCAGCATTTTTCCTTCTTCGTCCTGCCTGATTTCGAGCAAACGAATGGATTCTTTCAGCGAATCGAATGCAGTTTGTTTTGCCATGATGCTTATTCAAGTACTTGTTTGATAATGGAATTATTGAGAGGCTTTTTAATCAGTTGTTTGCGGAAAACACCCAATACAAGAACCAGAAGTGCATAAAATCCGGCCACGACAAAAAATCCATAATAGGATTTGTTCAGGAGTTCGCCGATCCACAAGGCTACACCTATATTCAGAATCAGAAAAAACAATACGGCAAAAATCAATACAATTAACCATGAAACCAGGTTGGAAACCACATCGGCGGATTTATCCAAGGTTTTTAGCTTCAGCAGTTCGAGCGTTGTTTTACCGTATTGTTCACTTTTCTCAACGAGTGACTCAAATAAGTCTGAATTTTCGTCCATGTTTCAAATTTTCGTAAAGGAAAGGAATAAATCCATTATTTGGCTGATGCTTTTACTTCTTCAACCTTTGTGTTGACTTTTTCGACCATTTCATCAGCTTTTGCTTTGGTCAAATCCATTTTCCTGTTTAATTCATCGATCAGAACATTGAATTTCACTTTGACCTCACCGAGGTAATCTTCACTTTTATCAACAATTTTTTTCCGTGTTACTTTCCCTTTTTCAGGGGCGAACAAGATTCCCAACAGGGCGCCGGCGGCTAATCCTGCCAACGCTCCCAATACTAATTTTCCTGAACTCATGATAATATTTTTAAATTGTTTATGACTTTAACTGCAATCCCTTGCAACTGACTGCAACGGGATTTGCAGGAAAGCAAATTAATAAAAATTAGGCTGATAAACAAGAAAATAACTAATAATTTTAAGATTGTCAGCAATATTTCCGGTGTTATACGATGACGTTATTTCACACCGAATTCCGGATTTATAATCGTTATCTGATCGTAAAAAGGCTTTGAAAACCCATTCGCCAATCAACCCGGAATTCAATACCCATTACCCGGCATTTACGAATTTTTCTTGCTTTTCCTGAACCGTTTCAAAACTTTATCCTGAACATGTTCCTGCGTCCTGAAATTAACTTCCTCGCCAAGTAAAAAGCCATAAGGTTTCATCGATTCGACATTGTCACAAACCACTTTGGCCATACCGGTCAAAGGCATACAAAGTATCATTCCCGGAATACCCCAAATGATCGCACTGGCGATCAATACGAGTGTTGCCGTCAACGGATTGATGCTGACACTGCTTCCAACGACAAAGGGAGTAATAAAATTGTTGTCGAGGAACTGAACAAAGAAGCAAATACCGGCAACGGCCAGGGGATAACTCATCGCGTCCTTGGTCAGGAAAGCCATCATGATGGGCAAAGTACTGCCAATAAGCACGCCGATATAAGGAATAATATTGAGCATCGAGGCAAGTACGCCGAACAGTATGGCATGTGGCAAGCCCAGGATTAAAAAGCCGGTGGAATTCAATACTGAAAGAATGAGTACATCGAGAAATATTCCGACCAGGTATTTTTGCGAAACCAATGCAACCTTCTTAACCACCATTAAGGTTTGATCATTCTTATCTTCTTTGGCAATCAGCGTTACAAACTCCTTGAATTTATCCTTATAAAAGGTCAGGAAGAAAATATAAATCGGGATGAGCGCAAAGCTGGCCAAAAATGTACCGGTCGCTGAGAAAAGGCCCAGCACCAACACTCCGCCTGTACTGGCATTTTCCTGAATTTTGGTTTTTAACCATGTTTGTTGCTCAAGTTTGCTGACGTGAAATGTTTCGCTGATAAACTGCTGAAAACCTACCCATTTGGCAGTCATTGTTTCTTTAAGTACTGGCCAGTCGTTCACAAAACTCAGTACCTGTGAATAGAAAAAGTAAAGCATTGCTACAAAAACAGCCAGTGCCATGACAATGCTGATCAGGATAGCCAGGGCTTTTGGAAACCGCCAATGCTGTAACTTAGCTGAAACAGGCAACAGTAAAAAAGTAAAGACAACCGCTATTGTAAAGGGGATAAGTATGTTTTTTGCCAAAATCATAAAAGCCACAATCAAGCCGATCAGTAATAGCTTTACTGTTGCCTGAAAATAAAAAGGTTGTTCAGAAACAATCATGGTTCTAATTTTTATCGTGAATTTCAGGACATAAAATTATGTGTTTTAACTTGAAAACAATAAGCTTTGATCAAAAAAATTGGAGGAACTTAAATCCGGTATAATAACAGGCATTTACTGAACCCATCCTGCCGGTGAAGATCATGGATTTGTAAAAATTACCACCGGAAAGCTATACCGGGTAAGCGGTAAAAGTTATCAGAAAACGGGCATCATTCCTGACCTGGCATTAACTGATATCCGGGACAATTTTACTTCCCGGGAATCCGACCTGCCTTTTGCCCTTGAAAACGACAGCCTGACCAAAGAAATCAACGATCAGTTAAAGCAAGCCATCCAAAAAGACCTGGCCAATACAAAGGCCCCTCCAAACCTCCCCAAGGGGGGAGGCTTTTGCTGCCCTGAATATCATTTACCAAGATATGAAATAGATTCACAACAGCTAATCAAAAATGAGATTCTCCGAATCACGCGTGATCCAAAACTCCCTCCCTCCGGGAGGGTTGGGGGAGGGCTTCTTTTTCAGTGAGCGTACTCCTACTTGGCCAATACAACCAACCGGGTATTACGCATCAACTGGAATGGCAGTTGGTTTCAGTGAGCGGACTCCTACTTGGCCAATACAACTTTTATTTAATGCTCGTTGTCAGTTTAGTTTTTTTTGTTTCAGTGAGCGGACTCCTACTGTAAGCATTCGGTAGAATCCGGCTTGTTTTTATGGGAAAAGCATTTCACTTTCAAAGTTTCTCTGAAATGTTCGGAGAACTTTGAGAGACTTAGGAAACGGTACTATTCAATTTTGGCTTTACATTTTGAAGTTGTGCGGAAGCAGTTCAGCCAGGTCTTTAGTGTAGTCGTTGTCATACTTGTGGACATTATCTAGAAAGAAGACCATCCACTGGCGGAAGTTCACTCCATGTTCTTTGCAACAAGCCATCATTGAATAAATGATTGATGCATTTTCGGCAGCATCGTCGTTTCCACAGAACAACCAGTTTTTCCGACCAAGGGCAATGGGACGGATTGCATTTTCTCCGAGATTGTTGTCAATTCTCAATCGGCCATCCAAATGGTATCGGGTTAACTTGTGGTAAATGTTATAGGTATAGCGGATGGCTTTCCCTATCCGCCCTTTGGACAGAACTTTGGGGTACTCATTTAACAACCATTTTTCGAAGACTACCATAATGGGGTAAGCCAAGCGGGAACGAATCTCGGCACGCTGGTCGAAAGAAAGGTTCTCCCGGTCGGCTTGCCTTTCCACATCATAAAGCAGTCTTACTTGTTCCAGTGCATACGAGGCCCTGGCTTCATCTTCCTTCAAAGCTTCTTCAAAATATCTCCGGGCATGAGCCCAGCATCCAATAGGAAGGACTCCTTTTTTGTTTTCGTACATGTCGTAAACGGCATAGCCATCTGTCTGAATCACCCCCTGGTAATCCTTAAATAATTGTAATGCTACCTTTTGTGCCCGTGAACCGTGGTCATAATGAAACAAGACCAGTCTGGGTATAACAGCTCGCACCATCCAGATGTACCCTTTTACCGTTTGGTGCTTTTCGTTGTTGATAATCGGAATCGTGGTTTCGTCACTCTGGATATAATCAGAAGCCAAGACCAGCTCCTTTAACCGGTAATATGTAGGTCTCATCAGGTCGGCTACATCCTTGAACCATCCATTAATGGTTGCCGGGGCAATGGATATGCCCTGTTGTTTGAACATCTGAATCTGGCGGTAGAAAGGAAGATGGTTCACATATTTGTCAATGATGATATCGGCTAAAACGGTTGCCCCGGCATAGCTTTTTGCTATGGGTAGTGCTGGCATGGGAGCTGTAATAATTTGCTTTTCCACGTCTTGGCTTTTGTCTTTCAATGCGTATTTGTGGCGAATGATCCGGCGCACATACCACCGCGATGGTTCCCGTTCCAATACTTCGGTAATCTCGGGGGCCAGTTCAGACCAGTGC
>JBBSBP010000185.1:0-7742 GCA_038251165.1 Bacteroidales bacterium | reverse complement strand
TCCCAATTCTGGTCAACATCCAGAATCCCATCACCTTCGGTGAACGAGATGACATGGTCGAGCAGTTTGTAATAAGCTTCGGTAGAGAGTTTAAATTCTGGCCGAATTGTTTTTTTTATACCGATGGAGACGATATTCGAAGTTTCAGGCCGTATCAGTTTGGTTGAAGGAACCCAAATATCAGTAGGTAAACCCACATTGCCGTTCGACAAAAGGTGGATTGGTTGTGTCATTACCGCGTATGAAGCCTGGTAGCTAGTTTGTTCGTTTGGCCTGAAATCGAAACTTAAACGAGGTTCTAGTGCGAAATATGTTTTCTGGTTGCGAATAGCATAAAAAGAGCTACGCAAACCCATCGTAAAATTTAGCTTTTCCCCAAGGGTGAATTTTTTATCCAGATAAGCCCCATAATCCATGCTCGATATTTCTTTACTCGAATTTTCATTGGTTCCTTCGTTGCGGGCGACCTGCTGTTTTCCGGGCAAATAATTACTGGCGCTGGCAAAAAGCCCAATTTGAAAAGGAAGGTTGGAATTGCCGTAAACATCCAGATCGGTTTTCAGGCCAACCGTACGGATATGTGATTGATATTCGAGCCTGAAAGTATTTTTCGAAACCTCGCTGCCAACAGAGGTTTCGGTATTCGCTTTAAACAAATCGCCGTAATTGAAAATGCTCCCGCTCAATGTTGTATTTAAAAACAGTTTTGAATTCAGTTGGGAGTTTAGTTTCAGCGCGGTCATCACATTTCCCCAATTTAAAGCGCCTGATGTTTTTTGGGTTTCTTCCTTCTCTGTCGTTTTCAGATGATCGCTGTATTCAAAAGACAAATTGTCTTTGCCTGAATATAAGCTCCAGTAAAGGTGGTTTTTCTCGTTCAGTTTGAAATTTATTTTTCCGTTTATGTCATAAAACCCATAGGATGGGATGGCTTTTTCTTCTTCGCCCCGTTGTGCTATTTCGGCAATTCCCCTGAAAACCAAATCGAGTAAGGTACGCCGGGCTGAAAAGAAATATGACGATTCGCCTTTTTTGATGGGTCCTTCGGTGGTCAGCTGGCTCGAAATCAATCCCAGGTTAATGCTGGTTTCCCGCTTGTATTTGTTACCGTCTTTCATCCGCAAATCGATAACCGACGAAAGCCGTCCTCCGTATCGGGCCGGAAAACCACCTTTGTAAAAATCGATACTTTGGATGGCCTCGGGTGTAAAAACCGATACAAACCCAAACAAATGCGAAACGTTGTAAAGCGGCACATCGTCGAGCAAAATCAGGTTTTGGTCGGGGCTTCCGCCCCGAACAAAAATGCCCGAGCTGCCTTCGCTTCCCTGCTGAACTCCCGGAAGGATCATCAGACCTTTCAATACGTCTTTTTCACCCATCAGCGAAGGCAGTTTGGCCAACGATTTGGCCGAGATCTTAACATGCCCCAAATCGTTATTCTCAAACAGTTGTTTGCCAGAAGTCCCTTTCACAAGCACTTCAGCCAGTTTATTGTCCGATTTTAAAGCAAAAGAAGCGATTGTATCCCTAATTAAGTTGATCCGTCGGCTTTGGATTTCGTAGCCTACAAAAGATACTTTTAAAATAGCATTTCCCTCCGGAAGGTTGATGCTAAAAAATCCGAAGCGGTTACTGATGGTTCCTATTCCCGAGTTTTGTTCGTAAACAGTTGCCGCATACAGGCGTTCTCCGGTTTGAGCATCGGTAACATAGCCCGAAATTGTTCGCTTTTGCTGCGCTATCAATGAAAAAGGCAGAACAAAAACAATTAAAAATAGAAGTTGACGCATGTTATACCAAAGTGAATGATTACTTCATTGAAAAGATATACTGGTATAATGCCGATGGATAGAATTGTAAGTACAATCGAGTGTGCGATGATTGTACGATTACACTTCTCTAATCGGTATTATTTTAATTGCCAGATTGGGTATGAAAGTGAGAGTTGTAACATGTTGTTGCGGTTAATGGATCCGTTATAATGACCATCGGCTTTAATCGTTCTGTCACCAAAACCCTGTTCTTTAAAACCTTTAATGTAATTGACCGACCATCTTAATTTATGCTTCTGGCTACCAAACCCAAGCGTCAAGTTGTATTCAGGTTTTTCATTCGCATGTTCGTAATTCATCAGCCAGGTCGATTCAATACCTCCACGAATAAAAAAGCTTTTGCTTAAAAGCATTTGGAGATGAACAGGCACAACAATATAATGCATCGGAAGTTTGTCCCAACCTTGTATGATAACAAAATCAGGGTCGTCATAACCACCACCAGTTTCAGGATAAACCCTATAATGCTGTTTCATTTGCTTGTAACGGTATGCCAAACCAACATCGGCTGAAAATCGCCAAAAAATATTTTGTGAGGCATAAACACCAATGCCAGTTCCAAATCCGGCTTTTGTTCCCCATTCCCAGTCTTGGCCAATCGATTGTTTAGGCATAAACCACGATCCTTCAGTAGTAATTCCGAATTCAGTTTTGGGTTGGGAATAGCTAAACGTTGAAATACAACTCAATAAAAGGAGAATTAGAAGTAGTTTTTTCATGTTTTGTTTATAAAATAGGAAGATCAATATTTTATTGATCTTCCTATGAATTAATTAATTGATGGTTAAATTTAACGGAGAGGTAATGTAATCTGTTTTGCCGTTAGACGAGAATTCAAATATTGTTGGAGCTGGATAATTCGACGCAGGCGGTGATATAAGACCGCCAAACCTCCAAAACACCATATCTACATATACATTTGCAAGTACTGAAGAGTTAATTTTATAGAAATCAGTGTTGGGATAATGCTTCCAGGTGGCGGGGAAATAGGTAGTCGTTCCCGGTTCAAGACAGTTGCCATAACTAGATGTTATGTGTTGGTGGTGAAAAATGTCTTTAGAATCTCGCCAGCCAAACAAACCTTTTTTCTCCTCATGAAAATACAGGTAATAGCGAACGCCTCCTTGATTAGTAATATCCTGACCATTAGGTCCTACAGTCTTAATTGGAAGGTAATGATAGTACAAGCTCAAGGTCCACCTAACTCCCTCACCGGCAGAATAAGCTCTATTCCAGGCAACTTCACCATAATTGGCCGGAGTCGTTGATTTTAACTTTGGAAAAGAATAAACCTTAACAACAGCAGTGTCACAACTTTCGGGCTTACTTATAAATTGGTTTAATGTTTTCGCTTTCCCATCCATTACGGAGATCTGGGCATCCTTTTGGAAACAATACAACACATCACCAATTTTTATGACCCCATTTTTATTCAATATGCAATCCCAAAAATAATTGTAAAACGGGTAGCACATAGAAGAATCCTTCATGCTAAAGTAACCTTCTTTTACTAATTCCTTAGCGTAGTTTTCAGCATCTGCCTCCTTCTGAAATCCGGCCAATTTATCAGATGCCTGAGCCCTAAACGTTTTCGCAGATTTTAACCCCAGTTGGTCCTCCCACCTTGATTGCTCTTCAAGCGATTTGTTTTGCAAAATCGTTTTTAAGCTGTCAATAGCCTCATAATTCTTAACAACAAGGTAGTCGCCTTCAAGATAAACATCTGCTTTACTCGTTTTTGCAATCCCCTCATCCGGGCTTGTCTTTAGCTCATCCTTCTGACAAGCATTAAAAACTGTTAAAACCATAGCAAGACCTGCCATAAACATTAATTTTTTCATACTTTTGAACTGTTTTGAAAAGGGCAGTTCTAGCTGCCTTTTTCGGTAAAAACAAAATAGTGTAACCCGGTTTCTTTTTAAAGGGCCGGGTTTTTCCCTTTTATATTTTATTGCCTAAAAAAAATCCTTCCATGTACGATTCACCCGGCCATTGAAGGATTTTCTCTTGGGGTGGATAAACATAAAACATACTATTAATCCGGCAAATATAAAAAAGGAAACCCTGTTTATATGTTAATTGTATGGGGGGGGGAGTAATTTGGAATGAGTATAAATAAAGATGTTGGTTATTTGCTGCGTAATAAGCAAATTGCAGGCAATTTGTGAGTTTCAGGAAAAAGGATCCGATCTTTCTTCTGGATAATATTATTGCATCAGAGCATACGAGTGATCTGGTGATACTTTTGGAGACCTTGAGCCTTATATGACTGAGTGCAAGTCATCATCAAATATTTACCTGAGTACCTGGAAATTTTCTATAAATAGGTAGTATCGGTTCTACTTACTAACAAATGTTGTCGAGAAAATAATTATGGAAGATAAAGCCAAAAAGAAA
The DNA here is from genome assembly GCA_038251165.1 of Bacteroidales bacterium. Lineage (GTDB taxonomy): Bacteria > Bacteroidota > Bacteroidia > Bacteroidales > Prolixibacteraceae > Aquipluma. Next base: position 3,510 of record JBBSBP010000185.1, on the reverse strand, counting down.
ACTATAAAGAAGGGTGTTGATACCAAAGTCTGGAGATAATTCAAATTCTGTTGTTAAAAAAAAACAAACGCCTGAAATATAAAAATCAGGCGTTTGTTAAATGGCAATCCACTCAATTTACCCTTAGTTTACCTATTCCTTTGGCCCGAATCAGGTCATCATTTTTCAAGATAAACGATTGATGTCTCCCTCCATCTTTTTCGTTTAATTCGATCAGCAGTTGTTTTCCTTCCGGCAAGGTAAACCGGGGCAGGGCGAACACAGTACGTTCTGTTTTCTTCCCGTCAATTACCATCAGTTGATTATAAGCTCTTAACGGAACAATCGATTGTTGCTGGATAGCGGTGCGTTTGGCCACTTTTTTATCGACGATACGGAATGAAATATAATCGACATTGAACGGTACATTCGATGAGTTTTTAAGCTCTGTATGAAAATACATCAGGTTATTGTGCGAATAAATACCTTTTAAGGTATACTGCATCCCAAACTGTTTGCAGCGGATGTGTTTAATCTCCCTGCGATCATTTTTATAAATCGACTGCATGATCCGGTTAACCAGTAAAGGCGATTCACCATTCAGTTCATCCAGATAAATATCTGTTTTGTTTCCACGTCTTGTTCCGGTTTCTGAGCTATGAATAAAATCGGCCATCTCCACCGAAAGTTTGACAGGCTCATCGGCATATTTCACATTGAACGAATAATAACTGCCGTCGTCTGTGATCACCGATAAATTACTTTCCCCGGAAAAATCTTTTGTTGCAGCTTTTATCCTCAAAACGTTCTCTGTACCGTCCGCTTTGGCTGCCATCAGATCGGCGCTACCTAAATCCACATAACGTATGGCAGCCGGGAAGATGATGTGCACCGTTTTGCTGAAGGTTACTTCGAGCGCATAAGGCGGAATCATTTTGTCAAAGGTTAACGGACGGGTCAGCCCCTGAAAATAATCCCCGGTACTGGGCATTGTTTTCGTACTACTAACGTTTGTTTTTTCCTGTGCGATACTTATAAATGAACTTGCAAGAATGACAAGTATGATAAAAATTCTTTTCATTTTAATTTGTTTTTTAATGGTTGATAAATGGATTTTTATTGGTCCGGTCACATACTGTTTTGTAATCTTAATTATTAGTTTTTGGCAGAAGCAATACCTGGTATCCCGCTTTGATGGTCACTCTAACGGTACTCATATTTTTGCTGACAAACTGTGAAGCACCCTGAATCAGTCCTTTCCCCAAATCGGCGGCCAGTTGTGAACCGGCATTATCCGAGATCATGATGCTGCTCCCGGTTGATGAAGCCAGGGACGAAGCAACTTCTTTAGCCGCAGTAACAGCATCATTACCGGGCACGGATATTCCCGGTTGCCCGTCTGTCCCATATACCTGCAACTGAACCGGGATGATATTCCCGGCATATTGGATCGAAGTAACCGTAACGTTCAGCCGTTCGCCCCCAATTCGGCAAGGACCCGTGATGAGCGTATTGGCTGGGATCAGCAAGTCCCCAATCCGGATGGGTTCCAGTAGCCGCAATTGCAGTTCTTTCCCGTTGGTCAGGGTAACAGTTTGGTTAATGCAGGCGCGGATACTGTTTTTACCAGTTTCCTCTTCGTTTCCGGCGATTGTCCTAAACCCGGAATTATGCGATTTAGGGGTATATTCTGTGTTTTCCTTGCCGTTCAAAGAATTTGACAGTAGCGATACTACATTTGGCGTTACCTGCCGGACAGGTTGGGCAACAACGTTTCCTCCTGAAGATAGGGTTGATGTGATCTTATTTCCTTCTGAGGAGGAAGTATTAGTTCCCGGAGTAGCAGTCCCCGGCATGTATTTCGCTGCCAACTGGTATGATTTTTCAATCACGGACAATTGGTCGTCCTCTGTTCTTTTGCGCAGCATTTCCTCGTCCTGTTTACGCTCCAGTTCCTGAATACGGCTCTCCAGTTTCGACTTAGATGGTTCATCTACCTCATTTGCCGGTTGGTTGTTCCAATTGCCCAGTTGTCTGTTAATGTTCTGGTAGGCACTTGCAGAAGAATGGATAGCCGAAGTCCGATTTTTTGACTGAGACGGAATACCGTTTCCGGAGCGAGACGAATTCCGGTAATGATCAGATGAGTTGAAAGCTGTTTCCGAATTGCGCTCCTGGCCTTTTTTCGATTGTTCTTCTTCCAGTAAATAAGCGAAATCTGATAATGTGCGCTTTTTCTCTTTTTCCTTTTGCCTGACCGCTTCCTGTTCATAAGCATCCCGCTTATTAACCAACATGCTTTTTTGTTTGGGCATTGGAAGTTCGGTATTCAATCCCGCAGGTTGTCCTGTTGTTTCTTTCTCTTTGGACGATGGAGCAAATATCAGCCACATCGATCCTGCAAAAATCAGGAAGAACAGCGGGTAGATGAGCATTTTCATCCGTTTTTGCCGTTGCTGTGGTGTAAGTTCTTTTTCCACTTTGCCAATTTTCTGGTCTTCTTTATTTTCTGTCATACTGAAAATTCTTTTGAAGTTTCAAACTGTCTGTTTTATGCTGTATTTTTTTCAATTCGAATTGCAGTCGTCCGATGTGCTCCATATACATTTTATCGCCTTTTTCTTTACCTAAATTATAGATCGAAGAAAAGGTCATAAAAATGGATAATCCACTGAAGGTTATGAACATGATCACGAGAAGGGTAACGCGGCGGTCAGGGGTTAGCCTGCCCAGCAAACTACGAAGGCTATCGCCCCACCAGTCTGCAACTTTGTTGATTAATTTTCCTGTCATCATGCACCTACCTTTCCACTACGCTGATATCGCGGTTTTCCATTATCTCGAAATGCTCCATGGTAAATCCGTGTGGATTATTGTCTGAGCGCACCGAGTTAAGCAGGTCACAGCGTGTGACAAGGCTGCGCTGCGTGATGTTACTTTCACGGATGATCATCTGCCTGGCATAAGTCACCACTTTGTAGGGATAGTTGTTGAAGTTGCACGCCACGCTGTCCACCCGGATCACCTGGTTGATGTTCCCCGAAATGATACGGTCATAATACCCTTTTTCCTGCATATCCTTGTAATAGCGGAATGCGCTTTTATCCACCAGGAACAAGGCACGGTTGATGTTATTTTCAATGGCGTTTTTATCTGGTGAAAGGGTGAAAAACAGTTCGTGGAAACGGCGTACATGCTCTTTGGCTTCTACGGGACGGTTTTGCGACAAATCCTGTGAGAGTGCCAGCATCAACGATTTTCCACCGTCCAGTACATATATTTTCTGGCGTTGCTTTTCGGCAAAACTGTACGAACTCCAAAGGGAATAGCCCGTTATCCCGGCACACAGGCAAATAAATACAATTCCGAAGAAACGTATCTGTTTAAACGAAGTCTCAATAGTTTTTAGTGATTTAAATTCCATTTTTTTGATTTATAAAAGCTTCTCCCCAGCCCTCTCCAAAGGAGATGGAGCCGCACCGTGCTGATACAGATGGGATTGGCAGGTTTTTGAATAATGTTTGATCCAGT
>JBBSBP010000184.1:0-7797 GCA_038251165.1 Bacteroidales bacterium | reverse complement strand
TTTCAGGGCAGCTATTTATTGATGCTACTTACGAAGGTGATCTGATGGCAGCTGCCGGTGTAACTTATCGTGTTGGGCGCGAAGCCTGCTCCGAATACAACGAAACATGGAATGGCGTTCAGGCTGAAGTTTTTCAGCACGATCACCATTTTAAAGCTAAAATTGATCCGTATAAAATTCCTGGCAAACCTGAAAGTGGCCTTCTATACGGTATTTCTCCTGAACCAATCGCTCCCAATTGTTCCGGCGATAATAAGATACAGGCCTACTGTTTCCGCTTGTGCATGAGCAATAATCCGGATAATCTGGTGCCTTTCCCAAAACCTGAGAATTACGATCCGGCAAATTATGAACTGCTGGGGCGCGTATTTGATGCCGGTTGGAACGAATGGTTCAACAAGTTCGACCTGATTCCGAACCGGAAAACTGATACCAACAACCACGGTCCGTTCAGCAGCGATTTTATCGGCATGAACTACGATTATCCGGAAGCTTCGTACGAACGCCGAAAAGAGATTATTAAAGCTCACGAAGATTATCAGAAAGGCTTGCTCTATTATGTTGCCAATGACGAACGGGTTCCTCAGGAAATTCACGATAAGATGCAGCAATGGGGACTGGCCAAAGATGAATTTACCGACAATGGAAACTGGTCCCATCAGTTATATATTCGTGAAGCACGCCGCATGGTTGGCGTCTATGTAACTACTGAAAATGATGTTTTGGCAAAACGCGAGGTTCCTGAGCCAATTGGAATGGGTTCATACGCCATGGATTCGCACAATATTCAGCGATATGTAACTTCCGAAGGGTTGGTACAGAACGAAGGCGACATAGGCGTTTCACCAAAATCACCCTATTCAGTTTCGTATGGCTCCATCATCCCGAAAAAAGAAGAGTGTACTAACCTGCTAGTTCCGGTTTGCGTATCGTCCACGCACATTGCATACGGTTCTATTCGCATGGAACCTGTGTTTATGATATTAGGCCAGTCGGCAGCTGTTGCAGCCTGCATAGCAATTGACGAAGGAATCGATGTTCAAAACGTTGACTATTCTAAATTCAAAGAAACATTACTTCAAAAGAATCAAGTTCTTACTATAACCAAATCCGAATGAAACGTCGACAATTTATTAAAACATCAAGTGCCGGAACAGCTTTTCTGGCAACTTCCGGGATATGGGGTCTGAATAAGACTTTTGCTGCAAATCCGGAAAATATCAAATATTGTTTTCAGTCTGAACGTGAAATTCCTGTTGCTTATCAGGTTGATGTGGTGGTAATTGGCGGATCGACTGCCGGGGTTGCTGCTGCTGTTTCCGCTTCGGATACTGGTGCAAGTGTATTCTTGGCTGCTCAGGAACCCTATTTGGGTGAAGACGTTTGTGGAACTTTCCGATTGTGGAACGGCGATACCGCTGGTGCTGATTTGCAATCAGCACCTCTTAGTTGCGGATCTGTGATCCGCTTTACACTAAGCTCATCAAGATATCCTAATAAGTTTGTAGTAGCTGATGCGGATTTGCCAGCCAATGGCTGACAGGCAATCTGCACTTTTTTAACCTGGGATTTATAATCACCGTTTAAATACCATAGAATTCGTTTAGGATAATTGTTTGATCGCAAGTTTGCTTAGCCCTTTTGCCCGGATTACGGGTGAGGGGGCTTTTTACTGAAGGAATCGTTGCTATAAAAACAAAAAATTTCCTTTCCAGAATCTGGGTTTTCGTTCCCTAATCCCTGATTTTATCCATTGCTGTTTGAACAGTATTCCTTGTTTTCCTGGTAATACCGAATTCATCGGCAATTGTTCCCCAATGGCTTATAGCTTCCTGAACCTCTTCAATTAGGAAGCCTGCATTTTTCAATCCAAAATGTGTGGCCAGTTTCATCAGCTCTTTTCGTCCCGGATTTTTACTTTCCCCGGCTATCATGGTACTGTGAAACCCATAGCCGGAATACGAAAAGGTGAGATCGTAGGCCGGAGCAAACTGCCATTCTCCTTTGTCGTTCATCAGGAAGGAGAAATTCTTGCTGTGGTCATCCCGGTTATGTGAATACACATTGAATGCTGCCAAACGAAAAACTTTTTCATAGGCTTTCACGTGCTTTTCCAACCGGAACGCGCAATCCATCAGATGCCCATAATCCATCGTACTCATCCTGAAGTTGTCGTGCATAAGACCGGAAGCGGTATGTGCATGCAGACGTTTATCAGCTATCCGGTCAAACCGCTTCGTTCCGAAATAAACCTGTCCTGATTTTCCTTTAAAAAGACGGCACTCGCTCATTTCAATGCCTGCCAGAAGGGCCATCTTGTGATAAGCAAATTCAATATTGGCAATCTCCCTGTTATCAGATGATGATGGAAATTTGATGATCCATTCTTCATAGCCTTCCGGGACCTTGTCCACACTATACATCAGGTCGTCGGTAAGCGGATTGTAAGCGGCAAAAATCTTTGGTCTGGCGCCACCTGAAGAGCCTCCCAGAATAAACAACTCCTCGATAATCTCAGAACTGGAGCCCTGAAGTACGTGGTTCATTTCAGTAGCAATAGTGTCCAGTTCGGGGACAAGGCCTGTTATCTTTTCCGATTTAATTTCTGGTCTGTAAACAAAGGCTCCCATTCCCCGTGAACCAACATAAGCCAATCTGTCCAAAGGTGTTATTCTTGAAATGTCAATTCCTTTTGCCGATAAGGAGCGATCCAGCAACAGCCTGCCCCAGCCATCGGGCAGTGAGTCATTAAAGACCCCAAATAACCCGTCAAAAGGTTGATTATCTGCATTTACTATATCTGTAGAGAAAGGGAGTTTTATGGGTGAAAGATTAAGTCCGGTTTTAAGGTAATTAGCATTGTACCTGAAATAAATCTTTTGATCGGAAAGCACCAGTTCTCCAACTTCAAAGCTCTTTCCTCCGAGTAACAGCGATACGAATAACTTTTTGATATCAGCCATGGCTTATTCGGTAAATAGTTTTTTAACCTCATCAAGGTTTTCCTTTGTAAGCAGGAGGTTGTCAAATTCATTCAACCGTCCCAATAGGTGCATCAGTTTCAGCAGCGAATCCAGCGATATTTTTCCGGTGTTCTCAAAACGCTTTAAACTACCCAGGGATACACCCGACCGCTCGGCCATTTCTTCCTGCGACATTTTTAGCTGTTTTCGCTGGATGCGGTGTCTTTCCGCCAGTGCTTTACTTACTTCTAGTGGAGTTGGCGCTATTGAATACATTTCAGTAGTTAAAATATTATCCAAATGTAATTTAAAATGGCATAAATAGCTAATATATTATCTTGAAATCATCCAATGAAACAACAATTTTCTCATGATTATCCTTAATTAATAATAATTTGCCGAATTCCCTGTTCACCAAGATATACTCAAAACGTTGCAGTAGCAGGTGCAGATTTGCACTCTGCACCTTTTTATTTACCAAGGATGAATTTCCATACAAATACAAGATAATTTGCAATTAGACTGCAAATTATCTTAACCTACCCCAACAATGAAGTTTACGGATCGACTATGAAAAGATTTAGTATTATGATTTGTTGCAAACGCAGGAATTCGAACGGTTTCTTCGTCGGCCTTCATTGCTTAGCTAGGAACTGGAATCAATGAGTGAAGGTGAACTTGTAATATCCAATGTTCAGATCAATCGTTCTTTCCTGAACTGCATTGGCGCCACGCCAACCTCTTTCTTAAAATATTTGCTGAAATACAGCGGGTCTGAAAAGCCCAGTTGGTAGGCAATTTCGGAGATGTTCATTTCTGGGTTCTTTAGGAGTTTTTTTGCTTCTGTGATCCGAACTTCACGGATCAAACTGTTGACAGACCAGCCTGTCACTGCTTTCAACTTTCGGTAAAGCTGCATCTTGCTGGTCTTGAAATGGGCTTCAATTCTTTCGTTCGACAAGCTTTCGTCCGAAATATTGTCACGGATAAAATCGATTACTCGGTTGATGAACGGATCGTCAAAATTGAGTGTCACGGCTTCCTCTCCCTGATACTCAACTGTCGGTTGCGATTGGTACTTCTCGATTATTTTTTGGCGGTTAGCCAGCAGGGTGCGGACTTTCTCCAACAAAATTTGTTCATTAAACCAACATTTCGCTGATGGGTTTGTACGTTTGTTACATGACCGCCGATATGTACACCGATGGCAGCTTAATGGACTATGCCCGCAAACGACTGAAAGCATTTTACGACTGCACGGTTCTGAACAAAGGATTCATAGAATATAACAGTCCGGCCTATTTCAGACTGTCGCTCGACGAAGTGCTTCGCTTGAAAAAACATATCGTCAATACCGAAGATTTGGTCCTGCTCGAATTTATCTACCACGCCGGCTGGAATGTTATTGCCCGGCATTTTCATCACCCCACAGCACAATGGGCTGGTCTTTATGGGAGGGCTTACAGTGTTTTATTAAGTCCCTCAACTTATACCTGGTTGTACACGTCTTCCGGCGGAATGGTTAATCCAAATACCTCGACCGAATTTTCCAAAGATCAGGATCCCATCCTGAAACATCAGATTCCGGCGGATTTGATCCCCTATTTTACGCAACCTAAACTTCCGAGAATGGAAATTGACACATTTATTCGGGGTGGCCAGAAAATAGAATTAAACCCGCTGGTCTCCTATCAGGAAAGCGACAGGGGAGTGTGGATTGAGACCAAAGAGGTGATCGGTAAATCGTATTTTACCAACGATTTTGTGCTGTCATCGGCTAACCAGTCGTGCCTTTGGAATCAACGCCGCCCACTGATAGCTTATTGGGGAACCACGCAAAAGCCTGTTTCGATGCAGATTCGCTTTCTGCACGATGGATATGATTATGCTGCAGCGAATATATTTTGTGCACAGGATTCGACCAATGTGCTCGGGGCTATCAATTTTACCACCAATGGAGGCGACCGGCATGTGACTATTGATGTGATTGAGAATGCCACCATCAATGCTACCGATTTACGGTTACGTTTCGAATTCGGTGGCGATATCAGCAGTGTCAGTTTCAATTCGCCGGAAGTCGGTAAGAATTTGGTAATTGGCAAATCAGGCAAACTGAATTTCAGGATCGAACTTCCTTACCGGAAGTTTGGCGACTATCAGGGCAATTGGTCAACCGGCGGAGACGAAAAAAATAAATGGATTGATTTCGTAATTTATTCAGGAAGCGAAAAAGAGTTTAACTTCGGGGAAATTCAGGAAGCAGTGCTGGGGTTCCTGTTTTCTTTAAAAGTCGGAAGTATTTCGGAAGTGCCTGTCGAAGTTTCAAAATCGGGAGAATTCCTGAATTTGAAATGGAACGATCTTTCAGTAAATGTTTTAACCAAGCCCTACGAAGAGCGGGCAACATTAGTGTTGAAATAAACAAAACCTAAACCAATGAATAAACCACAATTTTTCACTTTGACGCTGGCTGTCATTTTCAGCCTGAGTCTTTCTGCACGCGATTTTTTTGTTGCAACAAATGGCAACGATCAAAACCCGGGAACCAAAAACCAACCACTTGCCAGCCTGAACGGTGCCCGTGACCTGATCCGTCAACTAAGTAGTTTAGGAAAACTGAACGAGGAAGTCCGCGTAATCGTTTCCAACGGCATGTATTTTATGACCGAACCGTTACTCCTGACCGATCAGGATTCGGGGACTGAAACTTTTCCGGTTATATACCGTGCCGAAGACGCCGCCAATCCGGTTTTTATTGGCGGTATCCCAATCAAAAACTGGGAAAAAGTAACCGATAACGTTTGGAGAGCCAAAGTTCAGGAGGTTAGCCGCTTTGGTTTTTACTTTGAGCAACTTTACGTGAACGGTCAGCGCGCAACCCGCGCCAAATCGCCCAATAAAGGGTTTTATTTTTTGAAGGGAGTTAATGAAACGATTGTTTCAAAAGGAAATGGACGAGTGCCCGAAATGGCGGTACAGAAACTGAATATTTTTCCAGAGTCTGTCGCCGATTTTGCCAAATTTACGAAGACTGATTTTGACGATGCTGTGCTGACTCTCTACCACAAATGGGACAATACCAGTAAGCGCGTTTCCGGTTTCGATGCCGACAGTTCTGCAGTTTTTATTGCAGGTAAAGGCATGAAACCCTGGAACAGTCTCGATAAACAAACCCGTTATACAGTCGAAAATTTTAAGGCGGCACTCGATACCTTTGGTGAATGGTACCTTGAACGCAACGGCGATTTGCTTTATATTCCGGCAGAAGGTGAAAATCCCAACCAGATGAAAATTTACGCGCCGGTAACCGAACGATTTGTGACTTTGCAGGGAAATGAGCAAACAGGGAAAAAGGTGGAATACATCCGTTTCGAAAACCTTCGCTTTGAAGTGTCGGGCTACCGTATGCCACTTTGGGGAAATGAAGCGGCACAGGCAGCTTCGCCGGTTGAGGCTACCATCATGGCCGATTATGCCAGCAACATCAGTTTTGTGAATTGCGAAGTTTCGCAAACCGGCACAAGCGCCATCTGGTTGCGAAAAGCCTGCACCGATTGCATCATTCAGCAATGTTACCTGCACGATTTGGGCGCAGGTGGGGTTAAAATTGGCGACATCCGTATTCCTGAAAATGAAAACGAGCTCACCCAACGCATCAAAGTTGACAACAACATTATTCGCTCCGGGGGCTATGTTTTTCCTTGTGCAGTTGGTGTTACCATTTTTCAGGCTAGCGACAACACTGTTACCCACAATGAGATTGCCAATTTCCGCTATTCTGGCGTATCGGTCGGCTGGGTTTGGGGGTATTCGCACAGCCCGAGCAAACGAAATAGCATCGAATTTAACCACATTCACCACCTCGGCTGGGGCGAACTGTGCGACATGGGCGGCGTATATTGCCTTGGCGAATCGGAAGGAACTACAGTGAGTAATAACGTGATCCACCACGTGTATTCGTTTGATTACGGTGGCTGGGGATTATATACCGACGAAGGTTCAACCGGCATTTTAATGGAAAATAACCTCGTTTATGCCTGTAAAAATTCAGGCTTTCACCAACACTACGGAAAAGAAAACACCATTCGCAACAATATTTTTGCAGCCAATACCGCTGGTGCTGATTTGTAATCAGCACCTCTTGGTTGCGGATCTGTGATCCGCTTTACACCATTATTATTTCAACCAACCCCTTTTCTCCGGCATAATCCCTGGCCGAGCTGTAAAGATAATCTTCTGGCCGTCCAACCAGCTCTGCTCTTACCGGATTATTGTGTATGTAATTCATTTTTTCGTCCAGAAAAGCGGTTGTGTGAATTTCCTGAGCATCGTTGCCATCCTGCCAAACCTTGAAATACTTGATTTTTTTGTTGTTTTTCCCTGCATACCAAAATAAATTCAACATCCAGTCCCGCCTGCTTTCTGGTATTTCTTTTATCGCATCTATAAGTGCCTTGCTGGTGTACTTTTTGAAATCACGAAGGATATCAGATAAATTACTATCTTCACTTGCACGGGCTAGCAAATGTATATGATTACTCATCAGGCACCAGCAATATACTTCCAAACCTTTGTTCGCAATACAATAATTCAATGAATCAATCAGGATGTGTTTATAAACAGGTCGAGAAAAAACATCAACCCATTCCTCTATTGTTAAAGTAAGATAGTAAGCGTATCCTGTCGATATTTTATTATTGATTCCCATAGCCATAAAAATAGGGATTTTTTATTTGATGTTTTAGTATTGGATTATAAATCCAGTGCTAAAAAGTGCTGATTGCAAATCAGCACTAGCGATTGCAAGTTTTTAGACATATCCTGAAGAGCAAGG
>JBBSBP010000183.1:0-7807 GCA_038251165.1 Bacteroidales bacterium | reverse complement strand
TAAGTAATAAGAACGATATGATATCGTTTTATTTATTGATCAAAAATTTGACTCACCCCCTCGCACCGTTCGACTAAGCTCTCGACAAAGTCTGCGATGCCTGCCCCCTCTCTTTTGTAAAGAGAGAGGGAACCCCGAGCTCGTCGAGGGGTGGGGTGAGTGAATTTGGAATAGGACACTAATTTGTTTCCAATACTTAACCGTAAAAAAGACGGAGATTAAAAATCTCCGCACCCGTTAACCCCGGCAGCGTGCAAAACAAATGTTTTGGTTTATTTATTCAAAACCTGAACCCAAATGTCTACCACGACCTTATAGAGAGACACGGCGGTGCGTCTCCAATCCCGTCAAATACATCTGATGGCCTTGATATATATCTTAAACCTCTTAATCAATAACCGGAAAATCATCACCAAACCTTTTTCAGATTCCGGTGTGCTTCATCCTGGGATGCCAACTGTAATTTATTCAACAACTATTTCAGTGCAGGTTTTTCATTACAGTTGTTCTTTCTTATTTTTTACGAATCACAACTACCCAATCGTCTGCATTTGCTAAAGGGGCTTTCCCTATATCGACTACTTTCCCGCCTTTGACTGATTTTACTCTTCCTTTGAGCAGCTTCCCTCCCGTCATTGGGTTAAACCAGTCGACAGTAAATTCGCCCGAAACTCCAGTCAAGTCAATAGTTGTAGTTTTGACATAAGCCAGATTAACCAGGTATATATTACCTTCTTTTACCAGGCAATGCTTGTCTTTGCCCATATCGGTATTACCAACCAAGGCATCCATGTTTTTCATTTCCTGAAACGGTATTTTGTTTTCGGAAAGAAAGTTGATGGCGAAGCGGCAAAAATCCCATGATTTGTCGCGGCTACGGTAATCTTCCATGATCAGGTCGTTCTCGGGTAACTGGTACCCAAAATAATATTCAACTCCGGCACCGCCAGCCATGATATTGCCCCAAAGGGTTTGTTTGCGTATATCGTCAATCGAATAGCCAACTGTTGACGCATCAAAACCTTTATAGTCCGGATCGGCCGGAACTCCTTTGGCTGCAGAGCCTTGCTCGTCGTTGGCAACCACCCAGGGTTTGCCTGCGGCATCTGATTCGCTGACCCATTTTAACGTTTGTTTAAAGACTGCATCCCAGCTGTTTTGCAACGAAAGACCTGTTAACTCTGATTTTTTGCCAAGTAATGAGGTGTATACCTTATCCTGTTCATTCGGGAAAGTATGAATGACAATGTTGTGCCGGTACGGATCATTTTTGAAAAAGTAATCAGCCATGGCCTGCCGGTTTTCGGTCGATTGTGTATTTTCTTCTCCGAGGTTCCAGTTGAGTGCCAGCTCATAACCAAAGCGGGCGATCAATTCGCGGTAATAAAGTCTTCTTTCGGGTCCAAGATCGCCGCCATCAAGCGCTTCCGGAATAATTTCGTAGCTCTGTTCATGACCTTTGGCGTTGTCATCGTTTTCATTTTCCTGGGTTTTGAAATGCAAATACATCCCTATGCTCTGTGCATGATCGAAAACCATTTGCCACTGATCGAGTTTCGAACAGTCGTAATGCATTTTTTCATCACGGCTCACGAACGGCCAGATATTATCGCCATCACCACCTGCATTGTAGGTCAGGAATGAAAAAGCATTTACTCCTTTTGAGGCCAGATAATTCACCGCACCAATCAAACCTTTGCCTTTTCCATTTTTCCAGCTTGGGTCGCCGGGTTTGTAATCCTGAAGGTGTGATTCAAATTTTTTCAATGGTACTTTGGGTTTCAGGGCTATTGTATTGTCGAAATCTTCATAGGCCAGCAAAGTTTCCGGCGCATCGGCTCCTGCCTTGAAAAAATATTCACCGGTTCCTTTAAACTGAAGGTGATGTTTCTCAACGTATTCCAAACGTCCTTTTGCCCGCAGGTCACGGCCGGTTTTATCCGTTGATGCTATTTCAAATGAACCTTCAATTCCATCAAATGGAGCGAGTGATTTCATCCAGGGCATATCTGCTGTTGCAACCATGGCACCTGTCAGGAATGAGATTTTGTAGGTCCATTTTCCGGTTTTATCGGGCGACAAATGAGCACGCCATTTATTTCCTTCGGTTGCACTGCTTTCACCTGCATTTCCATCGGCAGCAAAATATGCAGGCACCAGGTAGCTTGGCGATCCGGATTCATGTGTAAATTTCACCGTCATTCTATAATCGGTAAACGGGTTCGGTCGAGTGTCGGTTTCTGATGCAAAAGGGCCATCCAGGGTAAGCGTTACTTTGTGCCATTGTTTTCGTTCGCCCGAAATAACGACTTCGCCTTTGCCATCTTTACGCTCAATTACCGGTTCTTTTTCTTTTTCAGCAGAAGCTGTTTTTACATTTCCATTGATAACAGCGGTTTGTCCAACATTTTGTTTGGTTGATAGGTTTTTGGCCAATTCCAACACATCTTTTCCTTTGGTTACCGGAGCACAAATAATACCTGCCCACCGGCCCCTGCTGTATTCTTGTCCATCCTTACTTCCAACTTTGGCGATCACAGTGATTTTATCACCTTTCTTTAAGCTGATACTTTCCCATAAATCGTTGTATGGAGTGCCTTCTTCAAACGAGCTTTTGCTGATAGGAGTTGAAAAGTGACCAATTTCATTTTCGTTGACCAATACGGTGAATGACGATTGACCGTCGTTTTCACCAACACCAACAAAAACCAAATCATAAACTCCATCGGCCAGGTTGGACACCATTGAGGTTTGTGCTTCTTTGTTTTGATCGGGATTGATTGCCAGCCAGTTTTTATCCCGGTAAAATTTTGTTCCTTCAACCGGGAAAACAGTCGCTTTCAAAGCCACAATTCCCGGAACGGTTTTCGAAAGCTTATCGAAATAACTTGCTTCAACTTTCGGGAATTTGGAAGGTACTTCGCCCGATATAATTTTCATGGCAGGTCCTTCGCCTTCAGGAATAAAATTAATATCGCTGGTCAAAATAAATTTATCCATTTCAAATCCATCTTCGCGCATGCTGAATTGAATGTCGTGGATTCCGGCTTTGTCGATGTCAAGATAAATCTCTTTTGGAACGCCACAATGTTCCTTTTCTGTTCGTTGCGCAGCAGCCCATGTCCATTCGTTTTTGCCTTCGCACCACTGCATCCGTTGTCCATGTTCCGGCCAGGTTCCATCGAATCCAACATGCAGTCCATTGTCTTCAGCTCCGGATGAATATATTCTGGCCCATACGTAGTAACGTCCCGGTTTATTGATATTCACCTTATAATGAATAACAGCCATTTTGCCCGGTTCGTTCGAAAAATTCTCACCGTCAATTAGTTTGTCTTTAGCCGTAACTCGTGTATCAGGAAGAATTTCGATGTACGCATTGTAACTTGCACCTGCAGGATGCGCTTCATCAGGATTTGGGATCACCTTGGGTTCACTGTTTTTACTGGTAATGTACCATTGCCGGATTTCAGTTTTCGTTTGTTGCCAAAAGAATTCGGCTTCTACTGCCACCAGGCCATTTTCCTCCTGAAATACAAGTTGGTTGGTAACAACTGGCTTTTCAGTCTGGGCTTTCAGGTTAAAGCAGAAAAATGAAAGAAAAAGAAATAATAAGGAGTTGGTTTTCATGATTTAGGTTTTTGGCTTATTTTAATTGATTCAGGTTTCGAAGTAAAACTGTAGTTTCTGTTGGAAATTCGGACGGAAGTTTCTGTTTAACCTTTCCGGTTGCAGCCCATTCGGTTCCGCGCGAAAAAGTTACCTGAAAACCCACATCCTGAACAGAATCGCTAAAATCGGCTCCGGTATGACCAAGTGCACAATGGTAAATCCGACCTTTTCCGTAAGTGATGGTCTAATACGGCTTTCAGATAGGATGATGTTACTTCCCAATTATGGTACTTGTCGGTTTGCCCTGTTAGTAGCATCACCTTGATGGGTTTTGCCTGAAGCCCCAGATTAAGGATAATAAGGAAGAGTATTGTAATTCCGGTTCTCATGATTGTTTGATTTATTGGTTTAGATTTTTATTTACTGGCTTTTGATTTGCTAAAACATTCGATGGTTTTCAACTCCGGACTTCCACCCATTTGTCCGCAGCCTGAAGCAATGTAAAGTTTCTTCTTATACCAGATCAATTGAGTTCCATGCCTGCCGGTATTCAGTGAAGGCAATTTACTCCATTTTCCGGTTTTGAAGTCGTAACAATCGAACCATTTCACATGGCCTTCCCAATGCCCGTCAATGATTCCGCAAGCCATATACAGTTTATCTTTATAAACTTTTGTACTGGTTGACGCACGAACACGACCTTCGGGCATATCGAAACTTTTCACCCATTCATCCGAGGTTGGTTTGTAAATGTAAGTTTCGGTTAGTGAGGTTTCGTGCGGGTATTTACCTGTTTGCACACCTACCGCGTAAATGTCGCCTTTGTATGAGAATCCTTCGAAGTGATGCAACTCAACCGTTGGTTTGGTGCCACTGGTCCAGGTATTGGTTTCAGAATTGAAAATGGAAACTTCCTGAATACGACGTCCTCCCATGAGGTAGAACTTGTCGCCCGATTTGATAAAAGCGGCTTCGTGACGGGCAACTGGTTCTCCGGTGCAGGTAAGGGTTTCCCATTCGTAGCCTGCGAACGATTGCCCGGCTGCATTCATTCCTGAAAGCATCAAAAATGAAAGCACGGGCAGTTCTATTGATTTGAGTTTTAATATCATTTTTTTGATTTCAAACATTCATTGTCCGTTATATCAAGATTCTTTTTGAAATTGATTATTTCAATTCGCGGATAAAAATATCCTTATACTTCATTTTTAACCGATTTTTCATGTGAAGCTGAAGCGCAATATGCCCGTTTTTGTCGACATCTTTCTCAATATGAGCGGCATTATTTAAAACGCCTTCGCCATTGTAATCGACCACGCGGTTGCCATTCAGGAATGTTTTTATTTGGTTGCCTTTTGCAACAATAACAAGGTCGTTCCAGCCATTCTGTTCGTCGGCAAAAATAAATTTCACATTTTTAGGAGCATTCGTTTTATCAATGCTCCAGTCTTTTAAACTCGGGCAAATCCATCGTTTTTCGCCCCAGGTTTCGTCATAAATCAACCCGGTGCGCCATTGTGTCGTTGGGTCAATGTCAACTTGTGGCCCATCAAGCCAAAAACCTCCTTCGGCTTTGTCATTTGCATTGTATCGGCTCCGGAACTGAACACCGCTGTTTCCGGACGACTCGCGAAACGCCTGAAACTTCAGCTTTAATTCAAAATCCGAGAATTCCTTATCGCTGAGCAACCACACATAATCGTGCTCAGCATCGTTTAAAGAGTTGCACTCAATGGCTCCATCGACAACTTTCCAAAATTCTTTTTCCTGATCAGAGGGGAGACATTTTACGGTCCAGCCAGATAGATCTTTACCATTAAACAGGGCGCTGAATCCCTTATTTTTGCCGGATTTTTGTGCGTTTGCACCCAATGCAAAAGTTAAAGCCAGACTCAGATTAATTAGTTTTTTCAGGTTCATGGAATCAGCTAAGTTGGTTTAATTAAATTCTATTGCAGGTTCATAAATTGTTCAATGGCAAAACAGACAATTGTTTCATCATTCTCACCATTTTCAGAACCAGCCACTGAAATTCCTCCTACGATTTCACCCTCAATGACTATCGGATAAGCTCCCATCAATGGAGTGAATGGAGCCGGCGTAACATTCCCAAGGGTTTGCATAGCCACCCGATCGGTAGAAACCGTATTTTCGAGCGCTTTCCCGGATCGTTTAAATCCCACAGCAGTAGCCGCTTTGCCAATGGCAATGCTGGCCGCAGCAAGCATCGTTCCATCAATTCGTTCCAAACAAATCAGATGTCCTCCATCATCAACCACTGCAACGGCTCCGCCAACCCCAAACTCTTTGGCTTTCAGGATGGCGAAGTCGATCAGTGTTTTGGCAGCTTCGAGAGTCAGCGTATGTTTTGAAATGAGTTTTTGCATCAGATACGATAAATTGATTTGTTCACCATTTTCATCAACCCGTTAAAATCTTCGTCCTTCATCATTTGCAGAATTTGCTGCTGATTGAGCGATTTAGCCAGATTGTATGCGCCCAGGGTAATTTCAGAATGACGGTTAAAGAACTCAATCACGTCGAAAATACGGGGTGAAGCATCGGTGGTAAAATATTTGTCGTATTTGCATTGTTGCGCCCAGAACATCAGTTCCACATAGTGAAGAAAATGGCGGCTTGCACCAATCAAATCCCAGTCGGCTTTGGTATCGTTGTCGTTGGTATGAATATAGGCATCGTAACCACATTCATAAATGGTAACCAATGACTGAGCCGGATTTTCGGCGCTTTGCAACGAGTGCCCCATATCCAATGTGATTCCGGTATTTGGATTTCCAACTTCTTTCAGTAACAATATAGCTTTGGCAGTTGAATCCAACTGGCAATGGACGCGGGTTTCCGAATATTTTGGCTCAACAAAAAGTGGTATTTCAGGAAGATAATCGGCAGCTTCGCCAATGGTTTCAACCATAAAATTCCACGAATCGCGGTAGTTTACCTGGAACAACACATCGTATCCGTCGGACAACGGACAGCAAGTTACATGGGGAGCGCCAACCGCTTTGGCAAAATCTTTCGCACGTTTAATCATGGCCACAGCACGGTCGCGAATACCTTTGTCGGGACGGGTAAGCGCACCGGGAACCCACTCGGCTTCTTTTTTAATGTTCACATTGATGGCAGCAAAATTCAGATTGAATTCTTTCATCAATGCCGAAGTTTCTTCGGGGGTGGTATTTTCATACGGGAAAACCATTTCAACTCCGTCGAACCCATCAATCTGCGATACTATTTCCAATTTCTCGCGGGTGGTAGCCGGTTTTTGGTATTCCGAAAAGCGATCCTGGGTCTTACCCAGAAAGCCAATAATTACTCCTTGTTTCATGATATTTTAAGATTTAAAGCCCCCTCCAAACCTCCCCCCAAAGGGGAGGCTTAAAAATAGCGAATTCAACATTTATGGATTCTTCATAACACTCAACTATTTGATGATTTGTTTTGCACCATCGGCAATGGTTTCCAGAATCAGGCAGCAAGATGTTGCTCCGGCATCGAGCACGCCACGCGAGCGTTCACCCAGACGACTTGCCCGTCCCAATTTGGCAACCATGTCTTTGGTTGAATCGCGTCCAATAACCGCGGCAACTTTCATTGCTTCCAGTGCTTCGGCAAAGGATTTACCTTCCTGCTGGACTTTTTCGTAAGCAGCAAGAGCCGGAATCAAGGTGTCGATCATAGTTTTATCGCCTACTTTTGCCAGAGAGATTGACGCAATGGCCTCAATTGCTGCTTTTATTGCAGCTCCCATTTCATCCATGCCGATTTCCTCTTTTCCTTCGAGCGAAACAGCAAAAGCTTTGAAGAATTTGCCGTACAAAGGACCCATCGATCCACCGATTTTCATCATCAGTATTTTTGCCAGAACTTTCAGTCCATAAGCCATGTCTCCCGGATTTTTATCCAATTCTTCGCGGCACATGGTAAAACCCTTGTTCATGTTTATGCCGTGGTCGCCATCGCCAATCAGGCCATCGATGTCGCTCAGGTATTGCTTGTTTTCCTGAATGACAAGGATGAGTTTATCGACAATTGCTGCACCTGACGTATTCGTAAATGTTTGCATTTTATTATTAGTTTAGTTCCTATGGAATTGGCGCATTCCCACTGAGTCGCATTCGTAATTGATGCAAGCCTTCAGTTCGTTATCCAGTTTCATAATGGATAGCGTTGCTCC
>JBBSBP010000182.1:0-7828 GCA_038251165.1 Bacteroidales bacterium | reverse complement strand
GGTTGGCCAGTGAAGCATCATCCCGTTCAGGAGCTTCCTGCCCCAGTAAGATGGGCACAGCATTCACCTGGCTGACATCCAAAGCCGTTCCCTGCGCGCCCTGGCGTTTTGTTTTCCCTTCGCCGTCGTAAATACTGGCTTTCAGTCCCTGAAACTTAATATCCGATATCTGCTGATCGTTGTATTCTTCCATCACCACCGGTGCATCACGGTAACGCTGGAGCATCGTAAAAAATGCCGCGTCGGTTCCTGAGTTCAGGTTAAACATCGGGGCATCCGGATGAATGTATAAGGCACGGATCGATTGAGCCAGCTGTGACTTTCCACACTCGGTCGGGCCAATGAAAAACAGGGTGGTGAACAGCCGGTCGATCTTGAAAATATCGCTTCGGAAGGCGCACATAATTGCCATCATCACCGTCCAGCACCCGTTATCGTTGTATTTATATACTTCCCGCACCAACGCAGCCCATTCTTTGAACTTCACCTGCTTGTTTTCGCGGTAAATAAAAAAGCGATCGAGTGCGAACTGATCTTCGTCTTTGCGCACATCCTTATATATTACCGAGATCGATGGCGAATAGAAGGTGGTGTTTTCATGCTCGATCAACCCCAGTTCGTCCATGTACTTCATCTCATTATTAATAAGTGCAGCATTACTAAATGTATAAAAGTCTTCGTTCTGCTGTCCGAAGATAGTCAGCTCGTAGGCGACAGGGAATTGAAGCGCGATCGAGTCAAGAATTGTATCGAGGTGGATCACTTTGGCATTCCGGAGCAGGTAAGGACCTTGCCTGAACAGGAATTTCTTGAAGGCTCCGAATTCAATCATTTCGTTGCTGGGGATCTCCACATAGCGCGAGGATTTCAGATCGGCATGGTTCAATTTACAAATACGTTTGTTTTTCAGCGGATCGTCAGAAAATACCTGAAACTGGGGTTCCATGTAAAAGTTTCCAACTTTTGTTAGTGTGCCGTGTTCGGTGGCGAATACATAGAAGATCTTTTTACCGTCTTTATTCTGCGCCGCGAAGTGGTTGTACTTGTTAAAGAATTTCTGATCGACGTAATCCGGAAGCTTTTCGATTGAAAACACATAGTGTTCATCATCGATCATGATTTCTTCATTGCGCTGCTGAACCTTGTTTTTTACTTTGCTCAAAAACGGCTTAAGCACCTGGGCAAAGTCAGCCTTCGATAAACCAAAATGTTTTGCAATTTCAGCTGTTTTAATGGAGATGGTTGTGTTATCGAGCTTGCTTAAAAATTCGGCAGCTGCTTCAACGGCTTCTTTCTTCGAATCCGGATCGTAGGGAACAATACTTTCGGCCAGGTAATCAAAATAAAAGGTCGAAAACGAAACGGTTTCCTGACCCGAATACCGGTTTTCGCAATTTAACGACACCGCAAAATCATTTTCACTCAGGAATTTCATTTGCCTGATTAATCGCTGGTTTTTTATTCTGTCGCCCTCAAAATCAAATGGTTCCTTGAAAACTAAATTCTTAGTTATACCTTTTAGCTTTCCGGTTTGTACAGGAGATAAAAGTCCTGAAACAACAATCGAATTGGCCTGAAGGTCTGATCCTGTATCGGCTAACGCTGTTTCTTTCGATGAATAAATGAGTACCTGGTCTTTTTCACGAATAGCTGTTTCGTTCACCACCATTCCAAACAGATCATCGGACTTTTCTTCTTTGAATACTCCGGATTCAAATTTCTTGCGGTCGATGCCAAACTTAGCGGTGACCTGTTCAAAATACACTTCGCGTGTAAGCAGGCTTGGAACAAGCTTAACCACATCAAGTAATTCATTAATCAGTTTGGCTTTTTCGGCAGGGCGTTTCTCAATGTCAGCAACGGCCAGTTCGCAGCGTAACAGGATAAAATCCTTCTCGTTCGCTTCAATCCACCGGTACATTTCGGAGCGTTCTTTTCCTTTGGCAAAGGTATCCGGATCTTCACCTTTGGGCAACAGGGCCACATACACATTCAATCCTTCAGCAATACAGGTTTTTATACCTTCCAGAGCCGCCCTTAACCCGGCGCCATCACCATCAAACAAAATCGTTAAGTTATCGCTGAACCTGCGGATCAACCGGGCATGTTCACTGGTCAAAGCTGTTCCTGAAGTGCAAACCGTATTGGTTAATCCTTGTTTGTGGAAACGCATCACATCGGTATTCCCTTCAACCAGGTAAGCTTTTCCTTCTTTAACGATAGCTGCTTTGGCCTGGAATAATCCGTAGAGCAATTGACCTTTTTTGAATACTTCAGTTTCAGGAGAATTCAAATATTTTGCCGGGTCGATCTTGTCTGAGACAGTCGAAGGTAATATACGACCGGTAAAACCCACCACATGGCCCATCAGATCGAAATAAGGAAACATGATCCGGTCTCTGAAACGGTCAAAATATTTACCGCTTTCGGCTTTACTGATTAAACCGGCTTTGTGCAATTGCTGCGGGGTATATCCCAGCGAACTCATGTGCTCCAGCAATCCGCCCCAGCCTGCGGCAATGCTACCCAATTCAAATTTTGAAGTATCTGAACGGTCAAAGTCACGGCCTTTCAGATAATTAATAGCCTGACCGTGATTTTTAAGGTTAGCGGCAAAAAAGTCAGCCGCAACACGGTTCATGGCAAAGAGCGAATCCCGTTCGCTGCGTTTACGCGATTCATCCCCGGTCATTTCAACCTTCGGAATATCGACATGGTATTTATTGGCGACATATTCAATGGCCTCCGGGTAGCTCATGGCCTCATGTTCCATCACGAAACTGATTGCATTACCAGCCTTTCCGCAGCCAAAACATTTAAAAATACCTTTGGTCGGAGAAACAACCATGCTGGGTGTTTTCTCGTTATGAAACGGGCAAACACCCAGGTAATTCACCCCTTTTTTCTTCAGGCTAACAAATTCTGTAATGATATCGGTAATGTTGGCAGCCGACAATACCTTCTGGATCGTATCTTGTGGAATCATTTAGTTCGGTGGTATTGGGTATTCGTTAATAGTTGTTTCGGGTTTATTGGCGATTGTGAACTTTTTCTTGACAATTATAGCACAGCGTGATAAGCCTTCCACGATTGGGCGCGGATTGATTTTTTAAGTTCTGTATTCTCTTTTGTGATGTAGCGCAACCTTTTAATTAATTCGCCTACAGAAGCCTTTGCCACAGGTGTTTGTGCATACATTGCCCATTTAATAAATCCATCAGCTGAAAGTTTGATGATTTCGTAATCACCCCTTTTTTCTTCCAAAACACCAGTTAGTTGCGCATTGATGCGCAAATCAAAATCTTTACCTTCATCACAAACGCCAAGTAATGAACGCTTTCCTTCTTGTCGTCTTGAAAACCCAAGGTTTACCCAAGCCTTATCAAAGTCGATTGGGTGCTCTTCCTGGCATTTAAGACTGTTATCAAAGTAGTCCATTTCATTGCGCCACTTTCCGTATAGTTTAACTTCTTTATTAAGCGATATAGCAAGTTCTCTGGTTGGCTGCATTTCGGTATTCCATTTGTAATTACCGTCTTTCAATAAAATACCATCTGTTTTAAGTACGGTACCAACCTGTGAATGAATTTTTCTTTCTTTCAATATAGGATCAAGCGTTTTTACTTCTTTTTGCTCGTATAAGTAAACCAGTAAGCCATAATAGCTTTCAACTTTTTCGTTGTCTTTTTCGTTAAGAATGTCCATAGTTTTAATTTTTATGTGTTTAAATATCTGTGCTCTATGTGGTTAATTAATCTTCTCATTCTACCCTTTTAAACAGGAAGAATGCGATTTTGCTATCTTCCTTCAGGTAGGGGTATTTCTGTTTTAAATACCGCATCACCCAATCAGCATTATGGCCGTAAGTAATTTCACAAATCAGGTTACTCATTTGGTTAAGTTGATACCTGAAAAAATCGCCGCGTTGTACTTTTATTTCTTTACCATCATCAACAAGTATCATTTCTTCCGGGTTTTCAGCTATGTCAATTAGGTCTTTCGTTGGTGATGGAAATGCCAAAAAGAATGTTCCTGTTTCAGGTATTTTAGCTTCAATGCGTTTATGTTTCATGTTGCCTGGTTTAAATCAGGGAGTATTGCACTCCGTAATTGTAATTTTCACTTAACTCTTTCAATGCTTTATTTTCCTGGGCATGTTGGGTCATTTCAGGAGAAACTGAAATGGTTTTGCTCGTTTGCTCCAGCTCCAGCTTAAACCCCGCTTTCTTAACCTGCCTGTTCAAGTAGTACTTTCGATCGTAGGTGGTGAGCAGGGTGATAACTTGAATATTAAATTGCGTTTCTTCCTTCTTGCATTTTAGTATTCCAATCTTTTCATACCTTTTAGTATAGATATTTCTCCAGTATATGTGCAGGATATCATTCTTCCGGATAGGCCGTAATCGCTTGTTTATTTTCAGTACAATCGATTTATTCCGGCTTTCGGGAGTACGTTTTATGGCCGCATAAACCTGTTCGTATTGATCTGCTTGTATGGTGATGCGTGGCATGGCTGGTGAGTTTTAGGTCTATGGATTAGGATTTTTCTTCGTTTTGCTTTGTTCGTCCGCCTCGTTTAAGCGTTTCGGGTGACATACCCAATTTTTCCAGGTGTTTTAGGTATGCTTTTTCTTTTCTGAAATAGGTAGTTGATTTATTCGAAGGGTTGTAATAAGAGAATGGAAAGGCCGATAAGTCTGGACTTTGTATTTTTTTGGTACTAAATTTTATAGGCATAGTAATTCAATTAAAGGGTGAATCTTTCAGTTGCTTTTGAAGGAATTGTGCTCTGTTGGATTTAAAAATCTTGTTTGTTTGGCACAGGTTTTTCACGGTTTTATTGGCATGGACCGTGAGACCGTGATGGCATGATCTATTTTAGATTGATGGCTTAACCTTGTGAAGTTTCTTTCAGAAATTTCTTTCAATAATTCGTCAAAAACAGTCTGACTTCAAACACATCGCGTTTGCGGGTTTTGAACATTGCGGGCATTGATTACTGCATTGACGGCGATCGAAAACGGTACCACAATAAGTGCATGCGTGCCAGATTTCGTGATTGTTTGAGACTTGCTTTAACAATCGATAAGGTTGAAGGAAGTATTTCATTTATTTTGAATTGGAATCAGGCAAGCCAGAATTGCTTTATTCGATTTATCGCGGATATCTTTTTCGATCAATTTATAACCGTTATTTTCTTCATAATACATTACGATTTTAGGATTGCGGTGATCGTTGAGTTCCTTAACGTGAAGAAATTCGCTATTGGATCCGTTGGAATCCTCCCAGTCGCGCTGAAAAAAAATTGCAAGGGCAGCTGTTGATATTGCTTTTTTACATTCTGAAATTTGATCTTCGTAGGGTAGGTGGTCTATTCCCATTTGCATGGGGTTTATGACCCTTAATCCAAGATTAATTAATTGCTTTTTTGTTTCAGCAAATTTTGCAACTGCTACTGCATGAGGTAATCCTGATATTTTTCCGGCAATATAGATCATGACATTTGGTTTTTGTTTGTGCTAATTGTAAAAGAACAGGAGCACCGGTTAGGATTCTACTCCTGTCTTTATCTGTCTGTGAAAATGGTATTCGGTAAATTAAATTCATCTTACAGGGTCAATTTCCCATCCTGGTGATTCAAAATGCCCCGGCACAAATTAAACCGGGGCAAAAAAAATTCGAATTGCATGTTAACTTTTGAACGCAGGCCGTTTTTCAATCCGCAGGGGCCAGTGACTGCTATGAGCATCAATTAAGTTCCTTTTTTTTAGATTCGAATGGGATAGCATATTGATACCGGTGATTAAGGGCTGCAAACAATGCCTTGCGGGTTAGTTTAATTTGGCTGCCCAGAACACTGTATTGCAACTGCAGATCCTGGAGAATGATGTTAATCCAACGGATAAAACCTTTTCTGGATAATAAAATCCGTCCATTGTTATCAATTTCACCTAAATCTGTACTGTTTTTTCCGTACAGTTTTCCTAAAATCGGGTCGTTTTTGATTTTTATGTACTGGTTTTGTACGTGCAAATTGAAGAAATCGCATACTGGTTTTATCCAGATATTTTCGTTTTCGACTTTGACAGTTGATTTGAATATTTTAAAAGCTGTTGATTCCATGTTTTAATTTGTCTTTGTTTTTGAAAAAATGAAATTTGTTTTAATTCAATCTCCTTGAACTTAATTCAATCTCTTGAAAACTTTCCTGAAGTTAGTGTTCATCTTCACTCATTTTCTTATCCATAAGAATTCCATTTAAACCATAATTGATGGTTGCCTTTCGGATGTACTTTGGATATTTAAAAAGGATCCGGGTTATATCCGCCGGAAAAACTTCTTTCAGATTCATTTCATCCATTACTTTCTGAAGTGTTTTGTTGGTGATCCCCAGCTGATGGCAGGCTTCTGTCTTGGACAAGGGAGCCACTTTTTTTGAATCGATTGCTTCCATCTCTTCCCGAACCGATTCCCTGATCATGTTTTGGAATTCTGCAAGTGTTAGTCCTTCCAAAATAATTTTTCTATCCATTTTCTATCCGATTCTGGTTACTTCCAATACTTTTGTTTCTTTATTCGAACGGGTGGCAAAAACCATCCCTTGTCCACATTGAATGATTTGAACGGTGGTTCGAACGGAAGTCATCCGGGCTAAAGGGAAAGATACGGTCTTGTACATTTCAAGACTTTTTAAAACCGGTGAAATAGGGTCCTTTTTTGTTGATTTTTTGATGTTTTTTTCGCTTTTCATTACTTTATTTATTTATTTATCAAATAAAATTGTTAACATTGCTTGTTTATTACTTTGCCAAATGTATAAGTAACATTGAATTTTCAAATAGGAATTTAAAAAAAATCAGAAAAAAAATATCAACATGGGTATAGGATTGAAAATAAAAGAATTAAGAGTTGAAAGAAGGATGACTCAGAAGGATTTGTCGGAGAAATTGGAGGTGGTTGTTGCCACTGTATCCAGTTACGAGACCAATAATTCGGAGCCTAACATTGACAAGCTAATACATTTATCAAAATTATTTGGTGTCACAATTGATGAGATTGTGGGTAATAAATCACTGCCTACTGCACATATAAATAGTGCTGGTACTTTCAGGCCAAAAACCATGAAATATTACGACATTGATGCTTCGGCGAGCAACACCTCCATGTTTGAATCCTGGAATGAAGCATACTGTAAAGAAATTAGTGTTCCCGGTTTCGGTGATTGTGATTTTGCCCTGAATGTATGGGGCGACAGCATGTTCCCCACACTGCAGAACGGGTCGATTGCCCTGTGCAAGGAATGGAAGCAGAGTTTTATCGAATATGGAAATATTTACCTGATCATCACCAGGGAATTTCATCGGATGATTAAATACCTCAAGCCCGGAAACAGCCCGGAAACGGTTACCTGTGAAAGTGAAAACACGTTCTATGAATCGTTCGAAATCCGCAAGGAAGACATCCTTAAATTATACCTGATTAAAGGAAGTATAATAAGGAGCACGGTTTAAGTTAAAGTTAAAGCTTAAGCTTTAACTTTAACTTAAGTTTTCTTTGTTTTTGTCTTTGTCTTTTTGGTCTTTAGAATATTATTTTTTTCGCCGCTCCATACATCATAGTCAGCTAATTGTTCGGTCATAATATCCTTTTGAACCGCAGCGGTATATTTGTTGAAATTTGATTCAGTTTTATGGCCGGTAACTGCCATGATAAATTGTTTTGGGATACCCCGACTCAAAAGGTTACTCGCAAAGCTTCTTCTGGCTGTATGGGTGGTAATCATTTCGTATTTATTTCTGGTATGCTCAATCCTTTTGCTTCCTTCTGT
>JBBSBP010000181.1:0-7912 GCA_038251165.1 Bacteroidales bacterium | reverse complement strand
TTTTAGCATGATTTTTAATTAATAAATTTTATAATCCAAGTTTAATACCCATAATAAATTGTCTGGCTTGTGGTGTCTGACCATAATCAATGCCTTGCTCGGCATGTGAATAGGAATAGGCAAATTCCGGATCATAACCGAGATATTTTGATATAGTCAATATATTATTGGCCGAAACATAAAACTCTGCATTTCTGAAAGTCAGAAATTTACCTGGGATACGGTAGCTTAAAGAAATATTCTGTACCCGTAAATAGGAACCATCCTCGATCCAGCGTGTTGAAAATGCTGAATTTCCTACCGGATCATTCCATAGAGAACGGGGCACGTCAGTGACTTGACCATCATACTGCCATCTGCTTAAAACACTGGTACTTTGATTTTCGAGGCCAGTCATTTGTTCGTTTTTGTAACGCACATAATTGAATATTTCGTTGCCCGAAACAAACTGAATATAGGTATTCAATGCCCAATTCTTATAAGTAAAAGTATTCTGGAAACCACCGAAAAAATCAGGCATCGATGAACCAATAACTGTTTTGTCGTATTGGTTAATGATACCATCAGGTTTTCCATCCGGACCTGAAATGTCGATAAATTTAGCATCTCCGGCAGTATATCTTATAAATTTATTATTCATCAGATTCGCAGTTTTAGCTTCTTCCAAGGTGGTGTAAACGCCATCAAAAATATATCCGTAGAAACTATTGGCAGCTTCGCCTTCAATATTTACAACTTCAGCGCCTTCAAGCTGTGTAATTAATTTATCGCCTTTTAAACTAATTATTTCGTTTTTTATTTTAGCGAAATTGCCATGTATATCCCATTTGAAGGTTCTGCTATCTACAATCCTCAGAAAAGCATTAAGCTCAATACCGGTATTTTGCATTTTTCCTCCATTTTCAGGGCGGAAGCTATAGCCCAGATATGATTTCACCGGAGAAAGGATGAGCATATCGTTTGTCGTTGATCTGAATAAATCGATATTAGCAGCCATCCTGCTTCCCCACAAAGCGAAATCAACTCCGGTATTAATCTGGCTGACCGTTTCGTAGCTCAATTCTTTGTTCGGAATGATAGCGGGATAAAGACCAACTGTTTCGCGGAATTTAATTGCATCATAGTAGTCAGAAGCATTTGATTCTCCAACGTCGTTGTTTCCCGATTTACCATAAGATACCCTTAATTTCAACTCATCCAGCCAGTTCACATTGTTTAGGAAAGATTCGCTCGAAAGGCGCCATCCAAGTCCGCCGGAATAAAATAAACCAAATGGATTTCCAACAATATTTATTGTATGAATTGCATTGTCGCCTACTCTGGATGAACCATCGAGTGAAACACTGGCTGTAACCAGGTATTTGTCTTTATAGCTGTAATTGAGGTTTTCATAACCTGAAATCCAGTTCCAGTTGCGGTTTTGGCCACCAATCCGGCGAAGGTTGTTGGTACCATCCTGAAGTGACTGATACTCGTCATTTTCATGGGCGTTCATAGTTAGGCCCCAGTCGAGTTGGTATTTATTTGACTGTATGTTCAATCCGGTACTTGATGTAAAGCTGTGTACTTTATTGAAAACTTTTTTATAGCTCAGGTAGGTATTATTATAAAAAGACAACAAATAATTGGATGTAGCCTTGGCTACATTGAATGCCTCGTCGTTGTAATAGTGGGCCATACCATGGTTAGGCATAAATATTTGTTCTTTCAGCGCATTGTATGTCAATCCGAAGTTGGTATTTAGCATCAGATTTTTAGTAATGTTTCCTTCAAATCCCATGGTTGAAATAAAGTGATAATTGCTATTCGTTGCTCTGAATTTTTCAATGATAGCAACCGGATTACTTACACCCAATTCATCCACTTCGCTCAAGGAAGTCAGCATGTTCCCTTCAATATCGTACTTGTATGGATTCAGCAATGGTGATTTGTTTAAACTGGCCAGAATCGGGTTGGTTTCTTTAACTTTTGCCGATTCTTTAAAATTTGAAAGATTGTAATTCAGAGATACACCAGCATTCATTCGTAGCCAGGTAAAGATATTTAAACGGCTTACAAACCTCAGGTTATAACTGTCGTAACCAGTTGTTTTAATGATTCCGTTGCTGGTAATATAACCAAACGAAAGACCATAACGGGCAATTGCATCCCCTCCTTTTACTTTCAGGTTCAGGTTGGTAAACGATGAATTTTCAAATATTTTTTCCTGCCAATTGGTATTGTGTTGATAATCAATAAAGCGTTCATCATCTTTTTCAAGGAATAAATTGGGATAATTCTGCCTGATTACCTCTTCATACATGCCAGAAGAAAATAAAACTTCGTTTGCCAATGTTTTATGCTGGCCGGCATTTAGCTGGGGAATAAAATTTGAAGGCGCCAATGAATATCCCGTCCGTAAGTCAATGTCAATTGAAGTCTGTGTCGCGCTTGGGT
The DNA here is from genome assembly GCA_038251165.1 of Bacteroidales bacterium. Classification (GTDB taxonomy): domain Bacteria; phylum Bacteroidota; class Bacteroidia; order Bacteroidales; family Prolixibacteraceae; genus Aquipluma. Next base: position 5,476 of record JBBSBP010000181.1, on the reverse strand, counting down.
CAAGGGTTTCGATAAGAACCAGCCCATTGGAGGCTCTTGAACCAAAGTTAGAAGTGACTGTTGGATCTTTCACGATGGTAACTTTCGAAATATCGAGCATATTAAAACCCAACAACGGATCGTATGCAAACCCGTCAAGGTTGGATCCAAACAAACCGGGATTTTCCACCGGAATACCGTCAATAATATATAAAGGCTGATTGTTTGTGCTGATCGAATTGATACCGCGTACAAATACAACAGCACCGGTCCCGGGTGCTCCTTCCCTGCGTATGACATTCAATCCTGGAGTTTTTCCCTGCATGTATTCGTCAATAGAAAATGCTCCTGTCGTATGATTGTCAGAAGTTTTCAGGTCAAAATAAGACGATACGATGTCTTTTTTGATCAGTTTTTGCGAAAGAATGATAAGCGGATCATCTCCGGCAGATACATCAAGGTCAGTAAGATATACTTTCAATTCATTCCGGTTGTTTAGGAATACCCTTCTGGTCTTATAATCACTTACCGGTGAAATAATCAACCAGTTATCAGCAGCAGCCGATTTAATACTAAATTCTCCGGCATCGTTGGTTACTGCAGGCATTTGACTCGAACCCTCGATACTTATAGTGATATTTGACAGTGGAGTATTAGTTCCTGAAACGATTACCCCTTTTACAAGAATGGAGTCATTCGCCATTTGGCTCTGCGCCTGCGATGACAATAAACTCAAAAGCAACACAGGAACAATAAGCACGGCTTTCTTCCAGTTTGCAGTGGTGAATGGATTATTAATCATTGTATCAATTTTCATACGAAAATAATTTGTTTTTTAATGACCATATGCCTGTCCGACGCAGGCGGGGAACTCACATATCAGCATGTTCTCCAGTATTTTTGATTTCTGCAAGCATGTTCGTTTCATTTTATAGTGAGACCAGATCATCATCAAAATTAGTTAGTTGGTTGTATCCTAATTATTCAACGACCGGAATAAATTTTATAACATCAAGTACGAGTCCATTACTTTTTACATTTCCAGGGCCTTTGTATTCAAAGCGGATGTTCGGTTTGCCATAGTCAGTTATGTTTTCAACATAGCAATCAAACCGGTTGAACCTGCCAGTTGGAATAAAAGTTGTGGTGCCGTTAACACTCCTGATCCGTTCTGAATACCTCACATAATCATAATAGTCGAACTTCTTGACTAAAACATCATTTACGTAAATTTCATAAATACCTCCGATATCCATGTGCGTGGATACCTCCATCCGGTACTTTCTTGGGAAAAGGTTGCGGGTATTAAACTGAAGTCTGAATATTCCGTTGTAGTTTTTATTGAAATTAACTATCAAAATGGAATCATTTGATGCTCCTTTAATGTAGTTATTGGCTACTTCAAATGAAGATGAACTGGTTACAGTTACATTTTTTCTCCATGCATAGCGGTTAACGCCTGTGGTTCTGGCCAACCATTCTCCTTCCATTTTTTCGGTTCCGGAATACAATGAGTCGGGAATTACAAAGTTGGAATAGTCATAAAAAATACCATTGCTGCATAGGTATGGATCTGTTGGAGTGTAATTAACAACAATGCTGTCGCCTTGAATATTCACCATATTATATTTCTTTTTCTTGGTTAGAACAGCTATGGTTTTAAATTCAGGCACTTCCAGCATATTCAGAAAAGTTCCATGTTTGAGCAGGTGCGGAATCAGGATATCTTCCTGCCATTTAACCGGGATGTCTTTGTAATCATGGAAATTACCGCCCAGTTTTTGTGCCATTAAACTTAATCCACTTTCGTAATTTGCAGCTTTCGGATAAACGAAAGTTGCTGTCCATTTACGGTATTCCCTTGAAACAGGGAAAAAATCCAATTCGAACAAATTTACCTTGATGGAAACAGTATCATACACGGTATTCCCCTTTTCGTCAAACCCAATCGGACGACTTTTTTCCTGATCGATTATGATTGAATCCTTTTTGTCGATGTATGTTTTAAGGTAAGAATTATTTTTGGCAAAGTATTCATAAAGATTCAGTCTGGGAAGGGCCACTTCTCCCATGATAAAAAACTTACCATTGATGTATAATGGACTTTCGTACTTTAAAACGATCCCATCATAAGTCGGTTTCCCGTTTATATTTTCGAAGGTTGAATACTTTTCAGCCAAAGTCTGCAATTTGCGTTTTCCCTGAATATCGACAGGTTGAATAAAATGCCTCGATATATGATAATTAAGAATGGTGGTATCACTTACCTGCGACTGCACCAATTTACCGATGGCAGTATTATCGGGTACAAATAGGGTATAGGTATCATTCGCTAAAAAGAGAGTATCATATTTGTATTTTACCATTAATGCAACAAAAGATGACAATTCACTCTTGCCTTTGATTGCATCCCAAACATTGGAATTAATGGTTTCCGGTTGCTTGTTATAGTGATCATCCCAGTTTTCGGTACATCCGAAAACTGCGACAATGATTGCAACTATTAGTATTTTGAATATTGATTTCATTATATGATAAATTTAAATTGGTTCGAATCGGATATAATCCCATTTAAACCGGCCCGGGATCAGTGTCTTAATCTCAATTAAATGTGAAGTATATCGTTTAAAGTCAATCGATCCAACTTTGATTTGCGCATAAGGCCAGCTTGCACTTCCACCTTTTGTCAAATCAATAAGGCCGCCGAGCTTGATCCCATCCACATATAATTCAACCAGCGCATTCTGCGAATTATATGCGTCTGCACCCAGAAAAACATTGTATTTTCCCTGAATTATTTTCGGAATCGTATAGGAAATGGTAAAGTCTCCATCGAGCTGCATGTAATCTTTGCTCCATGCCCTTTCTGCTTCATCCAGCGATTTTACATAAAATAGTTTTGCGCCGGTCCACTTAACGTTGCTCATTAATGACTGGTTTTCGATTAGGTAGCTGCCACCTAATCTCCGGTATTCGTTCAATATGTATTCTTCATAAAACTCAAAGGTTTTGGTGGCCCTTGTCGGAACCTGAGGTTTCAATATCTGATCAATAAAGTGAATTGGGCCACTTTGGGTGATTACATTGCTTTCGTCGTAATACAGACTAATAAAATCAGTCGTATCTTTGGTTGCACTTACAAACTTTTCTTTCCCTTTATTGATGATGATATCAAGCCCCAAACCATTTATAGCCAGTGGAATATCAGCAAAAGTGTTGTAATTGGTGTTTACTTTTGCTAAATCGTCGAGGAACTTGGATTCGTTGAGAATGTGGTAGCCAACAAACAAATTCAATGGATTGTTAATGTTGGTATAATCGGTCCTTCCCGAACTGATGGCATTGGCCAATTCGTCAAACGTGTTGATATTCCTTTTCTTAAAGATAGCGTCCGATTCGACTAACATGGTAAATGGTTTAAGCGGCTGGTCTTTTAGTTTCATATCGACATCCAGAATTTTGTTTATTCCGGTTGCTTCAATGGCTGCAGTCAGAATTGAATAGGCTGGATTCTTTTTTAACCACCCATAGCTATTCAGGGTAATCGGCTTAAGCATTACTCCAATTGCATGAACATATCCGTTTGAAACTTCAATATTGACCTTTGTCACTGGTGCCTGATTGTTGATTTTATAATAGGTAGTGTCCTTTCCGATAATAAAATTAACATTCAGGAAGTCGCCTGAAAGGGTTGGTTCAGAAAATGCCCCGAAAGGAAAGTCATTTGAACTGGTTCCGAAGTTTACCACATGATAGCGGGCCAAAGTTTCAACGTAAGCTTTGTCTTTTAACAAAGCGTCTAACGAAGTATATTGTCCGCTTTCTTTAATAAACTGATCAACAGCCTTATTGTCAGGAGCGAATAAGGTGTAGTCGATCCCATTTGGGTTGTAAGCACTCAAAGTTTGATCTATTCCTGCTGTTTTAAGAATCTCTAGGAAACTGGAATAATCCTGTTTATTTTCAACAAGGTAGCCATATATTGTAAATTTCTCCATGTCCTTAAAGCCAGGATCAATAGCAGCATCCTTCTTGCAGGAATATTGCATTGAAAGTGCAACCAATATTAATATGAATGAGTAATTTTTCATGGCTAAAAAATATAATATGGATTTTGAACCAGGTTTTTGTTACGTTCAATTTCACCTTTGTAAATTGGCAAATACCAGCCAAGGGCATTCGTAAGTTTGGCGGCTAAAATTCTTTTTTGGGTTGAAGGAACATTCTTGATGATAATTTCAACCAATTTATCTCTGCGACTGAAATTATTACGACGGCCCATGCGAAGTAAATCGAACCAACGTTTGCCTTCGAATGCCAGTTCGAGTGCGCGTTCTTCCAAAATTGCATCTTCGAATGCAACGGCCGAATTGGCCAGATTCAGCTGGACAACATTTGCCCGTTCCCTGATCGTATTCAAAATATCGGCAGCTTCATTGTACCGATTTAATTGCGACAATGCTTCAGCTTTCATTAAATAAATATCAGCCAGGCGGTAAACAATCCAGTTGCAACTGCTTTGATCGCTCCCCGAACGTGCTGTTTTTCCATCAGGTGCCCTACCAACATATTTCCAGATTAAATAATCGTCTTCGCCCAGTTTGGTAATCGAAGCATCTTCGCCCCGGGTAAGTTCTACCGTGTATTTGCGAGCAAACAGTTCTATTGCACGCTGACTTGGATCGTATTGGTTGCTGTATTGGTTGGTTATGCCATAAGTACTGTTTTTCTGACTGTATTTGTCGTTGAACTGGAATTCAAAAATGCTTTCCAGTGAATTTCCCGGATAGAAAATTTCAAACCAACGGGTACTTGGCATCAGTACAAAATCCTTATTATTAATAATCTTGTTACAGTGCTCAATACAGGCCTGGTAATCAAAATTCCAAAGTGTGATATCGGCCAATAGTGCATCAAATGCACCTTTTGTGGCCCTTCCTTTTACTTCGTCAAGCGTTTTATAACCATCAGTAGCATATTTCCGGTTTTCGTTGAGGTCTTTCAGCATAGCCTGTAACACGTCATCGCCTTTTGTGAGTGGCGGATAAAAATCAACCGCATCGTTCTCTGAAGGCTCCAAAACAAGTGGCACATCTTTAAAAAGTCTGACAAGATAAAAGTAACTCAGGCTACGAAGAAAATAGGCTTCGGACATCAACCCCTTTAACTGAAATTCGGTGAAGGTATTATCGATCTTCTGAACTTCAGGAGCATTTTTAAGTACATCGTTGCAGTAATTAATTACTTTATAGAACCGGTCCCAATTACAGAGCCAGTTATCAGGATAGATATTGCTTTCAATTAAATTTCTTTCGGACGAGCCTAAACTGTAATCGGCCTTAACCATGTCACCCCGGGCTTCGCCATAGGTAAACAAGGCTCCATCCATGATCGAAAACGATTGATAAGCTCCCATCATTACTGCTTCCACATCCTCTTTTGTTTTCCAAAACTCCTCGCGCACCAAACCACCGGGAGGAATCAGTTCCAGGTAATC
>JBBSBP010000180.1:0-7912 GCA_038251165.1 Bacteroidales bacterium | reverse complement strand
GCTTATGTTTGCGGATATAATCAATACAAAGGTTGAGCAATACCCCGCTATCCTTCCCACCCGAAAACGAAACATATACGTTGTCGAAATCAGCAAATATCTTTCTCAGGCGTTCCTGGCTTGCTTCGTACACGTTCATAATACCTCCTTCAGTTCTTTTTTAGTAATCCCTTTGAAATATTCCGCCTGGCTTGTTTTCTTGCCAATGTTTTGATCAATCAGCGATTCAAGCCCCACATCGCCGTTCATATCCCAGTACCGGCAATTCTGCTCCTGGCCGGATCGGTAGTTCCGGTGGCTTCCCTGGTGGCGCAGCGCATAATCCCAATGCTTGTCAAAGAATATGGTATAAGGCAAATGTTGCAGATTCATGCTCAGGCTTTCTTTTTGGTAACTTAGCACGGTTGCTTCAGGGAAACGTTTCACGCAGGCTTCGCGGCTGTTGATATACTTGCAGTAAATGATATGCTTAGCCTCGGGGTACTCCTTAAAGTGTTCGTCGAGTACCGTAAACTTTTCCTCAGTGCAACTATACACATGCTGCATTTTCTGAGTCATTTCGAGGAAAATATTATTGTTCATCGCCATTAGTACCTCGTTATCCAGGTAATGTTCCTTCAGGAAGTAATATTCTTTCTTCGCATCATCATCAATGGTATAGTACAACTGATTCCAGTACTGTTTTATATCCAGTTTCAGATCGCACTCATATACATAGTGCCCTATGAGCGAATACAGGTAATCAATGTTTTCGTACCCGGTTATAAATTCGCGGGTATAACACTTCTTTCCGCCCAGGTGTTTCGTAATCTTGGTCCATTCGCAGAAAGTATCCTTGAATTCAGCCATCGGCATATTCAGGATTTTTGGAGAAAGGAATTCCATCTGGCTCCACATATCAAGCAGGTTCTTGGTGATGGGAGTTCCGTTAAGGATCAGTTTATATTTGGCCAAATCGCCAAGCCTTAATAACCTCTTTGTACGTTTTGCATCCGCGTTTTTTATCTTGAGGCTTTCGTCAACTACGATAAATGGGTTTGATGCATTTTTGATTTGATCATAAAGTTGCAAAAACAAACGATCGGAGCTTTGCAGGCTTTCCACTCCGGTATATACTACCGGTGCCCGAAATCCGCCCCACTTATCAATTTCATCAATAATGGATGGCAAACCGTTCAGAGGTTTGATTGATCTGAGTGGCCCAATCCAAGCCACCAGGTCAATATCCGGAACCGAGTTAACCAGGTTAATGGTTGGCCGGGTTTTCCCGGTACCGGCTTCCATAAACAAGGCTCCTACCTTATAGTGTCGGAGCTTGTCAATGGCTGTAAGTTGATCAGCGAATAAGGACTGCATGCGGCTCGCTGTTTTGAGGTTCTACCTTTGCAGGCTTATGTTTTTCAACCGTGTAAGTCGGCATCATTCGCCCGGTTTCGCTATCAAACCAGGCTTCCTTTTTATCCGAGTACTGCAACTCTTTCTTTTCGAGGATCCATGCACTAATCCAGTATGCATCCGACTTTTGCACCTCGTAATCCTCAGCCATTACCTGGCTTTTGGGAAGTATTGCTTCTGAGCCATCGAAGGCTGTGGCCTTGTAGGCCCGGTCAGATATACTGACCAGGCTCTGTAGGCGAACGGAGTAACATTTAGTTTTCATTGATAAACTTGTTAAGAATATCAATCAGATTTTTTTTCTCATCAGTTACTAATGTCTCACCGTTAAAATGGGTGAAATATTCTTCAATATAATCGTAACATCCTCCGAAACCAGTGTTATACCAATATCCCTGCTGACCTATTCTAATTGTGAACTGTAACCCTGTCTGGTGACTTATGTCAACACATGATTTGGATTTCTTAGATAATTTAAGGAGCAATTGGTTACCAAGCGTACTTGCAATTTCAGTAACCTTTACTTTGGTATCCTCAATTCTTTTAGTAAATGCGGCTCTTTCTGCCAATACTTCCTCTACAGTATTACATAATGTGAGTAAAATATTAATTGTACCTGTTCTGATACCAGTAGTTTTTAAACAATCCAGCTGGTAACCTTCTATATTAAGTGGGGATATATTCTGATTATAAGCACCCCAGCGCACCCATTCTTTGTTTATAATACAATCAATGTTTTTAAGTGCGTGATCGCTGCATGTTAGGCCTGGCAATGAATCAATCCAAGTTTTTACTTCCTCAACACTTTCGCTTACAATAATGTGATTTTCATACTGAAAAATAACTCTATTTGTTGCCATCTTAATTGCGCCGTATTGTTAACTGTTGCCGCCAGCGTTAATTGATGATGTAAAGATATAACATAAATGTTATATCTCGACAAAAGAGCAAAATTTATTTTCATTCTAAATAAGCAAGGTACGAACAAAAAAAAGAGCCTCACCCATCGGGTGAGGCCCGTAATTTCAAGCGTAGCATTTTTTAAACTGCTCATACTCGAAATCAAATAACTCCTGATCATTCGCCAGTACTTCGTCCGTATACCCTGCAAAGTATATCTGATCCATTAATTCTCTGAAAATCTCTATCAGTTCCATAGCTCGCCTCCTTACATTATGCCTTCGTCGGCGAATGAATAAAAACTTTCTTCGGTCATAATCAAATGATCCAGTACCGGCAAATCCAAAAGTACACCGCCTTTCTTTATCTTCCTGGTTAGGTCAATATCTGCCTGGCTTGGCGTAAGCTGCCCGCTCGGGTGGTTGTGTGCCAGTATTATTGCTGCCGAATTCGCCTTTAGAGCAGCCTGGAATACCAGTTTCGGATCCACCACCGTGCCACTTACGCCGCCCATCGATACCTGGTAAGCTCCCAGTATCCTGTTTGCTCTGTTCAGCAGTAAGATGTAGAAGTACTCCCTTAGCTCCATACCAGGATAAACGGCTCTTAATGCATCTGCCGCATCCTTCGATGATTTTACCTGTCTGCGGTCCGATGCCGGAACATTTGTCGAATAGCTGATTTGTACTTCAGCGATGTTCTGATTAAATAAATCATGTTTCATTGTAATTGTGCCGCATTTACCCCGTTGCCGCCGGTTTTAGTTAAATTTTAGCCATAAGTAAATCGAAGTAAAAATTCTGAGTCAAGGTTTCAGGTCATTCGGTACCACCACCGAATGAATGAACCCAACGGGCACCTGACCTTTATGCACGATATTTTCCCAGCGTTGGCTTTTCGTGCGCCGTGGCTGCCAGAGGTAATGGCAGTACGAGATTAACTTTGCTTAAATTTGAGTAGACTCGGGTGGGCTGGTTTTCTTTTGCCGCTACTTTTCTTTTGTAGGTAAATGAAAAGAAAAGTATCAAATAATATATTCCTATTAGCCAGGTATGTGTGAAAGATGGCTTTCTTTTCTGCTTCTCTATTCTTTGCCATCGGCCTTACCAAAGAAAAGAGAAGTTCCCCTTTCCCAGTGCAGTTTATTTTCATATATAACTCAAAATATCAATATTTTAAGCCTTGTTTTTTTTCAAACAAGGCTTAAAACTGATCTTTTGTGCAGAGCCTGCCCTAACCCCGAGAGCAGAAGAGAGAGCAGATATACAGGATATATGAATGTGTTTCTGTACATATATTGTTTAAATATATATGTTATTGTTCCATCACTGGTTCACACTTCAGCGCGGGCAGTCCTTATACGTGAAGCGAAGCGGAACTCCCATAGATTCTGCGAAAGCAGTCCTTATGAATGGAGCGAAGCGGAATACCTATAGATTCTGCGAAAGCAGTCCTATAGCATGGAGCGAAGCGGAATACCTATTCCAACAAAAGCATGTGCTGTAAGCTTATGGTTTTGCCTTGTTATTTGGTTGCGAATGTGTATGCAAAGATCAGGCGGGATGCGGGAAACGCGGTAGCGTCCTGCATTCGCATGAGATTTGCATACTTATTCGCATGGCACTATTTACTTTTTACCACAAATCTAAAAACCACATGTGCTGTAAGCTTATGTGGTTTACTTATTGCCTTGTTAAGAATGTGTATTAAATGTTAGCGAATGAATGAGGTCGTGCGGAGCATGGGTGAATGAATGATGCTAATCATTTCATACGCATTCGAATCTAAATATCTCGTATTACCGCGTTAGGGATTGAAGCGGTTATCCTTTTGCTTTTACCAGCAAAAGATATAAGCGTAAAGCCCGACCGAAGGGAACGCCCAAATCAATTACCCATCCTTGCATCTACAAAGGTGGATCTCTTGTTAATCAATATCCCATACTTTGACCAGTAACGTTTATCCACGGCATCGCCAAAGTGTGTTGCCTGCTCAGGTAGTATCTTACTCTTTCGCTCTGAACTCTTATCCTTCTCGAACTTACCATTACGCTCAATGACCTTGGTATTGTTCATACTTATGATTGTGTATTTACAATTCTTACCATTGATAGCAATCTTTGGATACCTGGGATCGCTACCCTGCAGCGCATTGCTCCACCACAAATACTTCTCATGTTGGGGTGGCTCCATGCCCCGGTGAACCTTTTGGGTAACCCGCCACTTATTACGCACAAACCTTTCAATAGCCTGCTCATTGTACGACTTACTGTTTTTGACATTTGGCTGACGGTTATCGCCATACCTATCGCGGAAGTAAATGATTTCGTGACATGCATTAGGTTCATAGTATTCACAAAACTTATCGACTAACTCATTAATCTCGACATTGTCGGATTCATCACGCTTTACATAAAACTCGTTAATAGTACAATCCGTACGCTCAACTATCTTGGTGGCAAAATTATAATAACGCTCCTGACCTACGGTAAACAGATTAATCTTTGCTCCCCAATCGGGGCATATCTCAAGCGGCTTAGTAGGATCGCAGTCCAGGTCGAAGCGGCTATCCAGCTTTTCAAGCTTCTTGTAGTCATAATTATTCTGTTCGGCATAATTACGGATAAACGAATCGTTTGAAGCATCATAATAAATATGTTTCATGGTATCGAGTTTGTAGTAGCAGTCCTCAACCTTATCCATGATCCAGTTCATGATCTCAATGAGAAATATCATCGAAGGAAGTTTCTGATATTCACGAATAATGTACGACATGCCTATGTTTTCAATGTTATCGAAAGCATTGGCAAGCGTAAACAATACTCCTTCTTTACTTGTAAACGGAACAATCTGTTGCTTTAGGCGTTTTACTTCGTTTGTGATATCGGCGTACAACTTAGCATCCTTGTTAATAGCCGCGGGGATAAGCTCCAGCTGCATCTTTACAATCCGGTTCCAGATATCGAAAATCATTACACCGGCTTCCTTCTCGTAATAGTTGCCAAAATCGAGGAGCCAGCGTTGATCCTGGGTGTAAGGCATGGACGAAACATACCGGAACCCGTGATGTTGTTTCACGGGTTTCGCGGAGCGAAACCCGAAATGCTCTTCGTTGCCCCGGTTTGTCGGGCTTACTTCCTGATCATATTGTGGTTTATTGAGCGTTAGGGCTTCGTCAACAATTTCGCGGTCGATGTTTGGCCCGCGGCTGGATCCGGTTCTATCCTGACTTAATAGTAAAAATCCTGTTCCGTTACGGAAACTTATAAAATTTTCATATTTATTAACGGTTTCGTACGGACGACCCCAACCGGCAGGTGGCATTCTGTTAATTACATAGTCCTTATCCTTTTCGTAGCCAATTTGTTCCAGAAATTTCAATGTTGATGGTAGGGTACGGGTAAGCATTTGCCCGTATGTTTGCCCGGTAATGGCAGTAATTGACCGGGGCATTTTGCGAACTGTCTGGTTTATCTCCCATCCAATAATATAGGATTTGCCAGTTGCGCGACCGGCAACGTTTACCTCATTTTTAGGGTCATTGACAACTGAGGTTTGCTGAAAACTATTAAGGTTTACTAATTCGCTTATCATGTGCCCATTATTTCGATAGCATCGGCCTCGGTTATATCGTTACCTACAAATAAAACTTTGTTTAATTCCCTGAGCGTAGCTTCCGGGAGTTTATGCAGGTTATCAACGTCAATTTTGACCTCTGTTTTATTATTCTGAATCAGAATATAGAATGCATTCTTCTCGAGGCGTTTCGGGTCCTCAATATCCTTTGGTTTTTCGCCCAGGGCTTTTATGAGGTTGGCGTGTGCCATTTCAACAATTTTCAAAACTGCAGGTGAACCATCTTTGCGGCAGTCCTCAATATTTTTAATAATATCATTGATCAACCATGTTTGCCAGAAATCATAATCAAAAGTGTGCAGTGTATTAAAGAGTTTCACTGCCAGCCTTACATCTTCATAGGCTTGCCGCCTGCCAATAGCCGGAAATTTAACCATGTGTAGAGCAACGGCATGTTTAGCAATCGGGTTTTTGTCCAAAATTTTTGAAACGGAAATAACCCTGTCCAATATCACCTGATGGAATTCGGCCAGCGGCGAAGTATCTGGATCTAATACATGAGCTTTAATTAACTCATACTTTTCGTCGGTAAGTGCTTTTCGGCTCATATTTTCGATTTATTTTCAAATTCCTTCATCATTTGTTGCGCCGGACTGCTTCCGTTAATGGCTGATGAAAGGATTGCTTTACGCAATGCTATTTTTGTTTTTAGAATTCCTTTCATATATGCCTGGTAAATTTCCCCCGACTGTATTTTAATGGAGATTTCAAATTCCTCAGTATCAACTTCGATGTTAACGGCAATTTCGTCCGCTGACATAAAAAGCTCCGCCATTTGTTCAACCTCAGTTAATTGATCCGGTGTTAAATTCATTTTCAAGTATTTTAAAATCAAAATCAAAAACTTCCGGATCTGTAAAAATTATTCCCCGCTCCAATTTGGGATTATCAGTTGCATTTTGGCTGGTGATCACCGTTATCTTCCAGGCATCGTTATAAATCAATGCCACTTTTGAGTGAACGGATATACACCTGGTATCAAATGATTCTTTCAGCATCTGAAACGGTTTCGGGCTCATACTTTTAACCCGGTTATCAGTAAGGATCCTTACACTTAAAAGCAGTCCTGTTTGTTTGCGCGAAAGCATTGCTTCGACGCTTTTTTGCGAAAAGCTGTAAGAAGTCATCAACAGGTGAGCGGGACCGGTAAATTTTAACAGGTGCGTGATCAAGCGCACCAGGTTAAAGTTTGCCCAACTATAGAAATGATAATTAACACCTGGTTTAATTTCATTCAATGTACGGGTAAGCACTTGACCCGGATCAGCCTGAAATGAAACAGGACTGTCCGAAAAAGAAGAAACCACAGGGCCTTTTTGCTCCTGTGGTTTCTCAGCCGGTTTTATATCACTTGTTTTGAGAAGCAATTTCCAATAGTTTAAAATCAATGGCTTCGATATCTATCTTTCGCTGATCGATACGCAGCTCAATTTTTGTCCGTTTCGGGCCTTTAGGCATAGGTGCCGGTTTAGTGCCTTTCTTTTCCTGCTGGTAATCGAGCAGGTTCTGATCCTTGGTGTTGGCGCTCTGAAAATTCTTTTTCATTTTCTTGAGTGCATCTTCATTATCACTCAACTCTTTTTCTTCCGGTTTCGAGGCAGATTTCTCGGGGAACAATTCGGCAGCGGTATAAATTTTTCCGGTACGGTAAAATTCTTCTTTAGCAGTGAAAAGCGTGTCGATCCTGTATGAAAGATCGTGTATTTTATCGCTGAGCTGTTTGCGTTTTGAAACTATGGCAGCTGTATTTTTGTTGCCCAGGTTGCCCATGGCGTCGTGCAAAATAGCCCTTTCTTTAAAGTCGGCAGCATGGAGTTTGATCAGGAGTTCAGTTTCGGGCGGCAACTGCTTTTTGTCGCGATTATCTTTGACAGGATTTAAAACCGGAACGTAAACATCCGATTTTTTAACCGATTTTTTAACAATCGCTTCTTTGGAGACTTGCAGTATGCCAAAATCAGAGGCTAAAATTCCGGCAACTT
>JBBSBP010000179.1:0-7931 GCA_038251165.1 Bacteroidales bacterium | reverse complement strand
CCGTGCGCCGTGTTTATCCGCAGTTGCCGCCGGGGGTATCGTACCCGCAAGTGGCGGCCGGTGGGCAAAACAGCAACAACCGCCCCATGTTGGTTTATACCCTATTCGCCGATTTGCCTCCACAAGAAATACTCGAATTGGCCGAAAGCCGGGTAAAAGAAAAACTGGTGCAAATTGGGGGCGTAAGCGATGTGCAAATTTATGGCGCTTCGCCCGACCAATGGGTGATTACCTACGATTATAGCCGTATGCAAGCATTGGGCATAACGACAAACGATATTGCCTCGGCCATAAACGGCATACAGAAGCTACAGCCTGTTGGCAAGGGCAAAGTTACATATATCGGGAACGAAAAAGGGATCGTGGTAAAAAACGGGTTTAGCGGCCAATTTGTTTGGGAGACTATACCCATCGGGCAGTTTGCCGGGCGTAACGTTACTTTGGGCGAGATAGCCACGGTAGCATTAATGCCCGAACCACCAAGGTCGTACTTCCGCATCAACGGCAAAAACACCATATATCTGGCAATTTTCGCTCAGGAAGGGCAAAACCAGGTACGGTTGGCAGGTAAAATAAAACAGGAGATCGCCGCCATTGCAGCCCACCCTGGGTTTCCGCTTACGTTTGTGGTTAACAGCGATTCGTCGGAGTTTATAAAAACCGAAGTAGAAAAAAATCTATGGCGCATGGTGGCCACACTCGTTATCTTGTTTTGTTTTGTATGGTTGGTAAGCCGCAACCTGAGGTATGTCGGCTTGTTGTTCGTTAGTTTGCTTGTCAATATTTGCTTGTCGTTTTTGCTGTATTACGTGTTCGGCATCGAGCTGCACCTGTATTCGTTTGCCGGGTTCACCATTTCGCTGGGTTTTTTAATCGACAACAGCATTGTAATGATCGATCACCTTCGGTACAAGAACAACCTGAAGGTGTTTATGGCTTTGTCGGCCTCTACCTTAACAACCATTGCCGCGCTGTGCATCGTCTTTTTCTTAGACGAAAATACACGACTGCAATTGGTCGATTTTTCGGCGGTGGTAATTATCAACCTTGCGGTATCGTTGGTGGTATCGCTGTTTTTTATTCCGGCCTTGATGGAGAAAATGCCTCTGGCCAAAATCGGAAAGTTGGGCAAAAAACTACGGCGCAAACGGCGAGTTATAAAAATTACAAGGATTTACAGTCGTGTACTTGGTTGGATGAACCGCCGCAAGAAACTGATCTTCGCTATTGGGGTATTGGGCTTCGGACTGCCGGTTTTTATGCTTCCCATGCGTTTGGGCGAAAAAGATGGTTTCAGCGCAAACACCAAGAAAGAAACAACACCGCCGACTTTTTTTACAAAGCTCTACAACAACACCTTGGGGAGCGAATTTTACAACCAAAATATCCGCTCATACACCGACATGTCGCTTGGTGGCACTTTGCGGCTGTTTGTGCAGAAAACAAATTTCAACCATTATTTCGACAACAAAGAACAAACCCGCCTGATGGTTAATGCACAAATGCCCGAAGGCGCTACACTTGCGCAAATGAACGAGGTTTTTGTTCGCCTCGAAACCTACCTTCGGCAGTTTAACGAGATCGAGCGGTTCGAAACCCGCATTTATAGTAGCGAAGAGGGTAGCATGGACATCAGTTTTAAAAAAGATTTTGAGTTTTCGGGCTTCCCGTACCAGTTAAAGGAACTGATGGTAACACAGTCGAACAGCATTAGCGATGCCGACTGGCAGGTTTATGGCGTTGGCGATGGGTTTAACAACTCGTTGCGCGAGCAAACCGGAAGCTACAAAGTAACCCTGCAAGGGTACAATTACGAGGAACTTACGCGGCATGCCGAGCGATTGCGCGATACGCTGCTTACCAACCCACGTATTCAGGAGGTAAACATTATGGGCAGAGACATGCGCACCCGCGATTTTTCGCACGAGTTTAACGCCAAGTTCAACGACGAGCTACTGGCGCTAAACAATACGCCATTGTCGGGCGTGTCGGGCTTTGTGGGTCAATTGTCGCAAGAGGGCGAGCAATACGGGCGGGTATTCCTGAATGGCAAATACAACAATGTGGTGCTAACTTCGGCTACGGCAGGCCAATACGACCAATGGCAGTTTTACAACGGGGTAATCGGCAATACCGGACGTCAGGTAAAGCTTTCGGATTTGGCCAAAGTGGAAAAACAACGCACCGCCAATACCATTTATAAAAACAACCAGCAGTATCAGTTGGTACTCGAATACGATTTTATTGGCGATTATCAATTGGGCAGCATGGTGCTACAGGAAACAATGGAACGGTTCACCCCTACCCTGCCCATTGGTTACACGGCCAAAGAGAACAACCGCCGATGGCTGACTTCCGAAGAAAAATACGAACAAGTGAAGTTGGTTTTATTGGTGATTGTACTCATCTATTTTATCTGCGCCATTTTGTTTAATTCGTTCCTGCAACCGCTGACTGTAATATCCACCATTCCTATATCGCTGATTGGCGTTTTCCTGACCTACTACTTGCTTGAAGTTGATTTCGGGCAGGGAGGTTTCGCGGCCATCATTTTGTTGGGCGGACTAACGGTTAACGCTGCCATCTACATTGTTAACGAACTGAATCACTTGCGCATGGAAAGAAACAGGGCTGTCACCTTGAGGCTTTATTTAAAGGCTTTTAATGCAAAAATAATTCCCATCGTTTTAACGATTTTATCGACTATATTGGGGCTGATTCCATTTTTGATAGATGGCAAAAAAGAACCGTTCTGGTTCTCTTTGGCAACCGGAACCTCCGGGGGATTGCTATTTTCGATGGTAAGCATTTACCTGTATTTGCCCTTGTTTTTTGTGAAACGTGATAAACGAAAAAGAAAGGTTGTTGAGCTATGAGTAAGAAAAAGAATTATATTTTATTGTTGAACCCTTTCAGGGTTCTGGTTGGTGGTGGTGTCGAATGTCCCTGCATTTCATACAGGGTTATTCACGTTCAACCACGTCGTGGTTCAAAAATGAAAACGATGAAAACAACATAATCCTGAAAGCCAGCCTGCTTCTGGCAGGGATTAAACGTGAATAGCCATGGATGAAATCCATGGAAGACAATATGAAATTGCAACAGAACCCTGAAAGGGTTCAACAAACAGAATAGGGAATAGATGAATTAAAAACATATAACAACCATGACAAAAACAATTTTACCAATCCTTATCCTCGCCTGCATTTTGGCATGTTCCTGCAATTCAGGAGAAAAAGGAACGACAGCCGCTGCGAAGGAAACCGACTCGATTGCCGATTTGAAACCCATGGAAGTGGAAATTATGAAAGTGAACCGGGGTATTTTCAACAAAGAGATCACCAGCAACGGCAAAATAATGGCTCAGCAAAAAGTGGAGCTTCGGTTTCAAAGTCAGGCAAAACTTAAGCGAATATATCGTGCCAATGGCGACCGGGTGAAAAAAGGCGCAATCATTGCCGAACTCGACAACTACGAAACAAAGATAAAACTAAGCCAAATTAAAGCCCGATTCGAAAAAGCAAGGATCGATTTGGCCGATGTGCTGATCAGCCAAGGGTTCGCGATAAAGGATACAGCCCAAATGCCCAGAGAATTGCTCGAAATCGCGAAAATACGAAGCGGATATGTGCAAGCTTCAGCCGACTATGAATTGGCAAAATACGATTTCTCAACATCGGTCATGGAATCGCCCATCGACGGGGTATTGGCTAATTTACAAGCCAAAGAGATGAATTACAACAAAACCAACGAAGCTTTCTGTACCGTGTTGGGCGATAATTTAGAAGCCTTTTTTACAGTTTTGGAGTCGGAATTAACTTTGATAAAGAAAGGCCAGACCGTTTCCATTGCTCCCTATTTTAATCAGGAAACGAAAATTACAGGTGTTATTACTGAGATAAACCCTATGGTTGACAAGAACGGGTTGGTGTTTGTAAAAGTTTTGTTGCAAGGCACGCACGAAGGATTGTTCGAAGGTATGAATGTCAAAATTACGATCAACTCGGCGGTTGAGAATAAAATTGTTGTTCCAAAATCGGCAGTTACGAATCGTTCGGAGAAAAAGGTAGTATTTACCTACAAAAAAGGAATGGCAATGTGGAACTACGTGCAGGTGGGGCTCGAAAACAGTAGCGAATATACCATCGAAGATGTGCTGCAACCCGGCGATACCATCATCACAAAGGGCACATTACACTTGGGCGACATGGTTCCGGTGGTGGTGAAAGATAAATAGACAAAATTTTCACCACAGATAGGCACAGATTGTTCCTTTTTTAATCTGAGTGCATCCGTGTAATCTGAGGTAAAAAAAATAAAATATTATGGTAAAATTTCTAATTCACAGACCGGTATCAGTAGCGATGGCATTCCTGGCCATGCTAATTCTGGGGGTGGTTTCCTATCAGAAAATACCCCTTTCATTGCTACCCGATATTGATATTCCTGAAATAACGGTACAGGTATCGTATCCCGATTATACAGCCCGCGAAATTGAGGACATTGTAGTAGCCCCGCTTTGCCGGCAGTATATGCAATGTGCCAGTATCGAAGATGTTAAAAGCGAAACACGCGATGGCGCGGCCAATATCCGCCTGAGGTTCAAGTATGGGGTAAACATAGGCTATGCCTATATAGAGGCCAACGAAAAGACCGATCAGGCCATGGGTCGGCTTCCACGCGATTTGGAAAGGCCGCGGTTAATCAAAGCCAGCGCTTCAGACATACCTGTATTTTACCTGAATGTGACCCTCAGCGATAGCATCTCGGGAAATTCGCAACAAACCGATTTTATTGAGATGAGCCGTTTTGTTGAAAACGTGGTAGGTAAGCGTATCGAACAATTGCCGGAGGTGGCCCTGGTCGATATTACCGGAACCGATGAGGCCGTAATTGAAATTGTGCCTGATGAAGAAACCATGCAATCGCTCAATATTACCTATAAAGTTATCGAGAATGCCATTGGCGCATACAACTATCGGTTGGGAAACGTGAGTGTTCGCGACGGCGATTATATGTACAGCATCCGGTTCGCCAACCAGTTGATCAACACCGATGATATTCGTAACATCTTTATTAACACCAACAACCGCATTCTTCAATTGAAGGACATTGCAAAGGTCGATGTGAAGGCAGCAAAGCAGTCGGGTATTTTTATTGCCGATAACAAACGTGGTATCTCCATGGCCATCATCAAACAAGCCGATGCGAAAATGGACGAGCTTAAAACCACACTTACCAATAATATTCAGCGAATTCAGAAAGATTATCGACAGCTTTCGATACAAATTACCCAAGACCAAACTTCATTGTTGGAATACTCGCTTAGCAACCTGAAACAAAACTTATTACTGGGAGCTATTATGGCTATTGGCGTGGTTTTTCTTTTTATCTCGAACTGGAGAATGCCCCTTATCATTGGAATCATTGTCCCCATTTCGCTGATTCTTTCTTTTGTCTTTCTGATGCTTATGAAGGTTTCAGTTAACATAGTTTCACTTTCGGGATTGGTATTGGGTGTTGGAATGATGATCGATAACTCGATTATTGTAATAGATAACATTACGCAGCACCGCGAAAGGGGCTTAAGCCCCGAATTGGCCTGCATAAAGGGAACCAACGAAGTGATCAGACCATTGATCAGTTCATCGTTAACGACTTGCGCGGTGTTTGTACCTCTGATTTTTGTAAGCGGCATTGCCGGGGCATTGTTTTACGATCAGGCAGTGGCGGTAGCGGTAGGCTTGGGTGTATCGGTTGTAGTAGCAATTACCTTGATACCAGTTATTTATTATTTCTTTTTCAGAAAACAAACCCATCATGGTGACACTGTTAAATCAATTGTAAGTTTCAGGGAAAAACTGCCCTTAGAAAAAATCTATGAGAAAGGTGTTGAACATGTCTTCCGATTCCCTAAAACCTATCTGATAGCTTTCCTGGTCTTCATGGGAGCATCGGTGTTTGTGTTTAAATTGATGGAAAAAGAGCGTTTCCCAAAATTGGCACAAAAAGACTGGATGGTGCGAATTGATTGGAACGAACAGGTAAATGTGCCTGTAAACCAGCAAAGAATTGATTCTATTCTGAAACCTTTAAATGGGCAACTTGCCCACTACAACGCGTGGATTGGGCAACAAAAATATCTGCTCAATAAAGATTTGAACCTTTCGACATCGGAAGCAATGGTGTATATTGAGGCCAAATCGTTTGCCGCGTTTGATTCGGTTCAGAAAATCCTTCCGAAAATCCTTAGCTCGAAGTACCCCAAAGCCGAATTTTCGTTTAGCGCTCCTGATAATATTTTCGAAAATACCTTTTCCGACAAAGATGATCCGTTTGTTGTTCAGGTAAGCGAAAAAAACAAAACACCCGAACCAGCTCAAATAACCGCGGTATTGAACAGCATGGATAGCGTTATGGGAATGCAATCTGGAAACCGACTGAAATTTAACAGTTACATTGCGTTAACATTCAATCCCGAAAAACTAATCATCTACAATATCTCTATTGCGAACTTAACCACTAAGTTTAAAACCCTGCTAAACGACTATCAGGTGGGTACGCTTAAAACTTCAGGGGAAATAATACCCCTGAAAATTACCGGTGATAAGCAGACCCTGACGGAAATGCTTGAGACTGCCACCGTAAAAAATACTGATGGAGCCGATATTCCGTTGAGTTCACTGGTGGAAGTATCGGAAGGGAGCGATTTTAAGCAGATATACGACGGCAACAATGGAGAGTTTTTCCCGGTTTCGTATCAGCAGGTAAAAGGCAAAGATTTAACCAAATACGAAAACAAAGTAAAGCAACTCTTTTCAGCTAAACACACCAATTTTGAATATACATTTTCGGGCAGTATTTATAGTTTGATGAAAATATTGAAGGAACTTTCCCTGGTTCTTTTGGTTTCGCTTATTCTGCTTTACCTGATATTGGCTTCGCAATTCGAATCACTTACTCAACCTATCATTGTATTGCTCGAAATACCCATTGATATCGCCGGGATGTTGTTTCTGTTATATTTTACCGGACAATCGTTGAATATCATGTCAGCAATTGGCATTATCGTTATGTGCGGTATTGTCATCAACGATTCTATCCTGAAAATAGACACCATTAATCGCTTGCGTCGCGAAGAAAACATGAGTTTAAAAGCGGCCATCAAAGAAGGTGGTAAAAGGCGGTTAAGGCCAATTCTGATGACCAGCTTAACATCAATGCTGGCATTGTTCCCTGGATTGTTCAGCTCAGGACTGGGAGCCGAACTCCAACGTCCATTTTCGACCACCATTGTGGGCGGTCTGTTCTTAGGAACTTTGGTAAGTATCTTCTTTATACCAATTGCCTACTGGTTTATTTATAGAAATAGTGAAGAAAAAAACGAGATGGAAGAGAGGAAAAATAATCCTGAAAGGATTAAACATGAATAACCATGGATGCAATCCATGGGAAACAAAATGATGAAAGCAAAACAATCCTGAAAGGATTGAATGATTTGGGTAAAATGTAATTGAACCCTTTCAGGGTTCGGGTTTATTTGGGATTTGAATGTCCCCGCATTTCATACGGGGCTATTCATGTTCAACCACTTCGTGGTTCAAATATTAAACAATCCTGAAAGGATTAAACGTGAATAGCCATGGATTGCATCCATGGGAAACAGAATAACGAAAGCAACAGAACCCTGAAAAGGGTTCAATAATTTGGATAAAATGTAGTTGAACCCTTTCAGGGTTCGGGGGAATTGCGGATTTGAATGTCCCCGCATTTCATGCAGGGCTATTCAAGTTCAACCACTTCGTGGTTCAAATATTAAACAATCCTGAAAGCCAGCCTGCTTCTGGCAGGGATTGAACGTGAATAGCCGCGGATGCAATCCGTGGAAAACGAAATGGTGAAAACAAAATAATCCTGAAAGGATTGAACAT
>JBBSBP010000178.1:0-7964 GCA_038251165.1 Bacteroidales bacterium | reverse complement strand
GCTTCCGGGAAAGAGATATGGAAAGCAAAAGATACGGCGAAGTTTGTCAGATATAATATGAGCAGGGGAATTACCTATTGGGAAGACGGTAAAGATAAGCGCATTTTTTACACAAAGGGCTCCTGGCTTTATGCCTTGGATGCCTTGAATGGAAAACCGGTTACGTCATTCGGAGAACAAGGCAGAACTAGCCTAAAAGCAGGATTGGGCGAATCCGCAAAAGATAAGTTTGTAGTTTCAACTACCCCCGGAACAATTTATAAAGACTTAATTATCATGCCACTTCGGGTTTCGGAAGGTTCAGATGCTGCAATCGGACGTATTCAGGCATTTGACACCCGTAGCGGAGAGTTGAGATGGGTGTTTTATACTATCCCCTGGTCCTATGAATATGGATATGACACTTGGCCCAAAGATGCTTATAAAAATACGGATATTGGTGGGGTGAATAACTGGGCGGGAATGGCCATAGACCGGGACCGGGGCATTGTTTATATACCTACAGGTTCTGCTGCTTTTGATTACTATGGCGGCAACCGAAAGGGAAGCAATCTTTACGCAAATTGCCTTCTTGCGCTTGATGCAGAAACAGGCCATCGGCTTTGGCATTATCAGTTAGTTCATCATGATATTCTCGACCGGGATATGCCTGCACCACCCAATTTAGTTACAATAACTCAAAATGGTAAACAGATTGATGCTGTTGCACAGGTAACCAAACATGGACAGGTGTTCGTTTTCGACCGCGTTACCGGTAAGCCACTATTTCCGATAGAAGAGAGGGAAATCCCTGCTTCTACTATTCCTGGTGAACAATCATGGCCAACACAGCCTTTTCCTATAAAACCTTTGCCTTATGTAAGACAAACACTCACCGAATCAGACTTAAGTCCCTACGCTGAAAACAAGGCGGAGTTACTTGCCATTTTCAGGAAAAGCAGATCAGGAAATCCATTTACTCCCCTCAGTTTCGAGGGAACATTGGTATTTCCAGGTCTTGACGGAGGAGCAGAGTGGGGTGGGGCAGCCGCTGATCCTGAAGGAATTCTATATGTGAACAGTAATGAAATAGCTTGGTTACTTGCGTTAGGAGTAGCAGAACCCGATGAAAAAAACGATGATGTCATTTCTGGAAAGAATGTCTATTCCAATTATTGTATTGCATGTCACGGGATAGAACGGAAGGGAAATCCCCTGATGAATATTGCAAATTTGGTGGATATTCAAAAGCGAAGAACAGAGAGCTACGCCATGAATATAATTTCCGGCGGAAAAGGTATGATGCCGGCTTTCACAATGCTTTCCAACAACAAAAAAAAGGCAGTTGTATCATTTCTGTTTGGGAAGGAGCAGAACAAGACACAAGTTGCAAAGAACGGGCAGTCAAAAGAACCTGGATTAAGCAAGGATCCAAATAACTCAAAAGTTCCTTATAAAATAAGTCTTTTTTCTAAGTTTCTTGACAGCAAAGGACTTCCGGCCATAAGTCCACCATGGGGAACTCTTAATGCTATTAATCTGAATACAGGAGAATATGTATGGAAAATTCCCTTTGGTGAGTATCCTGAATTGGCTGAAAAGGGAATTCATGGAACTGGAGCAGAAAGTTATGGAGGTCCGGTTGTTACAGCAGGTGGTCTTTTGATTATCGCCGGAACAAAAGACAGGAAATTCAGAGCCTACAATAAACGTACAGGCAAACTGATTTGGGAAACCCATTTGCCGGCTGCTGGCTTTGCAACACCAAGCACCTACGAAGTTAATGGAAAGCAATATGTTGTTATTGCCTGTGGAGGCGTTAAACTTGGAGCAACTCCCGGAAACCGTTATGTCGCTTTTGCCCTACCTTAAAAGCGAAGAACAATAATTTGAATTTCACTGAATAATTATAAACATAAATGTTCTTTTTAATTTAAAAACGAGAGCCATGAAAGTAAAATTGAGCTTAATGATGTTTTTCCAATATATGCTGTTTGCAGTATGGTGGGTACCTTTGGCTGCTTATCTCACCAATATGAATGTTGGCAGTATAGCTAAGTCTCTTATATTGAGCTCTATGGCAATTGGTTGTATGGCTTCACCTATCATCGGGATGATTGCAGACCGTTATTTTGCAAGCCAGAAATTGCTTGCAATGCTGAATTTGTTTACGGGTTTTTTTCTCATTTGTGCGGGAATATCATCGAATCCTAACTGGCTGTTCGCCTTTTTGCTGGCGGCCATGTTTTTCCACATGCCAACATGGAGCCTGACCAGTTCTATTGCTATGAAGCATTCTCCCCCTGAAATATTCCCCCACATCCGGGTGTTTGGGTCAATAGGGTGGGTAACTTCTGGCATTTTTAGTCTTGTGACTGTTCACCTATTAAATATCCCCTTTGATGGTAGTAATATCCCTTTTTTTTACGGGGCAGGAGTAAGCTTTATTGCATCATTGCAAAACCTTGCTTTGCCAAATACACCCCCAGTAATGAAGAATCAGGGTATGTCGATAATCGATGCTTTAGGTCTTAGGACTGTTAAGTTGATGAGAGACAGGAATTTTGCTGTTTTTATTATTTTCTCTTTTTTATCGATGATACCATTCTCAATGTATTGGTCATATTGCTCTGAATTTCTTCTTGACAAAAAATTCGAGCATATAAGTATTATGATGAATTTTGGTCAATTGGCTGAAATGTTTTTTCTGATAACAGTTCCGTTTGCAATTAAAAAAATTGGCTTACGGAACACCATTGTTACAGGCCTGTTTTTCTTGCTTATCCGTTATGCTTCATTTTATTTTGGGGCGCCACAAAATATTTTTTGGCTTTACTTTATTGGTGTAATTGTACATGGACTTATTTTCGGGTATTTTTACCTTGGTGGGCAGATATATATTGATAAAAAAGCACCTGATGAATTGAAAGCACAGGCCCAAGGTTTTATTTTTTTTGTAACATTCGGTATTGGCCTTTTGGTTGGTAATTTTATAAGTGGACAAATTATTGAAATGTTTACTGTAGTAATAAATAATACAAGGGTATATAATTGGGGCAAAATTTGGGGGGTAACTTCAATCGAAACATTTATATTGCTTATTTTATTTGCTATTATGTTTAAAAATGAAAAAATTGAAACTTTAAAACGATAAAGTACCTTGATTAAAACTTATATGATTTTACTGTTTGCGTTTTAGGACCCAAACCGTTCTGGTCTGGTAGGTTTTATAACAATTTAACAGTTTCATCCGAATAAGTTTTCTATTATTATTCATCCGAAGAAATCCAGAAACTAAAAATATAAACCACAAAAAATAAACTAATATGATGAACCGTAAATTACAAATGGGAATGGTCGGTGGCGGTAATGATGCTTTCATCGGAGCCATCCATCGGCTGGCAGCTTTTATGGACGGACAAATACAACTAGTCTGCGGCTGTTTCAGTATCAATCCTGAAATTTCACTTTCCTCCGGGAAATCATACTACCTTCCTGACGACAGGGTTTACAAAACCTATCAGGAAATGTTTGAAAACGAAGTTAAATTACCGGAAGGTGAACGAATGGATTTTGTGACCATTGTAACACCCAACTTTGCACATTTTGCCCCGGCGATGATGGCGCTTGAAAACGGGTTCAATGTGGTCATCGATAAACCAATCACTTTCACACTCGACGAAGCTATACAACTTCAGGCTAAATTGCAGGAAACAGGTTTGCTGCTTGCACTCACTCATACCTATTCTGGTTATCCGGCAGTTAAACAGGCCCGACAGATGGTTGCCGAAGGCCAGCTCGGGAAAATCCGTAAAATATATGTCGAATATTCGCAGGGATGGTTGTCCTCAAAACTGGAAGATACCGGAAATCCTCAGGCATCGTGGAGAACCGACCCGAAACGTTCAGGAAAAGCAGGTGCTATGGGCGACATTGGTACACATGCCCACCACCTGGCTGAATATATTACCGGTTTAAAAACTACAGAACTCTGTGCCGAACTGAATGTCTTTGTTCCCGGACGTCTTTTAGATGACGACGGTGCGGTTTTATTGCGGTTTGACAATGGAGCCAAAGGTGTTCTGATCGCTACACAAATTGCAGCCGGCGAAGAAAATGCACTAAAAATCCGAGTTTACGGCGACAAAGGCGGATTGGAATGGGCACAAATGGAACCCAATACTTTGATTGCCAAATGGACCAGCAAACCTACCGAGATCTATCGTGTCGGAACAGGTTTTATGGGATATGCAGCCGCTCACAATACCCGCACTCCGGGAGGTCATCCGGAAGGATATCTGGAAGCTTTCGCCAATATTTACCGTAATTTTTCATTAACACTTCGTGCCAAAATGAACGGTGAAGAAGTAAAACCTGAATGGCTCGATTTTCCGGGCGTTGAAGATGGTATCCGGGGTATGCAGTTTATCGATGCAGTAGTCGAATCTGGTTACAACGATGATGTGAAATGGATTTCGATTTAATAGTTCTAATTTCTATATTCCAGGTTTCAGGTAAATCAGCTTGCTTAATCTTTTATCTTGATACTTATGTCTTTAATCTTTAATCTTTAATCTAAATAATCTATGAGAACTAACCGTAGAAAATTTCTAAAAAGTACAACTACCGCGGCAGTCGGGCTGAGCCTTGCTGCTACTATGCCAATTCCAATTAGTTCCTATGCAGGGGCAAACGACAAACTTCGCTGCGGAGTAATTGGTGTCAACGGAGTGGGATTTGCTGATCTTTCTGCCTTCCTCCGCCAGAAAAATACCGAGTGTGTGGCCATCTGCGATATTGATAGGAATGTGTTGGAAAAACGGGCTATTGATACTGAAAAAATTCAAGGTTTTAAGCCTCAGTTATACAGCGATTACCGCAAACTGCTCGAAAACAAAGATGTGGATTTGGTGATTGTTGGAACACCCGACCACTGGCATTGTTTGCCTATGGTTGAAGCCTGTCAGGCTGGCAAAGATGTGTATTGCGAAAAACCTCTGGGCAATTCCATCGAAGAAATCAACATCATGGAACGTGCTGCCAACAAATACAAAACCGTGGTACAGGTGGGTATGTGGCAACGCAGCGACCCACATTGGAGAGCGGCTGTTGATTTTGTACAGTCGGGAAAACTGGGAAAAATCCGCACTGTGCGTACGTGGGCTTACCAGGGATGGATGGAGCCTGTGCCTGTTAAACCCGATAGTGAAGCTCCGGCAGGTGTTGATTATGACTTCTGGCTGGGACCAGCTGCAAAACGTCCTTTCAATCCCAATCGTTTCCATTTTAATTTCCGGTGGTTTTGGGATTATGCAGGAGGCCTGATGACCGACTGGGGAGTACACATCATCGATTACGGATTGTTCGGAATGGGAGCTAAAGCGCCCAAATCAGTCATGGCGATGGGCGGAAAATATGCCTATGCTAACGATGCTGCCGAAACACCTGATACTTTGCAGGTCTTGTACGAATTCGACGGATACACTTTGTTGTGGGACCACGGAACCGGTATCGATGGCGGATATTACGGACGCAATCATGGAGTTGGTTATGTTGGTAACAACGGAACTTTGGTTGTTGACCGCGACGGCTGGGAAGTCATTCCGGAGAAAAAGAACAAAAAAGATCTGATTGAACGAGTTGAATTACAAAAAGGTAGCAGAAAAGGACTTGACCTTCACATGCAGAATTTCATTGAAGGCATAAAAGACCGCAACCGCAACCTGAATGCCAGCATCGAAATTGCAGCAAACACGGCACGTGTAGCCCATTTAGGAAACATTGCCCTGCGCACAGGCCGCCGTTTATACTGGGATGCCGATAACAATCAGTTCATTAACGATGATGAAGCCAATAAATTCCTGGTTCCGAAATACCGTGCACCATGGGTGCTGCCTAAGATTTAATACGAAAGTAATGAAATTTGACTGATAATTTTGGCATTCAGACTATGTCTTCAGGCTTATCGCGAAGCCTCGTGCTGTGCATGAGGAGCATCACCTCTGAGGTAAGAGAAACTTATATCAGAAATGGAACTAAGAATTGAATTTACCGCGACTGGGTTCAAATTGAGGGATTCACTTCAATACATCATTACCTCCTTTTAAATGGGGGTATTGTGCGGAACAAACAAGCTCTCGTATAATGAGGTAACACATCAATTAACTAAGTTTTGAATTAAAAATATTTGTCATTGGATCTTCATTTTTAAAATTTAATACCATAGAAAAATACATACATCTGGCCGCCGGTTTGGTTATTTTATTTTCCGGAGTTGGAATGCATTTTTTAGGTTGGTAGAAAATACTTTCTGATTAAAAATCATTTTATCCACCAATGATAAAAGGCAGATACAGCAATGAACGCCAGTTGATGTTCGGATTGTTTTTCAAATCATAGAAAACACTATTGCCACATTCTAAACCTTGTATTTTTGTCAAACCGGACTTTACCAAAAAAGGTACGCTCTTCAGATGATAAAAAGGCATGAGCAGCAGAAGCATCAAAATATCAGAGACATTTACCCCACATCGCTTTGTGCTGTCAAAGAACTGACCTATCCTGGCTATTTTCATTAGAGATAGGGTATGAAAAATGGTGTTGACATTTTCCTCAGGGTTATCGTTTATTGTAGCGATTTTTTGGGTACCTTTGATTTGTTGCATGGCTAGTAATTTTTTGATTTGTAATTATTTATCTAATTACCTCAAATTTAAACAATTACAACGGTTCATGCAACACTTTTTAGCATTTTTTATGCTTTTTCAATCATTGATTATCAAACTGTTACGAAGTCCAAATTAATAGTTCAGTTAAAACATTTCATCACGATTTTGGTGACTATCAGGAAATTGTTTTATGGTATGACCGTAGCTATTTCGATTCTTTGGAAGATTCTGAAATCGAATCGGATATTGAAATTTCTGATGTGTTTTGGAGTTGTTTTCGGGTAATCGAAACAGCTTTTTTTTTCTTTGTAAATTTTTTCACGCCCTCCGATACATTCCGTCCCCGGTCGTTGCTACTTTCATGAGATTACCCTGCGGGATAATCCACCATTCCATTCGCTTGCCGACCAGGATGCCGGTAAGAATCTCCGGGATACGGGCAAAAAGAAAGCAAAGACAACCTAATGCGTTAATGGTTTTGCCTTTGCATACTTTTTTCACGCCCGTTATCACATCACCTGTCGGTGATTTTGCATGTTCCGGCAAATTCTTTCACGCCCTCCGATACATTCTGTTCCCGGTCGTCGCTACTTCCATGAGATTACCCTTCGGGATAATCCACCATTCCATTCGCTTACCGACCTGGATGCCGGAAAGAATCTCCGGGTTACGGGCAAAAAGAATACAAAGGCAGCCCCCAAAAGGCTTTGTCTTTGCATACTTTTTTCGTGCCCGTAATCGCATCACCTTTTGTCAGGTGATTTTACGGTGTTCTCCGGGTGATGACCAACACCGGCAATTCACTGTAAGGTATGGTCGTTATCCTTTTTTCTATACTTCTCTGTTTATAATTTCTTCCACATCAGGTTATGGCCAGAAGCGGCGCGGAGTTATGCGGTTCTCAGTGGCGAAGGTATAATTCGTGTCCTTCACGCCGCTGCAAGTTCAGGTCCTACGGGTTTTGCAAAAAATCTCCACGCCTTCGCTCCACTACGGGTTGTATTTTATCGCAAAAAACTTGTCAGCGGCTAAACACGAACCTTCTTTAAGCCACTGAAACGCGATAACTCCGACCGGCTCCGATACGGCATAAAAAAAAATGTCAAAAATTATGGAAAGCATAGAAAAAAACAGGAAACAACGATTCACCTTACTTCCAATCAGCATAAGTTGGGTTATAAGAATCGTCCTCGTTGCAGTAGGGTTCTGTCTTTGGGGTAGTAGCTTTATTTGGGTGCTTTTGGGGCTGTATTTGGGTTTTTCAATCATTCGGAAGGTTATTTCCTGTTTGGTGTCTCTCGTAGTCCTGATAGCCCT
>JBBSBP010000177.1:0-7985 GCA_038251165.1 Bacteroidales bacterium | reverse complement strand
GGATGGAATGAACTGCGTCCAGTTGTGATTTCACCAGAATTTTCAGTCTCAGGGGTTTCGGGAAATGGCTGTCGATGGTGTACATGTCTTTTTGTTCTTCCCGTTTGAATTGAATTTTCAGATCCGGAGTTTCCAGTTTTGCGAACGACCATTCCGACGGCCAACCTGGACGGATGGTCAGGGAATTGTTGATCAGATCAGGTTTTACACCAAAAAGGCCTTCGACCAAAACGCGTGAAGCCATGCCGATACCATCGGCAAAATCGCGGTAGAGTTCACCACGAAAAGCATCGTAAAACGAAAGCTGGCCGAAGTTGGCCGGGCTGCTTCCCAAAAACATAAAATCGAGAAACATGCTTTTTGTCAGATTAAACGCTTCTTCTGATCGGCCGCTTTGCCAGTAAGCCAAAGCCGTGTGAAGCACTTCTCCCGATGCTACATTGTTGATCGACCAGTTGTAAGGCATCCAGTTGGTGGTTGAAAGCGTGTAAAAATCGCCTTCAGGCAAACCCTTTGCCCGAACCGGAATATGCGGAATCGAAGAATCAACGTATTTGGTCGTCTGATAGGCCTGAAAAGGATCGGCCAATCCTTCATCAATGGCATGATATACTGTCCACAAAGCGGCAGACGGGTGAACCAGCTGATTGCCCAGCAAATCTTTATTTTCGGCAAACCATCCTTTCTCCGGAAGCCACAACTGTTTATTCACCGCCATTTTGATTTTATCGGCTTCAGCCTGGTACGGTTTGGGATCTTTCCCGATTAAAACAGCCAGTTCAGCAGCCATCCGGTTGGCACGAAAATTATACGCCGATGAATGGGTCACCCCACCACCACTGTATTGCAGCGCGTCGCTGGCCCAGATACAGCAGTAGGCATCGTATAAACCATCGTCATCCGCATCGAAATTGCGTTTTTCCCAGGCCAGATGCCGTTCCAGAACCGGCCAGCTTTTCCGGAGAAAATCAAGGTCACCTGTCCACCGGAAATGCCACAACAACTGATCGATGAATACCAGATTCATATCGTAGTGATGCGGTTTATTGATCTTTCCGGGATTACGGCTAATGTAACCATCAGTAAATAAAGCAGTTCCGACCTCTTCTTTTTGCCGTGCCAGATTGGTGGCCGGATCGGGAACACTGGGGCCGGAAGAAGGTTCGGTATACTGTGCTTTAAAATATCCGTTGAAATGTGTTTCAGCACGATCGTGCCAGCCCAGCCAGTCAGCAGCGTAGGCGCCCCGCCAGCCGTTTAACGGCATACGCCAGGCAATGGCTCCGTGCATAAATGATTGTCCGTCCCAAATGGCATCGGCAGCTGTTGTAATTGATGCACCTACCGCATTGATGAATGGATCCGGTGTTTCAATTTTAATCCGGTCAGCCAGTTTCTGTCGCGCAGCATCGGCTTTTTCAAATATTGCAGGCAATTCATGATAAGTTGGTTTTTTTCGGGTATCCGGATTTAGAAGCACCAAATAAAAATCTTTTCCAGGGGTGAATGCAAACTTACCCGTTGCAATTGGAGTAGCAGAAATTATCGCATTAAAACAGTCGATTGGATTCTGTTGTTGCCTGGCATCGGTGATTTTAATTTCAGTATTTTCAGGAAATAATGCATACAATCTTTTTTTATTCTGAAGCTGAGGTTTATCTATCTCCAATTTAACAGGTTTATTAATGGACTTGTAATTCTCATTGGTTAAACGGCCAAGCTCTGAACCAAAGAATAAGGTAAAGCTGTTTGGCTGGCGATCAAACTCATTGTCGGCGCAATATTCCGGTTTCAGGTCAAAGGAAGATTCCGGATCGGCCCCCAGATCTCCGTCGCGCGAGAATTTTTTGCCTGTTGCCCCGCCAAAAACCCAGGCCAGCTGAAGATGGACCGGAATTTCCTCTCCTGAAAGTTTCAGTATCATCCCTTCACCGTCGCTCAAAGCTAAAACCTGTATATTCAGGCGGCCATTTCCCAGCATCGGATCAGTTATCCTGTAACTCATTGAGCCAGCATGATAGCGTGCTTCAATGGTTTGGGTCTCAGTCAGCCATTTGGATGAATCGCCCTGAATCAGTCCAAGATGCAGGTTTCCACCCATGCCGGGTAAATAGAGTGCAAACTCCGGAAGGTCGCCGGCTTCAAGCCTGAAAGCGGTGTTGGTGCCGTAGAGCGCCCGGTTAAAACGGTGTGTTCCGTTGGTAATCACAAAATCGGAACCCTCGGGGTGGTAACGCATTTCACGGAAAATACCGTGCCACGGTCCGGCATCTGACTGTGCCTGAATTCCGGAAATTCCGATCCATAATCCGGCTAACACCAATATGAAGTATTTCTTTTTCAAATTATTTTTTGTTTGTTCCATCAGTAGCCCCTCCATTGGAGGGGTTGGGGAGGCCAAAATCTTTCGTCAATCCTTCCCATTTCACGTTCCATTTACCGTCTTTCGGGAAACCCGGATTGGTTTCAGTTGAGCCTTCCCATCCGGCACACATCAGTGAGACAGCTTTCAGGAAACCGCCGTTGCCGGGCAAATAAATACGCAGCCGTTCACTTTGATAGTTGTGCCCGTTTTTCAGGTAGGTATTTTTCTGAACATCTTTCAGCAAAGCTTCGAGTGCAATTTCGGGCTCATTCAGGCGGGTGGCACACATGGCAACCATGGGGTAATCCCAACCCCAGGTGGACGGCCAGTTCCATTTTTCCATGACAAGCTTCAGCGTATTGCGCATCACTTCCGGATCAATTTTGTCCCACATGGGCAGCATTCCAACAGTACCGGTAACCATCGGATGATCAGTCATATTCTTTGGATTGGTGTACGAATCGGGTGCATTGGCAATACCGAGGTAAACGCCGTTTTCCTGGACAGGCGCCGGAAGTCTGGTACGAACTTCTTCCCATGTTTTATCGGCAGGCTGATTCAATCGTTTGTGCCATTCCTGGGCAACGGTTAAAGCCCAGTGCCAGTATGCCAGTTCGAAAGGCGGATTCATGGTCGTTTCGCGGCTCCAGTGTTCCTGGGCCGGAATCAGCGGTGGCAGCAGGTTGTAAACCTTTCCGGAGGAATCGGGTACGGCAAAGTCGGCCATAAAATCAGCGGTGGCAAAAACAAGGTCTTTGTATTTATTCAGGATTTCAGGTGAAGGATTGCTTCGGTACAACTGCTCAGCCATGTAAATCAGGTGCGGCTGCTGCCAGATGAGGTAACTGCCCACGCCCGAGGGACTGTTTTGTCCTTCAGGACCGACCATCTTGGGCCAGCGTACTCCTTTGAATCCCTGCATCTGAGCAGTTTCCAACGCTTTGTGATAGATGGTCCGGTACCATTCCAATTGTTTATCCAGAACTTCGGGATGGTTCCAGTTGGCAAAATGGGCTGTGTGCCACCAATGCATTTCGAGGTGAAATTTGCCGTACCAGCTGTTGAAAACCAACCCGGTTTCCTGGGGAGGCAAAGATCCTGAATTCTGAATTTTGGTCAGGTACTGCGATAAAACGAACCGGCGTTCTAGTTCCGGGGCCCGCGAATCGGTACATTCAGAGAAATCAACCATTCCGCTGGTTTCCCAGAAGTTTTTCCAGTTGTCATGGTTATTGGTTTCAGTTTCGGTAAAAGTGGGCAGCGCTTCCGTTTTTTCTTCCGGAGAAAACAGGCAGCTAAATGAAATGGAACCACCTGAATTGGCGGAAAGTACAAAATGATGTTTTTCAGTTTCGACCAGCTGGTCATCGCCTTCCCACCGGAGTTTCACCTGGTAATGATCGTTATCGAGTGTCCGGAGAATCCGTACCGATCGATCAGTCACTTTTTCAAGTTGCGAACGATGTTTTTCAGGAGAAGCAAAATCGTACCCTGAATGGGTATTTTTTGCCACGGCATAAGGGAAAATCCATTCCACCTGGAGGCGTCCGTTTTCAATCAGCGGTGAACTTATTTTTGCTGAAACCAAATCGGATTGCTGATGACAGAAAACCTCAACCTGAACATTGACTCCCTCAACCGAAAATTCGCTGCTAATGCGACCTTCCCAGAGCTTGAGCAGGTGTTTCGGATTTTCAATATCAGTGATTTTCACTTCCGAACCATCGGCCTTTTTCAGGAGTAAACGAATAACACCCAATTGCAAACGTTGCGGATTTTCGCGAAAATAGTTGGCGGCAGCGGCATCGCGACCCTTTCCTGATGACTGATTGAGATAGGGCACTTTCCGGCCCCGGTAGTCCGAATATCGGGCACTTTCCATGATTTCGTAGTTTTCGGTATTTGGAAAGGTGTGCCAGCCCCAGTTCGATTGGGTTCCGAGCGTGACCCCGTTTTCATATTCTTTGTAAAAAGTTTGCAGCCCGGTTATATCGGTCGTAAAAGCGAACTCACCGTTTCCGACCGAAAGGCTGGCCAGTGTATCAGGCTTTTCAACCACCACATTGTTGCGGGAAACCAAAGCAAGCCGGTCAATTTTATTTTGCTTTGGACTTTGGCAGCTTGCAAAAGCCAGCACGACAATGAAATATTTGAGTTTTGAACCAGATAGACACATAGGACACATAGTTTATAGTTATAATTTTTTAACCACAGAGAACACAGCGTATACACAGAGTTTCACGGAGAATTATTTTAATATTCATATGTGTCCTTTGTGCCTATGAGGTTTATTTTATTTGTTGAACCGGAGTCAGCGTTACCGGGCCAATCAGTCCGGATTCCCGGGGTTTCCATCCCAGGGTGGTAAACAGACCATCCGCACCACGGTTTACAGCATCGTGTGCCGGAAAATTCGTATTGTAAAATATTTTGTACGGTTGTCCTTTTCGTTCCATATCAGCCATGCGGTTGCCCATCAGGTTGGTCACCGCTATTTCCAGGGTATTTTCATTCTTCAGGTCGGCCGAAGAAAAAACAAGGGAAAATGGTGCGCTGATCAAGGTTGCAAGTTCTTTTCCATTTAAAGTTACGCGGGCGCTGTGAGCAACCTGACCTAAATCGAGTTTGTAAAATTTCGAATCGCCAACTGGCTTTTTGAATGTATGCCGGTATACCGCTGTTCCGGAAAATGCCTTGTATCGGTCACCCGGAATTTCGGTCCATGAACCCAATTTCGAAAGTTTAACCGGTTTGGGTAGTTCAGGTCCGCCGGTCATAAAAGTCAGGATCCATTCCCCGTTCAGTCCTGTTTTTTCTCCTGAAGCTTCCATGTAAACATATTCCGGCACATCAACTTTTTCGGAAAAGACCTGAACCAGGCAACTTTCGCCGGGATTAAGCTGCAAATAAACTTCACCGGATAAACCGGAACTATTGGTTTTTGCTTTTCCAAAGTCGCCCGACATGGGATTGTACAAAACAGCCGAGCCGATTTTAGTCTGAAGCGAAACCAGTCCATCCACAGTTTTTGTACCGCGGTTGGCAATAAAATAAGTGGTTGTATTGTCGTCATTCCTTCGGATACACTGCAATCCTGCGTCGAACATACTTTCGCGGCGGATTTTGGCAGCCGACAACAAATCAGTCAGGCTACCCAGTAAAATCTGACCCTTGCCTACTTTGGCTCTTCTCACAATTTCAGCAGTTTGTTCAAATTTCAAGTCCTTTTTCAAATCCTGAAATTTCAGCTGCCGGTCGGTTAACAATCCCAATCCGGGAACATCTTCAGGAAGTTGTTCCATTAAAACGGTTGCCCCGCCTTTTGCCAGTTCGATAATTTTCTTAAAAGTTTCAAGCGGAATCAGTTTAACCGGAGGCAGCAGGATGGTTTGGTAATTGACTCCACCAGTCATAATCTGGCCGGATTTACTTTCCAGATTCAGGATTTGCCGGTCAGAAATATAGTCGAATGCATAACCTTTTCCGAAGAGGTATTCGGCTGATACGCGAACAGAAGAACCTTTGGCGGCACCGTCAAAATGAAGCAATAGTGAACGACCACGCACGGCATATTCGTCTGAAATCGGATAATACAGTAAAATATCGTTGTCAGGTTTGCCTGCCTGCAAAAACGACTGTGAACGTGCAATGTAGGTATTCAGGGTACTGAAATCGTTCCAGAATGTGTTGCCCGGCGCAAAATTAACTGATGCATAAAACATCCAGCCCGGCCATTTTGCATCCTGAGGCGAGAAGGTTGTCCCGTGGTAAAACACATGGTTGACTCCAGCCAGCAGGAATAAGTCAATCGCCTGTTTCACATCAGCCAGTGATGCTTCGAAATGATCTTTCAGCCAGGTTGCCGACTCCGAAGATGCCAGCTTTTTGCCGGTCACATGCGCTACCGAGGATGCTGTTTTGACCTTTACAATATCTTCACCTTCCGTTTCAGGAATGTCGGCTGATGCATATAAATCGAGAATATTGGCCGGTGCGCCATGCGCCTGGTTGCGTATGATTTTTCCGCTGCCCGCAGCCCAGTCATGCCAGCGTTTGGTGTAATTTTCCAGGATCAGATCGGAAACAGTTTCGCGGTAATCGCATAAAACGCGCTGACTGTATTCAGGGGTGTCACGGCCTAACAATGCCGGAAGGTATTCGCGGAGATCATAACCACGCCGTTTCATGAATTCATCAAACAACAGTGGTGTAAAATTAGCCTCGCCACGGGCATCGTCCACTTCATACGAATCGTTGAAATAAGCCCGCAATCCACTCAGGTCCTGACCCTTGAAAGCATTCGTGAAATGTCCGAGGTAATTATCAATCGCTTTGGCCGAAAAATGATCGATCACATCACCTTCTCCACCGGGTCCGGCACGTTCAACCATTTTGCCGTGCCAGCCTTCAAATACGGCATAGAGAAGCCATTTTCCTGTCGTAGCTTTCCACAACAGCCTTCCGTCCGAATTAACCCGGTCGGTCAGGTTCAGGATTTCACCTTTATCGGAATAGGCCATCAGGGTTTGTAGCGGCATGGGAACCGGATAGCGTACCTGATCGATGGCCCAGATTTGCAGGCTGTCTTCGTTTTCACTGATTGGGTATTTAAACTGCGAAATATCCAGTTTACTTCGATTTACCGTTCGAAGCAGGGGTTCCTGAATCATGGAAACTTTTTCCTGAAGCAGTTCGCCTTCATTCAGAGCATACGATTGCACACTCATGTATTTACAGGCATCTTCAGGTGTTACCCATAATCCTCCAAAAGGCCAGCCGGAAGCCATAGCCAGATCCACACCCATATCCAGGTTTTTTCCTTCCTGAAGTGTATATTTCAGGTTTTCAATCCATTCAGGAGAAAGGAATTTGATGAAACGGTTTTCGTAGCCCTGAACACCGTAAATCGGGGTAATTTCCAATCCACCCAGGCCAGCTTTGGAATAGGCTTCCATAGCCGCTTTCAGGTCGGAAGGATTGACACTGTTGCCCATCCACCACCAGCGGCTCCAGGGCTTCGCTTCTTTGGTAATCCGGGGCCATCCGGTCTGCGCACTGGATTCCATCGGGAAGAAACTCATCATTCCAAAAGAAATCAGGCACAGGAACAATCCGGGAATTAAAAATTTGGTCAGGTTTTTCATTTTTTATGTTTAAATCTCTTTAAGATCAACCATTATTTTCTTTTTTACATCATCTATGAAGGAGATTGCTAATCCGTCCGAAAGATAGTTTATACTTTGAAAAACACTTTCATACGGACGGTTTTCTTTCATTGTTCTTTAACCCGGGGCGACACTCCTTCGTCGCTTTGCCCCTGGCTACCTATATTTCGCCTTTACAGGGCTGATATCCCAAATAACTCAGATCATCTTCCATTTCCTGCGTTTACGAGCTGTATAATTTCGATACTTAAAGAAAGTTGATTCTACGTATTTTCACCATTGAAATTGCAGCAGCGACACTCCCTGCCTGGGCAACTGCATCTTTACAACGACTTTTCCATCCACAATATTCACCCATGCGGGCGATGTAGAAAGTTTCAGCTGTCCGGATTTTTCGAGTTCGGCAAGTTGTTCCGCGTCCGGATTTTGCGGTGACCCCATTTTTTTCCAGGCCG
>JBBSBP010000176.1:0-8030 GCA_038251165.1 Bacteroidales bacterium | reverse complement strand
TCGGCGGCTCCGTGGTGCATGCAGTTTATTGCCACATCAATTTTGTCCTGAGAAGATAACATGACAACAGGAATATCGGGGTTAAATGCTTTTATTTTATCTAAAGTATCTATTCCGTTCATCGCATCTCTTTCAATACCATCGAGATAGTAATCCAGGATTATTAAATCCGGACCATTTGCCAGATTCTCCACACAAAGTTCTCCGGTTAAAAAGGTTTCAATGTCAAAATCAGCTCGCTGGAGAAAATCAATTTCCAATGATTTTAAAAATAAGGCATCGTCATCAACCAGAAAAAGTTTTATTTTATTTTTGTTGCTCATTATATGTTGTTTTTAATTGTATCAAACTCCTCTTGTAATTCAACGCAGGCCTGCTCACATACATTTTCGAGCTGAAGTACCATATCGGGTATTCCATCTGAGTTTTTTTTATTACTTGCATAATCCTGTACTTTTTTAGCCATGTCTTCGAAATCGTGACTGATTCCCATGATTGAAAAGGAGGGAATCATTTTATGTACTGCCGAGTACAAAGTACCCAAATCTTTTTCGCGTAAACCTTTCTTCATCGAACTAATTAATGGCGGGGTCTGTTTCAAATAAATTGAAATCATCTCCATCATCAATGTCCGATTCGATTTGGTGCGGATATTTAAATATTCCAGATTTGTGCATTTAACCAAAATTGTTTTATCAATTACACTTACTTCGGGGTCGATAAGCATTGATTCCTTTTTCACCAAACCAATCATTTTGCTATATAAAACCCTTTCATCAATAGGTTTTGCGATATAATCATTCATACCAACCGCCGTGCATTTATCTAAATCAACTGTGGTAACATCTGCGGTTAAGGCTATGATGGGGATATCGGAATTCATTTTATTCCGAATGTAATCTGTAGCTTCAAATCCGTTCATTTCAGGCATTTGCAAATCCATAAGAATGATATCGTACGATTTTGTTTTCATTTTCTCGATGGCAATTTTCCCGTTATCAGCAATATCACATTCAAATCCAAAATCGTCGAGTAAAGTTCTCATCAGTAATTGATTGAGTGCCATGTCTTCAACAACCAATACATTTATATCTGTAACTTCATTATCCAGTTCAACCAGTTCAATATCTAATTCAGCTTTAGCATTTGTTTTCTGAAAATTTAATTTGAAACTAAAATCAGAACCTTCGTTAATTTTACTGCTTACCTGAATACTTCCACCTTGCGCCTCAACCAATTGTTTAACAATAGCAAGGCCTAACCCTGTTCCACCATATAAGCGTGAAGTACCGCTGGATGCCTGCTGGAAGTTTTCGAAAATCTTTTCTATTTTAGACTCGTGAATCCCTATCCCGGTATCAGAAACTGCAAATTCGATGGTAACATTTTCTTCATCCTCTTCCACTAAATTGACACTCACTTTAATCTTTCCTCTTGTTGTAAATTTAACAGCATTACTTACCAGGTTTAATATAATCTGGTGCAAGCGGACCGGATCTCCAAGAAGTACTTCAGGAATTCTTTTATCGTATTCTTTTATGAATTTCAAATTCTTTTCCTGAATCTTAGGCTCAAACAAATGGAGCATGGCAGATATAGATAAAGCAATTTTGAAAGGCACCTGCTCAAATGTCATTTTACCGGCATCAACTTTTGCCAAATCAAGAATATCGTTGATTAGTACAATTAATGAGTCACCGCTCAATTTAATGGCCTGTAAATATTCTTTTTGTTTTGCTGACAAATCGGTTTTCAGCACCACTTTCGTAAAACCGATAATCGCATTCATAGGAGTACGGATTTCATGGCTCATGTTCGATAAAAACTGCTGCTTGGCTTTTACCGCATCTT
Organism: Bacteroidales bacterium; assembly: GCA_038251165.1. GTDB lineage: Bacteria > Bacteroidota > Bacteroidia > Bacteroidales > Prolixibacteraceae > Aquipluma. The sequence goes on along the minus strand of JBBSBP010000176.1, from coordinate 6,179 downwards.
CAGCAATTATGGCGGCACTTTCGGCTTTACTTTTCGCTTCCTCAGCTATTAATGTTGCCATTTCAGCAAAAACAATCGCCTCAGTCAGTTCTGTTGCAATTCTTTTTTGGTCGGTAACATCACGGGCAACAATAACAACGCCCAGAACATTTCCACGGTCATCTTTATAAACCGAACCATTAAACAAGACATCGGTTAACTTGCCATTTTTATGACGTATCGTCAGGGGCGAATCAGCAACCGATCCCTTTTCAAATACTTCAAGATAAACTTCCCGGGCTTTTTCCGGTTCGGTGAAATAATCCAGAAAGTCGGTACCAGTAAGTTCTGCACGAGTCATTCCTGTAATATTTGCCAAGGCCTCATTCATATCCATAATCTTACCCTTACCACTGATTGTCACCAATGGATCGAGGCTTGCTTCAAGAAGGCTGAGCGAATATTGAGAAGCTAATTTCAAAGAATTACTTATTGCTTCAAGTTCTAAATTTGCGAATTCGCTTTTTTCTTTTTCTCTGGTTTGATATACTAACTCGTTGTCAGCTATAATTAACTCTTTTGCACGTTTTTCTTTCTCCCTGTTTTGAATAACAAGTTCCTTATTGGCCAGAATTAACTCGTTGGCACGTTTTTCCTTTTCATCGTTTTGAAAAGCAAGTTCCGTGTTGGCAATACTTAATTCATCAGCCCGCTTCCCTTTTTCTTCATTCTGAAAAGCCAGTTCTTTATTGGCAATGATTAGTTCAGCCGCTCGTTTCTCTTTTTCATCGTTTTGAAAAGCCAGTTCTTTGTTTGCAATCAGTAACTCATCAGCCCTTTTTTCCTTTTCGTTGTTATGAAAGGCAAGCTCATTATTGGCAATCTGAAGATCCATGGCCCATTTTTGCTCAGCAGTATCACGGGCAACAACCACTGCGCCCAGCACATTTCCGCGATCATCTTTATATACCGAACCATTGAAAGATACGTCGGTTAGTTTTCCATCCTTGTGCCGAATGGTAAGGGGTGAATTAGCCACTGATCCTTTTGCAAACACTTCCTGATATACCTCACGAGCCTTTTGATGTTGTGTAAAATAATCGAAGAAATCGGTCCCCTTTAGTTTTTCGCGTTCAACACCGGTTATGTTCACAGTGGCGTCATTCATATCAGTGATCTTCCCTTCTGTATTGATAGTAACCAAAGGATCAAGACTTGCTTCAATTAAACTCAGCGAATATTTTGAGAGCAATTTCTGGGCGGTAACATCGCGGGCTGCTGCAAAAACGCCAAGAACTTTTCCTTTATCGTCTTTATAAACTGATGCATTGTATAACACATCTGTTAACTTTCCCTTTTTATGTTTTATTGTCAACGGATAATCTGAAACAAAACCATTTTCAAAAACCTGAAGATAACCATCCTGAGCTTTCGTTGGATCTGTAAAATAATTAGAGAAGTCAGTTCCAATCAAATTTTCCCTTGCAACACCTGTTACCATTACGGATGCTTCGTTAACATCTGTGATCTTTCCTTCGGCACTGATCGTAACCAAAGGATCAAGGTTTGCTTCAATCAAACTTCGGGTATATTGTGAGGCTTGTTTTTGAGCAGTGGTAAAGGCTCTTAAGTCCTTCGATCTGAATCTCTGTTTTGTCAGGACAATGATAACAAGTGCAAAAATGATTATAATGAAAATGATAAGAAATAAAAATATTAATTCTGAATCACTTTCGCTCTCTTCATTTTCTAATTTTCTTTGCTTAAGCATAGAAAACTCTTCCGAATTAAAATCGGCAATGATATCCCTGATTTTGTCGTTGCGGGTTTTTCCGAGTCCAATAATTTCCAATTTATCTTTTTCCAACAATTCATTCTTTTGCCAGTCTTCAATCATTTTTACGGAAAGAGTCAGTCTTTCGTCGATCATTGTTTTCAACGAATCAATCCGTAAATGTTGTTTTTCATTGTCAGTAGTGAGTAAGTCCAATGCCTCCAGATTACTTCTGATTTCAGGTATTGCAATTTCATAAGGCTCTAAAAGAATTTTGTTTCCGGTTAACAAATAACCTCTTGTGCCAATTGACATATTCAATACATCTAAAAGCACATTGTTACTCCTGCGGAGTACTTCCTGTGTCTGTCCAACCAGGTTGCCAGTCGATTTTACTTTTCGGGAATTGATATAGAAAACGGTCAATTCCAGTAGCAACAAGACTCCTATGACAATATATAAGATATTTATTTTTTTTTCTGAGATTCGTTTCATTTGAACATTATATTTTTAATATTCACTGCAAGAAGCTTTATACGGCTATTTGATGTTTTTCGAGTTCCCGACTTCTTCAATTGGAATTCGCCTTTTTTCCTTCATCTTCTTAAAATGCGAAGGTGAAAGTCCGGTCATTTTTTTAAACTGGTTGGAGAAATGTGCCACACTGCTGTAATTCATTTTCCAGGCAATTTCTGTGATGTTTAATTCACCGTATGTTATCAATTCTTTTATCTTTTCTATTTTGTGCGAGATAATGAATTGCTCGATGGTAGTCCCTTGAACCTCAGAGAATAAATTGGCCAGATAAGTATAATCATAGTCCAGTTTTTCACTTAAATAGTTGGAGAAATTTGTTTTGATCAGAACATTGGAATGATGAACCATTTCGACAATAGTATTTTTTATTTTTTCAATCAGAACAGCACGCTTATCATCCATTAATTCAAATCCGGAATTAAACAAGGCAATTTTCACCTGTTCACGTTGTTCTGCCGAAATATTTTCCATTATCTCAACTTCACCTAAATCTACCACAATAAAATGTAGTCCCAGTTTCTTCAAATCTTCTTTTACCGCAATTTTACAGCGGTTACTCACCATGTATTTTATGTATAACTTCAAAAGGATTTTATATTTAAGGTTTCGACAAAGATGCACAAGTAAAACAACAAATGCGATACAATTTATTTATTAAGTTATATAATTCACACATTATCAATAGTAATGCATTTTCTGTTGAATCGGTATTTAATCAGTTTGGAACCGGTTCATCACTTATTTTCCGCAAAGGGCAATATAAAACTAAACTCACTTCCCTTCTCAACTTCGCTTTTAACGCTGATTTTGCCTCCGTTCTTTACAACAAACAACTTATTTCCAAAATCTTGGAAAGAGAAATGAGTTTGAGATTTTTAAGGTGGAAAGTGGGTATTATAGTTTTGTGGTGAAGTAATGCAAATATTAAATAATCAAGAATTTAATCTTAGTTAACAGGCTATTGTTGCACGCTCAACCCCGAAAGTTTAATTTTGCTTGCACAGTTATAGATTTCATTCAAAAAAAATAATAAATAAAATTATGGGACAAATAGCAGACAAAGTAAAACCTGGCGTTGTAACAGGTTCCGACTTACAATTTATTTTCAAAGTAGCACAGGAAAACAATTTCGCAATTCCGGCAGTGAACGTTGTTGGTTCATCATCGGTTAACGCGGTTATGGAAGCAGCGGTTATTGCAAAAGCTCCGGTAATGATACAGTTTTCAAACGGTGGTGCAGCTTTTAATGCAGGTAAAGGTTTGAAAATGGAAGGCCAGCAAGCAGCAGTTTTGGGTGGTATTGCAGGTGCAAAACATATTCACGCTTTAGCTGAAGCTTATGGCGTTCGTGTAATCCTTCATACCGACCACGCTGCTAAAAAATTACTTCCCTGGATTGATGGATTATTAGATGCAAGCGAAAAACATTTTGCTGAAACAGGTAAACCACTTTTTAGCTCGCACATGCTTGATCTTTCTGAAGAACCAATCAAAGAAAACATTGAAATCAGCAAAAAATATTTGGAGCGCATGAGCAAAATGGGCATGACGCTCGAAATTGAATTGGGTATCACAGGTGGCGAAGAAGATGGCGTTGACAACAGCGAGGTTGATTCATCGAAACTTTACACACAGCCCGAAGAAGTTTGTTATGCTTACGAAGAATTGAGCAAAGTTTCTCCAAATTTCACAATTGCCGCATCGTTTGGTAATGTACACGGGGTTTACAAACCGGGTAATGTAAAACTTACTCCAAAAATTCTCGATAACTCACAAAAATATATCGTTAACAAATTGGGGATGAAAGACAAAACACCAGTAAACTTTGTATTCCACGGTGGATCAGGTTCTTCTCATGCCGAAATCCGCGAAGCCATTCAATATGGTGTTATCAAAATGAATATCGACACCGATACCCAGTGGGCATACTGGGATGGCATCCGTAAATTCGAAGCTGCCAACCATGATTATTTACAAAGTCAGATTGGAAACCCGGATGGCGAAGACAAACCCAACAAAAAACATTACGACCCACGGGTTTGGATCAGAAAAGCTGAAGAGACATTAATTGCCCGCCTGCAGGTTGCATTTGATGATTTGAACGCAATCAATAGTATCTAAAATACACGTGACAAATAAATTCAAAAGGGCTGACCGAAATTTTCGGGCAGCCTTTTTTGTTTATAATTATCCATATATATTCTAAATTACATGAACTCCCAAAGATCATACTTTCATTAAGTTCTTTTAAAAATTGAATTTGATATTTTTGTTGCATAACAATATCAAAATCAAACAAAAACATGAAAGACTGGAACTGGAAAAAACTTATGATTACCCTGTTCAGGATTGCTATTGGCTGGCACTTTTTATATGAAGGTATTTCAAAACTGATGGCCGGGAGCTGGACTGCGGCAGGTTATCTTGCAAAAGCGACAGGACCGTTTGCAGGGTTTTATCATTCATTGGCCGCTTCAGAAACTGCCATGAATATTATTGATCCGCTGAATATGGCGGGATTGGTTTTGATCGGACTGGGATTGTTTCTCGGGGTGTTTATTCGCCTGTCTTCCATTTCCGGGGTATTCCTTTTGTTGCTTTACTATTTTGCCTACCCACCATTTGGCGGCGATATTTTTGGTGGCGCCGAAGGAAGTCTTTATATCGTAAATAAAAACCTCATCGAAGCACTGGCTCTTTTAGTAATCTTCTTTTTAAAAGAAAAAGGCTACGGCATTTACGCTCTCACGGGAATGAAAAATATAATGAAAACTGCGAAACCGGTTGTTGCTCAAGAGCATGGCTCAGTCAATTCGCGTCGGGAAGCATTGAAAAACTTAGCAACCATTCCCGCACTTGGTATCATTGGTTTTGGCGCTTTCCGCGAAGCACGCGAATTTGGTGTTGATACTTTGTCGGGTGCAACCATTCAAATTGGCGGCGCTGATATCAAAGATTTAAAAGGCCCGTTACCAATGGGGAAAATTGGCGACCATGAAATCAGCCGCATAGTTTTAGGCGGAAACCTTATTGGCGGCTGGGCACACTCCCGCGATTTGATTTATGTCCCATCGCTTTTCCGCGCATACAACACCGAAAAGAAGATTTTTGAAACACTGATGTTGGCAGAAAAAGCTGGTATCAATACAATTAACATTGGCTTTCCAACAATGGAAACCATGAATAAATACAGAAAACTGACTGGAAGCAAAATAAAAGTTATCGTTCAGGTAGGGCCGGATAATGACAAAAAGGATATTTATGTAAATATCAATAAAGCTATCGATATGGGCATGGATATCATTCAGATTCAGGGAAACTGGTGTGATTGGCTGGTGCGCGACAATGAGTTTGAAATAATCGCCAAGATGATGAACAAAATCCGCGAGAATGGTATCACTGCCGGGTTGGCATCGCACACAATCGACTCGCTAATTGCCTGCGAAGAACAGGGAATTATTCCAGATTATTACATGAAAACAATGCACCACGACCAGTACTGGTCGGCGCACCCGCGCGAAAACCGCTTCCCGTTTGAGGTTGACGGAAAGAAATATCTCGACCACAACCGTTTTCATGATAATCTTTTTTGCCTTTTCCCTGATAGAACCGTGGAATTTGTTAACCGGGCAAAAGTTCCGGTTATGGGATTCAAAGTGCTTGCCGCGGGTGCAATCACTCCCGAAGATGGTTTTAACTGGGCTTTTCAAAACGGTGCCGATTTTATTTGTGTGGGCATGTTCGATTTCCAGATTGTTAACGACGTGAATATTACAATTTACGTGCTCGGCAAATTGCAGGGACGGACGAGGGAATGGTATGGGTAAATAAACAATTCAAAATGTTCTCTATAATTTATTTTTGTAATTTTAGAAAAAAATTAGTCATG
>JBBSBP010000175.1:0-8073 GCA_038251165.1 Bacteroidales bacterium | reverse complement strand
GTATCTGAATATTATTTTTTCGAGGGTTTCTTTAGTAAGCTGATGGTAATTGACCAAAACACTGAATCCATTTTTCGTTCCATCCCAAATCTGCCAGATAAAAGGGCGATGCTGAAACATTTTAAAATGCTGCTCGAAAAAGTAATCGCGCAACCAGGTTTCCAAGCTATTTGTGCTTACACCTGTTTGTTTGATTAATTCTTCGATTGTAAAATTTGAGTACTGATCTCCAAATATGGCTTTTATATATTCCCTTAACCTATCAGCTGCAGCAGGTTCGCCGTTGACAGATGGAATGCATACAATACCATCATCATCGCTTAGATGATCAAAGGCTTTGGCTGAAGCAATCAGAGAACGGGCTTCAGGTGCAAGTTCCATTTCATTATCACTTTCGGCAGGCCAACGATAGCCAAGCAAGCGGGCAATAGATACTTGCAAAGGATTTTCTGCTTTTATAGGGTGACCATGAAAGAGCCATTGCGTTGGATCATCACTATATGGAAGTGGTAAGCCATTGGGGTATTTTTCTGTGGCAACTTTTTGCCAATGTTCTATATCGAATGGGACTTTAGCAAATGTAGCATTTGTAACATTTAACTTTTGATCAATTTTACAAACGGCTTTCTGAAATTCTGGTGAAGAGCAGAAACACCATATTGACGGAAGGTCTTTAAAGTTATTTGCAGTAATTACCGCTGTGTTATTGTCAAAAGCCATCCCAGTGTACAATGTAACTGGTAGATTACCCATAGCACTAATTACAACGCCTTTTTTCCCCCATGCATGAGTCTCAAGATTAGTCGCACCTTTTAATTCTCTAATTGCCCCTGTTCCATTACACCATCTCAAATAGGTATCTTTTCCTCCAAAGTGTATAGTTTTTGGTACTGTACCGCAATAAGGAATCCAAATATCATTCTTGTTAGCTATCTCCCAAAAATAAGTTGACATTCTTGGTCTATCACCACATACCAACCCGTGATTACTAAATGCGATTCTATTTAATAGTTCCCCTCCATTCTCTACCTCCATGACCACTCTTGCATCCGGGTTCCTCAACTGATCCTTTTGATTAACAGTTCTGAGTTCTGTTGTTTTGAGCGCTTTGTCTTTAGCAACAGCATTAGGGGCATCGCATACATCAAGGCCAAGCAATGGTTGTTCGTGTGAGGGTTTTTGATGGGATAAGGAGATAAGCATTACATTAAAATCCCACATTGGTGTTTGAAAGCCTTTAGCACCCAATCTGGCCACCATACTCCATGTTTCATTTTTCAATAGTTTTTCTCTATACTTTTTATAGGAAGTAAGAAAAAGCCAGTTCTGAGGAATAACGCTGCAAGCAACACCTCCTGTTGTGCAGGATTTGAGCATTTTCTCCAGAAATACTGTTGCCAGGTCGCCTTTTGAGTCCGAATAATATTTGTTGCAATAGTCTGCTATGATTTTATCCTGCTTACCTCGTGAAAGATATGGGACATTTGTGATCTGCAAAGTAAACTTATTTGATAAAATCTCACCTGCTTTAGCTATACCGGCAGCCAGCACACCACGATCTATTTGTTCATCATTTTGGAGTTCGATTTCATTAGCTAATGCTTTTTGCAATACCGGTTTAAGCTCATAATATGATGCATTTAATAAAGGATGGCCTATCAAAGCCGGGTCTAACAAGCTCCCCAATTCAGGTGCTTGCTGAAATAGCTCATATAATGCAATCATGCCGTTTTGCATCCGAACATCTGAGCCTGCTAATTTTATCCAGTCTTCTTTCTTACCACGAGGAGCGATACCACTGCAGGCGAGGTTCATTTCGGGCAATATCTTATAATGCCCGCAAAATTTCCATGCAGACAGTGCCAGGTTAAAGGCAGCAAGCTGTGTACAGCGAGGATCAATCTCCAATCCGAAAAGGTTTTCCGAAATCACGCGGTCCGTAGCTTCTTCTTTTGATAGGTCTTCTTCGTACATGCGAAGCTGTGCCATTACCAAAAATAAAGAAACCACAAAGTGGCCAGAACCCATGCAGGGATCGAGTGTGGTGATTTCGGCTGTGGTAGATGGCCAACCGGGGAAGGTGCCGGAAGCAGGAGACCCAACAGGAGACCCGCTCTCGGCCTCCCCCGTGGGGGGAGGAGTGTCTAAATAACGGAGGTATTCGAAGTTTACGGGAGGTGTTTCACCCAGATGGCGAGAAACCCACCATGCACCAATTGTATTGTCAATAAGGAAATGAACCATGTAGGGTTCGGTGAAAAGCTGGGTAACGGCGGGTAACTTTTCGCCATCAATTTTTGCTCCGCTGGCATTTATGGTTGTCTTGGCTTCGCTTTGCCAAAACTGATACACCCAACCCAGGCTGTCATCGGCCAGGAAAATAGATTCATCAATTGCTGAAAGTAAGTTTTCGAGCGCAATGCGGTCCTCTGTACTATAATCCAACTGCATTAAGGGGTCATCGGGCCTAAAAATAGCCGGCAACATTTTTGATGCATAGTTAGCCGCGGCTGTCCATTTATCAGGATATCCTTCTGAAACAGCCATTTCATCACATTCATCAAGGGAAACCGCAATACCATGAACCGGGTGAATCAGTAAATTGTTGCATTCGAGGAACCTGGCAAAGAGCATTTTATGCCAATACTCGTAAGCAAGTTCATAGGCCAGATGATTGATCTGCTGTGTTTTATTATCCAATTCATCACCCAATAAACGAGCCCTGTTGCGGAGTCGCCTGCGCAGTTCACGCTGAATTTCAGTTTGATGGGGAAAGTAATCGGGTTGATCGACAGCCATGGCTTTAAGCGCATTCAATGCACCCTTCTCAGCTATTTTTCGCGCTTTAACTACCGTACTTTCGAGCGTACTCCGCTGTGATGAACTTAATGAGGCCATTTAAAAAGCGTATTGAAAAAATCATTTAATAATTACAGAGCCATTTTTTAATAGGGCCTCAATTTTAGTCTTTGCCGTGGCAAGGAAGGAATCAAGTTCTGCCAAATTGCTTATTGTCTTTTTAGCAAAGGAGTATGTTTGAGCCTGCGGAGCTGAGATTGCAATAGCTTCCTCGAGTGCAGCCTGAAACTTACCGGGAAGTGCAGCAATTTTATCGTTCCATGCTGAGAGGGAAATACTTTCGAGAGAGGCAATTATTTTTGCATGATCGGAAGTATCAATTGTATGAGCAACATTCAGATCATATTTAGTTAAAATATCCGTTTGCTGAACTGGTGAAATCTTTTGCCAATAAGTGTTAGCGGTCAGGTCACCCATTTGCTCCTTGTGTACAGAAACGTATTTGCCCTGATATAAGTTAAGCTCAGAACGAACATAATCCGTGATTTTGTTTAACGGGGCGGCAACCGGATCAGGCTCATTCAAAAGAAGGCGACCGTTGCGAATTGCAATAATTTCATTCTTTATATCTTCGGTTAACGCTGTTAACGGTACGAAACGATTTATACTAATCAGGATGTCCCATTTTGGCTTACGCTTATTTACCGTATCAGAAAATTTATTCCATGATAAAAAGGTATCAGATAGCTGCTTTCGATCGTCGTGAATCTTGCGAAGGCGTTCGTTACCATCCAAATACTGGATATCCGTAATAAATTGTGTATTCACTTTCTCAGGGAGTGGAGCATCCCCACCGATGATATCAGCAAGCGCAAAAAGCTTATTCAAGAAAGTATGAGAATGTAGAACCTCTTCGGTTGATTTGCATGAAATGCCTGCAGTTTGATACAGCTTGCGGATTTCGATCTTTTCAGGCAAGGTTAGTGAGAAGGTTTCTTTTTTAAACTCCGCCATACCAATGCGGGTCTGGTTAAGGTTGGTTTCGGAAGTGGTGATATTCTCCGATAAGCGGAGCAGAATTATCATGCAATCGATAGCATCCTGGGGCCATCCGAAAGGAGAGAGCTGAAAGTTTTTACGAATCTCGGAACCTTTTTTTGTAAAGCTGCCAATGAAATTGAGCAATGATGCAGCAACAGGATGATCCTTAATTTCAGCATTGTAACCAATATCCTGCAATGCACTCATGTTTCCATTGAGTGCTTTTTTGACTGCCGAATCCCAATTGTTGAAATCACATTTACCAAATTCCCTGAACTGGCGAATAGCAATGTCGTCCAATGATTTCTTAATATTCTCGGACAATGTGCCAACATCAACTTTATTTCCTCCAGCCAGGTAAACCAGTGCCTCTTTTCCAATGCTTTCAATCAGATCATCGATTTGATTTTCTGCATTGGTCTTGCGCGTTTCCATACTTTTGCGGGCCTGCTGACCTTCGGGAGATGCCGGAAAACCTTTGGCTGACAGGGTGAGTTCAGCAGCACGATACTTGATGATTTCAGTCCGGAGTTCTTCCGCTTTCTGTTTTTTGACATACATGTATGCAAGAGGAGCATCAGCGCCTGCTGCCCGGATTTCATCAACCACCAGTGCCTCATTCTCAAGCCAACCATCACGAATCCAAAGGTTCAACTTATTATCTGTGTTAGGCTTTTCATTTCCCTGGTATAAGTCGAACTCCCTATTCTGTTTGCTTTTACCCTGCAGGATTCGAATAGTTTTGGTCTTATCTTTAAGAAACTGCATAATACTTTCGCGGCGAATGCGAAGAATCTCGTCTTCTCCATCATTGATTAGTTTGGAAGCCTGGGCAGTAAACTCCGTTTCCCATTCAGCACCAGCACGGGTTTGTAATTTGAACTCGTCGCCGATTGGCATCAATAATTTCTTATCAACCAATTTGTCAATTGCTTCATCAACACTTTTTCGGAATGATTCAGAAGTACCGTTAAGGTTATTGATGATTAAATCAGCAATGGTTGCCTTATCAGATTTTAACCTTAAGCCAGGAACGTCGGTTGGAAGTTTATCAATTAAAAACACAATGCTAATTATCCTGGCAAGGAGAGTATTATCACCTCCTTTTTTACGGAAATCTTCGATCAGGTTGTTGGTTTCCTGAAGAAGCATTGCATTCTGTAAAAGCTGACCCCGTTTCTGATCGAAAATAAAATCACCCGGAATAAACTCTCCCAATTCTTTTGAAGCCACCAGTTTTACCCCATCATCAATAATACGAAGCTGGCTGCGGAGCTGACCATGAGTGCCGGCTGTATCGATTGCCATGAGAATCCTTTTCCAGAATTTCTTTATTGATGGCAGCACAGGATAGTCGGCAACCAAAGTATCCTTATCATCAGTACGGAAAGCATAATCGGTACCTGAAAGGCTGCGTGAAATTTCACCCAGCGAATCGTCGAGCTTTTTCTGAATTGTGGTAATTGCGGTGGCTTTCTTTGCAAGGACAGTTTTTCTTGTTACCGTGTCCACATCGGCATCAGAAAGAAGAACTTTTACAGTAAACCGGTCCTGGAGCTTTTGCAGGAATGGAGTTTCAGTAAGCGCATTCTGACCAGTTGCGACCAGTAAAAGTTTCCCATCAAAACCTCCTGACAATTCCTGCGTAAGATTCTGAACATCAATTGCCTTATCACCATCGCTACCGATATATTGCTGGAGTTCATCCAATACTATTATTGAGCATGGGATATTTTTGTAAAACATTGGGAACACTTCGTGTTTCAGCGTGTCCAGAAGCTGGTCGCGGCTAATTGAGACGACCCTTACAAAATTGATGCTGAGATAATCCAATACCTTGCCCTCATTTTCGGCGAAACCCGGTTTAAGTTTCAGAATACCTTCAGCAATCAATGAGGAAACAAACAGATTTTCGTATTCCGATTTAAAATCGCTTCCGGACTCACCAATAAACTTAACCAAGGCATCATATATGCCTTCTTTTTTGCACCAGTGCACAAATTTAAAATGATGGAACTGAGGCGGAAGGCCAAGCGCGTTCATGAATAACTGGAAGAAAGAATAACGAATATCCGGTGAAGGAAAATCCTTCAGAGTACCCGAAACAGCAAGTCTGCCATGAACTGCTTGTTTCCTGTTCAATTCAGTTAACAGGTCGTTGACATCATCCGGTAATTGTTTTATGGTGCGTGCCGTAGTCCCATCCGAGAAATCGAAATCTTCCCAGAGATAGCTCAACATCTTAACAAGATGTGACTTCCCACTACCATAAAATCCACTGACCCAAACAGCTGGCTGAATAGGCTGCTCAAAATGATTGAGATACGTTTGCAATATACGGTAAAGGCCAGCCTGGTATTCACCTTCACAAACAAAAGTCTTTAATTCATGATGAATCACTTTCAACCCATTGGTGTCCTTTGGAGTATTGATTTCAACATAACCGTTGTTCAAGAGGTTATTTTCATCAGGGTTGAGGGTAAAAATTTCTTTATTAAGCATGTATTTTACTTTTAAGCAGTTATAGGGCGAGCGAGATAATTCCAACCATCACGAGCATCCATCAATCGATAATGGTTATTAGCAAATTCACCTGGAAAGAAGATTAAGAGGCGACCTTTTATGGCAGGAGATATGATTTTTAAAATATCAGATAGCAACAAAAAGCCGAATAAAGAGGACACGTGTGTTACTGCCACTACTGTGTTCTCATCGGCGGCGACATCATTGAGTTTTTCATTCAGAAAATTGATAACGTAATTCTTAAAATTCGATTCTATCTGATCAGCAATGGCATTTGGTTTCTCGAAATACCGCTGCCTATACTGGTGAGATGACATCCATTGAGGAAAGCAAGGTTTCATATTTAGCTCTACCCAGTTTTTACCTGCTCTTTTGGTATAGCGCTCAAAGTCACCTTGGCGAAGATCCATTTTACGCTGCTCAGAAGGATCGTAAACAAGAAACCAAACCTTTTCCTGGCCGGATAGTGTAATGGTCCAAGGCTCGTTTATAACCTTGTCGTAATTAAACAATAAACTGTCAATTTTCGATGCCATCCAGATTCAGTTTTTTAATGAGCGTATTGAAATTAACGACGGTGACACTTCCGGCAAACTGGAATTGAACAAGGTCGCGTTTTGCAGCTTCATGAGCCAAGGCTTTAATTTCCTTTTCAGTTGAATCAAGCACTTTGATCCATTTTGTATGAAACAGAAAGTCACCTCTCAGATTATCCAAATAGCCCAGGAACAATGCAAAAGCAACGGCATGGTAGCCGGGATTGATTTTTGTGCGGATATTTTTAGTTCTGCCGGTAATATGACCGGATTGCTTCCAGGAGGAGGCAATGTTTTGAGATAATGATAAAAGAGTTTTAGGAGTATATCGTTTTGGATAAGCTGATTCAATACAATCTTCAATATTATTGACAGCCACCTTTAATCCGATTGAAGTATTCTTAATCAGATCAACACTTTCGGAAAGAAGAAAATCCCGTGAAAGAGCCAATAAAAGAGCGAGCAACGGCTTATCACTTTCAGGAGCCAACCCCCACACATAATGAAAGACCCTAAATGAAGCGGCATTATCATCCAGTAAGTATAAACGCTTCAGAAAGTTAGCAGTTTGAGTTTTATTGTTTTCAGTTTGTTTTGCAAGAATATTTTCTGTTAGCAATCTATCAAATTCAGTATGAGAGCCAGATGAGAAATTCATCAGTTTAGATAGCTCGGCAAACATTATGGTTCGGGCTGGAAGGACTGTGATTAAAATGCTTTTTAGTGACATGAATGAATAATGATGAAATAGATGAACGCCTACGTGAAATTGTAAAGATATGCGTCAAAGTTATAGAAGTATAATGGAAAACCAAAGAAAAACGGGGAAATATAAAAAAGAGGGGTTTGGGGTTGGGATTTAGGGGTTGGGAAGAGGATTTAGGGATTTTGTCATACAGTGGTCAAACTTTCACATACAATGGTCATTCAGTGGTCATTCATTGTCATTCGGAAGTTAATCTTTGTCATTTGCATCAATGATATAGAAGACTTCCACCTTAACGCTACCATAAGGGAATGCAGTAGGACAAAGTTCAAGTACCGTTACTTCAACCTTTGTGCCTTTGTCCATCAGGCTGGCAATGGTGCTATTTGCTGAGCGGGGTATATAACCTAGTTTGGCGTCGCCCGTCCAAATTTCGACTGCATACTTGTCGAAACGGTTATGGGATTC
>JBBSBP010000174.1:0-8087 GCA_038251165.1 Bacteroidales bacterium | reverse complement strand
GTTCCTCCTTACCCGGGGCTATTGATCTATCGCCCTTTCAGGGCTGGGATCAACTCATCGTATTAAATATCCAATAATCAATATCTATTTTGCGGCGCATACAGCCTTTGTATTTCAAATTTTTTATTTAGATGCGCCCTGGTTCACTATTCTTCATTCAACCCCGGGTTGCGTCGTTCCTCCTTACCCGGGGCTATTGATCTATCGCCCTTTCAGGGCTGAAGAATTTCAAAAGCCACATCTGGTTGCAGGTTATTGGTTGCAAAACTCAACCTGGAACTTGAAACTTGGAACCTGAAACTCTCAGTACTGTTCCTTTTCGTTGGGGAAATCCTGCGACTTCACATCCTGAACATAGGCGTTTACTGCGCCCTGAATCTCTTCTGAAAGATTCAGGTACCTTCTTAAAAAGCGTGGTGAGAACGATTGTGTAAGTCCAAGCATATCATGAATGACCAGTACCTGTCCATCTACTCCACCGCCTGCACCAATGCCGATTATGGGTATCTTCAGTTCTTTGGCAACCTGGGTTCCCAAAATGGCCGGTATTTTTTCCAGAACGATGGCAAAACAACCGACTTCTTCCAACAATTTGGCATCTTCAATCAACTTCTGCGCCTCATCCTCTTCTTTTGCCCGAACGGTGTAGGTTCCATATTTGTTGATCGATTGCGGCATCAAACCCAGGTGTCCCATTACCGGAATTCCGGCGGACAAAATCCGCACGACCGATTCAATTATTTCTTTGCCTCCTTCCACTTTCACGGCATCGGCGTGTGTCACCTTCATGATTTTGATGGCAGAATTCAGCGCTTCAAGCGAATTCCCCTGGTAAGTTCCGAAGGGCATATCGACCACAACCAATGCACGGTTCACCGCTCTCACTACCGATTTGCCGTGGTAAATCATTTGGTCGAGCGTGATGGGCAAGGTTGTTTCGTTGCCTGCCATCACGTTGGAGGCGGAATCGCCCACCAGAATGATGTCGATACCGGCCTGATCAACCAGCCTGGCCATGCTGAAATCGTAGGAAGTAAGCATGGCAATTTTTTCGCCTTTCAGTTTCATTTCTGAAAGCACATGGGTAGTAACCCTCCTTATTTCTTTGTGGACTGACATATTGGTTCGTTTTCAAATCGGCTACAAAAGTAAGAAATTATAGATTGGATATTCGGCTTTCTTTCCGGCAATTGATAACGCACAATGAGTGCATGATAAAATGCATCGAAAAAACATCAAATATTTATAATTATAATTCAAGCGGAAGTAGTTATAGTAATTATACTGAAATAACCAACCCGGGCAACAATCAATTATCGATTTCCGACGATTCAAATTCAAGCTTTAATTCCCATTTCAGTATTGGTTACAATTATAAATGGATCAAGAAAGTACTATCTCAAAGAAGACAAGTTGTTTTTAGAAGGAGTTACCAACATTGATCTATATACCATTTCCCTTAAAACAAAGAAGCCGGCTCAACTGAACCGGCTTCTTTGTTTTTACACTCTCAGGAAAATTCCCTTTTTATACATGTAGTAAAGCAGAGACCACACCAGCATAATGGTTCCTGTTATGCTGACCAGCTGTCCGAAGTCTCCCCAGAGAACGGTCCATCCAAAGAGGTATTTGCTGGTATGGGCAACATCAACCATATCGTAGAAAAGGTAAATGAAGATTGAGTTCATGCCGATCACCCGGAAGAAGAACGACCATTTTTTCCAGCCTTTTACGTCAATGATGTAATAAAAGGAAGCAATCAGCAGGAATCCGATTCCGCCGGTCAGTAAATTAAAGGGTGCTGTCCAGCAAGCTTTAACAATCGGATAAAAAGTACTCAGGAGTAACGCCAGCACAATTGCTGAAGTTCCAACGGAGAAAAGAATCTTCAGTTTTTTCTGATCGTTGGTTTTTTTGTCGCGTAAAAAATGTCCGGCTACCGAACCCATCAGAGTGACAGAAACTGCTGAAACAATACATAACAATCCTTCCGGATCGAATGATCCGCCATATAAACGTCCGGGTAAAAACATCCGGTCGATGTAGCCGTTGATGCAACCTTCAGGAGTCAAAACTCCGGCACCTATACCGGGAACCGGTATAAGCAGCTGAATGATTCCAATTCCAACCAGGATTCCGCCGAGCCAGTATAAACGACTTTTAAACGATTTGGTGTAAATAACAATCATGGCGGCACCGTAGTATGCCAGACCAATCTGTGCCAGAACGCTGGCAAAACGTGGATTTTCGAACCCGTTACGGAATACCCCGTTGTAAATCAGTCCAAGAAAAACAAGTATCAGTGCACGTTTCAGCGCTTTATTGGCCAGTTCTTTTTTGGGGACTTTCCGTTCAAGTTTTGAAACCAGCGCAAAAGGAATGGCAACTCCGCTGATAAACATGAAGAGCGGGAAAATCAGGTCGTAGAAGTGGAATCCTGCCCATTCGACGTGATCCATCTGATCGACAACCGGTTTCAGCCAGGCTGCTCCGGTGTATTGGGCCAGCACGGTAACCAGGTAACTTCCGCCTGTAATCCAGAACATATCAAAGCCGCGAAGTGCATCGAGTGACAAAAGGCGTTCGCGCGGAACTGCCTGTAAGGGTTTGTGTTTCATGCGTTGTGGTTTATTTAGACCGGTTGAAGATAATCATCTTTTAAATACTCCGGAAGCTGTTTTTCCAAAAAATAAGTCAATTCAACAACAATTAAATGACAATCCGTGACTGGCAAATGACTTTTCCGACATCTGTTTTCTTCCCTTCGCTGTCTTTTTGTCACGCAAATTGTCAGGATAAACCTATGCCAAAACAAACTTGTGTCAATTTTGCCAGATTTTTGGGCTGGGGGTTTATGGCACAGCGATTGAAAGGAAGAACTCGTGTTTAACTTTTTTAGAAAAAAATAAATTTAAAATAAATTTAAAATAACATAAAATGGGAAAAATTATTGGAATTGACTTAGGTACCACCAACTCGTGTGTATCGGTTATGGAAGGTAACGAGCCTGTTGTAATCCCCAATAGCGAAGGGAAACGTACAACTCCGTCAATCGTTGGTTTTGTTGAAAATGGTGAACGCAAAGTAGGTGATCCGGCCAAACGCCAGGCCATTACCAATCCGTCAAAAACTGTTTATTCAATCAAGCGTTTGATGGGCGAAAGCTATGCAAACCTGACCAAAGAAATAAAACGCGTTGCCTATACCGTAGTTCAGGGCGACAACAACACTCCGCGTGTGGTTATTGATGATCGCAAGTATTCACCACAGGAAATTTCAGCCATGGTTCTTCAGAAGATGAAGAAAACTGCTGAAGATTACCTTGGACAGGAAGTTACCGATGCCGTGATTACTGTTCCGGCTTATTTCAACGATTCACAACGCCAGGCCACCAAAGAAGCCGGCGAAATTGCAGGTTTGAATGTCCGTCGTATCATCAACGAACCAACAGCAGCTGCCCTGGCATACGGTCTGGATAAAATGCACCGTGAAATGAAAATCGCTGTATTCGACCTTGGTGGCGGTACTTTCGATATTTCGATCCTGGAACTGGGTGAAGGTGTATTTGAAGTTAAATCAACCGATGGTGATACTCACCTGGGTGGCGACGACTTCGATCAGGAAATCATTGACTGGCTGGCTGCTGAATTCAAAAAAGACGAAGGAATCGACCTGCGCCAGGATCCAATGGCACTGCAGCGTTTGAAGGAAGCCGCTGAAAAGGCAAAAATCGAACTGTCAAGTTCTACGCAGACTGAAATCAACCTGCCCTACATCATGCCGGTGAACGGGATTCCAAAACATCTGGTAAAAACCCTGACCCGTGCCAAATTCGAACAATTGTGCGACAAACTGATCCAGTCCACGATGGAACCTTGCCGCAAGGCTCTGAAAAATGCAGGTATTAAAGCAAGCGAAATCGACGAAGTGATCCTGGTTGGTGGTTCAACCCGTATTCCTGCCGTTCAGGAAAAAGTACAGGAGTTATTCGGAAGAGCTCCTTCGAAAGGTGTAAATCCCGATGAGGTTGTAGCTATCGGAGCTGCTATTCAGGGTGGTGTATTAACCGGTGAAGTAAAAGACGTATTGTTGCTTGATGTGACTCCGCTTTCTCTGGGTATCGAAACCATGGGTGGTGTAATGACCCGTTTGATCGAATCAAATACTACGATTCCTACGAAAAAAACTGAAACATTCACCACCGCAAGCGACAATCAGCCATCGGTTGAAATCCATGTACTTCAGGGCGAACGTCCTATGGCCAGCGGAAACAAAACCATCGGTCGGTTCCACCTCGACGGACTTCCACCGGCGCAACGCGGAGTTCCGCAGATTGAAGTGATCTTCGATATTGACGCCAACGGTATCCTGCACGTAACCGCAAAAGATAAGGCAACCAGCAAATCACAGTCGATCCGTATCGAAGCATCTTCAGGTTTGACCGACGAAGAAATCAAACGCATGCGTGATGAAGCAGCTGCCAACGAAGCATCTGACAAAGCTGCACGCGAAAAGGTTGACAAGCTGAACCTGGCTGACAGTCTGATTTTCACCACTGAAAAACAGATGAAAGAGTTTGGTGACAAATTGCCGGCTGATAAAAAAGGTCCGATTGAAGAAGCATTGGGTAAATTGAAAACTGCTCACGCTGCTCAGGATCTGGAAGGTATTGATACAGCAACTGCTGAGCTGAATGCCGTATTCCAGGCTGCTTCTCAGGAAATGTACAATGCACAGGCACAGTCAGGCGAAGCACAACAGCCGCAGGGCGAGCCTCAGGCCAATACAGGTGGAAGCAACAAACAGGACGGCGAAGTTACTGATGTTGATTTCGAAGAAGTAAAATAAAGTCGATTAAAAACGATAATCAAAAATAGCGAAACCGCAGTAAACAATTGATTTACTGCGGTTTTTATTTTTATAAATTTATTGTATTTGATATCTGTTTTTTTCCTTCCGCCATTGGAAAAATAAAAGGGAGTGAAATACAAAATGTTTCCAGGTGTGTACATCCTTAATCGTTAATAAAGTGATGTAATCCTTTAATAAAAGAGGTTCATCGGATAAATCAATAAAAATATCACGAGCTATTGCACCGAAATAAATTCGATCGACCAATTGTTTTTGTCTTTACCCTTGCGCAAAACCGACAATTCAGTTCCCGAATCATTTGAGAAAACATATCGTGCCTCCACTTCGTAGGCGGCAGATTGGGTATCGGGCTGGTACATATCGTCGTAGGCGTAAGTTTTTACTAGCGTGTAATCATTGTCTTCAAACTGGTAAATCAATGGCGATCCAGATAAAGCCCATATACTTTTCGATGCTGATGAATAGTCAATCCAGGGTAAATTGGAATAGTACGAGGTACCGGGGATTTTCAGTTTGCCGATAGTAGAAACATTATCCGGATTTCTTCCTGAAGGTGTAACAATTGCATTTGTTGAGTAAACATTTCCATTGGATTCAAACATATATTGACCGCCAGATGAAAACCAATAATTTCCGAGACTCTGGTGCCGATAGTTTTTTTCCAATTTTGTATTGATATCAAAAACAGTTATTCCTGAGGGGCTGGAATACCTTCTTGCTGCAATAACATATGGTTGTTCAGGTACTTTCTTCAGATAAGTGCCTTCGTCCATTTCCTTGTCATTGCTTTCGGCCGTTTCCAAAGTCGAAATGTTCACCCAGAGCAAATTGTTCATATAAGTACCGGCTTTTGTATAGCAGAACCAGTCATCTTTGGTCCATTCCATGTCGTAAATAGAATAGCCATATTCAATAGTTCTTGTTACAGAATAATTATTCAGGTTGATCGCACTGATCAGTCCGCCGTGACCAACAGCAGCTTTTGTAAAGTCTTCGGACATTGCCAGGCAAGTCGGGGCTTTAGGTAAGGCAACTTCGTGCAAAACAGTTTTGGATGTTACATTGTAAGCCAACAGTTTATTGGGCTGGCCAGTGACATAATACAATGTATTGGTAGTTTTGTCAAACGTTGCATCAACGATATTGCCCTCTAATGCCTTTATGTTTGCATTGGTGCCAGGCACACGAACGATAACGGTAACAGCCACCGAAGATTCATCCGAGTCGTTGGTCTTCAAATAAAAGGTTGCCGAATTCAGTCCGGGATGAAGATTACCGCGGGTGCATGTAAAGGTTAAATCGTTGGAGGTATAATAGGGCATCACTATTCCGCTGGCAGTTGAAACCGAAAGCCATTCGGGCAATCCTTCAAAACGCCAAACCAGGATACCACTTCCCTGATTGTAAATTTGGGTTGTTTTTGTTGTTTCTGAACTTCCAAAATCAATCTGTATATTAGAAATATAAAGTTCAGGTGATCCAAGATTGGCAGAAACGGCTATTTCGACCAGCGGATTGTTTTTGTCGTTGGTTTTCAGGACGATGGGTCCTTTCAGATTGTTTTGAACGGCCGCATGAATATTGAAAGTGAAAGGAAGAGATGCAGCTGCCCCTTTCCCCAGTATGAGCGACATCGGGTTGAACTGGCCCATGTTTACCGTCAGCCAGTCAGGCATACTGACGATGTCCCAGAGTAAAACGCCATCGCCCGAATTGGAAATCTGCAACACATTGTTGTAGTTGGTGGACGCTATTTCAAATACCCTGTCTACCTTAACAGAAGGGTTTCCTTCGGTTATATAATACACCGGTACAGCATACTGTTTACCGCTTGCATTTACAATCATCTGATCGACATAAAAGCCTATCTTTGAAAAACGCGGTTCCGGATTTGCAGAACCATGAATGGTTGCAATGCTATCTGCAAATTTTCCTGAATTGCTGTCAAGGATCAGCCAGTCGGGTTTACTGATGATACTGAAATCGGCATTTTTTACACCATCGCACTTGAACTGGTAATCATCAGCGTCCCATTCCGGCGAAATGATAATGGCTGATGCGGCCACACCTGAAATATTGAGTTTGTCGTTGATAAATTCATCGTTGCACGAAAAAAATGTGATAGTGGAAGATAGTAATATGATGATTTTTAAAAAGTGGTTCATACGGATCATTTTTTTATTTTTCAGGTCAGCGTTGTTTAAAAATTATAGCGGACAGTAAAACCGTAGTCGATGTGTGAAATATTTATGGGTTTTCCAAGTTTCTGATCTTTTGTATTGGATGCTGAACTCTTGGTCGATATTTTTTGAAGTTTTGCCCACATAAAATTCCCGGCCAGGCCTGCCGAAAGTTGCGGCGTAATTCCATATTCTATCGACAAGCCGCCTTTTGCCCCAAAGTTTGTGCTTTTGCTTACGCTATTGGCATGGTCGTAGTATTGTGGGGGTACTCCGGAATAAGAGTCATTATCGCCCCAATAAACCTGGTATTCGTTGCCTCTGGTTTCATCGCGAAAAAAAACAATACCGGGCGATATTGTTTCCGAAATCTTGATTCTTCTTTTCTTGTCAGGAAATTGCTGAAACAAAACCGAGGCACCGGCAAAATGGGCATACAACCTTTCATCCAGTCCTACATTGGAGTAAACCGGAAGGTTCATCCCCCCAAATCCCTGGGCCAAAAAATCGCCTTTTGATTCCGAATAGAAAAGATTGTAATCAACGCCAAAGCCTAAAAAAGTAGTCAGCAAATAATGAAGACTTGTGTTGATGTGATACCCGTTTTTGAGCTTTCTGATGTAATCGTCGGCCTCGGATGCAGAATTACTCTGACTGAGAAATAAATTTTTAAAATCGCTGTAGTCGGTTAACGAATGAGCCAACCCACCTTGTAGCGAAAACAGCCAGCGATGCTCAGGACGTTCGCGTTTGGCTTTTTCATGATCAATACTATCGCCAAAGCTGTCAGGATTGCCTGTACGAAAATATTGTAACACATCTGAAATTGAAATTGACTTTCCTACATATTGTTTGTCTGAAATTTTTTGTTCGTAGCTTATTCGCTCTGCATTGACTGATACGATCCGGCATTCGATGGTATCTTGCTTAATGGTAATGATTTTGTCTTGTGCTTTCGCTGTTGCCAAAGACACGAAAGACAAAAAAATCAGCAGTAGTTTTTTCATCGGAAATATGTTGGTTGGTTGGTTGGTT
>JBBSBP010000173.1:0-8192 GCA_038251165.1 Bacteroidales bacterium | reverse complement strand
ATCGCGGTTATGCGTTTGTTTTGAGGTAAAAGCATTCATGTATTTGCTTTCAAACAGAGCGTAGCCATCGTGATGCATGGTAGTCAAGCTCATGTACTTCATTCCTGCATCCTTTGCCAGTTGTGCCCACTCATTGGGATCGTATTTGTCGGCTGCAAAATATTCATCTCCACTTGATGGATAGGCAAATTTCCTGTATTCTTCGGGGCTCATCCCTGTATTTTGCATCATCCATTCACCCCGTGCCGGCCCTGCATATATACCCCAATGAATGAACATGCCGAATTTTGCATCCAGAAACCAGTCTAGTTTTGAATTGGGCTGGGCTTCAATTCCCTGGTCGCTTTTGGGTATTCGCAAAGGAAGCGGCTTGATGCCTGCTACTTTTACACTTTTGTAATCACCAACACGCTCAATCAGAAGATCATCCACCCAAACACTGTTCCTGCCTGGATTGTCCGGATTTTCTATTTCGACAATGGCTTTGATCTGGCCATCTCCAACATTGAATTCTTTTTGCAGCAATGTCCAATCAGTCAATGCACTTGCCTGACTGATATTATTTTCGGCCAGGCCTTTTAGATTTAACAGAACCTGGTCTGAGCCACTTGCTGTTTTCACCTGGGCCGAAACCCGGTAAGTGGAATTGGGCTCCACGATAAACGAACATTCTGCAGATGTCGCATAAACAACCTCAAGGGATTGTTTCCCCTGGTAAACAACCGTATTGGTCAACTTTATTCCATTCCCAACTGAATTCCATGGATTGGTCACAGCTCCTTCAAAATCAAATTTGAAAGGTGTCTTTACTGGCTTTTGGGCTAAAACGGATTCAGTAAGGGAACAAAATGCCCCTACAAAAATTAATTTGACGATAAAATTGGAAAAGATATTTTCGCTTCTCATATTGAATGCTTTAGTTGTATTTAGATTTTAAATCATCCTCTTATTCCGGAAGTTCAATTGCTCCCATATCCGGTTTTCCAGTAATCTTATTTCCCAGAATATCGGTTTCAGCCTTTAGCCCAACTTTTAATCCGTAGGAATCGCCGGGCAAACGCACGATTTCGATCCCCTTATTTTTTATCAGTTGCGAATTGGCTGGGATATAGTCTTCGATATTCAGTCCTCCCATATTTCGAAATCCGGGATTGCCAACCATCGGATCTTTGTCCTGAATAAGCACCTCTTTGGGCCAATTTGAGTTTTTCAGATAGAGGTTGTTTTCGAATAAAACGTTTTCAATCGCGGTATTTCCGATTTTGTCGGGTACATACTGATCTCCGGGAACCAACTGACTTTCGCCTTCGATGCAGAAAATATTGTTGGCAATTAAAATTCCGGAGGCACTGTTGGCCACGGCCATATTCGCTACAATCTCTTTTTTCGTATAAATCGTGTTGTTGTAAAAATAGCTGTTAAACGGACCTTTTGGCTGCTGTTTGTTTCCAACATATCCGCTGAGCCAATATATTTTTCCTTCCTGAAAAGCGCCATTCTGGCCTTTGACCCGGTACCCATCGTTTACGCTAATGTTGTATCGGTAGGCGCAATTGTAGTTATTACCAAGGATTTCGCAAAAACCACCGGCATTGTTGGCACTCAAATTATACTGCACCACGATGTCGCTGCAATTAAAGTCGATGTGGCATCCCGCAGAATCACCAGGTCCATTGGCATTCAGAAATGAATTGTTTTCGATCACCACATTCGCCGTTCCCCAGGTCCACAGTCCACTGCCGCGACCCCATTTACGCGTGTCGTTGTTGCTTCCCGAACCATTGATGTAATTGCCTTTTACCAAGCCGTTTTTAACGCCTGACATTTGCATGCCCGGTCCACCAGTTTCAGTTACCCGGTTATTTAAAACCGAAATATTCTCAATCCCATGACCTTTTGCGGTGAATTTCAAACCGGTATGGGCGGTGTTGGTTATTTCGCAGTTCATCACCTCTAAATCGTGAAGAAGTGCGCCTTCTGTATTGTTGATAAACCGGATACCCCAGCCATATCGCTGGGTTCCGTTGGCCGAATTTACCTCTGAAGCACCCCGAATAAAACCCGGCTCTTCATAAAATATATCCTTCACTTGCAAGCCGATTAATTGAATCTGGCCAAACTTGCCTGGTTTTGTGGTATGAACCAGAACTCCGCATCTCATATCCGGAGTTTTTCCATCCGAAGTTTTCATTCCTCCTGAATTGGCCGTAATGATCAAATTGGTCACATCGATGTGGCTGCAATTTTCAAGCAAAATTCCATTCGGAAAACCTCTGGCATCGATGGTTGCACGCGATTCGGCAGATTGACTGCCCCATTTGTAGCTTGAAATTACAATCGGCTGATCTGCTGATCCCTGAACGTTTAGTAATACGATGGAACCCCGACTCACTGTACCTGAAGCCAGCAAAATGGAGTCGCCCGGATTTAAATTCAGGCTGCCTAACCGCGACAAATCCTGAAATGGCTTATCGAATGATCCGTCGGATTTCGCACTTTTCGATTCAGAATTGAAATAGTAGTTTTTAGGGGAAACCGAAAGTTCACCGGATTTGGCTTCCGAAGAACAGGCTGTAACGATTTGGCTGGTTATCAGCAACAAGGTAATCCATATTTTAAGTGATTGAATCATGTTATTTGGTTTGTTTCGTTGGTTTTTTAAATCTGTCGGGATGAATTACATTGTATTCCTTGTCCTGGGTCAATCCTAAAAATGCCGGGCCAACGGTTGCTGATTCCCATTTTTTGAATTCGTTCGAGAGTTTTTCTGTTTGTTTCTTTTCTTCAGTGCCCAAATCGTTTTGTTCCGAAACACCATTTCCCAAATCGAACAGCATTTTTTCGCCTGCGCTTTTAATCACCATTTTCTGATTGCCTTTTCGCACAGCATAATCCTTTGCATCGAATTTTCTCCAGAACAAATAATCGTGCGGCTCTCCCGATCTTTCGCCGGTTAAGTAGGGAATCAGGTTGACCCCGTCCAACGCATTTTTAGTTTTTACCGGAGCTTTGGTCTGGGCAACGATGGTGGCAAAAATGTCGAGCGAAATAACCGGATGGTCGTAAACCGTTCCGGCCTTGATTTTTTCCGGCCATTGCATGGCAAACGGAACGCGGATTCCTCCCTCGAACAAATCGCTTTTTTGTCCGCGCAGAATGCCATTGTCTGACCCATTGTCGTTTTCAGGCCCACCATTGTCAGAAAGAAAGACGACAATTGTATTGTCCATGATCTTCAGCTCTTTCAGTTTAGACAGCACCTGTCCAACTCCATCATCAACTGCACTGACCATCGCTGCATACGTTTTACGCTTTCCCTCGGGAAGATGACTGAAACGATCGAGGTATTTTTTTGTAGCCTGCAAAGGAGAGTGAGGCGCGTTGTAAGCCAGGTAAATAAAGAATGGATGATCCTTGTTCTTTTCGATGTACGAAACGGCTTCCCGGGAGAAAGCGTCCGTCAGGTATTCTTTCGCCACAACCCGCTCTAAATTTCGGAGCAGTTTGGTTTTGTAACTGTCGTACTCGTTTTTCGCTTCATAAGGATCGTTCAGTGTCAGGTTTTCAGGAAAATATTGGTGACCTCCGCCCAAAAAGCCGTAGAAATCGTTGAATCCCCTTTTGAGCGGGTGCAACGATTCGTGAGCGCCCAAATGCCATTTGCCAATGGCCAACGATTTATAATTTGCTTTTCCCAACACATCGGCTAAAGTCTCTTCACTCAAAGGTAGACCCATTTGCGGGTCATTGGGTGCGTACAAAGGGTTGCGGCTATAACCGAAACGATCCTGGTACCGCCCGGTCATTAATCCGGCCCGGCTGGGGCCACAAACGCAATAGCTAACGTACCCGTTGGTAAACCGCACTCCGTTTTGTGAAATCCGGTCGATGTTTGGAGTCGGAATGTCTTTACACCCGTTGAATCCAACATCGGCATACCCAAGATCATCAGCCAATATGATGATAAGGTTGGGCGATGTTCTCTTTTCCTGTGCCTGACTGTTCGGAGCAAAATTAAAAAGTATGGTAGCAAAAGGCAGCAAAGTTTTTATATTCATTTTTCTTATCTTTTTATAAATTTCAACGATTGGCTCATCGTTGCAGATTTAATTGTTACGATATATAAACCAGGCGTGTAAGCTTCAGTATTTAATTTTACCGCACCTTGTTTTATTTCATTGTAAATATTGCTATACACCGTTTTGCCTGTAAGGGTATGCACTGTTAAAGTTGCGTTTCCCAATGCTTGTTTAATATCCAGCGTAAGCATTGAACCGGCAATCGGGTTTGGATAGATAGAATAAAAACCTCTTTCTTTTTCAAATAATTTTGGTATTCCAACGGCAAGTAATTCACCATTAAAAGCTCCGATATTCGGAGCAGATGTTGAAGAAACCGGATTTCCGAAAAAGTCAAAACCACCATTATCCGCTATTATTTTACCACTTTTTAAAGCAGGGCTTCCTGGTAAAAGCTTATAGTCATTTACATTGTTGCTTTCTCCGGATTTTACAAACTTTGGATCATCTGTTATTGGATTTAAATCAGAAGGTTTTGATACGGGGCCAAAATACAAATTGTCGCTTAAGTTTAAGTTGGAACAATTTCCCAGGTCAAAGCCTGTAACTTCTGTTGCATAAAAAATATTGTTATAAAAGTAGGTTTGGTTTGGCCAAACATTTCCCCAGTTTCCGGCATCTACAAACTGTTTTTCAACTGAAGCCGGCTTTGGTTTCAGGTAAATGGTATTGTTGTAAATTTTTGTATTGACAATATTGCCTGTGATATGAAAGGAAGGACAAAAGTTAGCACCGGATCCCCAGGTACGGAATCCATCATTAATACTTATATTATACCTTACGATTGTGTTATTATTATAACCCCCATATTGATTCGTTGAGCAAATCAACAGGAATCCTCCGGCATTGTCGTGGCTGTAATTATATTGAATGATGGTTCCTTCGCAGTTATAGTCAGAATCAAATCCCTGACCATCCCAGCCAGCTTTGTGCCCACTAACTTCATTGTGCTGAATGATTGTATTGAGAGAATTCCAGGGCCAGATTCCTGCAGCCGCATCACCAACGGGTAAATCATCCGTAAAATTGCGGCAAATGTTGTATTCCACAATTGCACCATCGCACCCCAGAGCCACAATTCCATCGCCCGGAATACGTTCCACGAGGTTTTGCCTGATCTTCATCCCAAGGCTATAATATTCTTTCACACCTTGGTAAGCTCCATAGGCTGTGCTCCCGCCGATACCATTCCTTTGGCAATCGTAAATGTGATTTCCCTGAATTAGTGCATCAACAAAACGACTTGAAACAGTTCCTTCTATTCTCCAATGAATTCCTGCCCCACCACCATTGGCTTTAACCTTATCTCCATTCACATCATGAATATCCAGATTTTTTACAACAGTTTCATAAATTGAACCTTTATTTTGAGCTATAAGATATACCCCAAAACGACCACCTTTGGCTGTAGCCCCTTTATTGGTAATATCAAATTCTGAAGCTTCCGTGTAATTTGAGTTAAGTAACCTTAACGTATAATTCTTTTGTCCCAGACCATTAATCTGTGGTTTTGCTCCTTCACCATAACGCGAAAATACAATTGGGTAGCCTTTTGCTCCATCGCATTCAATTTCAAGCTGGCCATTCCAAACTTCTCCCGCTTTAAATAATATTGAATCGCCAGGTGAGTATTTAGAACTGTTCACCTTGTTTAATGTTTTCCAGGCATTGTCTATGCTTAATCCATTGTTAGTGTCATTGCCCGAGCTTGCATCAACATAGTATTTATGAGTTTCGCCCAATACAATCTTCAAAAGCAATTCACCCGAAACTGCCGGATTTGAAACGGAAGTTACTTTCACCTTTACATTACCTACTGCTTGTGGTTTCAATAACCCGTCATGGCCTATGGTCGCTTCCCCCTGAAGGTTCTCAACACTCCAATTTACAGATTGATTACAATAAAATTCAGAATTAAACAAGCCATTCAATTTTACAGTTTTTCCCAATTCAATCGTATTGTCAACCAAATTATGAATCACTTCAATACCATTTAAAACGGGTGCATCTTTCAAAATATGAATCGAATAAGTTGCTTTAATTCCACTTGCATCATTCGCAGTTGCAATAACTTGTGCAGTTCCTTCAGTGACACCTGAAACAAAACCTTCTGCACTAATTGTGGCGGATCCTGTACCATTAATGATGCTCCAGGTTATACTTTTATCGTTTGCCGTTATTGGTGCTATTTCAGCAATCATTTGATACGATTGGCCAATGACAACGGTAGAACAATTATTTCCCCCTGTCAGTTTGATTCCGGCAACCAGGTCTCCGGCTTCAATTAATTCAAAATTATCAGCATAAATATTCCCAGATGCAGCCTGTGATTTATACAAGGAGAATGTAATTGGGCCGCTTAAATTTCCCGTAGTAAAATCGATGCTGAATTTCTGAAATTCAGTAGAATTAACAGAAATTGATGTTTGATCATTGTTCTCATTATACTTAATTGCCATTAATCCGGCACTTTCCCCTGAATTTGAAACTTTTGCCCAGCAACTGAAACGGTATTTCGTATTCGATTTTAGTGTAACATCTTGCTGTAAACTTCCTTGCGAACTACTTGATATATAACCGGACCAACTTCCTTTATAAACATTAGCTGTATTGTTCGTCACACCATTATTCCAATTATTCCAACCACTTTTATTGCCAGTTTCAAAATCGGGATTTACAATTAAGTTCTGTGTAAAAGCATTTGCACTGAGAAGTGATATCAGGACTGTTGCTATTAAGATTTTGAAATTCTTCATTTTAGGTTTCTGTTAAGCTCCTATTATTTAATGCTGAAAAAATATTTTTACAGATATCGCATATTTAGCTCACAGCCACGAGATATATCCAGTGTATCTTCTTGTTTTGCTTGCCTTGCTATGTTGGCGTTTTCAGTCATTTTTTCTTATCCATAGATATCGAGTAATCAATAAAATCTGAATTTTTGTTCTCATCCACCCAGGGGTCTTTGGCTAATTTCAGCCAGTAGCCAAGCTCCTGGCTCAATAACTTTTGGTCGTCAGCAGACAGAGAATCGAAACTTAGATTTGTGAGCTGGTAGGGATCATTGAGATTATTGTACAATGTTATACTACCATCACCGTATACCGTAAAGGTGTATTCATTTGTCCGCAGCCCCTTTTTATTGCCTTCAATTGAAAGAAATGGAGTTGAAATCGGACGATGAACAGTTCCTGCCTGCGGGTCTTTAATAATATCAGCAAAGTTTGTTCCGGCAACTTCTTTTGGAATCAAACGACTCAATCCCATTAACCCCAGAAATGTTGGATAAAGATCAGTAGTTCCAACAAGCAAATCATCAGTTTTGTGCTGAAGGATCCCCTTGTAACGCATAATAAGTGGTACACCAAATGCTTCCTCGTATTCGCAATTTTTTTGCATTCTGTTGTTGCTTCCAAGCATCTCTCCATGATCGGAGGTAAAAACAACCAGCGTGTTGTCCCCCAATCCGAGAGCATCAAGCGCATCAATCACCTGTCCGATATACTTATCCGTGGAAGTAACATTGGCATAATACACTTTCGCATTAAGATCTGATGCTTTATCCGTCCTGTTAGGACGATTGAAAAGCTGATCGTGAGTCATATTTTTATAAAGTTCAAATGATTCTGCTTCGCAGTCCCCAATTTTATTGTAAGGAGGATGAGGAGGATTTAGAGACCAGGTAATGCAAAATGGCTTATCCGAGTCGCGTTGCTGACGATTGTTTTTCAAATAATCGATAATGGTACGGGCCTCATGCTTTGATGAAAATTCATCTGATTTATACATTTCACCATCACTTTTTCCACCGATGGCAACCGGATCATTAGAATAAACATAGTGGGAAAAATGATTGTCTTTGAGCACTTGATACCAATATTCGATGCTGTGCCTGTCAGGTCCCGGTGGAATATAGATATCATATTTGTTGGGCAAATACCCACCTGGAGGATTGGTCGTTCCGACATAATTTGCATTCTCATCAAAGACCTTTGTTGGTTTTATCCAGTGGCATTTCCCAAAATAGGCTGTATTATACCCTTGGTCGTAAAGAACATCGGTATAACATTCTAAATTTTCTTTCAGATCGGTAGGTGAGTTTTCATGGCAATT
>JBBSBP010000172.1:0-8408 GCA_038251165.1 Bacteroidales bacterium | reverse complement strand
TGCTTTCTTCGGCACTGCCATAGCTCAGCAGGTTAATACTGCCGTACCACACGATATTTTGATCGATAACAGTAAATTTTTGATGAATATTCGATTTGAAAACAATATGGATATTGGCCGTTTTTATTTCATTTATATCGTCTTGCCAGCTTTACAAATACTTATTTTTTAAATAATCCGAAGGGGGGGTCACAACTATAACTTTAACTTTTTTTGAAAGGGCTATTCCCAAATCCTTTATCATTTGCATCGTTCTTCTTTTTGTAACAAATGGACTAACAATAATGATTTCTCGGTTTGCATTCATCAAGTCGTTTAAAAAAACAGGATAAAAATTGTTTTTGTTGAATATGATATCCACATTTTCTTCATTCCTGGATATTAATGCAAAGCGTTCACCCTTTACTTTGTAACCGATAGCGGCATAACCCGAAAGCCGTCTGGTGTACATTCGTTCAAACATGCGCACATGGATGTCGATATAATCATATACAAGTGCCTCTGTTTTCCCTACAAATAACCGGTGCAACCTCCCTGCGTATTGCTGAAGTGTCCCTTTCCACGAAATTGGCATAGCCAGAAATAAAGTGTCGAGACGGGGTTCGTCAAAACCCTCTCCAATGAACCTCCCTGTGGCTACTATGGTAAGTGGTTTTTCCGCTGGGGCAGAAGCTATATTCCCGATTATTTCACGAGTGCTTTTTGCCCCCATTCCTCCTGTAACTGAAATCACATCCGAGATTTTATTCTGTAACATCTTGGATAGTATTTTAACATGTTCAATTCGTTCGGTCAGCACGATACAGTTTTTGCCTTGCTGATTACATGCAATAACATCATTAACAATTTGTTGGTTCCTGATTTCATTTGTCACAATCTCTGCGTATAATTCCTGGATGGTCCAATCTTTTTCCTCTTGCTCGGTTAGTTTATGGATTCGGAAAGAAGTAAACCGTGGGACAATATAATGCTCAAATGGCCTTTTTTCGGCTTGCTTTTTTGCATCGTCCCTAAAACGGATAGGGCCACAATGCATAAAAATTATGGGGTGGTGGCCATCTTTTCTTGTGGGTGTGGCAGTTAATCCGTAAACATATTTTGCATTTATGCTTTTTAATATCATTTCAAAACTGAATGCTGGCACATGGTGGCACTCGTCAACGATGACCATTCCATAATCTTTTACGCAATCTTGTACTTCGCCCAAGCGGTTTAACGATTGCATGACCGCAATGTCTATTATGCCGTTCAATGAATGTTTCCCACCGCCCATCTGTCCCACAACACCTTTGTTCTTTTTGTTTCCAATTTTTTTATCTGGCTCATCATCCGAAAGTTTTTCGTGGATCACCAAAAATTCTGCTATTTTATTTTTCCATTGCTCTATCAGGCTAATTTTGTTGACCAAAATCAATGTATTTACTTTTCGTTCGGCAATGAGTTTTAAGGCAGCAACCGTTTTTCCAAATGCCGTAGTCCCGCATAATACGCCCGTATCATGTTTCAGGAGTTCGGCAACCGCCACAGGCTGATCCCCACGCAGAATGCCCACAAAGTTGACATCAATCTTCCGCCCGTGATTTCTTTTATCAACCCAATTTGTTTTTACATTTATTTCAGAAAACAGATTCCTTAATTCCGGTTCACACCCCCTTGGCAAGCACAGATAATCACCAATTTCATCGGAACACGAAATTACACGAGGCTTGTTAAAAGTAGAGAGGCGCATTGCCTGGGATTTGTAGAATTCCGGGTTTTTAAATGCTGCCAGGCGTTTTATCTGGTTTAAAGCTTTTGGGGAAAAACCTGTTTGGGGAATAAAAAGCATATTTGCATTTACCACCTCTATGCTTTCCGGAAAATCCTTTTTTATTAATACTTCTTTTTTTGATTCCCAGAGTTTAATGTTTTCTTCCTCATCATCCTTTTTTAGGATACCCAATTCATTGCCAGGACACAATTCCGAAATTAACGATTCAATATTATCGAGTGAAAGTTTTTTAACAGCAGACAAAAATTCCCATTGATCTTCAATGATTTGAAATTTTTCATCGATAAAAACACTGTTGTTTTTTTCACGGGCAGCTTTTTGCAGCGGAAGGGCGATCAAATTTCCAAAACCTCCCTTTGGCATGGTGTCTTGGTTTGGAAACAAGCGGTCATAAGATTTAAATGTGATTTGGTGCCTCCTATCCATGGTAGATGTTAGCAAGGCACTTCCAAATTTCCGGGCAATCCCTGCCTCAACAGGATCTTCAAAGAAAAACCATGCATGTGCGCCATTGCCCGATCTTGAACGTTCCACTGCAACAGGTATGTAAAAATCAGCGCACGTTTTCCTGAGTGCTGAAATGTCCGCCTGCCATCCTTCATCATCAAAATCCATGGACAAAAACCAACATGTTTCATCCAAGAGCAAAGGATAGATTCCTGCAATGATTTTCCCACGTAAATGGTTTTCGATTACCTTTTGGTCAAGTTGCAAATAATCTTTGCTTTTGCAAACAGAACATTTTACTTTTGGCTTTTGGCAGATACCCGGAACCCACTCGTTTCCACAGGCAGGCGAATAGCCGGAAGTTCCTTTTTTCTGGTTTTCCCATCTTTCTGCAAAAACATCTTCGCGGCCTTTGAAAAGCGACATAAATAAATCAACTTTACCGTTGGGCTTAGAATATTTATCGACGGGTTTTCTTTCTACCGTTGTTTCATTAAGTTTGTCTGCTCTATCGTGCTTTTTATAAGTTGAATCCGCTGAATCATAGGATTTGCCTAAATTTGTTTCAGCTTTTGTTTCAAGTTGCTCAATTCTATTTTTGAGTTGTTTGTTTTCAACCTGCAGCGCTTGGTATTTCCTAAAAAGTTCGTCAAAATCCATCACGGCAACTCCACAATCCTCAAATTCCGGAAATGAATTTCAGCCCCCTCCGATTCGAGGCAGATGTAACCTGATTTTTTAGATGATTTGCTGATGCCGTTCACAAATTTTCCATTAACCGAAAGTTTGATAGTGCCATCCACGCAAACCACATCGTAGGTATTCCACTCGCCTTTTCCAAGGTTGCGATTACATGATCGCCACAGCACATATCATGCAAGGTGATTTTTCACCCGAACGGGTTCTGAAGTATATCGAATTGTGCAAAAAGTATGAAAAATATTGATGCCATTTCCACCTATTCAAATTTGATTCGATAATCATAGGAAATTATCAATTTTGTTCCCGAAAATCGACTTGACGGGCGAAACCTAAATCAACTTTCCCTTTCCTGTACCCCAAATTCTCTTATTTTTGTTTCCATCTTCGCGTTCACTATAAAAATTGTTTTTATGAAATCATCAAATATCTTTTGTCGGATTTTCTTTGCACTATCGTGCTTTTTGGTTGTATTGAATATCTCGTCAACCGCCCAGGAAATAAAAGTTATGACGTAAGTTCAAACTGATTTCAGGGAGTTTTTATGCGGCCATTGCCAAAGTTTCCTTTTTTTGGATATATTCTTTAATCAACATTGGTTTGCCAAAGCGCATATTGTGTTTTAGGCTTTGATGTAAAAAGTCGGTAAAAGAAATGTTCCTTAATCTACAAGTAGTGTAGATTGATAATAAAACAGCACCTGATCCGAACAATAGCCCTTTTTCCTTAAAAAGTCCATAGTTAATGCGGGTTTCATTGTTTTTCAAATAGTTGTATAATTTCTGTTTTTCCTTTTCAACTTGTTTTTGGCTACATGGTAGCTCAGATATGATTTTCAAAAGCTCTTCTACCTTTTTGCCCATTAAAAGATCGATACATGACTCCACCCATTGTTTTGATCGGTGTCCATCTTTGGCGCAGTATATGTTTGAAAAAGCGAAAAGATGTTCCTTACAATGATATAAATCAAGTATTTGCGTGCTATTGGGATGATTTCCAGTGGATATTTTTCAGACGTTTTTTCATTGGTGAACTTCCGAAGTTCATAGGCTTCTTTTTTGGTAATGATATTGGTATCCTCCCATACCTTAATTTCTGATAGAAAGTTGCCAATTCCAATCTGGTTAATTTGTTCTATTGCCAGATTTTCAACTAGTTTTGGCTTGCTACCAGTTGGTATAAGTCCGGGAAATGAACTTTTATTTTTAAGTATGCTTTTATACTCGTCTCTCCATCGGTGGCATAAATCGTATTTAATAATTGAATTTTCGTTGTCGATTAACGAGCTATGATAATTGGATCTGTGTAACAAACCCAGAGCAAGTTATCCCTAGTTTCCATTGTTCTCAAACGTGGGGAAGCTGAGGTACAAGGATTCAGACAAAATATTGAACTCAGGCTAAAAACAATGTATTCATTAGAGGCAACTCCACTATAGGTTCGTAAAGCGCTGGCTGAAAGGCACCACGCCCTGCGAAAACCGCAAAAAATGTAGCAGGAAGAAATGGCCGGTATCCTTAAATTATTCGTATCACTGTTACTCGGTGGAAACAGATTTGAAGTTGGTGAACTGGTGCTTTCCGATTAAAAGATATTCCGGCTATGGGTTTCATAGTACCATGATCGCCGGGGAAAGTAAAAATCCGGGGCGAAAAGAGCTAATGATACTGGCCAAACATTTTAGGTTGAAGAATGCAGACTCTATTATCGAAGAGGTTCAGGAGGCCATAAGCCACTGGAGGGTAAATGCCAGGGAATACGGTATTGCCAGGGAAACAAGGAATACTGTTCAAACAGCGATTAAGGAATTACTTTGAAAGTTAAATACGGTTTATACTGAAACCTAAAAAGTTTACGTGTCGTAAAGCAGTACCATAAGCTTCAATTATGCAGCAGTGAAAAAACTAAGCTACAATTTTACTCTTGTAAAATAACCGAACATTAGATTTATTGTATTCCTCAGGGGATAAATTTAGTATGTCCATCGGAATTTTATACTTCCTCAAAGTTTCAATTTCAGGTTTCATTGTCATTTTTGCCCTTTCAAACAAATCGACATTTATAAAATCTGATGAGATAATTATAAAATCTATATCACTTACTTCATCCATGTTTCCATTTAAGGCAGAACCAAATAATGCAATTGAGTCAACCTTAATGCCATGCAGTATCAGTGATTGTTTTAAAAATGCAATTACTTCATTTATTGTTGCCTTATCCATAGTTGTATTTCTTTTGTTTTATTCAAAATAGATTTTGTTCGTTCATTTGAATATTCTACGAAAAGTTTTCTTAAATCGTCAGGATACCTGGTAGGAACAGAAATTTTGTTCAACGTGAACAGGAATTCGTAATAGCTTTCATTTCCCATGGAACAAATTTACCAAAAAATCATTATTGGTAGTCTTTATACTTTTTTTATTTACAACTACCAGATTTAATCAAAATCCCCTTCACCCAAAATCCGGGTAAAGGGGAGAAATCAGCTCATCATTGATGATGTGGTTCAATGTTATGAAAAGGACAGAAACTGTATTGTTTTAACGGAAAGAACAGCTCATGTAGAGCTAGAATATTTTTTTTGACAAAAACAATTTTTTACCGGTTTATTCCAATGATATCCTGAATGCTGGCAGGGAAATACGGATAGTAAGTCCGTTTGTTACCAGAAAACGCACCTTGCAGATGGCACAAAACCTGAAGGTTGCAATTGCGAATAGCGTGAAAGTAATCGTTGTGACAAGACTTTCAGAGGAATACAAACAGAAGGATTTGTCCACGTGGCAGGATACCATTGACGTTTTACGGAATGCAGGAGTAAACATTGTCCTAAAATCAAATATACACCAGAAATTTGCTGTCATAGATCAAAAAATTGTTTGGTACGGAAGCATCAACTTATTGAGTTTCGGCTCCGCAGAAGAAAGTATGATGCGGCTTTTAAGCCCGAATATTGCTTATGAATTGAGTAAAACCATTGAAGATGAGCAAAAGAAAACCTAAAGTTAGCTATTCCCTCGACGGCAGTGGGATATCAAATTTAATGGACCAGGAAATAGAAGCCATACTTCGCGCCGCTGATGAGCTGATTGCCACCGGAGGAAGGAGCATGTTGTCTAAAATACTGAAGGGTTCCAAAGATATAAAGGTATGGGAATATGGATCATCGAATCATCCTTACAAAGAATGAAGAAGAAGTAATCAATATCTTTGTCAATTGGTGCGATAAATTGTGAATTTAATTACGTACGTTTGTATAAACATTGTATAAACATCGATTAATGCAAACAACAATTCAAAAATGGGGCAACAGTTTGGCTGTTAGAATCCCTGGAGTTTATATCAAAGAAGTCGGACTGAAAGATGGATTACCAATTAGTTTAATAGTTGAAAATGGAACTTTAATCATCAAGCCTGTTAAAAAAAATTATTCTCTAAAAGATTTGCTTGACCGCATAAACGAAAATAACCTCCATGGAGAAGTTCAAACGGGTGAAGCAACAGGAAATGAGCTATGGTAAAAGAGACTTTTATCCCAGATAAGGGTGATATTATTTGGTTGGATTTTAATCCACAGGCAGGTCATGAACAATCTGGTAAACGTCCAGCACTGGTTATTTCCCCAAAAAATTACAATAAGATTACCAGCTTGTGCATCCTTTTTCCTATAACCAGCAAAATTAAGGGGTATCCCTTTGAAGTATCCATTACTTCACCTGAAATTGAAGGAGTTGTACTTGCAGATCAAATCAAGAACCTTGACTGGAAGGTGCGTAACGCCAGGTTGATAGCCAAAACAAATCCCGTTATTGTACAGGAAGTGATCGATCTTTTCAATACATTAATTACATAAATTCTACCCGAGTATTTGGAGGAGAATGATGATGAATTATCAAGTACCATGATCGCCGGGGAAAGTAAAAATCCGGGACGAAATGAGTTGATGAAACTGGCCACATATTTTGGGTTGAAGAATGCAGACTCCATTATCGAAGAGGTTCAGGAGGCCATATGCCACTGGGGGGAAATTGCCAGTGAATACGGCATTACCAGGGAAACAAGGAATACTGTTCAAACAGCGATGGATAAGATCAGGGATTAAGGAATTAATAAAAATCCTCTTGTCCTTCAAATCCCGGTCAAAATCCGGCAGGTTAAACATCTCCCGCATCCAGCTGCGAATAAGGGAAGCTGAATTTGCTATTATTAACCTGCCGCTTTATGCGACAAGCTTTTTATTCAAATAGTAGTACCCAATAAGCCCAACTATATATTGACAGTTATATTGATTTACTGTAGATAATACAAGTTTAATCGTTAAATTTGCCGGAGATAAAAAAATAGAAATCATGACAGCAATTGTTTTACGTAAGGAAGTGCAACAATATGTAGACCATGCTGATGAACGGTTCTTAAGAATGGTTTATGCCATGAGCAAAGAGTATGAAAACACCTTGGTTGTTGGTTATACGGCAAAGGAGAGCCATTAACCAAAGCTGAGATTAAAGAACGTGTGAAAGCAGCTTCTAAAAGAGTGAAATCGGGCGATTTTATTGCTCATGAAGATTTGGAAAAGGAAGTTAAGAAGTGGTAATCAGGAAAAAACTTCCCATACGTTGGGACCGGTTAGCCAGAGAAAGTCTGGATGGTATTTACGAATACATTCTCCAGGACTCGTTACAGAATGCCCGAAAAATTAAAAAAGAGCTAATCAAATTGGCCGGTTCATTAAGAGATTTTCCGGATAAATACTCACGTGAAGAATTTTTAAAGGAAGAGTCCGAAAATTATCGTTCTACATTTGGTTTTATAAAAGCTTCCGGGAACAATATTTAAATATTCTGAATCGGCAACGTGCTTTATATTCCTCAGATGTTGTCCATCCATGGTAATATTTAAACCAAACATGGACTTAAACCTGGAAGAAGTTTGAGCCAAGCTGTATGTCTCCGTTGGGGAGACACAAAAAAGCAATATATCAAAGAACATGAATGGCGTGAAATCACACCCAATTGCCTGTGAATACGGTATTACCAGGGAAACAAGAAATACTGTTCAAACAGCGATGGATAAGATCAGGGAATAAGGAATTGCGTTTGCTTCCATACCTGAACCTTTAAGAGATTCGTTTTCTGTTTAAAAGGTGAAGAATAAAATAATGGACAAGTGAAATAACGAAACCCTAAAAATGTTGATTGCAATCTGCATATTTGTTTTAACTATGAAGAGTTAAATCGACATACAACATGGATATTTTATTCGAACTATAATTCAGGTACGGCAAATAAAGTAAAAAAACTACCACTTCCATTTAACGTGACGGTAGTTTCCGTTGCACTCAAACGAGTGGTAAATGGATTAATATGTGAAACAATTTAATTTCAGGAATGCATGGCTATTCTTCATTGTCAGCAAATAAACGATCATAAAGAAATGCATTCGCGTTGACTCAATTCCGGAATAGAGATGATTTGGCTGCAATTTTATAATT
>JBBSBP010000171.1:0-8502 GCA_038251165.1 Bacteroidales bacterium | reverse complement strand
GCAAAAATATCCGGTGGTATTTTCCGCATTCAAGTCATGGCAATTTTCAACAACACCATCTTCAATCCAGCCCAATTCGGGGTTCGAAGTGGCATAATCGTGCGCATTCAGGGCTATGGCATCGTCAAAAGTCTGAAACACCCCATTCCTGATCGTGAACCGTTTGCCACGTCCAAGGTGTACTCCGTCCTTGTCGCCTTTGATGACGACATCGTTGATGATCAAATCTTCGAAGGTGCACACATGGATACCAAATTGCATTTTAGACAAATCCAAACAGCGGAAGCGTTCGATTTTCAAATCCTTCACATAAAAGAAAGCGATCTGTCCGCGCAGGCCATACACTTCGGTAAAATTCTTATCCATCCCATTGACCATTAGATGCAACCCTTCCACAGTTATGTCGTGATCGTATGTTTTAGTCAGCGCGCCTTTATTGAGCAAGACATGGGTAAACGGGCCTTTTTCGTCCACCTTTTTCAGGTAAATATCGTTCCCGAAAATCAACGATGTGTTGCTACCCAGAAAAACAGTCCCGGCAATTTTGTAGGTTCCGGTTCGACTTACTACAATTGTTCCAGATTTATCCACCGCTGCCTGCAATGCTTTTGTATTTTTAGTTCCTGAAGCTTCCGGAGAAAAGCCAAAATTGGCAGCATTGGCAAAACCTGCACTGTTGGCGATACTTTTTTGTGACGTTTTTCCGGATTGGGCAATCGAAGTAATACTTGTTAGGAAAACAAACAAGCAAATTGATACTATAAATGGCTTAATCATTGATTTTTGGTTTTGGTTACTATTCCACTATTCCCTTAAAGCCTATTTGTTGTGGTAATTTATTCTCCAATGCCGCTTTCGCGGCAACTTGCCCGGCTGCCTCTCCCATGGCAACTGCATTGCCTGTAACCCGATAACTGGCATGTGCAAAAAAATCACCACTGATGCACCGCCCTGCCATCATCAATCCGTTCACATCTTTTGCAATCAAGGAGCGTAGCGGAATATCATACAGCATTGCTTTGATGAATTCAAGTTCCTGATTTTCATCCTTTAGCTTATTCAAGCTATCAACAATTGG
Source organism: Bacteroidales bacterium (assembly GCA_038251165.1). Taxonomy (GTDB): domain Bacteria; phylum Bacteroidota; class Bacteroidia; order Bacteroidales; family Prolixibacteraceae; genus Aquipluma. The sequence goes on along the minus strand of JBBSBP010000171.1, from coordinate 7,424 downwards.
TTTAATCTTTAGTAAATTAATAAAAGCATTAGGAAAATCTTCAATACGAAGAGTTAATCCCATTCCCAACATTATAACAGCCAAAGCTCCGGTCGTATATGAACCAGTAAACCAGTTAAACGCTGGGAGATAGAAAAATCCAATAAAAGAACTGCTGATAATCCAAACAAGATAGAGATTTACAAACCAATCGAGTATTTTTTTATAATTTGATTTCATTTACTTAAACCTCATTGTAACCCTGTTCCATTGCTTTCTTACCATCCGTATCAATAATGCCAGAATATCCTGGTCCGCCCGCCGCTATGAATCCATCACTACGCCCGGTGCTATCCTTACTTATCCAAAAAGAATAAAATGCTCCGTTTTTTAACTCAAAGCGTAACCGGACAGGTTTTCCTTTAATAGAAGACAGATCTGAAAAATAAGTTTATCGTGGAGAACAACAAAAACTCCGGTGGTACTATGAATATAAGCTCGATCCCAGGTTCCCTCTGTTCGTTCACCTTTAATAAAACCCTTTTTATCAGGCCGAAACCAGTGAAAACCATCACGACTAAATCCAATTTCAAGGTCTGTAAGCTTTGGAAAATTGCCTTCATCGCAAATAGCATTTGATGGTCCACGAAGAATCTGGTGCATCCCAATCATAATACTTTCATAAGCAATTGCATTCAGGCTATATAACTGTGGTGTTTCTCCTGCTCCTGGGTATTTTCCTTCAGGCTCTGGTTTATCAAACTTATCAACATTAGTCCAATATACAGCTTTCGACCAATCTGCATCAAGATAATTTTGGTTTTCGTAATAGTAACGGCAACGGCCTCTGGGGCCATCCGATATTCGAATACTCGAAACCCAAACATTCCGGAAAGGATTATAAAAGATTGAACAATAATCTCCTGCTTTTCCTGGTGGGTGGGCATTTGACCAATTCTTACCATCTGATATATGCATAGTATGAGTTGTATGCTTAGGTCTTTTTTCAATAGGTGCATGAATCCAGCATGTTAAGAATTTAATTTTATCACTTTCATTGGTTGTCAGGGAATCTAACCAGACACTGTTATCCGATCCTGCTGATGTCAAATCTTTACCAGTATATATGTGCCCCTTGGGTAACAATAAATTTTCACCTGCTAAATTCAGCTCAGGACGCTCCCAATGGACCATATCTCTACTAATTGCCAATGCCAATCCCCCCAACCATCCTGACCTGTAGAACATTTTAAAAACTTTATCCTTAAAATCATAAAATACACCACCATGTCCGGTATAAACAACCGATCTTTTTCCATCAGGCCCTCCAACTTCATCATCAGATAAAGGTTTAAAAACAGGATTACTATCGAATTTCACAGCCTGGTGATAACTGCGGTCAAGGGTCGTACTTTCAATCAAAAAATCATCTACAAATAATTGTCGGCCTATATCGATGGGAATAACTTCAGGTGGATTTTGCAAATAAGGCACAGGCATTGGCTCATCAGATTCGGGAGATAAGTGCATCGGTGGCCAGGTTTCTGGAAGAATTATTCCATTATAAAGTTTTTCACCATTTACTTTAACGCGAAAATATCTTTTAAAAAAAGTATTTGAAGCACTCTGCAACGGTAATGGAGAATTGATTGTTAAAATACTTCCGGTAAATAAATAACCTGACTTCTGTATGAATCTTCTTCTTTTCATAATGAATCACCTATTATTTCATGTAATCTATTAAGAAATTCTCCTCTTGTCCAGGTTCTTGATCGCAATATTGATTCAGCTTCCTTCTTGATTTTTTCAGTTGGTAATAAACTTAACCAATGCATTGCTAAATTAGCATCCAGATTATGATCAGGTTCCAGCTTATGGTACGGATGAGCTTCAAAATATTGTAACCCAAACGTTCTGTTGGCAGGTTGAAAATTTATTGTGTCAATATTTATAAGATGATGAAAAAAGCCTCTGGTTCCAAAAAATTGAGATGACTTAAAATACGGGGAATAAGAATCAACATCAGATATATAACAAGTTTTTGCTCCTTCATCATGCAGTATTTGCTGTAATCTGGTTACATCGATTTCAGGAAATGTTGAATCAAGTTTCAAAGATTGATGAGCTGCAAGACCTGCTGCTTGCCCTAAAGCCGTCCAGGTTGGTTCTAATCTAATACCGCTAAAGCCGACATGGCTGGCTGAAATGGCAATCGATACTAATAGATTATCAAATCCTAAAGGTACTAAGACTCCGTATGGAATTTGAAAAGGTGCTGGACGAAAACTAAAATCTCCACCGGTAAGATGAGGATATAGCGGGCCTGGAGGTTCTTCCCCATGGCAATTTAATGCATAATCACCTATTGCAATGGCATCTTCTTTTAGTACCGACCGAATTGAATTCTGCGCCAAACTGACATCATGCTCAGTAAAAACAAACTGTCCAATAATCCTTCTGGCTTCCCTTATATAAAGTCTGTATGGAAAATTATCATTATCCACAAATTCATCTATTGCCAAACCCCACTCCTTAGCCTCTTTTTGTAATTTTTCTGGCACTGCAGAATCATTTTGCACAAAATAGAGCATACCTAAGTTGTGTTCTTTATGAGCATTGAAAATTGCAGCCCTTATTTCAGGAGAGCCTTCTGGATATGCATAATTTTGACCTAATAAAGCCATCCTTACAGGTGAGTTTTTTATATCATTCATATCGGATTTTTGATTTGGAAGCATTTGTATCCTAAAAATACCATCCCTGCTTTCTGAAAATATCTGGGAAACCTTTCCTTTTATTAAAACTTCAGCAATCGGTAAAAATTTTTCTCTATTGTAATTTGCAGGTTTTTCTATCATTCTGCGATTTTCAGCATTATTGGTCATTATTATCCGAAAATTATATCCCTGAACTTTTTTATCTCCTTCTCCTGTACTGCCTAAAAGAATTCTTCCATTTTCAAAGTAAATTTTCCCAGCAAACACTTCGCCATATTCCTGCCGGTTTTCCCGACCCACACGATACTTTGCTCCGGCATGGGCAGCTAAGTCTCCCTCATATGTGGCATCAATAAATCTTTTTCCTTTTAACTCAATTCTGGTTTGGTCATTTAAATTTAATAGTCTGATTGAATGAATCCACTTTAGATTATTAGTCCTTTCTCCCAAAATAACATTTTCTAATCGATACTTTAAGAAGATATTGATATTGGGATATGAACCTATCATTTGATGGAAAATTTTCAATGTAACATGAGGTTCGGCATGTATTCCTTTATGAGAATCTTTAACCTGCTGAGAGGATGGACCATACAAATCGATATAGTATTGCTCTACTTTTTGTATGTAATCACTGAACGTTCCACCTAAAACTTCATAAGAAAGGAAATCTGTATAAGACAGACCACCAGTAATTAACCCACCTATATGTGAATACTCTTCAACCAATGCAACGCTGTGCCCAAACTTAGCAGCATTAATTGCTGCTGCAATCCCTGAAAATGTTACTCCATAAATTACAACATCATATTGATTGTTGTTTCTATTATTCTGAGAAATTTCGGCAGAAATTTGATAAAAATGAAGTATTGCTATAAAAAGGAATATAATTTTTACACTCGGAATAAATTTCTTCATGGTTGTTTAATGAATAAAATAGTGAACAGTTATTGACTTGAATAATTTATTTCCTGTGGCAGTTTCTTTTCCAATGCAGCTTTCGCAGCAACCTGTCCGGCAGCTTCTCCCATTGCAACAGCATTGCCTGTAACCCGATAACTGGCATGTGCAAAAAAATCACCACTAATGCACCTACCTGCCATCATTAATCCGTTAACGTCTTTAGCAATCAACGAACGCAATGGGATATCATAAGGCTTCGCCTTTATGCCATGGCTACCATATCCTCCTCCTGTATTTTTTTCCAATGAATGAACATCTACTGTAAATGTTGCCCGACATACTGCATCATCGAAACGTGCCCCTTTAATTAAATCATCGCCTGTTAGTTTATATAGTCCATTAATACGCCGTCCTTCGCGGATTCCTATTTGGGAACCTGTTACAGCAAGTCTCACATCAGACCAAACACCACCAAGAGAACGCAAACCATCAATAATTTGGTTTAATTCTTTACGAGCCTCAATCGTTGCTTTTGAAATCTGATTTGCATCCAATGCTGAAACTCCATATTGATGGTTCGCCATCATAGCGATCATTCCAGGGCGGATACCAAACATGGTTGGCATCGTATAACTGGCATCAACGCCACCACGCATTATTTCGTCGTGCAATTTTCGCTTGGAAGGTTCTGTTGTCCTGCCTCTTTCTCCCATCAGTCCTTCTGCTACCAAGGCTTTTTCATCAAGTCCAACAATAATGGCCATTAACGACATAGGCTGGGTTTTGCCGGTTTCGGGATGGCCATATTCGAAATCACAACCTGCCTGAGCAGCCAAATCGCCATTGCCGGTGCAATCGATAAATACTTTTGCTTTCCAGGCTTCACGGCCCGAAAAACTCTCGGTTAATACATATTCAAGTTTGTTGCCCGAACCTTTATATGCAGCTACAACACGCGTATGCAAACGAACTTCAACCCCGGCTTCCATGCACATTGTATCTAGGGTATATTTCATCAGTTCGGCATCGTAAACCTTTGCCGAATATTGGGCATCGCTTTTTTCAAGCCGATGAACCAATTCTGCCATAATACCCGGTTTATTTTGATAGTCGATAAGATTGCTCAATAATCCGGCAGTCCAAACCCCTCCCAGACATCCGTAATATTCAATCAACGTGGTACGTGCTCCCGTTCTGGCAGCTTGGATAGCAGCAGCAATTCCGGCTGGGCCTCCGCCACAAACAATCACATCGGTTTCCTGAACAACAGGAATTTCCCTTTTTGCTTCAGAAAACATTCCTTTCCTGCTTTTCGAACCTTCGGATACGCTGGCAAATGCCGAAACTCCGGTTATGCCCAATATTGAAGCCCCTGCTCCAATCTTTAAAAAATTTCTTCTGTTGGTTGCCATTTGTTTTAATTTTAAAAATTGTATTTAACCCCTTCACTTAAAGGTTGAAAATTGTTTATAGAAATTTAAGTTCTTTATCTTTAAAAAATTTCCTTACAAATTATTTACTGAGGTAATTTTATTACAATCAGCAATTTAACCTTAATTTTGTCTTTTTTATCATAACTAATCAAAAAAGATTTAGCCAATTTTTTGAAATTTTTACAATAGATATCTTTTCCCGATAGACGGAATTGCCATTTTCAAAAATGCATATAATTGAACCATCACTGCATTCAGAAATATCTGAATAGCCCGAAGGACCTTCATTGATTAACATGGAATGGGTCCAGTTTTTGCCATTGTTATTACTTAAACGCAAGGTAAGATTTTTTCGATTTTCTATACCACCATCACTTGCAATGGACGGATTGATAAAAAGAAATTTATTTCCCGAAGTTTTAAATATACTTCCCTGACAGGTTGGATCCGAAAGCTCGTTCTTGTATACGGGGTTCGACCATGTTTTACCAGCATCATTACTAATTGATTCTGCACGATATAATGAACCATGTGCCCTCATATTGATTAACAATTGGCCGTTTGTGAGTTCAACTACCGTGGCTTCATGCAACATTGGTATATCAAAAGGTACTAATCCTCCTGTTTGCCAGGTCTCTCCACCATCATCAGAATAGATCACACCCGAACGGATTCGATCATCGGTAACATGTTTATACCGCTCATTCCTTGTTCGGTCACACACCCATACGGGAACAATTAAACGGCCTGAATTCATCTGGATACCATGCACAGGTCCGGTAGCAACAATTACAAGAGGATAATTAAAACCTTTTAAGATATGAGTAAATTCTTCAGGTACGGTCCATGTCAAACCATCATCCTCACTCCTCATATAGAAAATTTTACTGTATTCTCTGGTAAAGAACAGATGAATTCTATTACTGTTTTTCTCCACAATGGGTACAGGATTGCCTATTGTTATCTTCTCATCACCGCCATCTTCATACACTATTTCATGTTTGGACCAAGTTCTTCCATTGTCTTCACTTCTTTTAAGCAACAAATCAATATCTCCAGTATCATAGTGGCTGTTCTTTCTTCCTTCCTTCACAAAAGACCAAAACGGTACCTTTATTAGTAACCACCATAGCAGGTATACGATAAGTATGATATCCATTCTGCCCATTTATAAAAACATCATGGCGGAATAAAATTACAGAATGTTTATTTGAAGTTGTGATTGATGAATAATCGGACCCTGTATTTGACGGATGTACTGTAGTTTCGTGAACAGTTCTGTTTTGACTATATCCTGAGAATATAATGAGCACAAAACAAATTATTAGGAAATATCTTTCTTTTAATGATTGTATCATGAACAAGCTGTTTATTATTGAGACAATATAAAATAGATGTTTAAAGTCGGTATCATAGAAATTCAATTTTCACTCCAGCAATACAGCATTATTAATTAAAAAAAATGCCTACTGAGGAAAGACCTCGGTAGGCATTTCTCACAGAGAAATAAGTTTTGCAACTTATTTCTTCGCCCAGAATAGTTTAGTACTGGCTTCAAATACTGAATACTGGTCGATATTTGCCGGAGCACTTGTATTTCTGTCTTTCTCCGAATTCGGATAGATAGACCTGTTTGGTCTTCCGGTTGGATCGGTTATGGGGATCAACTCTGTCCTGCGGAGATCATTGTACGTTTCAATAGACTGGAACTGATAAAAAAAGATGTATTTCTGCGAAATAATATCTTTTAATATCAGGTTTGCAGCACCGGGTAATACTTTTGGCAATGCTTTATAAGCATCAATTTTAGTTGTTGTCAGAGCTACTGAAGGATTAAAATCGGAAGCATGTTTAAGCGCTAAAGAAACTGCGGTTTCATAAGCAGTGTTTGCCTCTGTTTTTTTGCTTAAGCGAAGTTGTACTTCTGCCTCAATAAACTTTAACTCGATAAAAGTCAGTATGGGCAGCGGTGCTGTTCTGAATTTAAAAATTTCAGGCTTCGAATATTTTGCCCCATCCAATCGTGGTTCGCCGAAGTCGGGTAAAGCTGTTCCGTTTGGTGCTGCTTTTATTATTCCCCCTACACGTGTGAACCAGATATTGGCACGAGGGTCATCCTCGACTTTGCCTGTTGGGCTGTAACTGGCCATGGTATTGTATATACCGTTTCCGATACATGAGCCAGGCTGATCATTATGTGTTCCTGAAATTGGGTTATCGTTTTGTGTGGTATTGGCAAATTTAGTGAATGTGAAGTTCTCATTTTCGTTTGCAAATGATTTAGACAATGCAGATAAAGCGTCGTTGGCCGAACCTTGCGCATCAACATTACTCATCCGGTTATACAATCTTGCCTTCAAACCATATGCTGTTTTGATCCACATACTATTGT
>JBBSBP010000170.1:0-8522 GCA_038251165.1 Bacteroidales bacterium | reverse complement strand
GTGTTCTCAGCGTTCTTTGCGGTTAATTCTTTATTTTCTCCTGCCGGAGGGTTTGTCTTGCCAGACGGGTTTGCCTTATCAGGCGGATTTTCATTTTTTGTCTTGACACAAAAACCCCGTCTGACCGCTTGCGCACAAGCCGGGCAGGGAAACAAAGAAAATTATTTTATGATTATTGCAACGTTCGGCAATCCTCAAGCAAGCTTGGTATTGCTCTCTCTTAATGCAATAAGTCAAGGCTGAAGAAAAAATCACTAAAAATGAATTCCATTCGCTAAAATCTTTTAAACTCCCCTTCCTTTGTCAGGGTCAGACAGAAAAGATTTTTTAACGCTCTCTGCATTCATTTTCTTAACGCATTTTTTCTTAGGCCGGTCCTAATGGACTTTTTTTTTATATAATGTTTGTTTTTTTACTCTGTGTTCTCTGCGTGTTCTCTGTGTTCTCTGCGTTCTCTGCGGTTAATCTTTTTGTTGTTCTTATCCCTGGAATCTGTATTGATTAGAATCAAGAATCAAGATAAGAAAGAGCGTTTTTATACTCTGTGGTTCTTTGCGGTTAATTCTTTTTCCTGGAGTAGTGGTTTTGCTCTACGGAAATTTCTGATAAATTTTGCTGCGGGGAGCAAAGGCTGCAAAAGTTATCGTATTCTTCTCAAAATAAAAACCAATCCGATATTTTTCTTTTCGATATCGATATGCTGATGGATGACCTTTTAGCTTTTTTATATTTGGTATATTTTCCAGCTTTTGTGCATTTTCAAATAGGTGGATAGAATTAAGTATGATGGTTGCCAGTTTTTTATCTCTGGTTTGTGATAAGTCTTTCTCAAAACCAATTAAGAATTTAATCTTCATTGTTATAAGGGGGTTGATCTTCGTTTAAGATATTATGAAGGGTTTTAATCACACTGCTTTTAGTGGTCTTTTCAGTTTTTAGATTTTCCTCCATCGCGTATAATAGTTGCTGGTCTTGCAATTCGTCGAAAGTCTTGTATTTTGTACCAAGTCTTTTGGCGAGTTCAAGAAAAAATTTTAGTTCTGCTTTATCTTTTGGTTGAATTATTATTGTTTCCATTGTGCCTTTTTTTTACAAATATACGATAAATAGCAATTTGGTAGTATGCCAAGAATTATTACAAGTTAGGTATATTATTGCTTTCGTGAATTTATAGTTTGTATACGGTGTAGCTTGCTTCTTTTATCATGTTTCGCATATCAAAAGAAAGACACAAGAATCAAGATTCAAGAACCACAAGAAGCTACAGTTTATATACTTTGTCGGATGCTTCTGTAATCATATTCCTCATATCCCTATGAAATGAAAAAGATTTCACAGGGCAGGCCACAATCAATTTTGCATGTTTTTGTATGAATTCCACATCGAATGCCGAATGATTTGTTGTTAATACAACACAATCAGCATTTGCTAGGGTTTCGGCGGTGAGTGATATGGATTCAAGAGACGCACAGTTGTGCGTCTGTACGGAATCGATATGTGGATCATTATAACTAACGTTTCCTCCTTTTTGAGTTGTGTTGTTTATCGAGTATTTTCCAGTGGCCGCCTTTCTCAGCTCCAATTCTTTTTAATTTATTCATTTTTTTCAGTTTTTCAATGTCACGTCTTATTGTTCTGGTAGAAACCTCTAGCGTTTTGGCCAAATCTTTTAAAAGAATCTGTTGGTTTTTTTTAATTAATTCAAGTATTAACGTTAGTCTGTTATCGGTGTCATTATCGGTGTCATTACCGGGGACATTACCGGGGACATTATCGGGGACATTACCGGGGACATTATCGGGGACATTACCGGTGTCATTACCTTTTGTATGTGTATTTTTATTATAGACAGGCCTGTTAATGGTAACCATTATACCACCCATTGTAGTTTCAAAAACAGGAATTATTAATCCTTCATTTTTAAAGCCATTGGTGATTTTAGCAATACCCCGCCCCCAGGCTTCAATAAAACCAGCTTTAAAAAAAATGTCGGCTATGTTTTTGTTAAACGGGCGTGAAGGATGTTTGCCAAGCAGGGTTTCGATGGTAAAATCTTCGGGCAAACGCCCTTCGTTCCAGAGGATTAATTTATAGGTGAGATAAGGTATTTTGTTTTAAGGATTTCCATTGCTTTATCGGCCATTTGCAAGATATTTCCTTCAATAATGTCCTGGTAACGCAAATCGTCGTCGCCAGCTATAAAACGGCCAATTTTAAATGATACCGACGGGAAAAATTTTGATGGTTTTTTGCCAAATAATAATAAAGCAGCATTTTTAAGTTTATTTCCATCGGTTATAAGGTTCAGGTTTTCGAAAGTTGTTTTCAAATTATTTTCCTCTATGTTGCTGGTTAAACGTTTGCTGTTTGCCGCTTTTTTGAAGAAATAGGAAAGCGCATCGGGGTCAATATCGGCTAAGGTGGCGTTTTCGCAGGGCAAATCGTCCCATGTTCTCCCTAAACGTTTCAACAGAAACTGCTGCAATGCCGAGCCTTTGAGCTCCTGTTTTGTGCTTCCTGACCGATAATGATATGCTCCCTTATATGAAATTGGTACGCCCGATGGGGAGATGGTAATCTCAATGTAGTGTTTGTTATCTGCTTTCAATAAATTAACATCGGCAATGATTCCCAGGTAATTGACAATTTTATTTGGAATGTCCTCCATTAACTTATGCACATTGGTTAATCCTACGACTTTACCGTTATCGTCAAGTCCAATATAAATTTTACCACCGGAAGCGTTGGCAAAACCTGCAACCCATTTCAGGTATTCGTCTTTCCAATTTTGTTTATATTCTATGTTCTGGCTTTCGCTCATTCCTTAAATGATTACAGTACTTGGAATATTTACCAATCTGTTTTGCTGTTGTTGTGATATGTTTCGCGAGTTTTCCCAATTCATCGTTGTTGGTTAAAATCATTCCACCGCCGCCCGTTGTTAGTATTTTATTCCCATTAAAACTCAAGGTTCCGAATTTCCCAAAAGTACCTGTATGTTTTCCTTTACCCTGTGAAATATTCGATTCCCGAATTTCACGGGGTGAATAATAACTGCCCAATGATTCAGCAGCATCTTCAACGACATCAATGTTGTATTCGTTACAAATAGCTACAATCTCTTCAATCCGGCATGGATGTCCGAAAGTATGCATGGGTACACAGGCTTTTATCCGCTTACCAGTTATCTTATTTATGCAATATCCATTTTTCTGAACGGTATTTTCTTCCAAAAAAGTACGAAGCGCACTTGGTGAAAGACCCAGCGTATCCAAATCAACATCTATAAAAACAGGTTTAGCGCCTGTATAAGCGATGGCATTTGCAGTTGCAATAAATGTTAAGGCTTGCGTGATTACTTCATCTTCAGGTTTAACATCACAAAGTAACAAAGCTATGTGTAAGGCGGCTGTGCCATTTACTGCTGCAATGGCATGTTTGGCGCCTGTAAATTCAGCAATCATCTCTTCAAACCTTGTCACAAATTTTCCGACGCTCGAAACATAGGTGGAATCAATACATTCATTAAGGTATTTTTTCTCATTCCCGTTAAAACGGGGTTCATGTAAATAAATAAAACTTTCGGGAGTGTTATAAAGTCCCCTAATAAATTGAACTATTTCAGCGTATTTGTCCATTAATAATTACATTTTAGAATCGAGGTATTTTCCTTTTTCAACATAGTCGAAGTCAGGAATCATTTCAAAAAACAAATCTACCAATTCTTTTTTAGTCCAGTTTTGTTTTGATTTTATAAAATTGATTCGATTTTGAAAATGTTCTATCTTATTTTTTTCGAAAACGGAATTATTTTTTACAATGCCCAAATTTACAAAACGTTCCAAATCTATCGTTTCGTTTTCGGTAAAAAACTCTTCATAATCTTTTTCACCGGTGGTGTCGCTGGCTGTAAACAAACAAGGCCACATTCCTTTTTCAGGTAAAGTATCTGCCAGCTTACGCGCTTCATCTTCGGTGCGACATAAATAAGGTTTATATCCTATTTCAGTGAGATAACGTTCAGCAATTTCAGAAAACGTGATCATGTGAACATTTTCATTCAGTTTCGGGAAAAATATATCGCGATTTTTACCAAAAATACATGACATTAAGCAGAGTTCACCTGATTCTTGCGGTGTTACAAAGTAGCGCTTTACATCGTTTGGTGCAACAATGGGTTGACGTTTTTGAATGCGCTGATTAAAACCGTGCAATAAAGAACCATCGGAGAATGCTACATTGGCAAAACGAGCAGTAGAAATATTGATTTGTTCACTTTTTTGCATCAAAAACATTTCCATGATTCGCTTGGATGCTCCCATCATGTTTGCCGGATTTGCCGCTTTATCGGTGGAAACACAAAAATATTTTTTAACTCCTTTATCGATAGATTGTTGTATTGTTTTATCTGTATTGAAGATATTTACATCAATCATTCGCATGAGTGTAAAAGGATCTTTTTCACTTCGGACATGTTTTAGCGCTGAAAGATTAAGTACATAATCATACTGTCCATCGGAATTAATAAATGCATCATATTCAATTGAACCGATATCAAGTGCAAAGGTTTGAAAATCGCCATCGATGTAACCAAAGGAACTGCGAATATCACGTACCAATTCAACCATGTTGTTTTCGCTTATATCGACTACATGTAGTTTTAATGGTTTGCGTTTAAATATTTCTTTGGTAACGGCCTGCCCAATTGAACCTGCCCCACCAATGACCAAAAAGCGCGAAGAGCTAACAATCTCTTTCAACTTTGCCTCATGCTTTACAATGTCATCGGTAAAAAGTTCTTTTTCCCGGCCTATTAATTTGAGAATGTTCATGGATTGTTGGATGTTGTTTTGTAAACTATTAACACAACTAATATTAAGTGCTGTAATTTATTATGGAACAGTTGTGTGAGTAGTTATAAATGAAGTTATGTCAGTAGCGCAGGGAAGTTCAGTAAATATCAAATGTTTTGTAGTCCTTAATTTGTTGTTTAAATCGCTTATTAAAAGCGTTGCGGTTGTTACTCAATGTCTTCAAACCGTTACTTTGCTTCTTCAAACTGTTTTATAAGGTCTTCAACTCGATCCAATCCATTTATCAAACAGGTTGCAGCAATTATAGTAAATATAAGCAATAGCGATATTGGTGTCGATTAATATCTTTGATCCCATTCTTGTCTTTCTTTTTCTATTGTTTCAATCATCTTTTTAGCACTAGTAGTATAACCTGAGTCGGCTGCCAGCGACAAGCCGGGTTCAACAGGAAATCCGGGATTGATGTATTGGACATCCAATAATCCTGAAAGCTGATTTTGTTTTGGAGAATATGGTTAATTTATCATCTTTCGGCGCTTAATAATCCATTCCCTGAAAAAGGGGTCGTCGATTTCGTAATTTCCTTTGGTTTTAATGATATATCCATTTTTCATGAGTCGTTTTAAACTGCTAAAAATAGTACTCGATGCTTTTATGCTTATGCTTTGTGCCCCGCTAGCCGACAGCGGGGAATGCCCTGCCGTACAAAGATTGGTAAGTACTTTCTTATCGGTAGTGTTAAAGGTGAGCCAAAGGCGTTCAAAATCGAGGTCGTGAATTTGAATGGTTTCCGAAATTGCCTTTTCGACTACCTCATTTTTATTTTGTCCCTGGCTGATTAAATTCCAGGTAAGATAAGCCAATTGCTGGGTGTAAAACGGATGCCCATTGGTAAATGACATAATTTCGTTGGCTATTTCCATGGGATCGTCGCAAATTTGGCCAAGTTCTTTTTGAATAAATAATAAAAAATGTTTTGGTTCAATTTTGTTTAAATACATGAGTTGCCCAAAATGGTAAAACGGCGATTTCTTTTTTTCGAATATTTCGCGCATCATCGATTCCTGACTGCCCAGAAAAATATAATTGATGTTCTGGTGGTTTTGCATAATGGATCGCAGGGTTCTGTCGAGGCCTTTCTGTATTCTGTCTATATCCTGGAATTCGTCGAGAACCACAATGGTTTTTTGCTTTGGGGAACTCAATTTTTCGAGCAAATTCAATACATCTTCCAGTATGGGTTGATTTTCGTTGCCGGTTTGAAAGGAAATTTCGATGTCGTTGTTTATCGGGTTTAAAGCGATATTGGGTACTACCCTGAAATTAAGAATGAATTTTCTGATTCTTTCAATCGGGAAAAGTGAATAGATTCGTTTTAAATATTGTGCGGCAAAATCTTCAATACTGTTTGTTAGTTGTATGTCGAGAAAAATATTTTTTCTTTCGTCGTTATTGAGTGCCTTTTTAATGAGGCTTGTTTTTCCAAAGCGTCGCGGGCTGATTAATATTAAATGATTTGCACTGTTCAATATTTCGCGAACCTTTGCCAGCTCGCTTTTACGGTTAATAAAATAGGGGTCATCTACAACTGTTCCAAATTTGAAAGGGTTGCTTTTACTCATTGCGATATTTTTCGTTGCGATATTTTTCGCAAGGTAATGGTTTTTTGGATAAGTGGGAACTAGAGTCAACAACTTGATACTTGATACTTGATACTCGATACTTGATACTGGTTACTTGATACTGAGTACTCCCTGCTGGCGCAGATTTGCAATCTGTGCCATTGCTGCAAGCAATACCTATTGCTGGTATATCATCAATTTGGATTATGGCCGTTGTATAAGCTGCTCATTGTTTATTTAGCGATATGTTTTTTCCGGCCTTTTAGCCGGGGTACGGATTGCAAATCCGCACCAGCTGTGGTCGTTTTGCGACCATTCAACAAAGTCGTCCCAGCCCTTGTTTGTAAATTCGATATTTCTCATTCGTTTCCTTTAAATTGATGTTTAAGTGCTTCGGGTTTTCCGATACCGCTGAAGGGATTTCTTAAAATATCGCGAATCAAGTCTCCAATGCGAAGTGCTACTTTCCTGTCCAGTTCTATCCATTGTTGATATTCCTTAAATGCATCGGGAACAAACTCAATGTTTCTCATATAAGTTCGTTTGCCTTCATTGAAATTACTTTTTTCTTTGACTCATACTCAACGATTCTTTCTTGTAATGTGTTGCAATAGGCGGGGTTGCTTTCGATAAATTCAGTTTCGTCGGCTGCACGGATGTAAATCTCAATCATTTTATGCGGGAAAAGTTTTTTTATACCTTCAATTAATTTAGGGGTAATTGCATCAGTATTAATTTTAATTGTAGTTTCCATTGTAATTTTTTTCTAAAGTTAAAAAATTTCATAGTACAGAAATAACTTTCTTCAAATTTGCAACACAAATAGAACGATTTTTGCTGCCAATTTATAAAAGTCCTTCCACCAAAATATCTTCGTCCAGGTCTTCCCAATGTATTCCTTCTCCATCGCCAATGAACCTATAATTATTTCTTTGTTCAGGAGTTGCATCACGCAGCGACGGAAACCAGTCTATTGGAACACTTAGTTCGCGCCCGTCGTCTAAAACAAGGTTCATTTTTATATCGTCAAACCAAATATCCACGGCATTGCTTGACTTAGTAAATTGTAAAACGCTCATCCCATTTTGATTTAAAAAGTTCTAAATGGGTTTCTAATAACCGTACCGGCTTTCCAAAATCCCTGTAACAGAAAGATCTTCGTCGATATCGGGCCAATGCAGTCCAGTGCCACCGCAAATTATTTCAATATTATTTCTTTGTTTGTCGTTGGCATTACGCAGTTTTTTATTGGCATCGATTGGAAACCTGATTTCCTTATTGTCGGACAAGAGCATACAAACCATTCCATTTTCTATCCATGCTCTTTTAACTTTGAAGAGCAATTCAGCTACCATGTACTTCATTCCATTTCGATTTTATTAATTCAACATGTTTATTAATTAATTTTTCCGCAATTTTTAAATCATTCACCTTCATCCCTTGCGAAAATTCAAGTTCAATTGGTTCAATCCAATATTTGGCAAACCCTCCGGCTTTTCTTACATATACGTGCATTGGTTCAATTCCTTCGTTTGCATAAAAGAAAAACACAAACCCCATTTCCCTAAATATCTCTGGCATATTGATACTTTTTTCAAATATAGCGATTTTTCATTTCAAGTTTTCCCAATACCATTCACAAGCTTCGCCCAAACCACGTTTTACTGAATATTCAGGATTGTATGCCAATATGGTTTTCACCCGCTGGTGCGGATTTGCAATCTGCACCTTTTAACTGCGGATCTGTGATCCCGGCTTCAGAGTAGCTTTTCACAAACACGTGAGGCAATAAACCCGGCTGCACCGGTAACTAGTGTTTGAGCCCCCTCTAGCTTCCCCGCAGGGGGAGGACAAGAACGGTCGCGATGATTTATTTTCATGTATTGAATGGATTATAATGAGGTATGAATTATACTGTCTGCCCCGTGCAACGGGGAATTAAGACGCCCGCCTGCTTCGGGCAGGAATGTCACGAATTTCACGAACGGTCTATTGATCTATTTGTGTCTTAATTTGTATTGAGATGGTGTCACAAAACAATATAAAAGATTCAATTTCTGATATCGTCGGTTTCCCATGCGGTAGC
>JBBSBP010000169.1:0-8554 GCA_038251165.1 Bacteroidales bacterium | reverse complement strand
TAGCGTTGACAATGAAGGATGCGAAACCCGTCCGCGATAAATCGTCCATACGCGAAATTGCCTGTTTTCGGACGGAATGAAAAATGGCCTGGTTATATTGAAAGTTGATTAAAATCAAAAAGGGAATTTTGTCGTACACCCGTCACTTTTAACTTTAAACCTGGAATTTGAAACCTGGAACTTGTTAAAACTGACATTCGCCCATTGACCGGAATCCGGTTTGGGTGATGCGATCATGTGCAGCATTTTGCAGCCTGGTTAAGAATCGCCATTTCCCTTTGAAACATGAATGTGTTACCCCAATGGGTCGTGGAAAGTTATGATATGGTAAGTTGGATATCAATTATATGAGTTAAAAATGGAACTGATGGGAGATCCCCCTTTTCACGTTATACAAGAGATTGCAAAAATTAAATTTGCTACGTTAATCTCTTCTCCGGCTTTCATTATTCAACCCTGAAAATAAATAATTCGCTTGTAAGCATAGTAATTCATGGTTTCAATCAAATATCACTATCTCCATTCTTCTGATATTATGCCGTCTATATTTTTTGTCATAAACAAAAATTAGTTTTATCGGTTTGAATAGATATTGTTTTTCTTGTTATTTTAGGGCAATATTAATCTCAAAATGGTGAGGTGTCTTTTAATTCTTATTCTAATCCTAATTAATGGACTAAATTTGTTTAGTCAGGATGAATATTTGTCCGGACTCTGCTTTTCCTCGCATGAAGTTGTTCAGGACAAACGCACCTCTCTGAATCTGACTCCATATGATCCATTCCGCTTTCCTGATGGATTTTCTCTCGAATTTGATGCCAATTTCCGGCATGGAGATGGCTACTATGGATATATTTTCAGGATCATTGGTGATGGGAATACCAATATTGATCTTGTATCGAATCTTGCTGCTCCTGAGTCTAATTTCTGGCTTGTACTAAAAGATAAGGTATTGTTTTCATACAAATGGGCAGATATTCCCAATGGTGGATACGACCGTTGGATAAAAATCAGGCTCGATGTTGATATTCGGAATTCAATATTGGCAGTTTCAATTAATGGCAAGAAAATGGAAGCTAAAATTTCCGATCTCAACGGATTGAAAGATTTTAGTATGGTATTTGGAGCTTGCCGGAATGCCTCATTTATTAATACCGACGTATCTCCCATGTCGTTGAAAGAAATTCAGATATTTGACCAGAAACAAAGTATTTTATTCAATTGGAAACTTTCAAAGCACAATAAAACTGTTGTTTACGACGAAATTAAACATGCCGAGGCTCAAGTTGATAACCCAAACTGGATTATTGATAAACACTTAAAATGGCACAAGCTGAAAAATTTCACCCTTGACAGCATAAGGGGAATTGCCAGCGATGAGAAAAACGGGAGGATATTTTTGGTCGACAAAAAGGCGGTTTATATTCTGTCTACCGAAACTAATTTAATCGACACTTTACAATACTCAGTCGGAGAACCCTATCCTGCCAAGGGGAATCAAATTATTTACAATCCATTTACCAATGAATTGTGGTCGTACGACTTTTTAATGGGACAAAAAAGCGAAATCAGCAAATTCAATTTCACTACACGAACATGGTCAAACAATTTCGCAACTGCAAAAGAACCAAATTTCTGGCAACATAACAAGTTCATTTCTCCATTTGATTCCTCCCTGGTAACCATGTTTGGTTATGGATATTATAAATATAAAGGATTAATAAATACGTACAACAAACAAACCCAAACCTGGATGCAAACCGACATCAGCCAACTGGTACAGCCTCGATACTTAAGCTCGTTTGGGTTGATTAATCAGAAAGAAGCATTGGTTTTTGGCGGTTATGGCAGCAAAACCGGAAGACAGGAAGTATCACCTGAATTTTATTACGATCTGTTCAAACTTAATCTGAATGATTATTCATTCAGAAAACTATGGACCCTCAATACGCCTGCATTGCCTTTCGTGCCCTGCGAATCACTTATTGCAAATGAACAAAACGGGCAGTTTTACACCTTGTTGTACAACAGGGCTACTTTTTCAACTTATCTCCGCCTGGCTAGTTTTAATATTGAAAACCCGGAATACCAGTTGTTTAATGATTCAATCCCGTATAGCTTTTTGGATACCGAATCATGGAGCAATTTGCTCCTTGATCAAAAAACTTTACAGTTAATAGCCATTACTAAACACAACTCGGAGGTTTCGCTTTATTCTATTTCCTATCCTCCATTAATGCCAGAAGATGTTTATCAAAGTACTCCAATAAATGCGAAATGGTATATCTGGCTGGTTGTTATATTGCTGATCGGAGCCTTGTTTTTTGTCTATTTTTTTCTAAGTTGGAAGAAAAGAAATTTGGTCCAAAAGGAAGAATCGCATAAAAAATTTGAACATCCAAATATTATTCCTGTTGAACCAGTTAAACGGACAACCAAATCCTCGATTTTTTTCATGGGTGGTTTTCAAATCTTTAACCGAAAAGGGCAGAACATTACAACTGCATTTTCTCCCACACTGAAACAATTGTTTCTTTTCATTTTTCTACATACCATCAAAAACAGTAAAGGCGTATCTTCAATAAAACTTGATGAATTTCTTTGGTATGATAAATCAGGGGAAAGCGCACGAAATAATAGAAATGTTAACATCAGCAAATTACGTTCGATTCTTGATGAAGTCGAAGGGATAGAAATAGTCAATGAAAATTTATATTGGAAGGTTAACATTGAAGAACCCTTATTCTGCGATTACATTGAAATATCAAATCTGCTCTCTAAATCAAAGTCAAATTCACTGACCAAAGATGAAATCAATCAACTTATAGCACTTTTATCGATTGGCGAAATTTTACCAGCCATACAAACCGAATGGATAGACGGATTTAAATCTCAGTTTGTCAATGAAACGATAGATGAACTCACTTCCTTGTTCAATGTAAAAGATGTAAGCGATGATTTCAGTTTAAGGTATCATCTTGCCGAGTGTATTCTTGTAGCTGATCCTCTGAATGACGAAGCTTTTGCCATGAAATGTTCTGTTCTGTATCATCTGGGAAAAAAAGGGATGGCCAAAAATATGTACGATTCATTTTGTCGCGAATACAAACATGTTTTGGGAATCGATTATGCTATTTCATTCAACGACACAATCAAATAACCGATATAAAGAGTCTTTCTACTGAAAGTACCACTTAATGTGTTTTTACACCTCTTAAAAACAAATTAATATCACCTAATTTCAACCATTTTACTCAATAGTAACACATTTTATATGCGTTTATATTGTAGTTAATCAAACTTTTATGGCATTAATAGAATATTAACAAACTATTAAGTCGCTGTTTATCGAATATTAATCAGGCTGTTAATAGAGCTGCTTTATTTTTGAATTAAAAACTCAAACTGTAGAAACAAATTATTAATTTTTAAATTATTAAGCCAATGTAATAAGCTAAAAATGAAATTGCACTAGAAACAGTAAGCATGAATTCATGCATGCTGATCAAGCTAATTATTAATGTAAATCGAATAAAAAAACTATGAAAAAAAATCCTTTATTAAAAAGAAGGCTTTGCATTCGACGAGCTTGTACATTTCTTCTCATTTTGATGAGCGTACAGGTTTCTGCCAAGATCTCAGAAAGTGGCGCACAAAGTCAGATTGAATCGTTGCAGCAGAAAAGCATTACCGGTACAGTAACAGACAATACCGGAAAACCTGTTCCCGGAGTAACCGTATTGGTTAAAGGGACTACTAACGGAATTACAACCGACAACAATGGTAAGTACACATTAAGCAATGTGGAATCCAATTCAGTGATCTCATTTTCTTTCGTTGGAATGGTAACCGTTGAATCCAAAGTCGGAAACAAAAACGTCATTGACACAGTTATGATCGATGATTCTATCTCATTGGACGAAGTTGTTGCTGTAGGTTATGGTACTCAAAAAAGGGCAACATTAACAGGCTCTGTAGCCTCAGTAGGTAATAAGGAACTTACTGTTACCAAAAACGAAAGCGTGGTAAACATGCTGACCGGTAAATTGCCGGGGGTACGGGTTGTTCAAAAGAGTAGTGCGCCGGGCGCTTACAATACCACGATTGATATCCGTGGTATGGGTACCCCGTTGTTTGTTGTTGACGGGGTCACTCGCGACCAGGCTTATTTTGCCCGGATGGACCCGCAGGAAATCGAGAGCATATCCGTATTGAAAGACGGTTCAGCGGCCATCTATGGTCTGCGCGCTGCGAATGGGGTCATGCTGATCACAACAAAGAGCGGGACTTCGCAAAACGGGAAAGTGGATATCACCTATTCCGGTAGCTATTCCGCGCAACAGTTCCTGAATGTACCGAGAGGGGTAAACGCCCAGGATTATATGACCTTGCGCAACGAGGATGTCTTTCAAAACTTCAACAATAACTATTTGGTACGCCAAAACCCGGTGTTCACTCAGGCCGAAATGCAGCCCTACATCGACGGAAAACCTTCCTACAACTGGATGGACGCCGTATTTAATAGCACTACGCCGCAGCAACAGCATAACGTCAGCATAAATGGAGGAAGCGATAAGTTACGTTATTTCATGAGTCTTTCTTACGCTTCACAGGAAGGTTCTTACAAGGGCGGTGGTTATAGTGACGACCGCTGGAATTTCCGTTCGACTGTTAACGCCCAGATTACCACCCGTTTGAAAGCAAAGGCTTCAATAGGAGCCGTTCTGGACGAAACCAACCAACCAAACGGAACCGGCTGGAATACCTATAAGGAAACATGGCTGCTGCGCCCCGATGCCCCTATCTATGCAAACGACAACCCGTTATATCTTAACGGCGATGCCTCGGTATTGAACAACGGGAATAACATGCTTGCACAAGTATTGACGGACAAAGTTGGTTATAACATAAGTAACACGCGCCGGCTTAACGGCACATTGGAATTAAACTACGACATACCGGGAATAAAAGGCTTGTCGGCAAGAGGGATGTACGACTATTCCATGAGCCTGCCCGACAATACACAGTATAAAAGCACTTATAATCTCTTTGTATATAACCCTGGCACAGAGGTTTATACGCCCTCCCCTCAACACTCGCCTTCTACTATACAGAGAAGCGCTAACTTCAACTTCGATACCGATATGCAGTTGGGATTTTACTATAACAACAGGTTTGGCAGGCATAACGTGAACAGCTTTCTTATCTTTGAAGAGGGCTACAGTAGCTGGGACAGTTTTAGCGCTTACCGCGAGTTATTGATTGCTTCCGAGTACCTGTTTGCCGGTGAAGACCTAAACCAAAGAGCTGAAGGTGGTCTCCCTGGCGACCGCTTGAGCCAGTCTGTGATTGGTTCGCTGACCTACGATTTCAGCGGAAAATACCTGTTTGATTTTAAATTCCGTTACGATGGTTCTTCCCGGTTCCCGGACGGCAGCCGCTGGGGGTTCTTCCCGTCAGTTTCAGCAGGGTGGCGCATCAGTGAGGAAAGTTTCATAAAAGACAACCTTCCTGTAATCAGTAATTTAAAACTGAGGGCTTCTTTCGGGGAAATGGGCGACGACGGTTCGGCAAAGAACTATCCTCCAACTTTGGGCTACGGCTTAACTAATAATGCCAGTTGGGTATTTAACAATGTATTGAGTGGGGGTGTTCAGGCGCAGGATATTCCCAACCCGAACCTGACCTGGTACCAAATCAAGATGTACAACGTAGCTTTGGATTTTGGAATACTCAAAAATAAGCTGAACGGTTCATTTGAACTTTACAAACGCGACCGCACCGGTTTGCTTGCAACCAGCTCCTCCGTGGTTCCCGGTACCGTGGGAGCTCCACTGCCTCAGGAAAATTTGAACTCCGACCGCAACTTCGGTTGGGAATTATCTCTGGATTACCGCAATAGAATCAGAGATTTCTCTTATAATATAGGCGCCCAAATATCATCAACCAGGAGTATGCGTACCGATTGGCTTGAAGGGGTTGCCAATAACCAGTACGACTATTGGCGCAACCGTACCAGCGGCCGTTATGAATAGATCTGGTGGGGCAACGAATCAGAAATCATGTTTACAAGCATGGAGCAAGCCCGTAACTATACAATCCCTCAAGGCCAGGGTACAACACCGGGCGACTGGGAACTTAACGACTGGAACCACGATGGTGTAACCAACGGTAATGATGACCACCCTATCGCAACTAACGGTCTTCCCAAATTTAACTATGGGATTAATTTGGGGGCTTCCTGGAAGAACTTTGATTTGGCAGCGAATTTCCAGGGTGCATACGGGATTTACACCCAATATGGTGCTCCGCTTGACGCTCCTTTGCCTTTTAGCGGACAAAATACCATGTCATACTTTATGGACAGGTGGCGCCCTGCAGACCAGAATGCCGACTATTTTAGCACCACAACCGAATGGATACCTGGTTATTACCCGGTTACCGGACATAGCGGCCGCAGAACGGGGTCAAACCAGATCGAGAATGCTTCCTACATGCGTTTGAAGACACTGGAAATAGGTTACACCTTACCAACGAATTTAACGTCAAAAGCAGGAATAAAGAATTTAAGGGTCTATCTAAGTGGATATAACCTCTTAACGTTTACCGGGCTGAAAAATTTAGATCCGGAACGTGCGGGTGATAATCCGGAAATTAATAAAACTCCCTATTTGGATTTTCTTGCCTACCCGGTCAATAAGACCTATACTATAGGGGCAATCATTAAATTTTAAAAAAATGAGAATAATGAGAAATAAACTGATATTATTTATAGCAATTTTAGGGTTTGCTGTTTCTTCTTGCAAAGACTTGCAGTTGGAACCCAAAGGGATTTTAGGGGAGCCTGAACTGTTCGGTACCGAATTTGGCGTTAAAAAATATTTTACCGGGATCTATTTCAAACTCCCGATAGAAGATTTCATTTATTACACTAATGATGGTTATCAACCGGGCAACAGGAACAAATGGCAGGCATATAAAAATAGCCTGGACCAAATGAGCGGTCAAACTTATGGGTGGAACGTACCGATGAGAGACGGAGGTTCTGGTTACTGGCCATACGACGACATCCGCGATGTGAACGTATTTATTAATAATTTCCCCAAATACAAGGACAAGTATGATGTTGATACTTATAACTCTTTATTGGGAGAAGCACGTTTCTTCCGCGCTTTCTTTTACGAGGGGATGGCCAAACGTTACGGGGGAGTACCGATTGTAACCGAAGTGCAGGACCCGATAAACGACACTCCGGAAGTGTTGAATGTATCGCGTGCAACAGAGTATGATACCTGGAAATTTATACATGATGACCTGCAGTTTGCCATGGATAATATGGCGTCAGGCAGTGAACCCGGTCGCGCCAACAAATACGTGGCTGCCGCTTTAATGTCGCGTTCCATGCTTTATGCAGGCAGGGTTGCCAAATATACCCAGTACCTGGGTCTTGGCACAGATCCTGCAGTACAACAAGGCTTAGCAGGTATAGACCCTTCAAAGGCGAATGAATTTTTCCAGTATTCATACGATGCGGGCAAGGTAGTAGAACAAGGGCCTTATTCCTTGTACAATAAAGATGCGGATAAAGCGGACAATTTTGCAAACCTGTTCCTCGACCTTTCATCTCCCGAGACTATCTTCCTCAAAGATTATGACGGGCAGGTTTATGGCCATTGTTATGATGCGCTGATGTTACCTACCCCGGATTTCTCGACTTTTGTTGGCACCAATGCTGCTCCTACACTTGGTATGATGCAGCTGTTTGACTTCCCCGCCCTCACTGACGCGGAAGGGAAACCAGTCCGTTTCGACAAACGCACCGACATTAAAAATGACATGGAACCCCGTTTGAAGGGCACCTGCTATTTTGATGGCGATGTGGTTCGCGGAAAAACTTTCAGTATTCAGCGGGGCATTTACGTTAAGTTTACCGGGCCGGCATCAGACGCGCAAGGCGGTAGTAACGCCGCTCCTGTCAATGCGACGTCAAACCGTATTTTAGGAAACAAGGGTCAAAAATATCAAGGTGTTACTATCACCGGCGATCATGGGATGTTCAATAACAAGGGCGCTATAAACAATGCCTTTATGGGCGGTTTTATACGTAAATACATTGATCCATCTATAACTGCAGCCCAGGCAACGGTGAACAAGTCGAGCCAGCCCTGGATTGTGTTCCGGTTAGGTGAAATCTATTTGAATACAGCGGAAGCGGCTTACGAACTGGCTAAAAGGGACGAAGCATTGGATTACATCGAAATGCTCCGTGTACGTGCCGGTTGCCAGGTAACACGCCCGGCTCTGGACCAGTCCCAGAGTTCGACCTATGGTTACCCGATCGAGAATAGTTTGCAATTTATCCGCGATGAACGCGCCCGCGAACTTTACGTTGAGAACCAATATTGGTGGGACATCCGTCTTTGGCGGATTGCTGACCAGGTGTTAAACCAGTATTATCCGCATGCCCTGTCCTGTTATTATCTTTTCGATGAAGGCAAGTATATATACCTTGATGAGGTTAACAGGGATAATCGTAACATTAGAGCTCAAAAGC
>JBBSBP010000168.1:0-8556 GCA_038251165.1 Bacteroidales bacterium | reverse complement strand
TCGTAAAGCGCTTCACCCTGAAAAGCGAATTCGATATCTTTCAGGATGTGCTGTTTCATCATGTAATTGAAAGCGACCTGTGATCGGTCGGTTTGCGAAAGGTTAATATCACGATCGGATATTGACATGTAAATCCGTTTTCCATAGGGAGCAATAAACTGGTAGGCATTCCAGTAATCGAACGAAAATTTACCCAGACGGGTATCGCCCGCAACGGTCAATGAATAACCATAACCATCGTCGTAGCCGTAAGGCGCCGGGCCATCCGGGCATTCGTAACCTACCCAGTGTATGTTCAGATCGACACTTTTCAGGAACTGATCGCCCATTTTGAAATTCGTTTCGAGTCCGGTAGCATAATTGTAATGAGTCACCACTCCCAGCGGACTGGAATCAATTTCGCCACCCTGGTGATATACGAGCAGTTGCAGCGGAATTTTGACCGTAGTAACCGAATTGGAGTAGATCTCTGCATGTCCGCTCAGTCCAAAGGTAAAATGTTCCTGATACGGATCACCCGGCAAAATAAACTGTTCCCAGCTCATCCAGTTTTGCATTTGGAAGAATTTCGAATCGTACAAAAACTGGACTCCTTCACGTGGGGCATCGGTCATCACGCGTTCGGGTTCCCAGAGTTGTTTCACCAGCCCGTGGTTGTAATTCTCATTCAGGTTTCCAAAAACGACCTTCATTCGATCGAACATCTGGTATTCGGCCGAAAACCAGGGACGAACAATGGTAAAATCATCCCGACTGTGGTATCTTAGAAAATGCCCGCCAATGTCCAGTTTCAACTTTTCAGAAAAAGTGTAGCTCAACTTTGGCCTGAACCATGCACCTGTCCAGGTGTAACCGTCAACGATGTCACCCATGTATTCGGTATTGTGAAAGAAACTCATATTCTCGAACCTGAAATTCAACTCTTTAACCTCAGTTGAGTCGAGATTTTTGTAATGATTATTCAGATCAGTCAATGTTTGACTGATCAGTTTGGTACCGGCAAGAATCAGGAAAAATATGAAGAAGATTTTTTTCATTTTTTAATAATACGTTAAATGTATTGATATACATCTTGTTCCTCGAACAAAGCACCCTCTTATCTTTCCCCTTTCGGGGGAATAAGAAGGGGGCTTTTATTTCTTTTTCGGAACGATATACCTGTCGTACAAAAATAAGAGAACTACCGCACTTAATGCTACTGAACTGAAAATAATCCAGATGGATTGAGGATGATAGCTGTTCCAGAGAAAATCGGTTAGCTGTTTCTGGCTAAAGTTCATTTGTTTGGCCGCCTCATTAAAATAATCCGTTTTTGTAAAGGAACCATCAACTATTTCAGGAATGGATAAACCACGTTTGACAACTTCCCCTTTCAGGAGGAAAAGCTTGTCGGCTATTTTTTCATAAGGCGCCCCGGATAGAAAACCGGCAATCTGGTGCCCCAGTGCAATGGGTAAAAACGATGAACCCATATACAAAGCTTTTTTATCTGAAGGCGCTATATTCCCGACATATTCAGTATATTTTGGCGAACTGCCCATTTCTCCAAGTCCAAAAATCAGTAAGCCCAACAGGATCATCCAGCCACTTTGAAAGGCGAACATCATGCCCAGTCCGACTGAAAGAACAACAATACCGCCCATCATGGCATTTAAGGGTCTGAACCGCATCACAAAAGCAGAAACTGCAATTTGGAAAACGATGATAAAGAAAGCATCCATACTGCCAAGCGTTAGTGCCATGGACCCGGGTTCTGATCCGATTAATTCGGCCAGCCAGGGTGAAATGGAATGAATGCCTTTGTACAGCGTAGCGGTATCGACCCAGTCGACAATAAAATTGGGAAAGGAATAATACAACTGATTGAAGGCTGACCAAAATAGCGACATAATCAATAAAAACATGCTATAGCGCCAGTTAATCAGCGTAATGAAAATGTTTTTGAATGGTTGTATAATGGAAACCAACAAAGACGTTGATTTTTTTACCTGTTCAGGTTCGCGGAAAAAAAGAAGTGTAATCAGGAAGTTAATGGCAATGGAGGCGATCGAAAGCATGAAAACAAAATTCCAGCCTTTGCCCAGCATAATTCCGGCAACAAAAGGCCCGATCCAGCCGCCGATGTTAACCATCATATAGAAAATGCCAAAACCGATGGAAGCTGTTTCCGAATTGGTTGTTTTTGAAATCATGGCCGAAATGATAGGTTTAAAGAATGCGCCGCCCACGCAAATCCAGATAAACGACACAAAAACCATTTCGAAACTATGGAATTGCTGAATCATGTAAAATCCCGACATATAGATCAGGAAAGCCAGATACAGAACTTTTTTATAACCGATTTTATCGGCAATTGCCCCGGTGAGAATGGGTAAAAAGTAAAGCAGCATGGAGCCTGTACCCATGATGGTGCCTTTTTCGACCGGAGAAAAACCCATTGCCCCGGTTTCTTTTGAATCCGTCAGAAAAAGCCCAAAACCCATGTAAAAACCATACCAGGCATAACGTTCGAACAATTCGATAACGTTGGAAACCCAAAAGATGGAAGGGTATTTTTTTAAAAGCTGAAGTTTGGACATGGAACAGGTTTAAAATAAAGTGGCGCAAATTAGTAAAAAAAGATAAGGTATTGTCATTTCGTTCCAAACACGATCGGGTCCCAAAAAGATCATCGGTAAAGCCGGAAAAGAAGTTACTTTAAGAATAATTAACGAATTAGGCTAAAAGGCAAGCCGATAAAAACAAAGCTTTTACTATTTTTGTTGTTCTTATTACAATTAAAAAGTTTTAAAACGATTTGTTTTTTTTACCGGCAACTATTTCCTGGTAAAAAAAGCAGTAATCTTCGGTATTTAGTTCAGAAAACATTAATTAACAACGCTTTAGAGATGAAATTTTCAAGAACGAAAAAAGCAGGAATTGTTATTGTCGGAATATTGGTTTTTTCCATCAGCTTTTACAGCTTTAAACAAGACGATAAAAATTTCCAGATAGCCAAAAACCTCGATATTTATTACACCCTGTTCCGGGAATTAAACCTGTTTTATGTGGATGATGTAGATCCGAATAAGCTGGTGACAACCAGTATTGAGAAGATGCTCGAATCGCTCGATCCTTATACCAATTACATTCCTGAAGATGATATCGAGGATTTCAGGTTTATGACTACCGGTGAATATGCCGGGATCGGAGCCCTGATCAGCAAACAAAACGGTAAAATCGTGATATCGGAACCCTACGAGGGTTTCCCGGCGCAAAAAAGTGGTCTTCGGGCCGGTGATATTATACTCGAAGTGGCCGGTAAATCAACGGAAAACCTTTCGACCGAAGATGTCAGCTCCCTGTTGAAAGGACCTGCCAGCAAGGCGGTTGTCATTAAAATACAACGGTACGGACAAAAAAAACCAATGGATATCGAAGTTATCCGGGAAAAGATCCAGATCGATCCCGTTCCGTATTATGGAATGCTCGACAAGGAAACCGGATACATTCGCCTGACCAATTTTACGGTTGATTGTACGGAGCGTGTAAAAATGGCCTTAATTGAACTGAAAGAAAAACAAGGAGCTAAAACGCTTGTGCTGGATCTTCGTTCGAATCCGGGAGGCTTACTGATGGAAGCTGTCCGGATTGCAAATCTTTTTATCCCCAAGGGGCAGGAAATTGTAAGTACAAGGGGAAAAGTAAAACAATGGGACAAGGTTTATACGGCCACCGAAAATCCTGTTGATACCGTGATACCCATCGCCGTTCTGGTCAACCGCGGATCGGCTTCAGCTTCTGAAATTGTTGCAGGCGCCATTCAGGATCTCGATCGGGGTATGATTATCGGAACCCGGACATTCGGAAAAGGTTTGGTTCAGACGACACGCGATCTGAGTTACAATGCCAAGCTGAAAATCACCACGGCCAAATATTACATCCCCAGCGGACGCTGTATTCAGGCCCTCGATTATTCGCACCGGAATGAAGACGGAAGCGTTGGGGTAGTTCCTGATTCACTGATCTCGAAATTTAAAACCAAAGGAGGTCGGGTTGTTTTTGACGGTGGTGGTGTTGTACCTGATATGACTGTTGAAAATGAGATGCTTAGTAATTTATCTATCAATTTGGTCACCCAGTCGAAAGTGTTTGATTTTGCAACCTATTTCAACAGCAAAACCCAACAAATAGCTCCACCTGAAGAGTTTACCATCACTCCTGAAGTATTTGCCGATTTTACACAGTTTGTGAAAGATCAGGATTTTAAATACGAATCAAAAACGGAAGAGGAATTGGATAACCTGCTTGAAGTAGCCAAACGCGAAAAGTATTACGAGTTGTCGAAAGATGAATTTGAAAAGCTGAAAGAAAAACTGGGCCATAACCTGGATCAGGACCTGGAACATTTCAAAACAGAGATTTCGGAATTACTGGCCGATGAAATTGTTTCGCGTTACTATTACCAAAAAGGAGCGATAAAAGCCGCTTTACGGGATGACCAGGATGTTAAGAAAGCACTGGAGATTCTCCATAAACCTGAAGGCTATGCCGCAATTTTTGATTCGGGCCGAATCATTAAAGCCAATTAGTTCAGTATAAGAATTAAACACAAAATAAAACCCGGACAGGAAACTGTACCGGGTTCTTTATTTTTAATATTTCGGTTTTTACATTCCAAATATCTGAGGATACATGATCGCGAGGGAAATGGTAGCAACAATGAGCAGTCCGAGTCCAATAAAAAAAAGTATTACCCCAATTTTATACCGGTTGTTGGTTTTAACGAGTTCGGTCACAGAATTTATTTTATGAATCTTGTTGACCAGCTTTTGCAGCGCCATCTGATCTTTTACAATGTAGTCGTAGGCACCGTATTTCATGGTGTTAATGGCAATATCGATGCTATCCTGCCCTGAAAGAAAGATAAATTCGACACCTGGATGGTTTTTTTTTGCTTTGATAAGCACTTCAATCCCGGTCATTCCCTCCAAAAGGTAGTCCTGAATAACAATATCCGGATTCTTGTACATATTTTTAACAGCATCCTCTCCGGTAAAATAGGATTCAATGTTGGTGAATTTATTTGTCTTCAGGTAGCTGACTACCAGCTTGTTGTACATCTGATTGTCTTCTACGACAAATATCAGGGGATTCTTGTGGTTTTGCATGATGTAAATATATAGAATTATCTAAATCGTTCTCCTAAACCTCAATAAATCTCATTTCCTGCTTTTTAGCTACTAGTTTAGGATCTACAGAGTAACCAAAATTAGAAAAAAAAAACATATAAAATCAAAAGTTCACTTTTAGAACGATTGTTTTTTATTTTTGGTACATTCAAAGTGTACTTTTTTAATGCTTTGAAGGGTTAATTTTGGTCTTTTATTTACGTACATAAGAATGAACAAAGAAAAAAAATTAGCCGGTTGGTAACCCAAAACTGAAAAAAAATGATTTTAACCATCGACATCGGGAACAGCAATATCGTTTTTGGTGTAGCCGATCAGAATGAATGGCTCAAGATCTGGCGAATTCAGACTGATTCGTCAAAAATGGCTGACGAATACGAGGTGATTTTCAGAACGCTGTTTACCAGTTCCAAAATCTGCAAATCAGAAATCATGCGGACAGTCTTATGCAGCGTGGTTCCCAGTTTGGTCCGTCCGTTTAATGTTATGCTGAATCATCTGCTGGGACATTTTCCTCTGCTGGTTGGACCGTCCATGTACGGCAAACTTCCGGTTAAAGTCCTGAATCCTTACGAAATAGGCACTGATCTGGTAGCTGATGCAACTGCCGCTTTTATACGTTACCCAATGCCCTGTTTGGTGATTGATTTTGGTACAGCCCTGACATTCACAACAATCGGCAAAACAGGTGAAATACTTGGTGTAGCAATTGCTCCCGGATTGCACACCGCCCTGAAATCACTTACCGGGAATACGGCTCAGTTGCCTGATGTTCAGCTCGTTTCTCCTCCGTCGGTTTTAGGGACAAATACTATTCATGCCATTCAGTCAGGCCTTGTGCTGGGCTTTGCAGGTCTGGTTGATTCAATTGTGAGTCGCACGGAAGAAGAATTAGGCGAATCACTCACTGTAATCGCGACAGGAGGATTCGCTTCGGTACTGTTTGGTGTCGCCCTGAAGATTCAGCAGATTGATGAGAACCTGACGCTGGACGGACTGAAATATATGGCTGATCACCTGTAACGCTTCAGGTTCCGGATTTCAAATCCAGGATTCCGGGTATTGGTTCTGTCGTTCCATCATTCGTTACATTCTCTTTGATGATTTTCCACTTAATCCTTTGTTGAAAGCTCTTTGGCAACAATTCCTCCGCCAGCTCAGGCACCGATTACAAGTGCATTTAAATGTTTATTTGCCATAGTTAAAGAGTTATCCGGAAGCTTTGCTGCCTCCGAATCCCAGGCTGCCAACTCCGATCAGAAATCCGAAAGTATACCAGCCACCGTTATTGTTGACTGCCCATACTGCGATATGATCAGTGAACAAACTTCCGATGAAGGATACAGGAGCAATGATGCCGTGCCATAATCCACCAAAAAAACCATAGGTATGACCTGTTTGGCAAGTCTGGACATTTTGAACTTCGGCGCAGGAAGAAAAAGCAAACAAGGCAAATAGTACAAAAACGATTAGGACCAGATTCTTTGTTCTCATTTTGTGTTTGAATGGATATGGATTGGTGATCGTTAATTATTCAATATTAAAGCGATCTACCTTTTCAATCATCTTCTGCTTCATATCTTCATCGAGAAAACTTGCTGCAAAAGAATTTTTAGCCAGTTGAACGATTTGTTCCTTCGATAGATTTAAATCCTTTGCCACGGCCAGGTAGTTTTCGTTCACATAACCTCCAAAATAAGCCGGATCGTCTGAATTTACCGTAGCCATCATTCCTTTGTCCAGCATTTCGACCAGGGGATGTTGGGTCATATCCCGTACTACTTTCAGTTTGAGGTTCGAAAGCGGGCAAACGGTCAGCGGCATTCCTCGTTTCACCAATTCGTCAACCAGGAGGGAATCCTCGAGTGAACGGTTTCCGTGGTCAATGCGCGAAACCTGCAACAGATTCAATGCTTCCCAAACGTATTCGGGAGGACCTTCTTCACCGGCATGTGCCACAGTCAGGAATCCTTCCTCCCTGGCTTTGGAAAATACCTGTTCAAATTTGGATGGTGGATGTCCTTTTTCTGATGAATCCAGACCGACAGCTGTAATCCAATCCCTGTATTCCAAAGATTCCTGAAGCGTTAAAAAAGCGGACTCCTCGCTCAGATGCCGAAGGATCGAAAGAATAATCCGGGAACTGATGCCCAGTTTTTCGCGGCCGTCTTCAAGTGCACGATGAATTCCTGAAATAACTTTGTGAAAGGGAACTCCCCGCAGGGAATGCGTTTGCGGATCGAAAAACAGTTCGGTATGGACCACGTTCTGTGAATGGATTTTCTGCAAATAGGCCCAGGTCAGATCATAAAAATCCTGTTCTTCAATCAACACATCGGCACCGCTGTAATAGATGTCCAGAAATTCCTGAAGGTTATTGAAATTGTATGCAGCTTTTAACTCATCTACTGAATTGTATTTGAGTTTAATCCGGTTACGGCTGGCAATTTCGAACATCAGTTCCGGTTCGAAAGTCCCTTCGATATGCAGATGAAGTTCGGCCTTTGGTATGCCGGAAATGAATGCTTCCAGGGTATTCATAATCCTGTCCTGTTTGGTTTAATGACGTATATAACGCGGAAGTAGTGATCCGTATTCAGTCGCAGTGTTCAGCGGGCAGGCTGTTGCCGCTGAAAAAAAAATCCACAACTTCTTGATCAGCTATTTAGCTGCTTTTTTCAGCAGGAGATCAACCAGGTTGTTTGCAGCTTTCAGGTTCTCGAAACTTTCGGGTAACATGGCATGATCGATGTATTCATTGTATACCCATGGATCGCCGACTGCCAGAACATATCCTTTGCCGTATTTTGTTTCTGCAATGAAAATATCAGATCCGTCTTTCAAAACCGGCCTGGCATCCTTTGATACTACAATGGAAGAAACTTCTTTCATGTAAATCTTATTCACTCCTGAAAACAAGGGGTGATTTGGCAGGTTGATTTCAGCGGCCTGATCCCATTGCCGGTTAACCACCGGATTCAGGGTTACAGCCTGAAAATAAAATCCAAAAGCGTTTGCCAGTTGATTCAGATGCGTGAATTCGCAGTTTGGGCCGTCGTTGGCCATCAGAAGAAGCACTCCGCCTTCGCTGACCCATTTTTTGAGGAACTTCACGTCAGCGGCACTGATGTAATTGGGTGAAGGACTTTCGGTGGTGGTATCCGGGTCAACAATGATGTAAATATCAACACCTTTCATTGACTGGCCGGAAGGGCTTGAAGCAATGGTTTTAAGTTCGGCGCCACGGCTTTTAAACACATCGCCCAGCTGGGAAAAACCGCTGTTGGCCAGATCGTCCCAGGTGTAATGGTATATTTTACCGGTTTTGGCATTGGTTTCGTGATTAAACCAATTGTCCAGGCCAACCGTTTTCTGGGCAAAACTT
>JBBSBP010000167.1:0-8663 GCA_038251165.1 Bacteroidales bacterium | reverse complement strand
TGTTGTCCTTAATATCCTGATGAAATATTTTACTTATCTGCGTGATGAAATTGGGCGCGGGCCAAACGGTTTGGTGCGGATGCTGAATTCGGATTGGAGCGATAGTTTTTTTCACGATTATTCACCTAACAAATATTCCGGCTCGGCTGAATCTCATTTGAATTCGGCAATGGTTTTAGCTGTTTTCCCAAAATTAATTACCGTGCTGAAGCAATCGGAAAATAAAGAGACCAACTCTTTTATTGCTGCTCTTGAGGAATATCGTTTATCTGTTGAAGTTGCTTTTATGAAGGACTTAGGTGACAGGAAATTCGCGGCCAGAGCTTATTTGAATAGCAAATTACATTTTGGGGTGGATAAGGTTTGCATTGAACCACAGGGTTATCTGTTGCAAATTACCAACTTGCCAGTTGAGCGAAAAAAGGAAATTTACGAATATGTAAAAAGCAAAATTTTAACTCCTGAAAAGATTGGCGCCAGAACAAGGGAAGCACCTTTGTGGAATGGTAAGCCTGAAGGCGAAGATGGCGGAATTTGGTTTTCATTGGAATATCCATTGCTTTTAGGCGTTGCAACTTTTGATAAAGAAGAGGCGAAGTCACTCCTGAAGAAATTTTCGTTTCAAAATTATTCCGAACAGTACCCCGATTACTGGGTAGGGCAATGGACTGCTGCCGATGAAGTTAATTCAACGCTTTATCGTGAAGGTTTGTATAGCTTTTGGGTATCAGTTCCTGATTTATCGCAAGCCTTTCAGGGATTTTGTTCACACCCGCACACGTGGCCATTGTATTGCTATTTCAAATTAAGGAATTAAGGAATTATGAAGATAAAGCTATTTTATTCACTGTTGTTTGTATTATTGTCAGCGTTTGTGATGGCACAGGATGGTAGGGTATTTGACAACCTTGTTTTACCAAGCAAAATCCTCAAAATGGATCGCAAATATGCTGTTTATCTACCTCCTGATTATGAAACATCAAATCGTAGCTATCCAGTTCTGTATTTATTACATGGATCAGGAGATGATCAATCAGGTTGGGTACAATTTGGAGAAGTGAACATCATCGCCGATAAGGCAATAAAGGAAGGAAAGTCAACCGCAATGATCATTGTAATGCCAGATGCAAACACGGGTCACAGGGGATATTTCAATACGATAACAGGAGATTTTCCTTATGAAGATTTTTTCTTTAAGGAACTGATTCCGTTTGTTGAAAAAACTTACAGGGTTCGTGCAGAAAAACGTTATCGCACTATAGCAGGTCTTTCGATGGGAGGCGGGGGGACAATTGTATATGCCTTGCATCACCCCGAAATGTTTGCAGCAGCTTGTCCTTTGAGCGCAGGTGTCGGACTTCAGGATCTGGAATCCTCAAGACAGCTGTTAAAAAGATCAAATCCTACTATTACTGATGAACAAATTGACACTTACAATAAACAGCACAATGGTATTGAACTGGTTAATAATCTTCCCGAAGATCAGATAAAAACTGTTCGTTGGTATATTGATTGCGGAGATGATGATCCTCGGAGTGAATCAAATTCAAAACTTCATATTGCAATGAATAAGAAAGGAATACCACACGAATTCCGTATCCGGGATGGAGCTCATACCTGGACTTACTGGAGAGCATCGCTTCCTGAGGTATTGAGCTTTATATCAAGTATTTAAAAAAACAACAAAATGGTAATAATAAATACTAAAGAGATTATGAATAAAAATACATCCAAATGGGAATTGAATATTAGAATGATTTTTAGAAATTGAATGTAGCAATGTCAAATAGATCAATACAAACTATGAAAAAAACATTATTCGTTTTCGTGCTATTCTTACTGTCGGTAAATGTAGCATATCCAAAGATTTGGGTTCTTTTGGACACCAAAATGATTGGCGGAGTACAGCTTTACGTTTGGGACAAAGCACGCGAACTTGATTTTGCCAAAGAACTCAAATCGTCGGGAATTGAAAAGGCGCTTGTACTGTGGGATGCCAACCATACTCCGTATCCTGAAATTGGGTACGATAACAAATTGAAAGAATTGGGTTATGCAACTGGCGGTTACGAGCTTTTTACTGATATACATTTGAGGGATACCGTTTTTCGTGAATTTGATTCGAATGGACCTTTACGGTTTGCTCATACGGTGTATCCGGGGAAATTCAACCAGTATGCGGCAAGGCCAAAAGATGGTAGAACTTATTTCAACCAGTTTGGGCACACTAGCTGCCCGTTAGCCATCAGACCCGAAATTTACAGGAAGGTTGGTAACAAGCTAAAGGAATATCCGCACGAAACCTTATTTCTCACCAGTTTGTTACCGAAGACCATAAAGTCCAGGAGTCAGTTTTTTCTTCAGGAAAAAAGATCGTGGTGAATTTTGGAGATGAAGATTTTACTTTTGAAGGAAAAACCATCAAAGCAAAAGGATACCAGTTAAGCGAATAATTTATTCATATCCCCTGCAATATTTGATTTGTAATCAATTATAAAACTTTAAAATATTAATATTATGACATGTAAAAAAACAACTTCAGTAGAGCACGAATTTAACCATACGTTCTTTAATAATACTTCAAGCCAGGTCATTTATTTGAACCCTTTAGCTTTTTTAAGGATGCTTATTTTCGTATGTTGCCTGGCGCTTACTTTCACGTTGTCAGCAAAGCCACGGTTGGATATACCTCCTTTTCCTGCCAATCTTGATTTGAGCTCGGTGGAAAAGTTGTATAAATCCGAAGTGTTTTCAGTTGGTGTTCGCCAGTCGGGCAAAGGAGCATTTATGCCCTGTTTTGTCTTTGAAACAAGAAATGACTGGGTTCTACGCGATTTTTTCACGAAAGACAAAACCAAAGACCCAATGCGCGTGATTCTTGGTGAAAATGAAATTGGAGGGATGAAAGGTAATGTAAAAACAGCCTCCTTCACCCAGTTTTCTTTTTCAGAAACTCAAGTTGAAGTACAAGTAAAACTGCATGGTGATAATAGGGCACATCAAGTTACTGTGCGCCCACTTAGGCATAATATTACTGCAAAAATCAGTGAAGATGGTCAAACGGTTAGCTTTGTATTGCCCCGTCCAATGAAGGTGTCAGTTGAAATCAATGACAGGGTGAATCCACTTTTCCTGTTTGCCGACACTCCTGACACACCTGATAAAAAAGCAACTTATTATTACGGACCAGGTATTCACCGTTTACCTGGTGATGGATGTCTTACACTTCAATCTGGACAAAGTGTTTATATTGCAGCGGGAGCTATTCTTGAAGGACGGTTTCGTTTAACTGAAGGCAGTAGTAATATTAGTATAAAAGGCCGTGGAATTCTTTGTAATGGAGAATGGCCACACACCAGCGAAAGGGTTTCTTTTCTTATTCCGCACTCCACCTTTTATTCTGGTGGAACCAGTCATTTCACGCTCGAAGGGCTCACCCTGGTACAAGGCGGTGGTTGGACGGTTGCCATCGAGGATTTCAAAGGGGATGCTACACACGATAATGTTTATAAGAACATTAATATGGTGCAATTTGCCGGTAATACTGATGGATTTTGGATAACCGGAGATAGAAACCGGGTGGAGAATTGTTTTATTTTCAATAATGACGATGCAATTGTAAGCAAAGGGGGTAATGGAAGTGTTGTTTCTAATATTGTATTTTGGGGTGGAACATGGGGTCGATTTTCGTACATGTACAATTTGAAAGGTCGTTCGATTACAAATTTATTGGTTGAAAATGTCGATATTATTGGAAAAGAAGGCGGTCCGACCTTTATGCTTTTAGAACGAAAAGGTGGACCTTTTCAATTGCGAGATGTTACATTTAGAAATATCCGTTTCGAAGATAGGCGTTGTTTTGATAATTATAGTCGTGGGCAACTAATTACATATAGTGGGGACGATGTCCAATGCCTGATACAAAATCTGAATCTCGAAAACTTCACGCTCGATCAGCAAATGAAGGAAGAAGGTTTCATGGAAGGTTCTGAGAAGTACCCTTTCAATGGTGTTACTTTTAAAAATCTGAGAATGGGAGGGAAACAGATTCTTTCAGTTGAAGATAGTCACATTAAGTTCAACTCATTTGTAAACAATTTAAAGTTTTTACCTGCGGATTCCATTTCACGTTAATACTAATTTTTCGCACTTAGGTAAAGTGTTTAAAAAAATGTGATTTACGGCAATAAAGTAACTTGAAAATTCTGTTAATATCTTAAATAAATATAAAAAAAAATGAAAAAATTAATGTTCTTTTTTGCATTCATGGTAATTGTCCCCGTAATGAATGCTTTCTCGCAGGGTCTTGTAATTCAGGGGAAATGGAAAATGATAAATGACGATAAGCAAGAGTTTAGTAACCCCGGGTTTAATGATGCAACCTGGACTGAACTTGAAACCCTGAAGTGGAAAGATGATCTCAAAACAACAGCCAACAGGGTGATTTGGATTCGTAAAAGTTTGGTTATTCCATCAAGTTTGAAAGCTGAGTTTGAGAAGACCGGCGCCTTGACCTTGAGCATGGGCAAAATTGAACAATCAGATAAAACTTATTTGAACGGTAAACTGATTGGATCAACCGGTTCGGGTGATGCATACCGGAATTACCTGGTCGAAATGGGAGATATTCTTTGGGATCAGGAAAACAAAATTGCAATAAGGGTGGATCACTGGGGAACTTTTTCGATGTCGAAAGTACCCCAGTTAAAAGCAGCTTTTCTCGATCAATTTTTTGTGTATAGTTCAGGTATAAAAGATGGGGATATAAATACACCCATTCTTAAAAAGAATCTGATTTATCAGTTATCAGTTGTCAATAAATTTAATAAATCGGTGGATGGTTTGGTAAAAGCTGATTTCTACGATTTTGGTGGATCAAAAATTCATTCGGCACAAAAAAATATGAGTTTGGCAGTTGGATCAAATTTGATTGAATTTCCGTACAATTCTCCTTCACCGTTTCTGAGAATAGCCTTTTCTGTATCAATTTCTGATTCTAAATTTACAGGCAGCTGGAATGGCGAATTTGGATATGATAACCTGACGTATAAGAAAGCACTGCCAATTGTACCGTACAAAGCCGATCAACATTACCTTCCTGCCGATCTGGATAAGCAACAGGTTAATGGTTGGTTGGGCGATAAACTGAAGGCCAATATCGAAAAGCGACTTTATAATGTTGATGAAAAAGAAATACTTGCAGGATTTATTAACCGTCCCGGTAGTCATTCTTGGATTGGCGAGCACATTGGTAAATTTCTCGAAGCAGCATGCAACTCGTATGCAAATAATGGAGATCCGGCATTGAAAATCCAGATAGACCGGAGTGCGCAGCAACTTATTGCCGCCCAACTTAGCGATGGGTATCTGGGAACATACCCCATGGATAGCCATTGGACAAGTTGGGATGTTTGGTCGCACAAGTACGATTTGGTAGGTTTGCTGAGGTATTATGAACTGTCGGGCTTTAAACCTGCACTTACGGCTTGCCAGAAAATCGGTGATTTGTTGTGTGATAAATTTGGTGATAACCCTGGACAGAAGGACATTATCAAATCTGGGGCGCATGTGGGTATGGCTGCGACCAGTGTACTGGATCCGATGACTGATTTGTTCCGTTTTACAGGGAACAAGAAATACCTGGATTTCTGTTTTTACCTTATCAAGAGCTTTAATAATCCGAAAGGACCTCGTATCATTTCCACTTTAGATTCTATTGGAAGGGTTGACAAAGTAGCCAACGCGAAAGCGTATGAGATGCTATCAAACTTAGTAGGGATCACCAAATTATATCGGGTTACCAATGACGGGCAATTCTTAAAACCGGTGCTGACTGCATGGAATGATATCGTTTCAAATCGCTTGTACATTACTGGTGCTGCCAGTTCGTTCGAGCATTTTCAGGATGATCATATATTACCAGCTACCAACAAGGATAACATGGGTGAAGGTTGCGTCACAACTACATGGACACAATTTAATTATCAGTTGTTCAGTATATCCGGCGAAATAAAATACCTCGATGAATTGGAGAAAGTTGTTTACAACCACCTTATAGGCGCTGAAAATCCTCAAACAGGAGGTGTGAGCTATTACACACCACTTATGGGCCTTAAACAATATGGACGAAATATTACTTGTTGCATGTCGAGCATTCCACGCGGTATAGCTATGATCCCACTGTTTGCGAACGGAAAGATCAATCATTCTCCGGCATTTCTTTTTTATCAGCCCGGAATATACAAAACGGTGCTGGATAACAAAGAAAAAACGTCAGTCGAATTTATAACAGCTACTGATTTCCCTAAGGATGGAAATATAAATATTACAGTAAATCCTTCAAAATCAGCTACATTTAAAGTGCTTTTCCGTAAACCATATTGGGCCGAAGGTTTTACAATTTCCGTCAACAGTAAAAAACAAGCTTCGTCATCCGATCTTGTTGCCATTGAGCGAACCTGGAAAAAAGGCGACAAAGTTGAAGTTCGCTTCACTATTCCGGTAAAAGTTCTGGATGGCAACATCAGCTATCCCGGACAAATAGCGCTACAACGTGGTCCACAAATACTAATATTTGACCAAAAACTCAATAATGTGGAAGCAAAAGACGTGGCGCTAAACGGCGGTTCAATTCAATTGGAGGAAGCTCCAGGTGGCGTTTTACCTGAAGGATGGGTAGGCACGCAAGTCTATCAGGTGAATGCCGATGTGAATGGTTCTCAGAAAAAAATCATTTTTGTTCCTTATGCCGATGCAGGACAAACCGGAGGCACAATTTCAACCTGGCTGAAAAAGAAAAATTAAAAAGCAAAATACATTTAAAAAGATTTTATCCAATTTTCTAACATATTCAGAGGTTGCCGTTACAATGTCGGTTGGTTTAGATTGGTTATATCATTCAATTGGCTTCTCTATCTATAAAGATGTTCAATTTTTCAGATATAGAAACCGTATTTAGATTTTGAACTTATAATATTATTTCAATGAAAAAAATACTCACTTTTCTGGTGTTATTGTGTTCTTTTGGTATTGGCGTGAGTGCCCAATCCCTTTCGGATGTTGAGAAAATAAAAGCAAAACTTTATCAAATCAGTCTTTCGCGGGCATTGCCTGTGGATATGACAATTAATATTGATGCCAATCAGATGCTCAAAACAATTTACAGTTCTGGTAGTTGGTCAGATGTCAACTATCAGGACAAAACGGCTTCGGCATGGGAGCCAGCAAAACATCTGAAAAGGATATTTGAATTATCAGTTCAATACCGCGACAAAAAAAGTCCTTTGTTTGGCAAAATCGAAGTACGCAATGCAATTTTAAATGCGCTT
Organism: Bacteroidales bacterium; assembly: GCA_038251165.1. Taxonomy (GTDB): domain Bacteria; phylum Bacteroidota; class Bacteroidia; order Bacteroidales; family Prolixibacteraceae; genus Aquipluma. The sequence continues at coordinate 1,335 of JBBSBP010000167.1, read as the reverse complement.
AGGTTTTGGACTAACAATCCACCACAAGCGAGCAATGGTTGGTGGAATATGATTGGTGCACCCAATTTGCTGGGGGGCATTTACGTTCTGATGGAAAGTGATCTGGACGAAAACTTAAAAAATAAAGGTATAGCATTGATAACATTGAGTGTAAAACCGGATCATTACGAATACTACGGAAAAGCGACCGGACAAAATGCGCTTTGGATTGCTTCGGCACACATGTATGCTTCTTGCATCACAAATGATGTGGAAGGTTTGAAACGTGTCTTTAAAACTGTTGCCGAAGAAATTGTCGTTTCAGAGAAGGAAGGAATTCAGCCCGATTTTAGTTTTTACCAGCATGGTGCACAAAATTACGCATTTGGCTATGGAAAGGGATTTGCCGAAACGGCTGCTAAATACTTCTTTCTGGCAAACCAAACTGCGTTTCAATTTTCGAAAGAAAAAATCGATGTGCTTTCGAATTACATTTTACAAGGTCAACAATGGATGACCCGATACAGCTACCTTGAATACTCGGCTATGGGGCGCGAAATTTCGAGGCAGGTTATAGACCTGAATCCAATTTTATCTTCACTGAATTGGATGAAGGAAGTGGATCCAGGTCGTGGTTCGGAGTACGAAGCCTTTTATAACAGATTATCAGGCAATAAGCAAGAAAAACCATTGGTTGGTAACCGCTATTTCTGGCGATCTGATTTGATGGTTCATCACCGCCCGGACTACTATTTTTCACTGAAAGCAACGTCAAATCGCATTTCCAGTAGTGAGTCTGGCAATGGCGAGAACCTGAAAGGCTGGTATCAGGGAAATGGAACGTTTTACCTGATTCGTACCGGAAACGAATACCACGAAATTTTCCCGGTTTGGAACTGGCGAAAGCTGCCTGGATTGCTGGCTTCGCAAAAAGAGGAACCACTGCCTCAGTTTTTGTGGGGTGCCGGTTCGCAAGGTGCAACTTCATTTGTGTATGGCTTAACCGATGGTTTGTACGGATGTTTTGCTTACGATTACAACAAAGACAAGGCAACGGCAAAAAGAGCCTGGTTTATGTTCGACAACGAAATACTCAATCTGGTAAGCAACGCTTCGGGCGATTCGCTGTATCAAAGTATCAACCAATGTTTGCAAAACGGCGAAGTATGGTCGGGAGCAAAGGACAAAACCGGAAATATCAACCGCTTTTTTCAAGATTCGGTGGGTTATTGTCTTAACACTGCCGAGAAAGTGATAATGAAATCGCAAAACCAAACAGGTTCGTGGAAAGAAATCAATAGCCCGGCCAGCGGAGACTTAATAACTAAAAAAGTTTTTTCGTTAGGTATTGATTTG
>JBBSBP010000166.1:0-8939 GCA_038251165.1 Bacteroidales bacterium | reverse complement strand
TGCGAACCATGAATGTACCATCTTTGCGTTGTTCATAAATTCCCATCGGAACACGAATGGCTTTAAATTTAACAGGTTCGAGTTTTCCGTCCTGGAACTCGTCGACCAACGACCCAAAATATTTGATGTCATCGGATAATGTTGCGGGTAATGTGTACACGGTTTAAATCGTTAGTTAAACAATTACTATTTCTTCTTTTTCCACAATTGAATCCCTTATTTTAAAGGACTTTATGCCCACCTGACTGCCTGCAAGCGATATAATGATATAACTAATTTCCGGGTCAAATGCCAGCCGGATGTCTTCTTCCGAAGGTCTTGCAGGAGTTGCAGGGTGACTGTGGTAATTGGCCAGAATTTCCAGACCTAATTTACGCGCCTCACGGACAGCCTGAAACTGTTCAGCTGGATCGAACGAAAAATGCTCATGACTGTGGTCAATATTTGTCAACCTGAATTGTCTGGTAACTTCATTGCCAGAACCAGCGAGATAACCACAAACTTCTTCGGGCAACCCGATACGGGCATGGTCAATTATTTCATTAATAATCTTTTGCGGGATTTGGAGCATGTTTTTATTTTTGAATGAGCACTTTATGGACTGCGCCTTCAACATGCGACACTTCCAATACATTAAATCCTTGTTCCCTTGAACTTTTCGGTACGTTTTCGAGCGGTTCGCCTTCGGTAAGTAAAACTTCCAAAATATCGCCTGATTTTAGTCTCGACAATTGAATTTTGGTTTTTACAAAGTTCATGGGACAATGTTCGCGGGTAATATCTAATTGGAAAGTAGCCATATTTGATTGATGATTAATTAAATGAAAATTGTTCTTCCGCCTTCTGATATTTCCAGAAAAGTGGCAACGCCCAATACGCCTTTTACTTCGTGAATGAAGTCGGTCTTTTCGAGACCGAGAATGTGCATGGCCATTTCGCAGGCATACATATTAATTTCCAGCACTTTGGCCGCTTCAACCAGTTCTTCGAGTGTAGCCACATTTTTCTTGCGCATCAGGTAACGGAATATTTTCGGGCTTAACCCAAGGAAGTTTAACCGGCTGACCGGAGCGCTGCGCAAACCTCCCATGAAAAAGCCAAAGAGCTTACCCAGAAAACCTTTTCCAACAAATGCCCGGCCTTGTTTCTTTTTGATGGCATCGAGTCCCCAGAAGGTAAAGAAGATATTTACTTCGTAGCCTACTGCGGCAGCGCCGGTGGCCAATGTAAAGGTGGCTACCAGCTTATCGAAGTCGCCACTAAAACTGATGAGCGAAAGCTTTTTTTGTGCTGTCGGTTCTTTCCCCATATAAAAATCTCCTGCTTCCATAATTTATTACCGTTGTTTTATTTCGCAGGCTGCCTGCTCGTAGTCGATCAATCCGGTGATTGTTGGCTGGTCGCCGCAAACGGCACAACGATGATTGTGCTTCACCTTGATGGTGCGGAATTCCATCGTTTTTGCGTTGAATGTCAACAACCGGTTGGTAAGCAATTCGCCAACTCCGGTAAGGTATTTCAGTACTTCAGTCGCCTGAATGGTACCCAATATTCCGGCAATGGCACCTAAAACGCCGGCTTGCGAACAGGTTGGAACGGCATTCGGCGGTGGCGGTGCATGAAAAACGCAACGATAGCAGGCAGTTCCTGGTAAAACAGTGATTGTTTGTCCTTCGAAACGCAATATTCCGCCATGTGAAAATGGTTTTCCAGCCTGAACACACGCATCGTTGATCAGGAATTTCACCGGAAAATTATCGGTTCCATCCACCACAAAGTCGTAATCTTTGATGATGTCCAGCGCATTGCTGGCGGTGAGCAGTTCGTAATAAGTCACCACCTTAACATCAGGATTCAGCTGATTAATCTTTTCTTTGGCCGACAATACTTTTGCTTTGTTTACATCGGGCGTAAAATGAATAACCTGGCGTTGCAGGTTCGATAAATCGACCACATCGCCATCAATTATCCCGATTGTGCCAACACCAGCCGCAGCAAGGTAAAGGGCAACCGGAGCGCCCAATCCGCCAGCTCCCACAATCAGTACTTTCCCGTTGCTGATTTTCTCCTGCCCTTCCACCCCAACATCTTGCAGGATGATGTGGCGGCTATATCGTTGTATCTGATCTTCAGTAAAATCCATGATTTTTATTTACTATTTGTTTATTTACTATTTACCATTGCTGAAGTGCAGTCATTTTTTCTTACACCTTCTTGTTTTTCAAATAGTAAATCGTCAATGAATAACATGTTTATTGATATTTCAGAATTTGTGGGGGATAGCTTCCGCCACCGCCCATGAAATATAGGAAATCAACTTCGTCGCCTTCATTTACATGTACTACACTGAAATGTGCGCGATCAACAAATTCACCATCCAGTTGCACCGAAACCATTTCGGGTTGGGCAACGTCGTTTTTCTTAATCAAATCAATAATCGAAATGGGAGTTTCAACCTCCTGCTCTTTCCCGTTTACTTGTATTTTGCTCATCTTTTTATTTTTAAATTCTGAATAAAACTAATTGGCTGCCACTAATGCTGGTTCTTCAAATTGATACAGAAGGGTTGAAAGGTATCTTTCTCCAGTATCAGGTAGGATCACTACAATTGTTTTTCCTTTATTTTCAGGACGTTTGGCAATTTGTAAACCAGCCCATGCCGCAGCTCCGGAAGAAATTCCAATCAAAAGCCCTTCTGAACGTGCCAGTTGACGGCTTGTTTCAAAAGCATCTTCGTTGCTTACAGTTATAATTTCATCAATTACCGAACGGTTCAATACGTCGGGTACGAATCCGGCACCTATTCCCTGAATTTTGTGAGGGCCAGGATTTCCACCCGAAATAACTGGCGAAGCGCTTGGCTCAACAGCAATGATCTGAACAGAAGGTTTCCGCTGTTTCAGGACTTCACCAACACCGGTAATGGTTCCTCCGGTTCCGATTCCGGCAACGAATATGTCAACTTTGCCATCGGTATCATTCCAAATTTCGAGGGCAGTTGTTTTGCGGTGAACTTCAGGATTGGCAGGGTTTTTAAACTGTTGTGGAATAAATGAATTGGGTATTGATGCGGACAATTCAACTGCTTTGGTGATTGCACCTTTCATTCCCTCAGCTCCTGGTGTAAGAACCAATTCGGCGCCAAGTGCTTTCAACAGGTTTCTGCGTTCAACTGTCATGGTTTCAGGCATGGTAAGAATTAATCTGTATCCTTTGGCAGCAGCCACGAAAGCGAGGGCAATTCCGGTATTTCCACTGGTCGGTTCAATAATCACCGAACCAGGTTTGAGTATTCCACGCTCTTCAGCATCGCTGATCATGGCATTGCCAATACGGTCTTTTACGCTTCCGCCCGGGTTAAAATATTCAAGTTTAACGATCAGCCTGGATTCAAGCTGATTATCGCGGTTAAAGTTGGAAAGTTCTAATAACGGAGTGTTCCCAATTAAATCGGTTAATTTTTTTGCAATTTTTGTCATGATGTTTCTTTTTTGCTTTGTACAAAGATGGTATGGTATTATACCCTGCACAATACCTATATTGAAGTATTTTACATACCACGTTTGTGGTATATTTGAGGGAATAAGGCAGAAAGGATGATTTTTTATTTCTTGCTGTGAGTAAGTATAAATGCGCTACAAAGTTGCACACCATCGCTTTTTAATCAAATACCTTATAACAGGCATATCGCATACCTTATTTGTAGTAGAAATTCGGGGTTCTAAGAAAAAAATTGAGACAATGAAATCTTTCAGGCAAGAGAAATACCTGATGATATTAATGTGTTGAAATAGCTGAATTTAAATATAGTATTCGATGTTATCGATCCATCCGGCTTTAATAGCATGAATAATCAATTCGGAAGCACTACAAACACCCATTTTACGGAAGATATTTTTTCTGTGGGTATTAACGGTATGAAAACTGATATTTTTCCGGGTTGCAATCTCCTTGGTGGTTAAACCATTGGCAATTAACCGTACAATTTCAATTTCAGAACTTGTCAGTTGAGTCGGCTCTTCAAGTACAGATTTACTTTCCCCCATTTCGAGTATCATATCAAGAATATTGTCAGAATAATACTTTTTCCCTTTGCACGCTGCCTCAATTGCTGATAAAACTTCATCACGATCAGCTGTTTTGTATATGATATTTTTAATACCGGCTTTGGAAAGCTCTGTAAATTCTGCTTTGGTCAGGATATTGGTCAGGATTAAAATAGATAAATGCGGAAACATGTGTCTTATTTCCTGAAGATCATGTAAACTATCATAGTCCAAAAGTGCGTTATCAGTAATGAGCAATTGGCAAGGTTCCCTATCTAAAACTTTACGAAGCTCATATTGGCTATTTACAATTCCTGTAATAGAAAACCGTTCGTCATTGCCAAGTAATGATTTCAAAGCTTCAACTACCAAAAACTGAGTGTCTGCAATTACTATTTTATTTACCGATCTGTTCATGTTCTTTCTATTTGTGAATTTACAACTTTAATTAGCATATCTATTCTGTCATGTTAATTCCTTACGTGAATTTGCGAAACGGGCTGCTGTTTGTAACTGTCCTTCTGTTTTGAAAATCTAATCTGTCCTGACTTGTCCCATTTAGTGCGGTGCTTCTAATCTGGCGATAAGATCCTTCATTTTTTGAGTTGGCTGGGCTTTGACAGTTACTATTTTTTGCGTGATGTGGTTCAGTATCTCGCCATCGACGACTTTTTTTGATTCGTCTATAAATTTTCTGATCGAAACCCCTGTTTTTAGTTCTATATGTTTTGATACGACAAGTGCCATGAAACAAATCAATATATGCAGTTTTATCGGCTGCTCCTTGAAGTGGAAGATTGGCCTTGTTTGCAGGTCATTCTTTGATATCCTGAAGGCTTGCTCTATTTTATAAAGTTCGTGGTAACGCTCCATTATCATCCTGTTGTCGGCCACCGATGCTTCCAGGTTGGTGTAGTATCCTTTGATTCCAAGCAGTTTCATCGTTTTCCCGATCAAGGCCTCATTGAGCTCTATTTTCTGCCCCTTTGTTTGGGTAAACTTCATTTTCTTGCTTTTTGACGGTTCTGCAATTAGCTGTTTTGCTTTTTCGATCTGCTTTTCCATTTCGTACCGGTCCTTGCGGTACCTTACCGACGAATAGCTGCAAATCAGATAACCGTTATCGGTTTTTATCCGGATGCTTTTGCCATCTTCCCTGATGATGGTTTTGTCGATGGTTTCCAGCAATGCTGCGGGGATATTCCCAAGCCGTGCACCTACAATGTAATTGATGTTGTTTTGGGTCAATTGCTGTATGTTCTCCGAACTGATCATCGCAGCATCGGCCACCACAGTAAATTCTTTTACGCCATTTCTCTTGATAAAATCTTTAATGACGGGGATGATCGTATGCCCTTCGAAGGTATTGCCCGAAAACACCTCGTAGGCAACAGGGAAGCCTTCTTTGCTCACCATCAGGGCGATCATGATTTGTGGCTGTTGGGATTTGTTATCTTTCGAAAAACCGTTCCTGCGCAAGCCGTCTTCTTCAAAAGTTTCAAAATAAAGCGTTGTCACATCGTAAAACAGGATGTCGAAATTGAATGAGTAATGAAGACCAGCAAAGTCGACAACTTTTTTCTCCACTGTTTTCTTCAGCTCGACGCAGTCGGGGGCAATCTTGTAGTACGTTTTGCGGCTATGGCTGATGCCGAAAAACTGTTCCATCAGCTCGAGAGAACGAAGTTTGGAGGCGGGTTCAAATATCCTTATCGCGACCAAATCGTTTAGCAAGGCAGGCAGGTCACCAAACTTGATCATATCCAGTATTGCACGTACCTTCGAATGAAAGAAACGGTATTTTATGCCAATAAAAGTGCTGTGGTTGAGGTGCAACAACTTGTTGGGGTTTTCATCAGGAAAAATAGAGAGTTGTCCGGTGTGATCCTTTATCCATTCTTCAGCAATTATCATTAAATCGGTTAGTGCTTCCTCTGTATGTGCCGAACCGATGTGCTGCAAAACAATCCGTTTGTTGTTCTGGTAACGGACAACCTGCACTGCGCGTGCCTTTGATGCGGTTTTGACAACCCTGATTTTCATTACAAATCTACCCTTAGTGCGGTAAATTTAATCTTTTTTTTAACACAATTACTGATTATTAAGCACTTACAACCACACTAAAATAATTGGGAACAAGTCAGGCGATCTGTTCATGTTCTTTCTATTTGTGAATTTACAACTTTAATTAGCATATCTATTCTGTCATGTTAATTCCTTACGTGAATTTGCGAAACGGGCTGCTGTTTGTAACTGTCCTTCTGTTTTGAAAATCTAATCTGTCATAGGAAATGTTGTTTTTAGGGTAAAAAAAAGCCCTTCACAAAATTTGTGAAGGGCTGAAGATTATTCATCGAGTATGTCTTTTGTATCTAACAAAGCATAACGCCACCCTCCACATGCTTGAAAAGCATACAGCAACACATACACATGTTGTTGTTATTGGAGAATGAGTGATTCATAGATAATTTTTGTCTATTAATATTTCATCGCTTTGATTGTGACAAACGTACAATTATTTTTTATTCATCGACCTCGATGAGTGATTTATTTCATCAATCTAAATTCATTATTAATAACCTGTCAACTAAAAATAGGATTTTTTACATCTAATCCTTAGTTCTATTGGAATTTTCAAGAAACTGTCCCCACTTTCCTTTTATCGGAAAAAATCCAGGCACTCGCCGGCGATATTCCAAATATTCATCACCAAATTGTTCAATCACCTTCTTTTCTTCCCTGCGGGCAAGCAGGACATAAACCAGCACAATGACCGGGAATAATCCTACGGAAAACAGTGTTGGCCAGTGTACAACTCCTTCACCGAAAAGTCCGATGAACAGGCCTGTGTACTGAGGATGCCTCACCAAACTATATAGCCCACTTGTAGCCAGGCGTTTTTCCTGATGAGCTCGATAAAGCTCTCGCCAGCCTTGAAGAAAAATGCCAAAACCTGTAAAAAGCAGCACATAGCCGATGATCATAAAAATCATCATACCTGTTTCACCAAGGCCAACTAACGTTGACCACAAGTTTGCATTGAGGTAACTACTATCCAGCCCAAAGAACCTAACAAGGAGATAGATGGTAAGTGGAAACCCATACATTTCTGCGTATAATGCAATTATAAATGCCTGAATTAAGCCGGCTCCTGCCCATTCGCGCCAAGTCTTTGGGGCAAGATACCGGTATAAAAACCAGGAGGCAATCACAATAACAATCAATGCAATCGCCCATGCCCCAGAATGTTCAAATCCTCTTTCCATTTTCTTTTTCTTTTAATTAATATTTGTTATTTTAAAAAATACAGATTCTCAATAACCTTATAATGAATAGATCTAATTTTAATGCCTATAAGAAAGGCATCAACAGTCAAACGCGATTTAATAGTGATGCGTAACCCGGCATTGTTGTTCTGTTCGTACAAATTTACATTGCAGCCATTTTTAGCCAGGGTAATTGCTGCGGTTAATCCACCAGGACCGGTGCCTACTAAGGTAATTGCTTCCTTTTTAACCATTTTTGAAATAAAACAAATTAAAACCGCATGGTCAAACCGCCTCCACCTCCAAATCGGTTGTCGTAGCTGGCCATCAAAGAAAAATTCTTCGAGACCACGTATTCAAGCCCGGTCTTCCAAACAATTTCCTTTTTAAAATTTTTATTTGGCGGAAGATTGTTGACCCAACCGAAGTCAAATTGGTATTCATAGTATCCAAATGCGAATAACCGGGAAAATACCATCAACTCGCGGCCTATCCCAATTTGCGGCCTCAATTCGTTATCAATACGCACATCGAGATTAAACATGTATGGGGTAAACCACCTTATTCCGGCCACGGCAGTGGTCTTAATATCGTTAAGACTGTTTCGATTGGTATTTTCCATGTTCACACCGGCGAAAACCCTGAAATAATCGTAGAGATAACGTTCATAAGAAAATTCGGTTTCCAGATTTTTATTCCACCCATATTCAGCATCAAAATTAAATTGATTCCGAACATTGGCTGAAACCAGGTTCAAAGCTGTTTTATGCGATGCCAGATCAGCCAATCCCCAGGTATAGTAACGATCCGTTTCATGAACGAGCTTCTTTAAAGGATACCCATTCATCCTTGGATCACGGGGCGTATCATAACTGAATACCCTGGCCATTCCACCCACCAAATGATAGAGAATATGACAATGGAAGAACCAATCCCCGTATTCCTGTCCATAAAACTCAATAGTAACTTGTTTCATGCCAGGTACATTAACCGTATGTTTAAGCGGAGAGTAATCCCCATTTTTGTTGATCACCCTGAAGAAGTGCCCATGCAAGTGCATCGGATGATCCATCATCGTCAGGTTATTTAAAGTAATCCTGGTGACCTCTCCCTGCTTAATTTTTATTTTGTCCGTTTCCGAAAGGGGAATGCCGTTCATACTCCAGATATAGCGTTTCATGTTTCCGGTTAGGTTGAGCAAAACTTTTCGTACTGGCGCATCCTTCGGATAGGTTGTTTTTACCGGAGACCTCAAAAAGTTGTAATTCGTATCGTCCGATTGATTTCCCTCTTTCATGTTCCCCATAGCCATATTCATTCCGTTGGAATTGTTTTTACTGACGGAATCCATTTGCATTATCCTGGATGAACCGATGGTATCCTTTTGCTGTATACTTGAGGTGGTCATGCCCTGCTTGTTGTCCATATTCATTTTTCCATCCATCCGCATTCCCCAATTCTCTTTCATTTTTTGGGGATCATCCTTTCTCGGTCTGAATTTTAATGCAGGCGCGCTCATGCGCATATCCATTTTTGCCATTTTTTTCATCATGGCGATCTTATCTGGTTTAGCGACAATTGGTGCAGCAAGAATTTTTCCTTGTCCCAGATAGGCAGTCGTTAACCC
>JBBSBP010000165.1:0-8950 GCA_038251165.1 Bacteroidales bacterium | reverse complement strand
TCCAGGGCTGAAGGTTGAATTGTTCCCAGGCAATTTCATATCCGGCCGGTGCCCACAAGGTTTCTGATTTTTCATGAGCTGAAATGGTCAGGATATATTCATTATCGGATTTAAACTTTTTGGAGTCAAAAGGAATTCTGATTAATCCTCTTTCGCCCGGATTAACGATCAGTTCCGGCAATTCACCCTTTTCCACTTCCAACCCGTTTTCGAGCATTGACCAGGCAAAACGGTAACCGGAAAGATTGGTGAAGTTGAATTTGTTTTGAACTTCAATCAGTCCATTTGGAAGGTCTTTACCTGTAAATGCAATATTCTGATAAACTTTCCTGACTTCCAGTATCTTTGGGGTAACCGTTAAGTCAGGCAGGAGCAGTCCGTTCAGGCAGAAGTTGGCATCGTTGGGGCTATCGCCAAAGTCGCCGCCATAAGCCCAGAAATACCTGCCGTCGGGCTGATGACATTCCCGATTGGCTTCACCGGGATCCGCAATATTGTTTCCATAACTGTTTCCAACCACACTTTTGGTAATTCCCTGATCGACCCAGTCCCAGATACAACCACCAATCAGGTTTGGATATTTCTCAAATACATCCATGTATTCTTTCAGGTTTCCCATACCATTTCCCATGGAATGGGCATATTCGTTGAGCAAAAAGGGCCTGTTCAATCCCGATTCAGCAATGGATATTAAATCACTTATCGCATGATACCTGCTGGCTTCATTTTTCTTTCCTCCCCGGATAATGCCTCCGCCCAGTATATCTGCAGATTTCGGTTCATCTGAGAAATGGTAATGGGTCGGGCGGTCAGGATCGAGTTCCCTGGCTTTTTTCTGCATGGCCAGCATATTCACACCATTCCCGGCTTCATTTCCATACGACCACATGATGACCGACGGATGGTTTTTATCACGCTGAATGACGTTTTCAAACCGTTCAACATGAGCCTTTTCCCACGAGGCATGTTTTGCCAGTGATTCCGCGCCGTACCGCATTCCGTGCGATTCCACATTCGCCTCATCAATCACCAGAATTCCGTATTCGTCGCAAAGCTGGTAAAAGTATGGATCGGCCGGATAATGAGCAGTCCGCACACAATTGATGTTGTGCTGTTTCATCCGTTTGATTTCTGTTTCCATCCGTTCCTTTGAAATGTATTTCCCGGTTAAAGGATCATGTTCTACCCGGTTTACTCCTTTTATCAGGATTGATTTGCCATTCAGGAACAACTGGTTATCTGCAATCTTAATTTCCCTGAACCCGATTTTTGTGGTTTCACTTTCAATAATTTGCCCTGAATTATCTTTCAGAAGTATTTCCAGATCGTACAAAAAAGGCTGCTCATTCGACCATTTTTGTGGGCTGTTAATCAACGATTCCAATACAAATTTCTTTTCTTTACCCGCTTCAATCGCGTCCAATTCAAGTTTTGACTTTTGGATAATTTGTCCCCGGTCTTTTAACTGAATAAACAGTTCGCTTCCGGATACTTCATGATCAGAAAGATTTGCGATTGTAACTTCTACCTTTAAATGTGCATCTTCCGTTCCTGAAAATGGTGTTTTAACAAAGAAATCACGGATATTGACTTCGGGTTTGGCAACCAGTACAACATCGCGAAAGATACCGCTCATGCGCCATCCGTCCTGGTCTTCAAGGTAACTGCCGTCGCTCCACTGAAACACCTGTAAGCGAAGCGTATTTGGTCCTTCTTTTAAATAGCGGGTAATGTTAAATTCTGCAGGAGTCCAGCTGTCCTGACTGTAACCTACTTTCTGACCGTTCACCCAGATGTAAAAAGCTGAATAAACACTTCCGAAATGAATCAGGATTTGTTGGCCTTTCCATTCAGGTTTTAACTGAAAAGTACGTTCATAAATACCAACCGGGTTTCCGTTGATGCCTTTGATGAAAGGCGGATTGGCGTCAAACGGATAAGTGATGTTCGTATAAATTGGTATTCCGAAGCCCTGCATTTGCCAGGTTCCGGGAACCTGAATCGTGGACCATTTTGCCGGATTTAAATTTCCGGGAACATCACCCGGGTTTTGATAATATGCAAAATTCCAGGTGCCATTCAGTGATTCAGTCCGGATTTCGGAAAAATTGAAAGTAGCATGGGCAGGTTCCTTGTTGATTTTGGTAACCAGTTCATTCTCCCAGTCGTTTTGGGCATGCAAGAGGCCGGCAAATGCCACGAATCCTGCCGTAAGAAGGATGTTTTTAAAGATGTTCAACATTTGTACCTGGTTGGTTTAGGACTGTAAAGATACTATTGTAATTCAATTGCGCCCATATCAGGCTTACCTGTTATTTTATTTCCCAGAATATCGTGTTCCGATTTTAATCCAATTTTTAGTCCCTGGCGATCGTTGGGAATCATTGGGATTTCAATTCCCCTGTTTTTAACAAGTTGCACGTTGGATGGAATATAATTCTCGATTTTCAATCCGCCTTTATTGACGAATTCAGGATTGCCAATCAAAGGACTTTGATCCTGAATAAGCACTTCTTTGGGCCAGGTTGAATTTGACAGATACAGATTGTTTTCAAAAATAACATTCGGAATTGGAGCTGAGCTGAGTTTATCCGCTACAAATTGATCTCCGGCAACCAATTTGCTTTCGCCTTCAATACAGAAGATATTGTTTGCAATTAAAACTCCGGAGGCAGTGTTGGCAACCGCAAAATTAGCCGCTATTTCGCTTTTTGTATAAATGGTATTGTTATAAAAATAGCTGTTAAACGGTCCTGTAAGCTTTTTTTGGCTGCCTACATAACCGCTCAGCCAGTATATTTTCCCCGCCTGCGAAGCACCATTGACTCCTTTCACCCTGTAGCCGTCGTTTACACTTACATTGTACCGATAAGCACAATTGAGATTGTTGCCCAGTATTTCGCAAAATCCGCCGGCATTATTCGCGCTAAAGTTATATTGTACCACCATATCACTGCAATTAAAGTCAATGTGGCAACCGGCAGAATCAGCCGGACCATTTGCATTCATAAATGAATTATTTTCAATCAGTACATTCGCTGATCCCCAGGTCCACAAACAGCTACCCCGACCCCATTTGCGTGAATCGTTGTTACTTCCGGAATCCTTAACAGTATTTCCTTTTACAAGACCGTTTTCAACTCCCGACATTTGCATCCCCGGACCACCTGTTTCTGTTACGCTATTGTTTAAAACCGAAATGTTTTTTATTCCGTGACCTTTTGCCGTGAATTTCAATCCGGTATGGGCAGTGTTGCCTATCTGGCAATTTTCAATTTTTAAGTCCTGCAGAATTGCGCCATCCGCATTGTTGATGAAACGTATTCCCCATCCATAACTTTGTGTTCCGTTGGCTGAATTCACTTCATCCTTGCCCCTGGTAAAACCGGGCTCCTCATAAAACACATCTTTAACGCTGATATCGGATAAATTAATCTGACCGTATTTGCCCGGACTCGTAGCCTGAACTAAAATTCCACACCTCATATCAGGAGTTTTGCCCCCTGAAACTTTCATACCTCCTGCATTGGCTGTTATGATTAAATGACTCACTTCGATGTGGCTGCAATTTTCGAGCAATATCCCATTTGGAAAACCTTTGGCATCGATGGTTGCCCGTTTATCAACTGATTTTATTCCTGATGAATAGCTTGAAATCACGATGGGTTGTTTTTCGGTACCATCAACATGGATCAATTCAATGGTGCCGGGATTAGTTGTTCCTGAAGCCAGCAATATCGAGTCACCCGGATTTAATTTCAGGCTGCTTATTTTAGCCAGATCCTGAAAAGGATTGCTAAATGATCCGTCTGCGATAACACCTTTCGTCTCCGGGTTAAAGTAATAATTCTTTGGAGAGGTCGCACTGGTTCCGGCATCAGCTGAGTATGCTGAAATGACTTGCCCTGCAATCAGCAGGATGGTAATCCAAATTTTTAGCGATTGTAACATGGTATTTTATTTTTTAGTTGGTTTTTTAAAACGGTCCGGATAGATTTCATTGTATTTATCATCGTCACCCAATCCCATGAAGATCGGATCAATGACCTTCGATTCCCATTTTTTAAAATATCCGTTGGTGAACCGAACGCCGTTTTGAGCAATCCGGTCGATATTGGGGGTCGGGATGTCCTTGCAGCCATTGAATCCAACGTCGGCATTTCCCAGGTCATCAGCCAGAATAATAATCAGGTTTGGGGAAGTCCGTTCCTGTTTCTGAGCCTGGGAATTCGCGGCAAAAAAAATGTGTGACAAGGCGATGGGGAGAATTATTTTCAGTTTCATTGCTTCTTTGATTTAGTTTATACTATGTGTTTTTTTTTAGGTTTTAACTTTTTCCTGGCAATATTTAGTTTTTTAATTGAAAGAATTCGTAAGAACTATTTTGTGCATGGTTTCCTGTACATGTTTTGATGCCGGAACACCTGATTTCCACAGCCAGAGTTTTTTCACGAAAGTTAAGGTTGTTTGAATCAGTCTGACCAGCCGCCCTGGCCTGTTGTTCTATTGGTTGCATCATCTGTGCTGAATTAATTTTAATATTCATTTTAAAAGATCAACAATTGTTTTTTCAGGATGTAATTATCTGCTGCTATTACAATCAGGTAGTACCCAGCCTGCAAGTCATCTGTTTTAAAGTGAATAATGCTTTGCTGCCGATACGACTGATCAAATCGTATTTTTCCGTTGATATCGATAACCTGTACAGACAGATTCCCGTCCTTTAAATCAAATGGGATTTCAATTTTCAGGAACTGACCTTTCCTGATCGGATTGGGATACAGGCTAAACGACGGCGTGAGTATCAATTCATCAGGAGCGTTAACAATTTCTCCATCGTTGTATGCTCCAATGTTGGGTTTGGCAGTGTTTGAAACAGAATGGCCATAATAATCTTTACCTCCATGATTACCAAAATAATTAGATGGTGCTGTTGCTTCCGGATTGTAAATCAACTTACCTGCTCCCAGGGCAGGACTAACCGGTTGCAATACAAATCCTGATGAATCGGTAACGACAGGTGACGAAAACATCGGATTTGAAGTCAAAGCATTTAAACCTCTGTAGGAATTGCCATTTGAATCGGTAGCAGGAATAGCACCATACCAGATGTTGTTGTCAAAATCATTCAGGTTCGAAGCATTTTTGATCACGACATCTCCAAAAGTATTCTTCACACTTATGATGTTATTGTAAATACGTGAATGTTTCGTTACATCTTCAATATAGATTCCGGGAGCAATGGTATCTCTTACATAGATGGAGTTGTTGTAAATAAATATGCTGTCGGAACCAATTGGATTTTTAGGATCACCCGACCATCCCGCTATCCAGAAGACCTGTCCAAACTTATTGCCGCGTTTGCGCCAGCCATCCCCGATACTCAGGTTATAACGATATCCGACATTTACATTAGCCCCTAAAATTTCAGCAAAACCTCCTTCGTTTCCTTCGCTGTAATTGTACTGGTAAACCACATTTCTGTTTCCAATATCGATGTGCATACCGTATGAATCCATGATTCCCCTGGCATGCATAAATTTATTGTGTTGCACGGTAAGGTCTTTTGAACGATAACACCAGATACCGCTTCCCCTTCCGGCCATTCGGCTATCCATTTTTGAACCTGTGTAGTTTGTTGTATTTCCTTCAACTAATATAGTTGTACAACCACTCCCAATTACCATTCCAGCACCGCCAACATGTTCAAACAGATTATTTTTGATGATCAGATTATCCACAGCTTTGAAATAGGTTGCATGTCTGGCAGTCCGGGTAAAAAAGCAATTTTCAATTGACATATCTTTAAATCGTGCAGGATGGATATCATCACCCCAGGAACCACTTGTGATAATGGCATGACCATTTACTCCTGTATTGTCATCATCGGTTACTTCAACAGTAGGATAGATATTTTTAAAAGTCAGATTATTTAACCGGTAATGTTCAAAGAAGGTTCCATCGGTAAACGTATTTTCGATGTACATTCCATATCTGAGGATTTCAGAATCACCGGGTTTCGCGGGTCCTCCATCATTTTTAATTTCAAGATTCGAGAAGTGAAGGTAGCCACTGTTAATAACATGAATTGTGGACAAATAACCATCGCCATCCAAAACAGGTAAATTTCCTTCACCATAATTACTTATTAAAATTGGTTTTTCGGAAGAACCACTTTCGTTGATTATTGATAATTTTCCAACAAAAGAATCGCCTGATTTAAAAAATAACGTGTCGCCAGGTAAAAGAGAAAGTGAATTAACCTTCGAAACTGACTGAAATGCAGTTGCCGGGCTTAGTCCGTCATTGGTATCTTTGCCGGTGGTCGAACTCACATATAATGCTGAAGCCTTACGGGCAGCAGTATCGGTTAAAACCTCAATTCTGTCGATAATCGGTGAATCATAAAAAAGTAATTTATTTTCTCCCTCTGAAAAAGTTTCCATAAATGTGTACACACCAGGAACTCCGCCCTGATAACACCACACGCCGGTTGCAGACACCGATTTAATTTTATCGGGTTCATTATTTAACTGATAAGTTAAATCTCTGGCATTTGTGGAATAATAGCTAACCTGAATAAAATATTCTCCGGTCTTTGGCACACTAATATTTTGAAATAACAGTGAATTTGCGCCACCATTATCCAACCCTTTAACCATTTTCCCGCCAGAGGCATTACTACAGGTAGCAATCTCTGCTGTACCTTGTAATATTGCAGTCTCTGCCTCCAAAACCTGAACGATTTGAGCTGATGTACTATTTAAAAGTCCGGTACTCAATACAGCGTACAGGCCAATTCTTTTGATGTAAAAAAGTAAATCCATCATTTAAAATTTCAGGTTGTAACTCCCTTTTGAGAGCATTATATAAGGTTCATTAATGATATTCTTAGCTACCGGAATCCCATTCAGCAAAACCCTGGTTCCGGCTTTGACAGCCAGCTTCACCAATTTTTTAAGGGTAAATATTTTATTTTCTTGCTTGATCATCAGACACAAATTGAATCATATTAAAGAGAATTTTATCAGCCACAGGATCTTTGTCCAGATTACCGATCAACCGAAGTTGAGAGACGATGCAGCGCCCCTTGCCAACCGGTACAACTGCCATATCGGAGCCCCACCAGGAATTGCCGGGACCTGAATAGTGCATTTTGTTCCCGGCGGAAAACCAGTCATAAGCTACAACCCCAACAATTGTTTCAGTATTCCGTTTACTTTTAACTTCAATGCTACGTAAGGTATTTGTGGCCCAAACATTTTCATAGATATCCCGCATCATACCATTGGTTGGCAATCCCTGAAATATTGGATGTTTATGAACCAAATGAGGAATGCAGGTCCAAAGTCCCCTTGCCGGATGAGTCTTTGCGGAAAACGGGAATACTGAATTCTCTTCTTTTACTGAGTCTTTTACTCCTTCAATAAAAACAGTTGTACCGCCTTTCTGCATAAATTCTGAAAGAAGACTAAAACGCCCGTCATTCTTTTTCAGGTTTGCCTGTGTACCTGTTACAAACACCGGAATAGCTTTGGCTGTATTTTTATCAAAATCAACTACAGTGATTCCATTCTTTTTGAGGAACGAAACAAGCAAACCCTCCTGATCCAATACTGCAACGGTATTCCCTTGTATTTTCAAATCACCTTGAGCAAAAACATCAAAATCAAAAGTGTTCTCAGTCAATAGGGTATTGTCCTTTGTAAAGATTTTCGCCTGAATGATGTACTTCCCTTGCCATGAATCTGTTTTAAGCTGCTCATCGAAAAGAATGGAAACACCCGGATTCCAGTTGGTGTCAAAATTTTTTCTGTATACCACGTCTCCTTTTTCAGCCCTGATTTGAATCTGTACCCGGGCAGTCTCCGCATTTAAATCGTTAATACCTGTCACCTCAAGAACCATTCCTCTATCGGCATAGACATTGCGCGGTTTGGTACGGATAGAAAGGATACGTGGCTGATTGGCAGCTTTTGTGGCTTCATAGGCATACGTTTTCGGATTTCGCCAGATATCCAATAATCCGGCGCCTAAAATCCAATCGCCAGCCACCAGGGCATGAATACAATACCCTTCCACATCGGGATTCGATCGCACGGCTTCAATCATCCGTTTATTCGCCGCTCCATGAATGGATTGCTGGTCGAGACAAAATTGCTGTAACCCGGGATACATTTCTCCAAAACCGCTTGCCTTTAATATTAGCTGCTGTTCCCGGGCCAACCGCTTGTAATACCTGAATGCAGGAGTAAGCGGATTTCCCTGTGACTGAAAATGTTTATTGTTTTCAACCAAATCCGGCAGGCTTCCATAGCCAAGTTCAGAAACAAAAGACATCAATCCGGGCACAACATTTCGTCCCGGAGCTTTAACCTGTAAGCCCCTCTCCTTTTTCTCCTGATCAGTCAATCCAATAGCGAGGAAACCGTCATACAATCTTTTATCAATAAATGGCCCCGGATATGTATGAATGTCATTGAATTTCGTCGGCTCGTATTCATTGGGCAAATACATGTTGGCGCCAAATGCCCAGCCGCCTGATTCATCCAGAATTAGACGGGTTGGATCGAGCTTTCGCGAAAGCATAGCCATTGGACGCATCATTTGGTTCAGTATGGGGCGATGCAATTCGTTAAATAATTCCCATTGAACAACACAGGCGCGGTTCCGGTCACGAAGAATGGTTTGCGTAATCTCATTCTCCACCCGGGCCGGTAAGTAAGGGCTTGATATGGGCAGGCCCATACACTCCAGAACAGGGCTGCCCACAACCAACACGCCCATTTCATCGGCCAGATCGAGCCATATGGGGGCAGGTGGCCGTCTCCACGGACGGATCATATTAAATCCCGCTTCTTTGGCTAAACGGATTTCTTTTCGGGCCATGTCCTCATTATCCGGCATGGCAATGCCGTTGGGATAAAGACCTTCGAAAAATGTGGCCTTG
>JBBSBP010000164.1:0-8963 GCA_038251165.1 Bacteroidales bacterium | reverse complement strand
GGTGCAATATCTTTTTTACATCCGCCAGCTATTAGCAAGGAAACTGCAGTAACCAGTGATAGCATGACAAATACTTTTCTAGATTTAATCATTATGTAAAATATTGGTGTATTGCCGCTTCTGGCGGAACAGGTGTGAATGTATTTTCACTAAGTAAAGGTGAGCACTTACGCGTTGGAAAGTGTTACACAACTATTGAAAAGAATTACATGATTCACACATTCGGTATTGAAACGGGTAGAGATAGGTTATAGCAAACATTATAGAACAAAAAGAAATCTGATCAGCATTAAAAGTACGACAGAAAAATCTATCAATTACTTATACGTGTCATTCCGGTAAATTAATAAATATTAGTGTTTCCCATGACCACGATGTTTTCTATTGTCATGGTGTTCTTTTTTGTAATGAGGCTTTTTATACACAGGACGCTCACTTCGGAAGTTATTTATAAAAAGAATTCCGTGTCTTTGAGAATGGGGAGTGCGCACGGCAACGGCACAAGAGGAAAGACCGATCAGGCCTGATAACATAAAGATAACAAGGATAGATTTTATAAAGCTGACCGCTCTTGTTTTATCAGGAGCTGCTTTGCGTATTCGAATATTTGGTTTCGGAATAATTTTTAAGTATTTATTAAGATTAAAGGACTGTTCCTTCGTTTTTAAAGGAGTCATTTTGAAAGGCCAAACTTAGTCGTCTACTTTTTATGGCCAGTTTTAAGGGCATTTAGCTCAAGTTCAATCACATTGACGTTGTGATTCATCGAGGTTTTAAACATTTCCCATTTCACTTTCACTTTTTCGTGGTATTCATCCATTTTTGTTTTGAGCTCATTGTTGGCTTTTTCTAAGCGGTCTACTTTCCGGAGCGAGCCAGTATTTGCTTCCGGATGACCTTTAATTTCCTTAATTTTATTTTCATTCTGACGAATTTTCCTTTCCATTTCATTCTTGTATTTGGTCCATTCATCCAGAATTACGATTTTCTTCACCTTCTCTGTCTTCATGGATTCCTCCAGAATTTCATCACTGGTAAAATTGCTGTCGTTAGACAACATTCGGACTTGTTTAACCCGATCAAATGCATCATCCGGTTTTTTTTCATGCGATCCGCAGGAAGTCGCAATAATGAACATTTCGGCCACCAACTGAATTTGAAACTGGTTTTTGGGATTGAGGTGTTCAATTTTATAGAATACACGGTTAAATGATTCAGTTGTTTTACGGCTTGGCTTCAACCGTCCCATATTGGGAAATTCTTCATCGATTACATTGTATACAAAATCGAGGTACACAATCATCAATTGTTTTGATTCAATGGTATCCGGATAATACTTGATATCGCGGTATAAACCCATAGCCGAACTACCTTCTTTACTCACATTTCCCTGTGTTTCATTTAACTGGCCCCAGACCATAAACACGACAAAGCTGAGCAGAAAGGCATAAAAGCTGGCTATGGCCAAAAAAAGGAAACCTGTTACTTCATTGTGAGCCCGCAGAATTTTTAATTTGATGTATTTTCGAAAAAGATAAGTGCTTAGTCCTGCAACAATTCCTCCAAATGAAATGATCAGAATGAAAAGTAAAAAAGGAGGTAACTGGATCAGATAATAGATGATAGCCATATATATTTTTAGAAATGAATTGGATCAACTGAATTCCTTGCAAAACTGCATTTTCATCTACACATAAGTGTTACAGAATTTTTGAAAGGAGTTACATCTTTCACACATTAAAAGTTTTTGGAGACTGATATGTGGAAGGGGCTCATCTCAGATGGGCTTATTCTGTTGTACCCGGTGAGATTATTCAATCTTATTTGTGTAGGGAATGGTGAATACAAATTTTGAACCTTCGTCAAGCTCCGAGTTAACACGAATTGTACCGCCCATCTTTTCAACCAGCGCTTTTGAGATTGACAATCCCAATCCGTTCCCTTCATTTAATTGCTTTTTGTTTGATTCTACTTGCCTGAATCTTTGGAAAATAATCGACTGGTTTTCAGGAGCAATGCCAATTCCACTATCCTGAACGTAAAATTCAATGAAATTCTCCTTCAGTTCGTATCCAAATTCAATTTCGCCTTCCCTGGTAAATTTGATTGCGTTGTTCAGAAGATTGTTAAATATCTGCTTAATCCGGTTTCCATCCGTTAGTATTTGAATCGGCTTATCTGGTGAATCATTTGATAAATGTAATTTAACTTTACTAAAACTACCTATTTTCTTGTAAGTAACTAATAATTCATTCATTAACAAGTTGATATCAACAATTGCTGTTTCTATTGAAAATTGATCTGCTTCGATTTTTGAAATATCTATGATGTCACTTACGATAGTCAAAAGTTGTTGGCTACTCGCACAAATAATCTCAATATATTTGATAAAATTATCTTGTGACAATTCGGGGTCTGAAATAAATTCCGAAAATCCCATAATTGCATTCATTGGAGTTCGGATTTCATGGCTCATATTTGCCAGAAATGCAGATTTGAGTTTGTCTGATTCTTCCGCCTTGTCTTTTGCGATAATCAGGTCGTTATTGATGTGATGAATCTGGTTGATGCTTTTTGTTAATTCTTCATTCAAGCTTGAATATTCTTTATTTAGCTTAGCATATTCAGTGTTCTGTTTCTGAAGATTCTGTTCGCTTTTTCTGATGGCTTTCTCTGCCAGAACGCGTTCAGATATATCTCTGATGTTGCATTGAATGACTATTGATTGATTCTCCGGATATACATTGCTGATAAATTCCACATTAGTTACTTTCCCATTTTGGCTTTGTATTGGCATGTCTTCAAATCGAATGTATCCGTTTATTTTCAACTCGATAAAGGCAAGCTCCGATTCTTCTTTATTACTGAACAGACCAATTTCCCATAGTTCCTTTCCGATAGTTTCATCTAACGGAAGACCAATGATTTTGATAATAAATGGATTGGCATCCAATATTTTGCCTGATTCGAAATCAAGTATCAGAATTCCATCTTTTGCCGATTCGAACAATCGACGGTACCTTATTTCCGATTCAACTAGTTTGTTATCGGTAAGAACAGCTTTGTTTTTGTTGGATGATTCTTGCATTTTTACGATCTTTAAAGGGTTTTTCGCCAGAATTTATCCTCATTGGAAGTGATTTATCCAAGTAGTTAAATTTCTATGGTTTTTATCTCTTTAACTTTCTTCCTTTGGAACTTTTAATCCAGCCTGTCGCGCTTCACTGATACCTATGGCAATTGCCTGGTCGCGGCTTTTTACAATTCCACCTTTACCGTTTTTTCCCGATTTCAATTTGCCATGTTTGAATTCATGCATCACGGTTGCAATCTTCTCCTGAGCCTTTTTGGAATACTTAGCCATGGTCGTGAATAATTTGAAATTATCAGATAAAGTTGAGACATTATATTTAGTTAAGTGTTACATGATTTTAGGAATATATTACATCATTCACACATTGGATTAAATTATGCAAGTTTGAGGTTTTGACTATTTTGATTGATTATTGACCAATTCGTTTTCTTATTCGATTTTCGGAAGTTGAAAATTCACTTAAAAGTAATGGGCTGCTGCTTATGTGTTTTCTTTTGGTTCCAGGCAGCGCATGTCGTCAAAAAAAGGCGTGCTTTGTTCCTCCACACATTTTGCAGCATACAAATACATGGCAGCGCTCCAGGTTTGCCAGTCTTGTCCCTTGGGCTTTCCATCCTGAGCTTTTATCCATTCGTTAAATCCAAAATTGAGTTCACTGGTGTTCGATTTTCTGATAAGCTGAGTAAGGGCCACAAGTTTTTCCATAGCGAGTGTGTATCTTTTTGCGGCTACCAAAGCGGCCACATAAAATCCGCAGATAAAAGGCCATATACCGCCATTGTGATAATCTCCGGGATTATTAAACATTTCATATCGCGGCAACCAGTCTGAATCTTCAGTTTGAATAAAAGGAAAAAAATTTGGCGGCAGGTCAACTGCCAATTCACCTCTTTTTCTCATAGCCGAGCACTCCTGTTCGATCCAGGATACCATTTTGTCGGCCCGTGATGATGAGGCTAATCCAGAGAGAATGGCAATACTGTTGCCAAGCAGGTCGAAACTTTCGCTGCTATAAATTTTATAGGCCCAGAAAGCATAGCAGGGTTTGTGTTTTACCACTAATCCTTCAGGCACATGACGATGTATCGGTCCGGCATTAATGGTAAACCGGCTCATTTCCTGCCGAACCTTGTCAGCTCTTTCGTGTTTGCCCAACATCCTGAGATAACTATACACCAATGTATTTACAAATAAACCATATCCGGTTACCCATTGTTCGTCGCGCCAGTCGCTGGTAGGTTGCTGGGCAACCAGATACCGGTCCGACGGGCTTTGATATTCCATCCAGATCAGGCTTTTTTCAACTGCTTCCTGAAGAAAGTCAGGCTCATTAACCGCTTTCCTGAAAATGCCAGCACCGAGTAAAAAGAGTGGGGTAGTATCGCTAGCCCCGCGATCATCTTTGTTGTGCACCAGCGAAGGGATATGTCCGTGTTCTGTCTGATTTTTTGCCAGTGTTTCCAGTACTTTCCGGATACTATCGAGTAACTTTTGATTTCCGGAAACAGCAATGCCCAGAATGGAGAACATCAGGTCCCGGGTGTATGGCTCCGGATATCCCCAACCGGCTGTTCGCGGAAGTCCGTGAAACGGGCCATGCGCGTTATGAATCAATACCTCGATCGCTGCTTTTTTTGCCTCTTCAATTTCCAACCAATTTGTTTTTTTCATGTTATTAAATCTTCAAATTTTTGTATTTTCAAATCATATTATCCCTAATTTCTCATTAATAATCTGAACAAAACGTTTTGCTACAACCCGGTAGTCAAAATTCGCGACCACACGTTCCCTGCCGGCTTTTCCCATTTTATCGCACAAGTCCGGATCAGTCATTAAAATCTTCAGGTATTTGGCAATATCCTGTACATTTGCCCGGTAGTCAACCGTACGGGGAACTTCAAATTTCACTTTGTGTTTGTCTTCAAAGCCTGATTCTTCACCCAGAAACACTTCGTTCACCACAATTTTTCGAGCCACTCCGGCCAGAAATGCGGTTTCTCCGTGAATCAGTGTATCCAGCATTCCCATGGCTTTTATGCTTATTACCGGTTTTCCGCAGGCGCCGGCTTCAACCTGAGGCATTCCAAACCCTTCGAGGCGCGACGGCGCTGCATAAATATCGCAGGCACCGAACAGGTATGGCATAAACGTTCTGGAAATCGTATTGGTGGTATAAACCACATTTTTTTCAATCCCCAGGTGAGTTGCCATTTCCAGATCGAGCAGGTTTTGGGCTTTGGTTCGCGGTTGAGGCCATACTTTACAGACATATTTCCAATCGGGTGCTTTGGCGTCAATAATGGCAAGCGCCTGCATCACTTCCTGTGCTCCTTTTGATGCGGCATCTCCACCAACAGTCAGAATCATTAACTGATCAGGCGAAATACCTAAAGCTTCACGGACAGACTGAATTTTAGGATCGTTTTTGCTGTAAGGTTTAAATGAATCGGTATCGCAGCCAACAGGTAAAACTTCAATTTTATCGCCAGCGATCCCGTCGCGGACGTACATTTCCTTTACCCAGTTCGATGTTACCAAAATGAGCGGAAGAGCGTTCAGTACTTCCTGATAATTGGCAATATATCCGTCAGCGACTAACCATGGAACAGGCTGTACTCCATACCTTTGTGGGTGAAGCACCAATTGTGGCGTGTGTCCCCAATAGCCAACACCAACCACCACATCCGGCTTAAACCAACGATAATACCATTCTTTTTCCTGTGCTGATTCGAAATGAACAGCATGAACATCAACACCCATTTCCTGAAGTCCCTTGTAAAGAAGATCTCCCTGAGTTGCAAGCCCCCCTGGTGATGGTGGGTAGTCGTATAATACCAATACTTTCATAATATTACTCCTCTGTTTTTTAGTCTTCTTTTTATGTCTGTCGGGTTGGTGTATTTCCAGAATGCTTCTGACCGTGGAGTTGTTTGCGCTTCCCAACTATTCTTTTCAAATCCGTAGATTTCAGTTATGATGCTGTATTTTCTTTGCCATATCATTTCTGAAAGCTGGAGAAATACAGATGCGTTTTCATCGGGTTTTGGATAATATTTTCGGTTGCCATCTTCGTAAGCAAAGGTCCAAAGCTCGCTTGTTGATATTTTGCCGTTTTGCCATAGCTTTAAAACCGTGCGCCCGGTTTCTTCGTGCCTCATATGTCGGGTATATTCTCCGTTCGGATTATGGGTTATCACCAAATCGAAATGTTCGGTCGGTAATAATTCCAGAATAGCACCTTCCAGAACCTGCTCGTCCAATGGAAATTGTTCCGGTCCATCGTCCAAATCGCCCATTGCTCCTTCAGCATTCAGAATTTTTAATGCCTTGTGAAACTTCGGCGCACGATCGGTATCGCTTCCCCGGCAAAGAGAAACAACAAAACATTTCCATTCCGCATGGCTCAGAATCATTCCTCCGGCCCAGAGCGTTTCATCATCGGGGTGGGCAACAATCAAAGCAACAGTTTTTGATTTTAATTCAGCCATTTTTGTTTCATTTTTTTTTGTTTATTCAGAAGAGCTAAAGTTTTCATGGACAAAAGCCTGCTGTTTATTTTTAGTCATTTTAACTGCCGGTATTACCTCGATTTATACCTCGTCAAAACGATGATCTACTTATATTTGGTACTTCAATTCAGTTTTGGCATTGGGCGGTCCAAACAGAAGTACTTAGCGCTATTGGTACTGCACTTGCTGAGAGCATCTTCAAAGGCTTTTTCATAGTCGTTCCAATATTGCCTTTCAGAATAATCAGCTTCACTTATTTTCCATTGTTTTGTCGGATCGTCAAGTCGTTTTTTGAATCGTTTCAATTGTTCTTTCTCACTGATGTGCAGGAAGAATTTTATAATGTGGGTGCCGTTTGCAACAAGTTTTTGCTCAAAGTTGTTGATCTGTTGGTAGCGCTTCGACCAGACTTCTTCCGGAACAAGGTTGTGAACACGAGCGATAAGTACATCTTCGTATTGTGATCGGTTGAAAATTACGATTTCCCCAGGCTTTGGTACCTGACGTTCGATCCGCCACAAAAAATCATGTGAGAGTTCCTCCGGGCTTGGTTGCTTGAAGCCAACAACACGACAACCTTGCGGGTTCATCGAGGCTATAACATGCCTGACGACTCCATCCTTGCCACCGGCATCAAGAGCTTGAAGAACGATTAGCAAAGAGTGTTTATGTTCGGCATAAAGCTTGTACTGTAGCTCATCCATTTTTTGTTGTAATTTGCCGATCTTATGTTTTGCTGATTTTTTCTTTTTGTGCTTGCCTTTATAATTTGGATCAAAATCCTTTAGCTCGACAATGCTTTCCGGCTTAACGATAAATTTTTTACTATAGTTCATAATCATTTGTTCTTTTAATTAAGAGTGTTTTTTCGATAACATTTCATACCCTGAAACCACATCAAACAGTTCTTCATCAATGGAGCTTTGACGTAAACTATGAAACTTATGGGTAAGATCATCCAGTAATTCATCTATATTTTTTTCAGCGCGTTGCATTGCAGCTAAACGACTTGCATTTTCGCTGGCTAATGACTCAGCGCATGCCTTAAACATTGTAGTAAAAAGATAGGCATGGATAAGTGCCAATAAGGTTGGCTTAATTCCTCCAATAACCTCCGGCAGCAACTTTGTGGGCCATTTAAGTTCTGTAAGCGATTGCCTCCATTTTTCGTCCAATGGCAGGAGTCGTTGAATTACAGGCTCGTAACCAGTTCTTGACTTTGGTTTATTATGGAAAATATAAACTTCATTTGTATTTCCCTTGTCAAAACTTTCTTCACTTTTTATTAAAATTTGCTGAATAAGCGGAGTAATTGCGTTAACAGAATTAGGAACCGGGAAAAGTTGTGTGGTATTATAATCAATATCTGAAAGAAGCAATTGAACACGTTCGCCTACTGCCCAGATTTCTTTTTTACCAGGTAAGTCGTGGAGTGATTGTGATACAAACTCAGCAAGTGAATCATTAAATTGACCCACCAAACCTTGGTCTGAGCCAAAAACAATAGCATAAATTGATTTCTCTTTGTTTCCTTTTAATGAGTTTTGTTCGGTTATAATATCAATTTTTTCCTGCCTGAAATAAGCAATAATACCCAACGAAACTGCTCGATAATAATCGCCGAGTGAGCTAACAGCCAGCTCATATTGTCCGATATTTGCTGCTGCCATCGCTTTCATTGACTTAACCACCGATTTTAGGTCGGTGGCGCCGTTCAGTTTTCTCTGTAAACTTGCTTGTGTTTCCATCAGGTATTGTTTTGGTCTGTGTCAGGCTTTTCCTGAAATGGTTCAAGTATATCCCCAGCCATTTTCAAAATTGTTTTTCGGTCAGAATCGTTTAATTCTTTATCAGATACTAACCGTTTTAGCAATTCGGCAGGAAGTTCAGTGTTCTTTTTTTGTAACACAACTTCAGCTTCTTTCATCTTTTCAATGGGTATTGTATCGAAAAGTCCACTAGTCAATGCTAGAAGTACCACTATTTGTTCTGGAACCGACATGGGTTGAAGTTCGTGTTGTTTGAAACACATCCGGATTCGCTTTCCACGTTCAATGGTTTTTTTTGTAGCTTCATCCATTCGAGTGCCAAAACGAGAAAATGATTCCAATTCCTCAAACTGAGAATAATCAAGTTTCAAGTTACCTGTCACAGACCGATAAGCCGGCAATTGTGCTTTACCTCCAACACGCGAAACAGATTTACCCACATCGACAGCCGGCAATATTCCTAATTCAAATAGCTTAGGGGAAAGGTAAATTTGTCCATCGGTAATGGATATAAGATTTGTAGGTATGTAAGCTGATATATTTTGAGCTTCAGTTTCAATAATTGGAAGAGCTGTAAGTGAACCACCTTTG
>JBBSBP010000163.1:0-9077 GCA_038251165.1 Bacteroidales bacterium | reverse complement strand
CGTTTGGCGCCCCGGGCAGTCAGAGCCTGGCAGGCCTGGTCGATACCGGTTATTGATCCTGAAATAACCAGTTGTCCGGGACAGTTGTAATTGGCCGGAACCACAATCTCTCCGATCGAAGCACAAACTTCTTCAACAACTTCATCATCCAGACCAACAATGGCAGCCATGGTAGAGGGTTCTGATTCGCAGGCCTTTTGCATCGCCAGTGCACGTTTTGAAACCAGGCGTAACCCATCTTCAAAACTCAGCGCTCCGTTGGCAACCAGCGCCGAAAATTCGCCAAGCGAGTGTCCTGCAACCATTTCAGGCTGAAAGTTCTCGAATGTTTTGGCCAGCAAAACCGAATGTAAAAAAATGGCAGGTTGTGTTACTTTGGTTTGCCTTAAGTCTTCTTCAGTTCCGTCGAACATGATATCAGTAATCCGGAAGCCTAAAATTTCATTGGCTTTTTCGAATAATTCTCTGGCCATAGCCGATTTTTCGTACAGGTCTTTACCCATTCCCGGGTATTGGGCGCCCTGTCCTGGAAATACATATGCTTTCATTTTCTATGTTTTAAATTACAGCGGGCAAATATAGTACTTTATTCAATTATACCTTCTTCCCTGCAGATATCCAGAATCAGCTTCAGACTGTCTTCAATGTTATTGTCAATACCGACTGAAAAGCGCACCAGGCCTTGTGAAAGGCCCATTTCATGTTGAACTGTCTCCGGAATTTCAGACGAAGTACTTTTCCCGGAACAACTGAAAAGTGTTTTGAAATAGCCCAGACTTACGGCCAGAAAACCGACGCCGGCTTCCTGCATTTTTTGCATCACCTGATTGGCTTTCGAAACGGTTCCGAAATCGATTGCCAGCATGCCGCCAAAGCCAAATTCTTCGTTCATCAGTTGTTTGTGCAATTCATGCTGCGGGTGGCTTTCGAGTCCGGGATAGGAAATCCGGAGACCGGCTCCCGATAATTCCTGCGCCAGGATCATCGCATTTTTGCTGTGTTGTTTAATCCGGAGATGCAGGGTATGTATATTCTTGAGGATAGAAGATGAACGAAGCGGGTCGAGCACGGGCCCCAGCAGCATGGCTGTGCCGTTATTTACATTTGACAGGTCGTCGACAAACTGTTTACTTCCGCAAATGGCTCCGGCTATACAATCGTTTTTTCCATTGATAAACTTGGTCATGCTGTAAACCACGATGTCGGCGCCCATTCTGGCAGGCGACATGATCATCGGGGTAAAGGTATTGTCAACCATCAGCAAGGCTTTATTCCGATGCGCCAATTCGGCCAGCACGGGGATGTCCGAAACCTGAAGTAACGGGTTGGTTACACTTTCAGTATAAATTACCCGGGTATTTGGCCTGATGGCTGCTTCAACCTGATCTAAACGGGTGATATCAACAAAACTTACTTCGATATTGAATTTTGGGAGGTAGTTTTTCAGAAAAGCATAAGTTCCTCCGTAGGTTGTCACAGCTGTAACGATGTGATCACCCGTGTTGCACACCTGTAGAATGGCACAGGTAATGGCTGCCATTCCCGAAGCAGTAATCCAGGCCGACTCGGTGTCTTCCATGGCTGCCATTGCATCTGCAAGATTTTTGTTGGTCGGATTCCAGTGGCGTGAATAAAGGAAACAACCTTCCATATGTCCCAGAAAGGTTTCCTCCATATCGTCGGCATGACGAAAGGTATAAGTCGATGAATCGGTTATGGAAGGATTAACGCCGCCATATTCGTCATGTTGCTTTAAATGCTGAATGTTTGAAGCCGGATCGAATTTCATAATAAGCTATTTTAGTTTCTTCGGAAAGGTAGACTTCCGAATGAACGAATTATATGACTTATTTCACTCCAGACAGAATTGATTGAATAAATTGATTGGATGCAGATGCTCCTGAAACGAACCTCAGGGAATGAAGATAGTTCCGCCGGAATGGTCGTGATGAGTTCCTGTAACCGATTTCAGACAATTTGCCTGGTTCAGGAGCCTGAGAACTCCAATAAAGGCAAAGATAATGGCTTCTTTAAAATCAATGGTCTGTGCGGATGGCAAGATGGTTTTATGCATGGTTTTTTCGCTGAAAAGTTCAATCAGAAAAACATTGTGAGCGCCTCCGCCTGTAATCAGAATCTGTCCTTTGGGATATTGGTCGGTTGCTTGGGCCAGCTGATCGGATACATGTTCGTAAAGTGTCCGGAGAGCATCAACAGGTTCCAGCTGAAAAGAGTAGATTAACGGGAGAAATTCCTCGTCGAACCATTCACGGCCCAGCGATTTTGGTCCTTTGATCTGATAAAATTCAAGTTCGTTCAGGAGTAGAAGTAATTCTTCCTGAACATTTCCCGAACGGCCCAATTGACCGGCCAAATCATATTCATATCCCAGTAATTTGGTGAAATGGTTAAATCCCATGTTTACCGGGCAAATGTCAAAAGCCTTACGTTCATTCGCTTCACGGTACGAAACATTGCCTATCCCTCCCAGGTTCATACAAAAATCATATTCACCAAATAAAAGTTCGTCACCTATTGGTACCAAAGGAGCTCCCTGTCCTTTCATTGCAATATCGAGCGATCTGAAATCACAGGCTGTGGGTAATCCTGAAAAGGCAGCAACAAATGCCCCATTGCCAAGCTGCAGGGTAAGTTTATTCTGAGGCTGATGAAAAATGGTGTGTCCGTGTGAGGAAACCAAATTTGGTTTTTCAGAAAGATCAGTGCAAAATTCGGCTACCTGTTTCCCGATAAATTTACCGTATTCGTTGTTTAATAAAGCAAAATCGAGTGCGTTCAATCCGGCAGCAGCCGAAAGTTTGTTAACCCATTTATGAGAGTAAGGTATGGTAACCACTTTAAGTATTTCGTAATTCCAGGACTGATCCCAGGTAAACCGGCAGGCTGCCAAATCAAGTCCGTCGAGCGAGGTGCCCGACATGCAACCGATACTGATATAACTTTCCATTATTTGTAAAAGTTAGCCTTGTAAGTACTTGTATTGCCTTTGTAATCGGCAACTTCAAGAACCAGTGCGTGATTTTTATTGTACTGGAATCTCTTCTTATCAAACGTATAGCTGATTAAATTGTTTTTCAAATCGTATTCAAACAATACCCAAAGTCCATCAATCGTTCCCCGGTAGGTTTCTATTCCTGAAATGTCGTCGGTAACTTTAAACTTCAGGGTGTTATTCACTGTATTGGTTTTTTTGTCTGTGATACCCAGGGATACAATTTTAGGCGCAGTGTTATCCACGGCGATGACATAATTACCCAATACCCTGATGTTTCCTTCAACCCAACCGTCAACATACTTTCCGGTAGCAGATAAAATTTGTCCTGTAACCGGATTAATCTGTGCAAGCATGGCTTTTCCCTGCAGGTTTGCAGGAAGATTGCCGGCTTTTATTCGCAACGGGCAGGCAAAGTGTAACGCTACATAAGGATTATGAAGTTGATATAACGGAGAATAAAATTTCGGAAGCGCAGGTTTCCTGGAAAACAGAAAATCGAAATCACTGTATAATGCTCCTTCCGGAACAGAAAATTCAAGATCATCATTTCTGATATGATTATTCCGGCTGTATTTAAAGAATTCCCCTTTGGGTTCAATGGGAGTGCTTTTGCGTTCTTTCGACTGGATATTGAATGTTAAACTTGTTTCATTGCCGTATACATCAGAAATTTCATACTTCACCTGGTGCAGCAACTCATCGGCAGCGCTGTAGATTCCTCTTTTTTCAACGGTATCGTAAATATTCAGTTTGTTGCCCGGCTCAATCCAAGTCCGGTAAAATCGCTGACCTGTCCGGACAGCCTGTTCATAATCCATAAGGGAATTGATATACTTCGATTCATCCTGCACAAAATCATCCAGGGTAAACGCATAAATAAGTTCTTTGTCGACCGAAAGTTTAATCAGGTAAATGCCACATTTATTGGCGCTCCCGTCAAGAAAATCAATGGATTGAATGCCAAATCCTATTTTCCCGGAAACCTGTATGGTTTGGTTTATTTTCAACTGATATCCGTTGCCGGCTGGAACAATTTCGTATTGTTGAGCAGTTTGTTTCCCGGCGACACTGGCATCGTCCGATAGCGGATAAATCCTTAAAGCCTGAATAACCGGTTTGGTTTTATCTTTTACCGGCATGTTGAATTTCAGTGGATTTAGAATGATCTGTTCTTTGGTGCGCCTGATTTCGAAATGCAAATGTGGCCCGCCTGAACTCCCGGAATTGCCGCTTACCGCAATTTGCTCACCTTTTTTTACCGGGAAAATTCCTTCCGGAACAAGCTGGTAAACTGCAAAAACTTCTTTCTCGTACTGGATTTTACGGATGTAATCATCGGTCGGTGCCGTAAAACGGGTGAGGTGTCCGTATACAGTCGTGGTCCCGTTGGGATGATTGATGTAAATGACATTGCCGTAGCCGGTTGGCGAAACGGCAATCCTGGAAATATAACCATCGGCTGCCGCATACACAGGCAGTCCGGTCCTTCCCTGGGTCTTCATATCAATGCCGGCATGAAAATGATTGAGTCGTAATTCCGCGAAATTTCCGGACAGAAAAACCGGTATCTTTAACGGAACAGCATAATAATTGGAATCAATGGATTCCATTGGCTGTGAATAGGCTGAAAACCCGATGGCCAGAAAAAATATTGTTTTCAGAAACTGTTTCATATCTTTTTGTTTGGATGCGAAAATATAAAACTAATTTGTATCCTCAACAGGAAAATTGAATTGTATCCGGGTTCATTTCTTTTTACAGATTCCAAACACCCATTTCCGTCCGGACTGACGGATCATTCTCAGGTATGAGAAAGATTTTCCCGTGTGCGTTTCTCCTTTTGACCAAAAATGTTAATTTTGTCGATGAATCAATTCCTGATACGTCAGGATTTGATTGAGGGAAACATATTTTTACCATAAATATACTTTATTGTTTTTGGATGAAAGTAAACTAAAATGACTGATCAGGAGCAAAATTTACTGATAGAATTTAAGGGAAAGGTTAAGCAGATCATCGCTAAACACGATACACTTAAACAGGATAAACACCAACTGCTGGGGAAGATTGGAGACCTGGAAGAAACTATTAGTCAACTTCGACAGGAAAATGGGTTACTTGAAAAAAAATACGAAAACCTGAAAATAGCAAAGATGTTGGTTGGATCTGACGAGGATCAGAAAGATGCAAAAAACAAAATACAAAAATTAGTGCGGGAAATTGATAAATGTATTGCTCTCTTAAACAAGTAATACAACGATAAATGACAGAGAAGCTTTCTATAAATATTAAAATCGACGGAAGAAATTATCCATTAAAAGTTGAAAGGGAGAATGAGGAGAAATTTCGGAAAGCTGCCAAAATAATAAATGATATTATTCTTCAATACCGTCAAAGGTATCTCAATAGCGATTCTCAGGATGTATTAGCGATGACCGCTATTCAGTTTGTTTTGAAAAATATTGAGCTTGAAGAAAAAATAGACCAGTCGCCTATATTGGATGAGTTGAAACAACTCGACGAAGAATTAGGCGATTATTTATCATTAAGGGAATAAATTTTTATCATAGATTCAAAAACCCGCATTTTTTTATTTAAATTCCGGAATTCTCATGAATACCCGGTTTTTGAGATGAAAATGCGGGTTTATTAGTGTAAACAAGTTTAATTAATAACAAATGGAGATCATATATGCGATATCAGGCTTTTTAGGTGGTGGAGTAATCTCATATTTTTTGTGGGACAAAGCGCTGAAGAGCAAAAAAGGGAAAATAGTTACTGAAGCCGAAGCCCAGGGAGAGATTATTAAAAAAGATAAAATCTTACAGGCTAAAGAGAAATTTCTTCAGTTAAAGTCGGAACATGAAGAATACATCAATGACAAGAGTAGTAATGTCAATGCCTTTGAAGCTAAACTGAAACAACGGGAAACCGGAATTAATCAGCGAAGAGAAGAACTTAACCGTAGCATTAAAGAATTTGAAACTTCGAAACATGACGTTGATCTTATTCGTGACAATCTGAATAATCAGCTTGAGATCCTCGAAAAGAAGGAACATGAAATTGGTATCCTTCACCGTCAGCAAGTTGATAAATTGGAGGTTCTTTCAGGATTATCGGCCGATGAAGCCAAAGCCCAACTGGTAGAATCGTTGAAAAACGAAGCTAAAACAGAGGCCATGTCGTACATCAACGAAATTATGGAAGAAGCTAAACTTTCGGCCAACAAGGAAGCTAAAAAAGTGGTGGTTAAAACCATTCAACGTGTTGCAACCGAAACGGCCATTGAAAATTCAGTGACCATTTTCCACATCGAAAGCGATGAAATCAAAGGACGTATTATTGGCCGTGAAGGTCGTAACATCCGTGCACTGGAAGCTGCAACAGGTGTCGAAATTATTGTGGACGATACCCCGGAAGCGATTGTACTTTCAGGATTTGATCCGGTACGCCGCGAAATTGCCCGTTTAGCCCTGCATCAGCTGGTTACCGACGGACGTATTCACCCGGCCCGTATCGAAGAAGTGGTTGAAAAAGTGCGGAAACAGGTTGAAGAAGAAATTATTGAAACCGGTAAACGTACCACCATCGATTTGGGTGTTCACGGATTGCATCCTGAATTGATCCGGATGATCGGTAAAATGAAATACCGTTCGTCGTATGGTCAGAATTTGTTACAGCACTCGCGTGAAGTGGCCAATTTATGCGCCATCATGGCCACCGAATTGGGTTTGAATGCCAAGGCTGCCAAACGTGCCGGATTATTGCATGATATTGGTAAAGTGCCCGACGATGAACCGGAATTGCCACATGCAGTATTGGGAATGAAGCTGGCTGAGCGGTTTAAGGAAAAACCGGATATTTGCAATGCCATAGGCGCTCACCACGACGAAGTGGAAATGACCACCTTGCTTGCCCCGATTGTGCAGGTTTGTGATGCCATTTCAGGTGCCCGTCCGGGCGCCCGCCGCGAAGTGGTTGAATCGTACATCAAACGTCTGAAAACGCTTGAAGACCTTGCCCTTTCCTATCCGGGAGTATTGAAAACCTATGCCATTCAGGCTGGCCGCGAATTAAGGGTGATCGTTGGAAGCGATAAGATCAGCGACAAGGATTCTGAACAATTGTCGTTCGATATTGCAAAACGCATTCAGGACGAAATGACCTATCCGGGACAAATCAAAATTACGGTGATAAGGGAAATGCGTGCAATCAGCTATGCAAAATAAATAACTACTTTTATAAATAATTTAAAGGCCATTCGTCAACCGACGGATGGCCTTTTTTTTGTCGTTCCTGACAGAAATCGAAATTCCGAAAAAATGCGATTTTGTTGTCTTTAATTATCCGGGAATAAGATTTAATCGTTCCGCTTTTTATGAGTTATTGAAAGTGCAAAAACTGATTTTTCCTCGCTGATTTCAACCGCGTTTTTGTTCTTAAATCTTAATATAAGTGAAGGAATGCCTGCCAGGATAAAACCTGTCAGAATTAACAGAAAAAACAGGTTGTTGTTGCCGATTATATCAATCATACTAAATGAGAAGAGAATAATCAATGCGTTCACTGCAATTATAATCAAACTTGCAAAAAGGTGATTACCGGTCAAACGGAGTACCAGATGGTGGATATGATTCATGTCAGGCGAAAAAGGCGATTTTTTCTGTGATAGCCGGATCGCAAAAACCCTGACCGTATCAACAAATGGCACGATAATAATGGCCAGGGAGATGGCCGGAAGACCATGTGGCGAATTACTGTTCCCGATGCTAAATTCATTAAAATGAATCGTTAACAGCGCTACAATAGTCCCCAATATAAGAGAACCCGTATCACCCATGAAGATCTTATTGGTACTTCCAAAAACATTGTAAAGGAAAAAGGCTGTTAAAGTGCCGGTCAGGCTAAAGCAGGTCAGGGCATAAATGAAATCGCCGGCATTCAAAAACCAGAATCCGTATACCAGTGAAATCAGTATACCTACACCGGACGCCAATCCGTCAATTCCATCAATTAAGTTAAGGGCGTTGATCATACCAACAATGGTGATAACCGAAAGAAACAGGCCAGTCAGGTAACTAATTTCGTAAAATCCAAGTATTCCGTGAAGATTGGTGATCCGGTAATTGCCCATTATCACCAGATACAAGGCAACAACCATTTGAATGATAAATTTTGATTTTGCCGTTGATCCGATGATATCATCCTTAAGACCGAGAATGACCATGACCAGCACTGCAATCGTCATGTATTTTAATTCATCAATATTATAACTGTTTAAGGATAAAATCTGGCTGATCCGAAATCCTGCAAATATTGCAATTCCACCCAAAGTCGGTACAACGTGTTTAGCAGCCGAACGGTGGTTGGGGACATCAAATAACTTTTTGATGATCGAAATTTTGATGATTCCGGGAATCAGAACGAAAGCAATTGTAAATCCTATGGCAAGGCTTAAAAATATATTTAATTGAATTAGCATAATTTCAATTACAATTTGCGCTAAATTAGTAATTATTATTTTTCAGGAATAAAATTTATGTTATTAAATATACAGACTTATCAAAATACCATATTATCGTGACGAACAGGTCGTTTCATGATGCGAATTGGTTTTATGTAAATTGGTAGAAATGATAATTACAACATCTCAACACTTTGCTCCATAATTGAATTCATGTCAGATATAATATTGGAATTTTACTTTTAGAACTCTAAAAAGGAAATCAATATTATTTTCAGGTCCATCGATCAAAACCCTGATCAATTTTAATTTTTTACTTTTTCAAGAAACATTGAAAAGGCATGAATCCTTTTCCTTTCCTTCACTTCACTTGAATTTATTTTCTTAAATTGGATTATCCAGGCTGGGATATTCGCCACGATAAGGCCGGTAACAATCAGGAGAAGAAACATATAGTTATTTCCAAGCTTATCGATAAAACTGAATGCAAAGAGAACAAACATTCCGTTTACTGCAATGATTATCAGGCTCGAATACAGATGGTTACCGGTCAATATGAGCATTCGGTGGTGAATGTGATTCATATCTGGTGAAAAT
>JBBSBP010000162.1:0-9089 GCA_038251165.1 Bacteroidales bacterium | reverse complement strand
GCTTACAGAAATTATGCGGTACGTGTATTCTCCGATTCACTGCAAAATCACTTGCAAGATTCACTGAAGTTGTATAATGAACAAATCCTGATACATTACAACGACTCCATTGTCAGATCGGTAAACGATTCGATCAACAGGTTTGTGCAAACCTTACAACGCTACGCCCAAAACGATTCGGTTGGCGTTTGGATTCACAGTTTAACAGGTAAACCTGCTCAGCTTTGGTTACGAAACAATCAGCGATCAGGCAATAGGTTGTACATTAAAAATCAACAAAACGATTCACTCGCCATCAGGCTCATGAACCTCGACAAGCATTCCATTGGGATTGCCATTGATGATGATGTTACGTTCAACAGGATAGCCCAGAAGCAACACCGTGATTTTGTATTCGATAAATTTACGCCCGATCAGAAGTTGACTAAAATTCAGAAGAAATACGACATTATAGCACCCTGGGACTACGGTGGAAACGGTACTTTCGGATTCACCCAAACCTACCTCAACAATTGGAAAGCCGGTGGTAAAAGTGCCTTTTCATTCCTCATGGTTTTAAAGGGATATGCAAATTACTCCAACAAAAAACTCAAATGGGAAAACAGTGGCGAACTCAGGAATGGCTGGATAAGGCAAGGCGGCGATGTTAACCAGACCCAGAAGAATGACGATAAATTGGAACTTATTTCACGACTTGGAATAAGTGCTTTCGACAGATGGTTTTACAGTGCTGAAATCGACTTTACAACACAGTTCTTTAACGGTTACAATTATCCAGATAAGACCAAACTGATTTCGACCTATATGTCGCCTGCCAAAACCATGTTCAAACTGGGTTTAGACTATAAACCGAATAAGAATTTTTCGTTGTTCCTTTCTCCGATTACCGCAAAAAATGTTTTTGTACGCGACACAGCCCGCGTTGACCAGACCAAATATGGCATTTCGGCCAATAGCAGAAGCTTTTGGGAACCAGGGCTAAATGCAGATCTGCGGTATAAAATAAACCTTACTCCACAAATCACTTTTGAAACGAAGTACAAGATGTTTATCAATTATCAGGAACCTTTCGACAAATTCGATATTAACTGGGAAAATACTATTGTAGCCCAATTGACCGACCGGATCAACATGACCTTTATGCTTTATATGTTATATGATGACAATGTGACCTTTCCAACCGGAAAGTTCGACATCAGAGATAAGGAAATATATAAAGCCAAAATGCAAACCAAAGAGTTGATGACCATTGGTTTCTCCTATAAAATTAACCGGCATATTTACAAGCGGAAAAGAGTGGAATGAAGAAATAGTTTATATTTGGCCATAATTCCAATCGAAGAAGGGAAATAAATCAAAAAAACCAACATTTAAATCAACAATCAATGAAAAACTACAAAAAATATTTCAAAATAACCGCTGCTCCAGCCGATGTTTACAATGCGCTGACCAATAAGAACATGCTTGAAATCTGGACTGGTGAAGATGCAGTGATGGAAGAAATTCCCGGAACTGAATTCTCGCTTTGGGAAGAAAGTATTAGCGGGATGAACCTCGAATTTGAAAAAGACTTTAAAATCGTTCAGGAATGGTATTTCGGCGAAGAAGACGTAGACAAAAAGTCAATCGTGACCATCAAACTCCATCCTGAAAAGAACGGAACCAGTATGGAAGTCACTCAAACCAACATCCCTGACGAAGCGTACCGAAACATTGTGGAAGGTTGGGAAGAAGATTATTTCAACGGACTAAACGAGCTATTTGAACTATAAAATCTCATTTTCCGAGCCCTTCATTTCCTGTATCGGCAATGTATTTCCATTGCCCGTTGGCGTTTTTCTTCCACACAGTCATATAAGTACCGCGCGAAGTGTCGTTTTGAGCTACGAAAGTCCAGAATCCATAAGTATAACCCAACTCACCGCTCCCGGCAATAATTGCTTTTTCCGGTTTCCATGTCAAAATAAGACTGCTGTCTTTCTTTCCTGCATAACTTTCAATCAGGTTTTGTTTTCCTATGATTGGTATTCGGTTGGGTTTCAACAGTCCACACTGTCGTCGGCAAATTCGATAAAGGCCTTATGAATGCCATGTTTCATAGAGTAATCTGAAAAGGCGCTATCAGCATCTATTAAAACCTGGGGATTAGCTATCGGCTTTTTTTCGGAACAGGAAAAAAGAAAAAAGGTGACCAATACAAACAAAGATTTATATTTCATAGCGGGGAATGTAATTATCAATTCAGGCTCTGTTTAAACTTCCGAAGTAAAAAGAACCACAGCCCTGCGTGAAAAACAATTGCTCCTGCCAGATAGAGCCATGCCGATAAACCGGTTGACAGGAAGCCGCGCCCGATCCACCAAAGTGGTGATACAGCCAATAAAAAAGTCCATTTGGCATGAACAAGGAAATCGATAAAAACAGCGGTTAAAAATAAGCCGAACCCCTTTGAAATAGCCATTCCTTCCACCTTGTTGGAGGCAAACGCACCCAGTGTAAGCAGCACCAATGGCGCTTCGGATGAAAGTACAAGTGTTAACAATATCAGTTGTACATTACCGGGAACTATTTTCATTCCTGAAAAATAAATAAACATCAGGATATATAAAAAACTAAAAACCGTTGGTATAGCCATCCGGGTAAACAAATAGCCACTTTTTCCAAGTGGCGTAACAGCCAGATAGGCAATCAGTCCGGCATCACGTTCGTCAAGAAGGATGAAACCGTAAACCATTCCCATAAGCATTGGGATGAGTGGCAGAAAGAAAATACAAACAAATGAGAAATACGATTGAATGCTGAATGAAAACTTCTGTTGGATGGCTATTTCGGCCAATGGAAATAAAAAATAAACCAAGGCCAAAAGAAAAAATGGAGCGATAAAACTTATTATCAGCATCGGATCACGTCTGATATTTCTCCAATCTGCCCCTGCCAATTCAATAATTCGGTTCATATTAGGTTCGGTTTAATGCTCAATGCTGATTGATAATATATTTCAAAAATTGTTTCCGCGCATACCAATATGCAGCGATGATCCAGATAATCAGAATTGTGCAATCGGATAAAAATTTGGCCACTGCCAGCTGACGAAAATCACCGATAAATAAATCGAGTGAAGCGTTTATCGGGAAAATTACCGACCATTGGAAATCCAGAAAATACAAGATAAGCGGGGCTGAAAGAATACTTCCGCCAAACATTATCCCGGCCAGATAGCCGTTGATGGAACTTTTTGAAGCCACTACTGCCAGTCCGGTCAGTGTAAAAAACACTGACGAAAGCACAACTCCGGATACCAACCGGTACCAACCATCAAAGTCAACCAGCACAGAAAGGAAAATAGCGAAACTCATCAAAAATGCGATCAAGGTCAACGACATCACTTTCGACCAGAGATAGCGCGCCATTCCCAACGGGGTAACGAACAAACTTTGAAGGATATTCTGCTGTTTCTCGAGCAATATCAGCGCCCCGACAAAAGTAAATCCCAGTACCGAAGTGTCCGACAGGATAAAATAGGCGGCTACATTGAATCGGGCGGTTTCACGAATATTAAGCAGGATAATGATATAAAGCAAACAAACAATTGCATATACATAATAAAATCCATGTCGGAACTGGAACCTGATATCGAATTTCAATAGTTTTAAAAACATAGTTAAATTGTATTAAATCAGTCCTTTGCCGGTTATCTGCATAAAAATGTCTTCGAGGCTGGCTTCCTGGGTATGAATGGTTTCGATGTTATCCGAATTGATCAGTTCAATAAACTCATGATCGTTGCCCAGCTTTTTCAATCCGAACTCCTTTTGTTGTGTCATTCCGTTTTTTCCAAACTGTACCACAACCGATTTTTTACCATACTGAAGTTTCAGGTTGTGGGGCGTATCAATCAGCGGCAACCGGCCATCGACCATAAAAGCCAACCTGTCGCACAATTCATCGGCCACGCTCATGTTGTGGGTTGTCAGGAAAATGGTCGTCCCTTTGTTCCGAAGTTCCTGAATAAACGATTTCACTATATGCGCGTTGCCCGGATCGAGGCCGGAAGTAGGTTCGTCCAAAAACAGCACCTTAGGTTGGTGTAAAATGGCTCGTGCAAAATTAAGGCGCATACGCATCCCTTTCGAAAACGCTTCAACTTTCATGTTACGGTCTTCCCACAAACCAAGCCGCTGCAACAGTACGTCGGTGTCCGATTTTTCACAACGGTAAAAAGAGCCAAACAATTTAAGGTTTTCAACTGCTGAAAATTTAAGGTATAAGTTGGGGAATTCGAAGGAGACGCCAATCTGTTCATAAAATTGGGGACTGATACTCCGGATCTCTTTTCCCATCACCTGCACCGAACCCTGGTATTTCTTCAAAATTCCGATCAGCACATTTTGAGTGGTACTTTTCCCGGCTCCAGAAGGCCCCAGAAATCCGAATATTTCGCCTTCCGAAATAGTAAACGAAAGATTCAGGAGCGCAGGATGATCGGATCCGGGATAGGTATAGCTTAAGTTATTTACCTTGATCATATCGTTTGATTTGGGTCAGGCGAATATACAGTTTTTATGGTTCAGGGGAGAGGGCAATTTAAGCCATATAATCATAAGCCCGAACAAACTATACGATATAACAAGCTTTACGTTTATTTTGAAGTTCCAGGATTGATTTTATGGGCAGAAGTGAATATGTTGGTGATTTCAGGCTAATTAACAAAGCAGTTATCTCGGTTTATGATTGGAAGGAATGTGCTAATTGTAAAAAAATACATTTTTGGAAGAGCGCCGTGAAAACTCAAATCCCCAGTACAATGTAAGGGCTGATATCCAGTTTGACACAAATGGTACGGGCAACCTTCAATGTCGGTTCGCTTTTCCCTGTGAGATATTCACTTATACGTGAAGGGCTTACCCCAATAATTTCAGAAAGCATGGTTTGAGTCAAGTCCCTTTCATACATCTTTAGCTTTAACACTTCTGACAGTGATGGCGTTTTTATCGGGTAATGTACTTCATCATAATCGGCAACCAGATTTGATAGCAATTCCAATTCCACCAGGTTTTTATCAGTCAGTGGAGTGTCGTCTTTCACCAAAGACAACAGTTCTTCAATCCTTTCCATTGTGGCTTTGTACTGCCTTTCATTTTCTATTTTTGTCATAACCTAAATATTTTTATAGTCAATCTTATCATAATCGCTATGCGTACCAATAAAGCGGATGTAAACCATCTTAATCTGAAATTTTATCACCACAACCAATCGGTAATCGTTCCCCTTTAAATCGAACAAATAATGCTGGTTCCCCACACTGTCAACACTATTGAAATCCTTTTTAATGTCTGCAAATGATTGCCAAACAGCAGAAGTGGTTTTAGTGTACCAGTTCTCAACGGCTGTTTTGGCATCCGGTCTGTTCGAGTAAAATTTTACCAGTGTTCGGTGTGCGATAACCCTCATGTGCGTAATTACTTGCGCAGCTAAATTATTAGTTCTATTTTAAATTTCAAAATATATTCCCAAAATATAAAATATATATTTATTAAAGCCTTTCTGACAACTTGTTAGATTCGCATAACCGCGATGACCACAGCAAGAATTTTTCATTTCTGATGAACGACAAAGGAAAATGGCAGTTTGCCCCGGCCTACGACCTAAGCTTTTCGTATTCGGGTTATGGGTTTCACAACACCATGATAGCCGGGGAAAGTAAAAATCCGGGACGAAAAGAGTTGATAAAACTGGACACACATTTTGGGTTGAAAAATGCAGGCTCCATTATCGAAGAGGTTCAGGAGGCCATAAGCCACTGGGGAACAATTGCCAGTGAATACGGCATTACCAGAGAAACAAGGAATACTATTCAAACAGCAATGGATAAGATCAGGGATTAAGGAATTACATTTTCAATTATTGACGGACAATTAAATGAATCCAAGAGTTGTAAATGTAAAACCAGAACACAACTTTTCTTTACAGATTACCTTTAGTAATGGAGAAGTGAAATGTTTTGATGTAAAGCCATATTTAGGAATTGGTATATTTAAAGAATTGCAGGACTTAAGTTTGTTTAATTCGGTAAAACCATTTTTAGGAAGCATCCAATGGGCCAATGGACTTGATTTTTGTCCTGATACGCTTTATTTGGAAAGTAAATAATCTAAGCCACTTAATCTAATCTCCGATCAAACAACAATTTTTTTGTAGTTAAAAGGTTTCAAACAGAAGGATAAGGATACGGATTGCAAATCCGCTCCAACGGAGGTAACTGGATCTAGGTTATAAACCACAAAATAACAATCCCTTCGTTTCCATTGCACTCAAACGAGGGGGAACTGGTAAAACAGGAAATTTCTTTATTCTTAAAAGCACGGATTATCTAAATGAAATCAGACAAGAATTTCCTTAACTGTTTGTGAATAATAACTTTATAACTTATTCCGGAATAATCATCCTGCGTGATCACATATTTCGGATAATTATCTTTTATTTACGATCAATTTCGCATGAATAGAATTGTCATTCAGCGAAGTTCGATTTTATCCAAAGGATACCATTGGGTTTTTTCAATGATTTTCGATTCAAATTCCTTTTCGAAATTGAGATTGATAAAATTAT
The DNA here is from genome assembly GCA_038251165.1 of Bacteroidales bacterium. Taxonomy (GTDB): domain Bacteria; phylum Bacteroidota; class Bacteroidia; order Bacteroidales; family Prolixibacteraceae; genus Aquipluma. The sequence goes on along the minus strand of JBBSBP010000162.1, from coordinate 2,480 downwards.
TTATTAATTCTTCGCCAAGCCCAATATCTGGTCTGATGGTCTCAGCGCCAAGTGTATCCCAGAAATCCTGTCGTTTTATTCGTCCATACCGTTTGGCCCAAAGGAGGTTTTGCCGGATGTATTGATTATACGCAGTTGGATTAATTTTGAGTTTGCCTGTTTCTTCAACGATCTTTTTAGCAAGCCAGTGAATGAAGTTTTCAAGAAATTCTAAATTCTAGCCAGATTTGCCTTCGGTTGGTGATTGCTCCTGATTGTTTATGGCGAAAATCAGCTTGTCGCCAAAATAAAAATACAAATCGTTCCTGAATTTTGCCGTTTGAAATTTATACCATTTTGTCTTTTGTGGGTAATAAGCTTCCCAAAGTTCCACAAACTGAATATTGATTTCGATGAATCAAAATTACATTATTCTCTTGATATAAGTGTAGATGATCATCATCACCAAAGATGATGAAGATACCATTTCGGAACAGGGAATACCTATTGAAGTGATTCCGGCATTGAAAACCACTTTGTTATTTCTGACAAAGGGGCAGGCAATGCTACAGATTGGTCTGGTTGGCAAGGTAGTCAAAAAAACATTAAAATAACAGTTTTATCCTGCATGTTCGATAATATATAGTTATATTTGTCGAATATAAACGACAATATTAGATGGAAAAAGAAACTGTAAAACTTTTAATTGCTGAATATCAACAAAAAGCAGTTGAGATTTCATTTCAGAAACGGCCATATATATTTGAGGATAAGCTCAATTATGTGTTAGTGGGATTGCGTCGTGCCGGAAAATCATATCTGATGTTCCAACAAATTCGGCATCTGTTGGATTCAGGTCATTCGAAGGATGAGATTCTTTATTTTAACTTTGAAGATGACCGGATAGCATCGCTGGCCACCGAAGATTTAGACCGTATCAAAGTTTGCTATGAAGAGATGTTTGACTGCAAACCAATATTTTTCCTCGATGAAATACAAACAGTTGATCGTTGGGAAAAATTCGCCCGCCGCCTTGCTGACCAGGGTTATCGTGTTTATGTGACCGGAAGCAATGCGAAAATGCTTAGTAGTGAAATAGCTACTACCCTTGGTGGTCGATACATCATTCAAAATGTTTATCCCTTTTCATTTCAGGAATATTTATCCTTGTTAGGTATCGACCTTACTGACAGGAACTTTATGTATCGCTATCGTACCGAGATCGTAAGAGCTTATGAAAATTATTTCCGCTTTGGTGGTTTACCGGAGCTATTTCAGGTTACCGACAAACGAGCCTGGCTAAGCAGCCTTTATCAAAAAATATTTTTTGGCGATTTAATTACCCGTTATCAGGTGCGAAACGATTTTGCGCTACGCGTACTCATCCGCAAATTGGCAGAAAGCGTTAAGCAACCCACTTCATTTAACAGATTGGCAAATGTTGTATCTTCTTCAGGAAAAAAAATCAGTACCGACACGGTGATTGATTATTTAGGCTACTTAAAAGAGTCGTGGTTGATATTTCCGGTAGAAAATATTTGTGCAAAATTGGCCGAAAAGGAGGCAAACAAAAAATATTATTTTATCGACAATGGTATTCTCAATCTTTTTCTGGTCGATCCTTTAACTTCATTGTTGGAAAATCAGGTTGCCATCCAACTTCGGCGGTTGTATGGCGATGATGTTTATTTCTATCATCATAGCATAGAAGTAGATTTCTATGTCCCGGAAGTACAATTGGCAGTGCAGGTATGTTATAGCTTGCAGGATACTGAGACCCGCAAACGTGAAATAAATGCACTGCTAAAAATGTCGAAACAAATAGATGTTAAAAAAATGATAATCATCACCAAAGATGATGAAGAAACTATTTCGGACCAGGGAATACCTATTGAAGTGATCCCGGCCTGGAAATGGTTGTGTTGATTATATTGATCAACAGTGATTACAAATCCCTGGATAAAAAGTGCCACAATTACTCATTCATTCCATTAATTTTCAACACTTAATTCGCATAACTTCTTTGTCCCCGAAAAGAAACATTCGCAACTTCTCAACTCCGTTATTAAATTTTGAAGGATTTGTTTCTTTTAGATTTATGATATTTCTTAAACAAACCATTCTTCACTTCGTCAAAAGATTCGATTTCCATGAACTTACAATCAAAATAATCTCGAGGATGTTGACGACTTAGTGCCGCGGCAATTTTGCCACCATATAATAATGAAAAAGGAACGATTCTCGCAACACATCCCATATTAAATTCCTGTTGAGCTTTTTCACAAAGTGTCCGGTCTTCTACTGTTCCGATGATACCTCTCTTGGTTCCATTTACCTCAATTTTTACCATTGCATCATCTTTATTACAAAACAGTTTCCAGATTGAGGGTTTATGAACGACCCTAATACCCGGAATGGCCTTTTCAATTTGTTGTTTCATTCATAGTCAAATAATTCTTTAGGTATGGTTATCAGGTATTTGGGTAGATAAACCCCGTTGT
>JBBSBP010000161.1:0-9147 GCA_038251165.1 Bacteroidales bacterium | reverse complement strand
TGCGAACCATGAATGTACCATCTTTGCGTTGTTCATAAATTCCCATCGGAACACGAATGGCTTTAAATTTAACAGGTTCGAGTTTTCCGTCCTGGAACTCGTCGACCAACGACCCAAAATATTTGATGTCATCGGATAATGATGCAGGTAAAGTATACATGATTTAAACGGTATGAGACCTGACAGGTTTTGAAAACCTGTCAGGTCTGTGGTTAAATAATTACTATTTCTTCTTTTTCTACAATTGAATCCTTTATCTTAAAGGACTTTACATCTACCTGACTGTTGGCCAGCGAGATAATGATATAACTTATTTCCGGATCATAAGCCAGTCGGATGTCTTCCACAGAAGGTCGCGCGGGTGTTTCAGGATGGCTGTGATAATTGGCCAGGATTTGAAGTCCTTTGCTACGCGCATCTTTTACTGCCTGAAATTGTTCGGTCGGGTCGAATGAAAAATGTTCCGAACTATGGTCAATGTTCGTTAGCCGGTAACCGTGTGTTATCACGCCATCGTTCCCAGCCAGATAACCGCAGGCTTCGTTGGGCAATTCAATACTGGCATGAGCAACAATTTGATCTATTACACTTTGTTGAATGGTAATCATTTTTCGATTGTTATTTTGTGAATATTATCTTTTACGTGGATGACTTCAAGTACTTTAAAGCCTTGTTCAGTAGCACTCCTAGGAACATTTTCCAATGGTTCTCCTTCGGTAAGCAACACTTCAAGCCGATCGCCGATTTGAAGCTTTGATAGTTCAATCTTTGTTTTTACAAATGTCATCGGACAATGTTCTTTGGTGATATCAAGTAGTTTTATAATCATGATTTTCTGGTTTTTAGATGAATATACGGTCGCCACCTTCGGAATATTGGAGAAAACCAGCGACTCCAATAACATCCTTTATTTCAGGAATAAAATCGTCTTTGGTAATTCCAAGGATGTGCATTGACATCTCGCAGGCATAAAGATTAACATTCAATACTATTGCGGCATCAATCAGTTCTTTCAGCGTTGCCACGTTACTTTTTCGCATCATGAAAGTCATCAGTTTTGGGCTGGCTCCAAGAAAATTGAAGCGACTTAACGGAACATTGTTTACCCCGCCCATCAGAAACCCGAAAATTTTAGCGAGAATCCCCTTGCCGGTGAAGCTCCGTCCTTTCTTTTTCTTGATGGCATTCAAACCCCAAAAGGTAAAGAAGATATTTACATCATAATTTAACGCCGCCGAACCACTTGCGAGTGTAAACGCTGCAACTAACTTGTCGAAATCGCCACTAAAGCTGATGATCGAAAGTTTCTTTTTTCCTATAGTGTCCATATTATCAATGTTTAATGTTTGATATCGCAGGCAGGAAGATCATAAGTCTGCAAGCCTGTAATTGATGGATGTTCGCCACAAATCGGGCAATTCTTATTTTTACTGAATGTGATGGTTCTGAAATCCATCGTAAGGGCGTTGAAGGTCAATATCCGGTTGGTAAGCAATTCACCTTTCTCAACCAGAAATTTCAATACTTCGGTAGCCTGAATCGTTCCAAGCATTCCGGCAATAGAACCTAAAACGCCGGCCTGTGAACAGGTTGGAACTACATTGGGTGGTGGCGGACCATCAAAGACACAGCGGTAACATGCATTGCCCGGAGTGTAGGTAAATGTTTGGCCTTCGAAACGGAGAATACCTCCATGCGAAAAGGGCTTTTGCGCAAGTACACAAGCATCGTTAATCAGAAACTTAGTTGGAAAGTTATCCGTACCGTCAACAACGATGTCATATTCTTCAATGATATCGAAAATATTGTCGGTGGAGAGCAAATCGTAATAAGTCACCACTTTTACGTCAGGATTCAATTCCTCCATCTTCTCCTTGGCCGACAACACTTTGGCTTTATTCACATCGGGGGTAAAATGAATTACCTGCCGTTGAAGGTTGGTCAAATCCACCACATCGCCATCGATGATGCCAATGGTTCCAACTCCTGCCGCGGCAAGATAAAGCGCGACAGGTGCTCCAAGTCCACCGGCTCCAACTATCAAAACTTTTCCTTCCGAAATTTTAATCTGACCTTCAACGCCAACATCCTGAAGGATGATGTGCCTGCTGTATCGTTCAATCTGTGAATCAGTAAAATCCATAATCTTTAAATTAATGCTGAATGAATGTCGTTTTTTAAATCTTCAAAATCTTCGATGCCCACCGATAGGCGAATGAGCGTGTCTGACACACCCAATTCCACTCTTTTTTCAGGCGGGTAATCGCAATAAATAGTCGATGCGGGATGCATGATCAGCGACCGGTTATCGTAAATATTTGTTGCCCTGCTTATTAACTTCAATTTGTTCAGGAATACAAAACATTCTTCCCTTTTGCTGAAATTAAAGGTCAGCATTGCTCCCGGATATTTTCCGAACTGGTTTTTACTGACTTCATGATATTTTGAAGTTTTCAGTCCGGGATAGTTTACACTTACAATTTTCTTTTCAGTTTGCAGGTATTTGGCCAGAAAAAGGCAATTGGAACCAGCTTTATCGAACCTTAACGAAAGTGTTTCAAGCCCGAGGCTTTGTAAATAAGCATGATAAGGCGACAAACAAGCTCCAAGGTTTCGGAAGATTTCTTTTCGGAGTTTGGCATTGAAGGTAAAGGGACCAAAACGTTTCGCGAGTTCGCTAAGTTTGTTAAACCGTGTCCAATCAAACTTCCCGTAATCAAGTATCAAACCTCCCATTGATGTTGCTCCTCCGGTAATCATCTTGGTGCTCGAAATCACTTCGATATCCACGCCCAATTTTCCGGCATTGAAAATATTGGGTGGTGTTAAAGTCGTATCGGCAATTAATAGTATACCGTGTTCTTTTACGACATTCGAAAGTAATCCGATGTCCGCAACCTCAAGCTGTGGATTGGTAATGGTTTCGAAATAAACAGCAATCGTTTTTTCATTGATAGCATTGTAAACTTCATCCACATTTGTCAGGTCACAAAACCGGATTTCCACACCAAAAGCTTCCAGTGTTGATGTTAGAAATGAATAAGTATTTCCAAATAAATGTTTGGATGTAACAATGTTGTCACCCGATTTTGCAATTGTGAAGAATACATTCGATATCGCTGCCATTCCTGAACTCAATGCTGTTACATTTAATGCTCCGGTGATTTCACGAATACGATTTTCGAAATTTTCAACAGTAGGGTTCGAAATGCGTGAGTAGGCATGATCTGGCGACCTGCCCAGAAAAGCATCTTCCATCAGTTCTGCCGAGTCAAATTCAAATGCAGCATTGCTATAAATGGGCATTTGCAAAGCATTATGCGCATCCTTTTTTAAGTAATCGGTATGAATTACCCTGGTTGAAAAACCATACTTTTCCATCGCTTAATTGTTATTTTCATAAAAAGCACCTCCACCCATAAAAAAGAGGAAGTCAACTTCATCATTTTCATTTACAATGGTTTCCTGGTAAGCTTCCCGTTTAACAAAAATGCCGTTCAATTGTATTGAAACTAATTCAGGTCTGGTTACCTTGTTTTGCTGTAAAAGTTCAATCAATCCGATTTGGTTATTGTTGAACTCATGATCCTTGCCATTCACTTTGATTTTCATTTTAGTTTTTATGGTAAAAAAAAAGCCCCTCACAAAATTTGTGAAGGGCTGAAGATTATTCATTGAGTATATCTTTGCACCTAACAAAGCATAACACCACCCTCCACATGCTTGAAAAGCATACAGCAACACATACACATGATGTTGTTATTGGAGAATGAGTGATTCATAATAAATTATACTAGTCCTATTTTTTCAATAGGATACAAACATACTACTTTTTTAAACCAAAAATGCTATGCTGGAAATATTTTATTTCAATTTTTTGGCATTATTTACAATATAAAACTATTAATGCTCTTGGTGCATTGGTTCCTTGGGAGCTTCCAAGTCAGAGCGATCATATTTGCAGCAGCTGGGTAGTGCATCGTAGGCTTCATCACTTGCCTTATGCATTTTAGTGTCATGGCCAACTTTTGCAATTGCCATTTCTACCTTATGCACATCGGTTTTGGAATCATTTAAAACGACTTCCATCTTTTTCGTTTCTTTGTTCCAATCCGCTTTTGAAACTCCATCTACAGATAACGACGCCATTTCAATACGTTTTTCACACATTTCACATTTGCCGTTTACCAAAAATTTTTCTTTTTTGTCCTTAGCAAACACTACCATTGATCCTAACAGGAACAAGGTCACTAAACCTAAAACTTTTGTTTTCATCTTTTTTAATTTTAAATGGTTAATATATTAATTACTTATTCTCACAGCACGATCCTGAAGTTGCTTTTATATTGTGATTACATTCAGTCGATGCTCCATGATTCATATTTTTTCTGCTTTTATCTCTTTGATACTTGCAACAATCCGGTAATTCAGAATATTTTTGGTCACTTGCGCTAAATAGTTGGGTATCGTGTCCGGCCATAGTGATAGCTGTTTGAATTTGTTGGGTATTTGTTTTTTGATCATCATAAGTTACTTCAATACTTTTGGTTTCCTGGTCCCAATCGGCATTAGAAACTCCTTTTACCGACAAGGTTGCTTTCTCAATGCGTTTTTCGCACATTCCGCAGTTCCCTTTTACTTCAACTTTTTCTGTTTTCTCACCGGCAAATACCGTGGATATTCCCTGAACATTACAATTAAACTCCACATTTTTGTTCTCATTTTTTCAATTTTAAATTATTAATAAATTCCCCCTTAATATTTCATAAACTGCATCCGTTCAAAAACTTCAGGGTTTTTGACATTTTTATATAAAACCGAAACTACCTGAACTGCATCAGCCCCGGCAAGGATTTGTTTTAAAGCTGCTTCGCCGGAATGGATCCCTCCTGACGCAGCAATACTGCACCCGATTTTGTCGGGGAGCAGGGCAATCCAGCGTAATGTTTTTGTAAAATCCCCGGGCGAACTGTATATTTCAGAAGTTATGACGCTCAGTTTGTCGAGGTCGAAATCAACCGAAAAAAACCGGTTGAACAAGACAATGCCATGGACACCCGTTTCGCAAATTTACTGAATGGTATGCCCCAGATAGGAATAATTGCTGCTGAGTTTTACCGATACAGGAATTGAAACTGTTTTCAGGATTTTCTTAACAATCTGGACGGACAATTTTTCAACATCCATTTTTTTGAAACCGGCAGGGTTGAAAAACAAGTTCAACTCCAACGCATCGGCTCCGGCTTCCTGGATTTTCAACGCAAAGTCGGTCCACTCTGTATCGGTTACGCAATTAATGCTGGCAATAACAAGAATTAGAATTTCTTTTTTTATTTCCCTGATGAAACCCAGGTAATTTTCAAGTTCCTCATTTCGGGTATGAATATCCATTACCCTTTTCATGGCAATCCGGTGCCGTCCACCATTATCGTGTTGAGGCTGGCCATTGTTGGAATGTTGTATTTATGGGTAAGCATACTGGCGTATTTCATCATTATTGCCGGACCAATTACGATTGCCTGGTCAATTTTTTCCTGTCGGATAATTTGTTCCATACCTTCAGTTACCAGTCCTTTTTGCCCATAACTGCCATCATCGGTCATAACGATTACTAGATCTGAACAGGCTGAAATTTCTTTTTCCAGGATCAACAGTTCCCGGTTACGGGCAGCCAATACTGAAATCACTCTGTTTCCAGCATTGTGCATCGCTTCAACAATGGGAAGCAATGGGGCAATCCCAACGCCCCCTCCTGCACAAAGTACTGTCCCTGCTTTGCTTATATGAGTTGCGTTGCCTAAAGGGCCAACAACATCGGTTACTTCTTCTCCCACTTCAAGTTTTGATAATTTATTACTTGTTACGCCAACAATTTGAACCACCAGTGTTATTGTACCTTTTTTGATGTCAGCCTGTGATATTGTAAGAGGTATTCGTTCACCGTTTTTCCCCATCCTGACAATTACAAAATGACCTGCCTCACGCTTCTTCGCAATCCGTGGAGCTTCAATTTCCAACTGAACAACTTTTTCAGATAAGTATTTTTTAGAAACAATCTTTGCCATTATTTTTTCCTTAATCGTAACGCATTTGTAATTACCGAAACAGAACTGAAACTCATGGCAGCCGCTGCAATCATAGGGCTAAGGAGAATTCCGAAAAACGGGAATAATATACCAGCGGCAACCGGAACACCCAACGCATTATAAACAAATGCAAAGAATAAGTTCTGCTTTATATTCCGCATTACTTTTTTGCTCAATTCGCGGGCACGAACTATTCCGGCCAGGTCGCCTTTAACCAGGGTTATTTCAGCACTTTGCATGGCAATATCAGTACCGGTTCCCATAGCAATGCCCACATTGGCCTGCTCCAGCGCCGGGGCATCGTTTATCCCGTCGCCGGCCATGGCTACAATATGTCCTTGTTCCTGCAATTCTTTTACCTTATTGTATTTATCCTCGGGCAAACATTCTGGTTGAAATCCATCCAGTCCTAACTCATCAGCAACTGCTTTGGCAGTTAACTTATTATCGCCGGTAAGCATGTGGACTTTTATCCCCATACGCTGCAAGTCCTTAATGGCAGAGGCGGATGTTTTCTTAATATTGTCGGCCACACTAACAATACCTTCTACCTTGTTTTTGAGGATCAGGTACATCACAGTTTGACCGCTTGCCTGCCATTCTTCAACGATTTTCTTGTATTTATCATCAAGTTTGACCGAGAAGTCATCTATTAACCGATGGTTTCCCAAACCGATTTTTTCACCTTTATAAATGGCCTGTACTCCTTTGCCGGTTACCGATTCAAATTTATCAAGTTTCAATAACTCCAGATTATTGGCTTTTGCACCAGTCACAATCGCATCGGCCAGCGGATGTTCGCTGTTTGCATCAACAGAAGCTGCCAGTTTAAGGATTTCTTGGTCGGGCAGGTTTCCAAAAGATTTAAAGCCTTTCAGGCTTGGTTTCCCTTCGGTAATTGTACCTGTTTTGTCGATGATGAGCGTATCTACTTTATTCATTTCCTCAATGGCACGGGCATCTTTTACCAGTACCCCGGCACTGGCCATCCGACCGGAGCCCACCATGATTGACATGGGTGTGGCAAGACCCAGGGCACAAGGACAAGCAATAATTAATACCGCAACAGCATTTACAAAAGCATAGACATAAGCCGGCTCCGGACCCCAAATTGCCCAAACCACAAATGTGATAATGGCAATGGATATTACAATCTGAACAAAATATTTAGCCACAGTGTCCGCCAGTTTTTGGATTGGCGCCCTCGAACGGCTGGCCGTATTCACCATTTCGATGATTTGTGCCAGCAAAGTATCACTTCCAACTTTTTCGGCTTTCATTTCAAATGCCGTTTTCCCGTTTATCGTTCCCCCAGTAACTTTATCCCCCGCTGATTTTTCAGCCGGAATGGGTTCGCCTGTAATCATGCTTTCATCGATAACGGCAGAGCCCTCTTTTATTGAGCCATCCACCGGAATTTTTTCGCCAGGTTTAACTTTTAGAACATCTCCTACCGCCACATCTTCCAACGGGATTTCTGTTTCTTCGCCATTGCGGATTACCCGCGCTACCGGGGGAACCAAACCTAACAATGCTTTTATGGCCGAGTTGGTTTTGCTGTGAGCACGCAGCTCCAGCACCTGACCAAGCAATACCAGGGTAAGAATAACAGCAGCCGCTTCAAAATAAAGGTGAACATTGCCACTGGCATCCTTAAACTGAGATGGAAAAGCGGACGGAATCAAAAGTGCAAATACACTAAAAAGATATGCAGCACCAACACCTATAGATATAAGTGTCCACATGTTGGGCATCCAGCGCACGATTGAGCTCCAGCCACGTTTAAAAAAGACCCAACCCGAATAAAAAACAACCGGTGTTGCCAGGGCGAATTCAACCCATCCCCACACTTTTTTTGAGGCCACATTTTCAAGATTGAGAAAACTAAAATATTCCGACATTGCAATAACCAAAACAGGGAAACTTAAAGCCACTGCAATCCAGAATTTTTTTGCCATTTTTTTGTAAGCCTTTTCTTCTTCGCTTGTTTCTTCTCCTTTGTCGGGAACCAAATCCATTCCGCATTTTGGGCAATTCCCGGGGTGGTCTTGCCTGATTTCAGGGTGCATCGGGCAAGTGTAAATTGTTTTTCCGCTTGTCTGTTTCGCCTTGGTTTCATCTTTGTTCAGGTGCATCCCGCAAACCGGGCAATCGCCGGGTTTATCGTATGTTTTATCGCCTTCGCAGCGCATCGGGCAAAAATATGAACCACTATTATTTGAAACAGGCATTTCTTTATGCTGATGATCTTCGTGCTTGTGATGATGCTCATGACCATTCAATTCTTGCTTTCCAACAGAAACAAGGTGCATATTGCAAACCGGACAATCGCCAGGTTCATCGTATGTTTTGTCGCCTTCGCAGCGCATGGGACAATAATATTCTAAATCTGTTTTTTCGACCATAATACTGAATTTATTTTTGGAAAAGTGAGATAAAAAATACCAGAAAGCATTCATAAAATACTTCTATTAAATTTTTACCGATTAAACACCGGATATTTCTTCTATTTAAAAATATCCGTGGTAAACTGATTAGTGTCTGGCCATGAAGACACAGCTTATCTGAAAGGTATTATTTTTTGTTTTTATTCAAAACTCTAATTACCAGCCAAATAACAACAACAAGTACAACAAGTCCGATAATCCAGCTATATCCATAGCCCATTCCCCAACCATTATTCATTCCGTCCATCATAATATTTGTTTTTATAATTAATTATTTAAATGAATCCGAACGATACCCGCCTTAATTAAAGCGATGTAATTGCACGTTCAAGTTTTTCCTTTATTTCACTGGCAATGCCGGCAAGTCCGGTATTTTCAATGGCCATCATCGAAGCAACCGGATCAACAGCAGCCACTTCTATTTCATTGTTTTCCAATTCCTGTACAATAACACTGCATGGCAGCATCGTTCCAATCTTATCCTCCTCCTGCAATGCTTTGAAGGCATAAGCCGGATTGCAGGCTCCGAGAATAGTGTATTTTCTGAAATCAACATTCAGTTTTTCTTTTAGCTTTTCATGAAGGTCAATTTTAGTAAGTATCCCAAAGCCTTC
>JBBSBP010000160.1:0-9416 GCA_038251165.1 Bacteroidales bacterium | reverse complement strand
TGCCAAAATTCATGAGTTTAGCCTGCGCGACTGGATGCGCTTTGCTTATAATTACGCGATCCATCTTCGTTATTTCAGCATAAATGATGATAAAAATCCCGATGGAAACTGGCAGGTTTTCATGAAAGCTGAAAGTGAGATTGAAACATATCTCAAAGATGCTGCGCTGGTTGAGGGCGAAGAATGGATACCCGCCAAAGAACGTGAAAAGATTTTGAAACGTGAGCCGCAGGCTGACTTCGAGCCTCATCTTGCTCTCTTTCTTAGTTTCCTGAAATTGATGAAGTTTCCGCAGGAGCAAATCAATGGTTTCACCAAGCGGCATCTTGATTTTTACTATAAAAAGGTATTGCAGTTGAGCCAGCAACCTGCAGTGCCCGACCGTGTTCACCTGATTTTTGAACTCGCTAAAAATGCAACCGAAGAAATAGTAAAAAAGGATTCGGCGCTTGACGCGGGAAAGGACGGAAACGGAAAACCACTGCGGTATGTCACTTCCGAAGAAATTGTTGTGAACACAGCGCAGGTGGCTCTCCTGAAAAGCATTTACCACAAGGTCGGGTCGGTTGTACGATATGCAGAAAAAACGAATTCTTCTGATGGACTTGGTACTGAATTCAAGGAAGACAATCCGAAATGGCAGGCATTCGGGAACGACAACTGGCCCGCTGCCCATTTGGGATTTGCTCTTGCCTCCTCCGTATTGTTACTGAAGGAAGGAAACCGAAAGATAACGGTTTCGCTTACGCTGAATTTTCCTGATACCAAATCTCTTCAATCACAAACAATATTACAGTCGCAGCTAAAAATTTTCCTGACAGGCGAAAAAGACTGGATTCAGGCTACCAATCTGCAAGTAACCGCTGCGCCAGATTCGACCACTGGCAAGCTTGAATTCTCTGTAACCATTGATGCAGCGCAGAAAGCGATTATTCCTTATAATTCAGGAATTCATAAAGAACGACTGAATACCAACCTTCCGGTACTGAGAGTCCTGATAAACACTGGTGACAGTGATGGGTATGAAGTTTATGCCGCGCTGGGAAAAGCAATCCTAAAGGAAGCAACTATTAAAGTGAATGTTTCAGAAGCAAAAGACCTTTCACTGGAAAATGACAACGGTAAGCTTGATCCCTCAAAACCATTTTTCCCATTCGGGCCGGTGCCGGTCAAGGGATCCAACTTTTTTATCGGAAGTTCAGAGATTTTCCAGAAAGATTGGAGCAAAATCACGCTTAATATCAACTGGAAAGAAGTGCCTGATTTAATGGATCACTATAAGGCTTATGGTAAATCATTTCTTTATAAGGGTGACAGTAATTATGACCTTTCCTCTACAAAAAGTGCAACTGATCCGGAAGTTACCGGAAATGATTACTTCAAAATAACAGCACAGTATATAAAAAATAACAGTTGGTATCCCCAACCCAGGGAAAGTACATCTCAAAATCTTTTTGGCAAACCGATAGTCATCAACCACGATTCATCCGATTCGGCAGGAGTACCTGCACCGGTTGTTTCACCTCTGCTTATGCACAAGGGAATTGATGTCAACAAAGCAGTTCTGCAAAATTATTTAAGGCCGCAAGCTGTTCAGGTTCAAGGTAAGTTCCATCCCGAATTTAAAACCATTTCAGCAAAATTCGAAGTAGCAAAGTTCGATCCCGGATTTCTGTTACCGCTTATTCATACTGAAAATTTCAACCCGGCAACCAAATCTTACTTTTTGCGGTTGAGCCTTGAAAAGGATTTTTTACATGAACACTATGCGCGTTTGCTTACTTTGGCCATGATAACCAAAGCCAAACCTACTACTGATGTGCTAATGCCCAACGCACCTTACACACCGGTTATTGCTTCCATCACAGTGGATTACGAAGCTTCGGCGACCAATACTTTTTCATTCGCGGAGAATGCAACACCGCAAATCAAACTCGATAATTTTACTGCACGGAAGGTTCAGCTTTTTCATGAACAACCTTTCGGACAAAGCGAACAGCATGTATTTCTGAAAGAACAATGCGATTTTATCGATCCGACTTCAAAACGAAATATAGCGCTTGTACCGGAATATTCACCTGAAGGAGAGTTTTACATCGGTTTGCAAAATGCGCAGCCATCAAGCATTGTCAACCTGCTTTTTCAGGTATTGGAAGGTAGTGAAGACCCGCTCGCGCCAACATTTTCCGTAGAAAAAAAAATGGAGTGGTTCGCCCTTTCCAATAATGAGTGGAAAGCCTTGAACAGGGATTTTATCACAGGTGATACCACGAATAATCTGCTTCGGTCGGGGATTGTGAAAATAACACTTCCGGCAGAAATGAATAACAGCAATACCATGCTTGATGATGAACTTTCCTGGTTAAAAGTTCAATTGCCGGATGAATTGACAAGCACTTCTGTCTGTAAAATGACCGGTGTTCATGCACAGGCCGTTGAAGCAGTTTTCAGTAATCATGACAACGAGTTGTCGCATCTTGAGACCTCATTACTTGCAGGAACAATCAAAAAGTTCATCGATAAACCTGCACTGATCAAAGGATTGAGCCAGCCTTACGCGTCGAATGGCGGAGTAGCCACTGAAAATGATCCATCTTTCTATTTAAGGGTAAGCGAACGGTTGCGCCACAAACAGCGTTCAGTAACCATCTGGGATTACGAACGCCTTGTATTGCAGGCATTCCCAAAAGTTTTCAAGGTTAAATGCCTGAGCCACACTTCTATTTTGGACGAAAAAAGGAAATCGGATTATTTCGAAATCTCACCCGGATTTGTTTCACTGATCGTAATTCCGGATATCAGGAATAAAAACAGTTTCGATCCATTGCAACCGCGCGCCAGCCAGAATCTTTTAAGCGAAATCGAAGACTTTCTCAAACCATTGCATTCGCTTCATGTGAAGTTTGACGCTGATAATCCTGATTATGAAACGATATTTTTAGATTTCAGGGTGAAATTTTACAATCAGTACGATGCGAATGCTTACCGAAAAATATTGAACGAAGATATTGTCAGGTATCTTTCTCCCTGGGCTTACGGCGATTTTTCGGACATCCATTTCGGGGGAGAATTGTACAAAAGCGTCATCATCCGATTTATTGAAGAGCGTCCTTATGTGGATTTCATTTCCCATTTCAAGATGTTCCAACGTTTTGGGATTGACGATAAAAATACTTCGGACCGAAGCAGCATCATTGCTTCAAGCGCCCGTGCCATACTGGTTTCTGCCGGAACACACACCATTAATTTAATCGAAAAAGATAAAGTGTGCGATGAGTGAAATACGAACGATACCGAAAGAGATAAGCGCCGAATACGGCAAGGACTATGCATTTCTGCACGCGGAAGGCATGAGCCATATTGAAAAGTTGGCCAGTAAGCTTTGGACCGATTACAACGTACACGATCCCGGTGTGACCATTCTCGATATGTTGTGTTATGCCATTACCGATCTTGGTTTCCGGATTTCGATGCCCGTCGAAGATTTGCTTGCAAAGCCAAAGGACAATTTTCAGAATATGCACGAACAGTTCCTTTCGGCCATTAATGTTTTGCCGTCGTGCCCGGTAAGCGCCAATGATTACCGGCAGTTATTTGTCAGGATTGAAGGTGTGCGCAATGCTTGGATCATGGCTTCCGAACGCTGGATGGTGGCGCAATTCAACCAGCTTAAGCAGGAAGGAATTCCCGAATTGCATTATAAATCACCCGCGGAGGTCGTAAATCCAAAGAAAGCGCTTGAATTCAAACTTCAGGGATTGAATAATATCCTGATTGATTTTGACGACTCGAAATTATTATCAGAAACAGATCAAAAAAAAGACAAAGCCACTCAGCAGACATTGATTCTAACAAAGAAGAAAGCGATTTTACAGCGTGTGACTGAAGTTTATTCACGATACCGCAATCTCTGCGAAGATATTGACACCATTTCAGAAGTACCCAAAGAAGGCGTTGTAATATGCGGCGACATTGATATTGCTCCCAATGCAGATCCTGAACAGGTTTGGGCTCAGATCGTTTTTAACATCGACCAATATCTTTCGCCGGATATCCCTTTTTTCAGCCTTCAGGAAATGTTGGAAATGGGCAAAAAACCTGATGAAATTTTTCAGGGCCCTGCCTTCGACTTTAATGATCATTACAAATACAGGACTCCAGGAAATCCTTTCGCAAAAAAGGGATTTATCCGGAATGAGGAATTAATCGGGAGTGAATTGCGTAAAGAAGTCCGGCTGAGCGATATTATCCGCATCATCATGGAAACGGAAGGAGTGAAATTGGTGAAAGAGATCGTTTTCGGCCTATGCGGATGCGATGAAAAGGACATGGTCAAAGTTAACAAAGCTGTTTCCGGAGACAAATGGAACCTTTGCATCACACCCGGCCACAAACCCGCGTTTTGCCTCGATAATTCGGTTTTGAATATATGGAAGGGTTTCATGCCCATCGAATTAAAAATGGTTGAGGCAAAAACAAAGCTGAATATCCTGCGCGATAAACGAAATGCTGAAATGCAGGCAAAAGTAACCGAAGACATTGCAATTCCTGAAGGCGCCTACCGGAACACCGCAAATTATCAGACTTTCCAGAATCAGTTTCCTGAAACTTATGGTATCGGGCAAATTGGTCTGCCTGACAGCGCTACCAAAATGCGCAAATCGCAGGCAAAACAATTGAATGCCTATCTGCTTTTCTTCGAACAGGTACTCGCCAATTATTTCGCGCAACTTTCCAATGTCAGCATTCTTTTTTCAGCTGATAATAGTATTCCCCGCACCTACTTCTCCAACGCGGTGAAAGGAATTAAAGATGAAAGCGATATTTTTGACGATATTTCAAATTGGGATAATGAAATAGATGTATTGCACAAAAGTACCGGGCTGGATAATTACGTTCCCCGCAAAAACAGGTTTTTGGACCACCTTCTTGGTCGTTTTGCCGAGCATTTCAACGAATATGTTTTCCTAATGCACCGCCTGTATTCAGGTGATGCCGAACGGGCCATTATCCGTCACAAAGTGAATTTCCTGAAAGATTACCACAACATGAGCGCCTGCCGAGGCGATGGTTTTGATTATTATAACCCAAAGTCGGCTGAGGAGCAATTGGTGAATGTACCCGGAATGGAAAAACGCATTTCCCGCCTGCTTGGTTTTAACAATTACAAACGCATTCCACTCGCCGATCTGGATTACAAAGTTGAAAAAACGGGCACAGTAAAAATGCTTGTAAACGGTGTACTTACTGATGTGCAGCAATACGGATGGAGCATCCGAATGAATGGCATTAATATTTTTGAAAGTGTCAATAAAACTTTACTGAAGCGTGCCGATGCATATGAAGAAATGGGACTTGCCAGCTTACTTGGAGCCGAACGGGAATATTATAAACTGATCCTTTCGCCCGATAAAACCAAAATTTCATTTGGCCTGAATAACGCCAGCAATCAGGCTTTAGCGACTCATCCGGTTCAATACAATGTTCTTCCGGGGGAAATTGTTTCAGGAAAATTTTCTCTGGCCGAAAAGACGATTGGAGACCTTACCAAATATCTTTTGGACGACTTTAAGCTTGAGGGCATGTATGTGGTTGAGCATATTCTGTTACGCCCGAATTTCAATACACCCAAGACCAAAACCAATGTATTTCTGCCGGTGTGCATTGAATCGAACGGAGAACATTGCAGACCACTTGATCCTTATTCTTTCAGAATAACCATAGTACTTCCGGGATATGGAATGAGGCTGAGAAACAAATATTTCAGGCAATTTGCCGAGCGCCTGATCCGAATGGAAACGCCGGCACACGTGCTTCCGCGCATTTGTTTTGTGAATGAGGAATACATGAAAAAGTTTGAAAAAGCGCACAAAACATGGCTCGATGAAAGGGAAAATTCAAAAGACCCGTTAAAGCAGGCAAAAGATACCACGCTGATCAATCTGATCAAAGTGATAGAGGACATGTTTACCATCTATGAACAAGGACAGCTTTCTGATTGTGATGATGATACACCCGAAAAGAACCCCATCATCCTCGGAAGCTCGCAGCTAGGTTCGCTTGAAAGCGACTCAAATCCCGGTTAAATTACCAATTGAACAATAAATAATACACGATATGGCAACCAAGCAGGAACTTCAACTCGGAATACTGAACCTCGAATACAGCCGGTTTGTAAAAGATCAGGTGCTTACCGAAGTGCAACTGAATGAGATTATTGATTTTTTCGAAGATCAGCATCGAATTACGCGAACTTGCCTCATAGGTACCGGGATCGTTTGCGGGCTTCATCTGAAACGTTACCTGAAATCCGTTTCACTTAGCGAAGGCGTTGCCGTCACAACCGATGGCGACCTGCTTAAGATGAGTGCAACAAATTATAAATACTTCGCGGAGTATATTCAGCCTGACGAGGGAAAGTATGATCCTTTTTACTACAAGCTGGGAACAGAAGAGAAAGCGGTCAAGCTATATCAATTATTGACCGATGACGAGAAAGACAAGATCACTTCGGCAGAGGTTTTTAAAATTGAAGAACTCGACAGCAAAATTACAAATTGGGTAGGAGTTCTTTATCTCGAATATTATCTCAAAAATCCGGAGAAATGTACGCCGACCAATTGTGATAACCTCGGAAGGCGCCAGGTTGCAAAACCAAAGGTGCTCCTCCTTTCTAAGAGTGACATGGAGAAAGTAGTTCATCTGGATAAAGGTGAAGTAATTGGCGATGATATTTATCTCAAATACTATGAAGCTTATGAGAAATATTTCACTTTCCCTGTGATCAGGCCAAAGCGTGTGATCCTGAACAATATCAATACTTTGCAGGGTAATACGTTGGCAGCCGCCTATTTCACGGCATCAAAAGAGGGTAGCAGCGCTTTGTCGAAGGCAATATTCGATCTTTACGATGCATTTAAATTTTTAATCGACAGGGATCATTCGGTCAATATCAAAAAACTTGTCGATAAGCTCAATTCAAATCTGAATACAGCTTCAAATACACTTTACGCGCAATACACCTACGATTTCTACAAAGATGTGGTGACAGCTTATAACGAGCTCAGGGATAAGCTTTACAGCGTTGCATTTGAATGTATCCCGAATTTATACGCTTTCCCAAAACATATCATGCTGGGCGAACCCAACATAAAATATGGGCCGCGTCCGCCTCAATACCGTCACCAATTCTATCCTTCGCCCGCTGTAAGCAATCATAAGCATGAAGTGAACGTGGCCATTGGTATGCTCGACCGGCTTGAACTGATGGTACTGAATTTCAATCCAAAGGAAGTTGATGCCATTAAAATCACTCCCTCGTTGGATTACAATAAACCACTTGAAGACCGGACTATCCCGTTCTACTATCAAAATTTTAATTCGCTTTCGCAGGTATGGAATTACCGTAAAGCGCTCAAGGCGAATGATACATTAAATCTTTCGTACAATGCAAACCTTTATTCGCCGCCGATTGCAGATGAAACCCTGAATCCTCTTGATTACAACATTGATGAATACAATTTCTTCCGGATTGAAGGACATATCGGCAAAGATTACAAAACTGCGCTGAACCAGCTGGATAGGTTAAAAAACCAGAAAGGAGTTCCGATTGATGTCGTGGCAGTCAGGCTGGGTGATGTAAAACTTTCAGACATCAACCTCGATGATTTTGAATGTCAGTTTGAAGACCTGAATACCATTCTCCACGCTTTTCAGGTGGAAATCAATTGTGTCCTTGCTGATGGAGCCTCATTCTTTTCAGGCTTCACCGCCAAGCCGGCAACGCCTCACGCGAATATGCTGCGCTATACCGCTGCTGAAGGTCAGCCACCATGGATCATAAATAATACAATTCTTAAAGCTCCGGTATTCAATAAAGCGGCAGATGAAGTTTTTAAAACTGCTGCCACGAATAATGTAAAAGCATCCGTATCCGATACTGTTGGGGCAACATTCACTGCTGCAAAGCCGGTAATTGATTTTTGCGACCGGTTTATTAATCCCATTTATGAAATAAACCGCGCGGTAAAGATTAAAATTGACGATCACCCTGACTCCTTCGGAAAATATTACCTGAAAGCGATGGAAACGGAAGGGCTCAATGTTGATGAATTTACAGAGAAGGCACGCACGTTCGCTGCTTCCGATCCTGAATTGAACAGCCTTAATGAAGACGAGCGGTATGTCGTTTTTGAATATCCTACCCAAATCATCGGGCATCTGAATGTCATGCAGCGCTTTGTACCCGGCGCCATCAGCGAAATTACCCAGAATTTCATCACTGATTACCGTAATTTTTCTCAAAGCTTTTGCAAACGGATTACCATCATGCGCACACGTCTGGAAAAATATTTCAGAACAGGAAAATATACTTCGCGTGGGTTTGAATCCAACTACATGAATATGATTGACCGCCTTGAAAAATTATGCTGCGGCAATGAAAAGCTTGAAGTAGTCATGCGCGAGATCGAACGCCGGAAAACGATAATCCTCCAGAATTTATCGTTTTCAAAGTATGCAGAACAGCATCCGGGGATGGAACACAAGGCCGGATCACATCGCGGAGGCACTTTTGTAATTGTTTATGCCAGCGCTCCCAAAAGCAGTGTGGCACAGCCGGCATTCAATAATTTAATTGATAAAAAGCAACTTGTTAAAGACAGCTCTGCCGGTATAACCAGGGAGGTCATCGGAACACAATATAAGGACATTGATTCTTTTGCCTTACACATTGTTAGTAATGATGAAACTATTAACAGGGAGGATGAGTTGAATATTTTCTTTACAAATAATAAGATTGAACGAGGTAGCGCCTATTCAGAATTTGTGATCAAGGAACTGAACACAAAAATAACCGGTATCAGTAAAATTATTTGTAAAGAATTGAGCCAGCCCGCGGCAGATATAGTGATTGCCGATTTCTGCCTGCCTTATTTGTGTTGTTCGAAATGCCCGCCGGTGGCTTTCATTATTGGAAAGGAGAAACCTGTTGAAAAAGTGGATTTAAGCCTGCCTGAAGTTCAGGTTTGCAGCAATATAAATCCTTTGAAATTCACAGTCACTCCTGCAGATGGCAAAGTGGAAGCCAAAGATGCTGCTTTTAGCGCTACTGTAAAACCTCAGGGAGATGGAAGCACCCTTTTTGATCCCAAAGCAATTACCTGGACTTCCGGACAAAAAAGTGTTCAGATTGGATTTAAGGTAAACGGCCAGGACACTTCTTGCAGCATTACTGTGTTTAAGCGTCCCGAAGCATTTATTCAACACACTTTAAAACAAGATGATACCTCGCTGCAAAAGAATTTGATTGTGAGTTTTACTGCTAATCCAAACAGTCCAACCGAAGATTTTACCTACGAATGGAAATTTAATAATGGCCAGACTGCTTCAGGTAAACAGGTCGAAATTACTTTCGA
>JBBSBP010000159.1:0-9861 GCA_038251165.1 Bacteroidales bacterium | reverse complement strand
CCAATCTTTACGTTCTTCGAAATAAATCCAATGAACGGGAAAGCCGAAGAACAATGGATCATTCAGCCGCTCGACAATAAACTGGACAACAAGGAGAACCTGATAACATCAGCAGCAGCCAACTCAGAAATCATGTTTTCCATCATGGTCAATCCAAACGTGATGGGTGCCGGAATGCCCGGGGGAACGTATGCCGGTAATCAGGGAGGATCCAATATCCGCGAAGCCTATCTGGTCAATGTGGCCAATGCCTGGCTCGATCGGCAGACCATTCTGGATCCCATCGAAATTATGCACCGCTACAATGGCGGGGATGAATCGATCGAATGGCGATTTAGAAATACCATTCTCACCACACTCGATACCGGTGCCGGAACATCAAAAGTATTATCATAAAAAGTAAGGGCTGCCCTTTGTGGCAGTCCATTTATATATCAACACTAACACTGTTTGTCATGCTTCTAAAATCAATCCCCGAAATTCAGGAATACATCGCAATAGGCAACGGAACCCAGTTCGAAAGGCTGAAACCGCATATTCAAAATGCCGAAACCGCATTCATTGAGCCTTTGCTTGGTTTAAACCTTTACACCCGGCTTACAAAATTTTATGCTGAAAGTCCGGTTGATCCCGCATCCACTGAATACAATGTTCCTGAAATGACCGGATTTTTAAACCTAATCCAGAAATCTTTGTCGCATTTGGCCTACTGGATGGGCTTTCAGGTTTTAAATGCCACCATCTCCGACGGTGGTTTTAAACGCTCCGAATCCGACAAACAAAAAAGCCTGTTCAAATACCAGGAAGATGATTTAAAAGATTATTTCAAAACAGCAGGCTTTAATGCCCTGGATGAAGCCCTGGAATACCTTGAAATCAACATCGAAAAGTTTGATGATTTTAATACCAGCCCAACCTGGACCGTGTTTAAATCAGCTTTTATTCCAAACACGAAAGTATTTGATGCCATTGTTTCCATCAGCAGAAGCCGCCTTACTTTTTTACGCCTGAAGCCACAAATGCAGCTGGTGGAAGACATGGAAATTTTCCCCATTCTGGGAGCAGAAATTTTAGCAGAAATAAAAGCAGAAATGATTAAAGACAAACCGGCAGAAAAAGTGCTGGCCATTTTGGTTTACATCCGGAAGGCAGTTGCCTATCTTTCATCAGCAATGTTAATGGAAGAATCGGGGGCTGATCTGACTGAAAGAGGGCTTTATTTCGATAGTCTTTCCTCCAATTCCCAAACAGATCGAAACCGTCAGCCAGCCAACAGCGACCGTATTGGGATCCTGGTGGCACGCAACCGCCAGATCGGAATGGCTTATCTCGATCAGCTAAAATCGTTCCTCGCAGCCAATGTCGTAGATTGGCCCGGTTACTCCGGACAAACCGGATCCGTTCTACGTCGCAACAATACCGATAAGAAAACATTTTGGGCCTAATAAGTTCCGGGTTCAAAGTTTCAAGTTTCAAGTTGGAGCATTGAAATGAGCGTTGGGGTTTAACATGGAACTTTGAACTTGAAACTTGAAACTATTAAATAAAAATCGTAAATGAAAGAATTGACTCTTCGATATCGCCCCTTTTTACTGATCCGGTTCTACCGAACAATATCAGTGAATTATCCCGAATCCTGGGCAGAAATAAACGCATCACAGCTGGTGGCCATCGCCTGTCTTTACAATCAGGCTCTTACTGATGTGCAGTTCATATCCAAAATGTTCGCTCTGCCTAAAAAGATCGTTCGCCGCTTCGCGCCTTTCGAACTTTTTAAAATCATGCAGTGCATTGAATTTATCGCCGATCGCAAACCCTTTCATGAATTCATCATCAAAGAACTGCCCATTTCTTCGGTCTTCGGTCTTCATGCTTCCGGCTCTTTGCTCTTTGCTCCACTCCCCAAACTAAAAGGGGTCACCTTTGGTCAGTTCATTTTTGCCGATACTTATTTTGCCGATTATCAGCGAACCCAAAAGCAGGAAGATCTTCATAAATTCATTGCCGCCCTTTACCTGAAAAAAGGAGAAATATTCAGAGAATCAGTAATCGAACGGCACAGTTTAATCAATCGCATCGATCGCCATACCTTGGAAGCAATTTATATCAATTATAACCTGCTCCGCGAGTGGCTTGCTCTGGCCTACCCGCTTATCTTCCAACACCACGATAGTAGAGACAAGGCACATTCAGAAAGTCATCCTGAACTTGTTTCAGGATCTGTTCAAAACACCTGGATCAAAGTCTTTCAGAATATCGTTGGCGACGATATTCTTCACGATGACCAGTGGGCCGATAAACCTATCAACACCATTTTCCAATTCATGACCCGGAAATACAAGGAAAATGCCAGAAAATAAAAGCCCCCTCTAAATCTCCCCCGAGGGGGAGACTTAAAAAGGAGCATTGAATATGAGTAAAGCAAATATTAATATTAATCACTAATCAAAAAGCCCCTCCCTCGGAGGGGTTGGGGAGGCTTATATGTCAAAATTCTCGCAACTAATCACCTATTTCGAAAACCTGGCCCGGCAACACAAAGATATCGGCCATTCCGATACTGAAAAACATTTCTTCCGGATGGAAGTGGATGAAGTTTTGGCCGGTATCAACCGTACCGATGTTAAAACGCCCTGTCTGATCCTGGAAGGGTACAGTTACGGCTTTACCGATAATAAATCAGACAATCTGCTAAAGAACCGTTCCGGTGCATTTATGCTGATGGATCATGTGTCTGATCCATCAGACTTTGATGCCATCCATGCCGTTTGGGATCACATGGAAGAAATTGGCGATGAAATGTTGGTCCGCATGAAAGCCGATAAGCGGAATCCGCTTGCAACCGCCGTTCGTGATTTTGATTTCTCCAGTGTTGAAGCCATGCTTTTATCCAATGAAATTGACGGAAATTATGGTATTCGTTTCACTTATACCATTACTTCCCCGCGTCCCAATGAAGTAAATCCTGACAAATGGCTACAAGTATAAAGACCGGACAAGCAGATCAACAGCTGATCCAGCAACAAAACGAATTAATTCAAAAGTGGACGCCCAAAGTCCGATCAGCCTTGCGCAGCAGCGCCCGTTGGTTTTCTGATGGGAAGTTTAGCTCTCCAGTCCTTCGAAATGGAGGAAATCAAATTGAAAAGAAACTGGCAGCCAGTATTGGAAGCAAAGTGGGAAAGGAATTTGGTCTGGCCAACTATGTCGGCTTCTCCTTCGAGCGGCATGGAGTCTTCGTTCATAAAGGTGTAGGTCGGGGATATCAATCCAATGGGAAAGGCTTTGTCATTCGAACAGCTAAAAATCCACCCAAAGGTCCGCAGCGAGTTGCCATCGAATGGTTTAATCCGGTGCTGGATAAATACCTTCCGGAATTAGCTGATCGAATTGCAGAAATAAACGCTGATGCTGTGGTGAATGCTACAAAGATGAAAATTTTATGATGTTAGCCTATATTAATAAACGATCATTTTTGAACGATCATTGATAATTGATTTCTTTCAAATTTTTCACTACCCGAATATATGCCTTTGAGTTAAAATGGAAAATAATACAAGGCCGGTATTCTGTATTTAAAAATACCTAATCCCTGTTATCTTTATTTGTTTATTACATTTGTAAGGAAGTCCCGAACCATAGGTTCCCATTTACATGTAAAGAAAGAAGAAGCCATGTTAAAAAAGCCAACTTATGAAGCATTAGAAAATCAAATTGCTGAACTAAAAAAGCAAAATGAAAATCTGCAATTAAACTATTCCAATCTAATCAATAAGAAGGAAAATAAGGTAGATGAGTTAATCATTAAAAAAGAATCTGATGCTAAACTTTTAATGCACCAAAAAGCTGAAAAACTTTTAGAACAACGCCAGCCAGTAGAAGCACCACCACAGTCTCAAAGAGAAGTCCTAAAACTTATCCATGAATTGCAGGCATTTCAGATTGAACTCGAAATGCAGAATGAAGAACTACAACTTGCTATTGAGAAATGTAAAACAGCGGTGGCAATTTATGATTTTGCCCCTGCCGGATATATTACACTCGATAACTATGGTACGATATACGAGCTGAATTTCAGTGCGGCTAATTTACTTGGTAAAGAACGTTCCGCCTTAGTAGAAAATAACTTCAAACTATTTATTAGCAAGGAAACCCTTCCGGTTTTTAATAGTTTTTTACAAAAGGTATTTGATACCAGCACCAAACAAACTTGTGAAGTAATGTTGACAGCAAAGTCAGCAAAGACTATTTTTGTTCACATTGAAGGAATTATCTCAAGTCAAAAACAGAAGTGTCTATTGACCGTGTTTGACGTTTCCAAAAGAAAACAGTTAGAATTAGAATTAATTGCAGCCAAAGAAATAGCTGAAAGAAATGAACTTCAATTAAATGCAATTTTAGAGAAATCTCCTACTGGTTTTGCCATTAATAAAATAAGTACCGGAGAAGTAAGTTATGTCAACAAAGCTTTTGCTGATGCATATCATGTGCCTATAGAATTATGTTCAAAAGTATCAACATTCTTTGACTATGTATATGGCGATCAAATGGAAATAGGTAATAAGATATTAAATGATGTAAAATCAGGAGTACCGGAACAAATGAATTGGCAGAAAGTTCCGATTACAGATAAAGTAACAAATACTACTCATTATGTTTCAGCTTCAAATATTATTTTAGAAGAACTTGATTTGATGATTTCTACGGTTATGGATATTACATCACAGGTAGAAAATGAAAAAGACCTGAAATTGGCCAAGGTAAAAGCTGAAGAAAACGAAGCAAAATTTCACGAACTTTTTAGCAACGTAAATGATGCTATTTTTATTTATAATCCTGATAATTTCGAGATATTAGAAGCGAACAAAGCAACCTCAGAAATATATGGATACGGTCAGGATGAATTAATCGGAATGTCGTGTTTGAAATTCAGTGCTGAAGTTGAAAAATCCAAATCGGTAATAAAATTACTTATAGATAAAGGACAAAAGGTAAATGTTAGGTTCAGACACCATAAGAAGAAAGACGGCACCGATGTTTTTGTCGAACTTAGTACATTCAATATTTTTGTAAATGGAAAAAGCATTTTTTATAGCGTAAGTCACAATATAACGGATATTAGAAAATCAGAAATTGAATTATTAAAAGCCAAAGAAAAGGCTGAAGAAAATGAAAAATTATATAAAGATTTAGTACAATCTTCACAAAACTTAATTTGGAAATGCGATTTAGAAGGGAATTTTATTTTTTTGAATTCAGCTTGGGAAAATACGCATGGATATAAAATAGAAGAGATGCTTGGAAGACCCTTTTCGGACTTTCAGAGACCTGAAGTTTTTGAACGTGATGTCGTTGAATTTACAAAACATTTAGAAGGTGGATCTGTAAATGGTTATGAAACAACCCATATAACAAAGGTAGGAACTGAAATAACTTTAATATTTAATGCATTACCTCTGTTTAATGCATTTGGCGAAATTATAGGCACACAAGGAACTGCATTTGACATTTCAAAACTAAAAAAATCAGAATTAGAATTATTAAAAGCCAAAGAAAAGGCCGAAGAAAGTGACCGCCTGAAATCTGCTTTCCTGGCTAACATGAGCCACGAAATCCGTACCCCGATGAATGGCATACTTGGATTTGCTGAAGTTTTGAAAGAACCCGGTCTGACCA
The DNA here is from genome assembly GCA_038251165.1 of Bacteroidales bacterium. Lineage (GTDB taxonomy): Bacteria > Bacteroidota > Bacteroidia > Bacteroidales > Prolixibacteraceae > Aquipluma. Next base: position 4,185 of record JBBSBP010000159.1, on the reverse strand, counting down.
GCGATCAGCAACACGAATACCTGGAGATAATCGAGCGAAGCGGAATCCGTATGCTCAGTATCATCAACGACATTGTCGATATTTCGAAGATCGAATCAGGTCAGATGACAGTAAAGATTACCGAAACCAATATAAACGATCAGATTGATTTCGTTCACTCTTTTTTTAAACAGGAAGTTGAGCTAAAAGGAATTCGGCTGTCGGTGATAAAATCGTTGTCTTCCGCTGAAGCAATAATTCATACGGACCGTGAAAAGCTTTATTCCATTCTAACCAACCTGGTAAAAAATGCAATCAAATATTCAAATGAAGGTAGTATTGAATTTGGATATTCTTTAAAGCATGCCCAACTGGAGTTCTTTGTGAAAGACACCGGAATTGGAATCCGGCGCGATCGGCAGGAAGCCATCTTCGAGCGATTTATTCAGGCCGAAATTGTTGATAAACTGGCAAGACAGGGAGCCGGTTTGGGCTTAGCCATTACGAAAGCCTATATTGAAATGCTTGGTGGTGAAATTTGGGTTGAAAGCGAAGAAGGTCAAGGAAGCACCTTCTATTTTACACTTCCGTACAAAACAGAATCGATAGAAGAAAAAGATACAAAAATTGCTCTTCTGACTCCTGAAGATGAAAACCAAATAAAGAAGCTTAAAATACTGATTGTTGAAGATGATGAGCCTTCTGAAAAACTAATTACAATCGGAGTTGGTAAATTTAGCAGCGAAATTATCATTGCTAAAACAGGAACTGAAGCGGTGGAAAACTGTCGCCGGAATCCGGATATCGATCTGGTTTTGATGGATATTCAGATGCCCGAAATGGATGGTTACGAAGCTACCCGGCAAATACGGCACTTCAATAAAAAGGTAATTATTATTGCCCAAACCGCTTATGCGCTCGGCGGTGACCGCGAAAAAGCGCTGGAAGCCGGCTGTACCGATTACATTTCGAAACCAATCAAGAGAGCTGATTTAATGGAGTTGATAAACAAGTATTTCAAGAACTAAAGTTTTACAGGTGAAAACTAAGGATTGCAGTAAATTCCCATTTCGGTTGCAAGTATTTCTTCTAAAAATTAAAAAAACGAGGTCTAAGAACTATTCGTTTACCAGCATCATTAATGATGGCAACCCGCCCGTTAAAAGATTCACTTGTCAATCTGTATTTTTCCCCAACTGTGAGATATTTTGACTTTGTTCCACCGATATATTCTATATAGTCGTTTTTCTTTAATTTGAGCAATCTTTCTGCTTTAGCATTATTTTCCTGCATTTCGTACAAATCAATAACTTCTTTGGTCAGGAGAATTTGTTCTTCTGCCTCTTCAAATTGTTTGATTGCATGTTTGTATTGCTGCCGATTAATCATAAGTCAAAATTTAAATGGATTCCACTTGGATAGTTCTAAGGGGTTCGGCTAAAATAATTAAAATTCAAGAGTGTAATAGGGTCTTGGATGTTCTATTTAAAGACTTTTTTGTGAAATGGCATCAAATATCTACTGGATTGAAGTATTTCAATCAGAACAAATTATTGTTCTTCTTAATTTAACTGTCCTTTCCTATCCTTATACTTCCTCCGATATTTGATTGAATAAATCCATAATTCAACAATGGCAAGCTCTTATACCCGACGAATCAATCTCTACATCAACGGCAAAGAAGTAAAAAACGACATTGCCGGCATCCGTGCCGAAATGAACCGGCTGGTCAATGCCCAGTCCCGAATGGAAATCGGTTCACGTGAATACCAGGCCCAGATGCAAAAGATCAAATCTTTAAAAGCAGTTTTAGATCAACACCGTCAGGATCTGGCCGGAGTTGAAAAAGGCTGGTCCATGTCCAAACTGGGCGATGCCTTCAATAGATACCAAGCATTGGCGATGGGTTTAATCGCTGTTTTTGCCGGTGTTGTTTTAGGGATCAAAAAACTGGTGCAGTCTTTTAACGATTTTCAGGAACGGGTAAGTAACCTGTCCGCTATCACCGGACTTGCAGGCGAACCATTGGAATGGATTTCCAACAAGGCAAAAGAAATGTCAACTTCCGTGATCGAAGGTGGCATCCGAATAAAATCAGGAGCTCAGGATATTGTTGATGCTTTTACCCGAATGGGTTCAGCACGACCTGAATTACTGAAGAATAAAGAAGCGCTCGCTTCAGTTACTCAGGAAGCCCTAATCCTTGCTGAAGCTTCCAAAATGGAGGCCGTTCCGGCCATCGATGCCGTGGCGGCAGCTATGAATCAATTTGGCCTTGGAGCAGAACATGGCCGTCGAATCATAAACGTTCTTGGTGCCGGTGCATTGGAAGGTTCAGCCGAAATTGCTCAATTAACCGAATCGATGGGAAACGTTGGAACTGTTGCTTCCGCTTCCAACCTTTCTCTGGAGCAAACAGTTGCAGCGCTCGAAGTGCTGGCAGCAAAACAATTAAAAGGGGCTGAAGCCGGTACCCAGTTCCGTGGAGCATTGCTGAAAATGAAAGCCGAATCAGCTGGCTATGCCAGCGGAGCATTTAACATGAGGGATGCCTTGATCCAGATCAATGAAGAAATAAGCAACCAATCCACCGCAGCAGCTAAAGACGCAGTGATCATGAAATATTTTGGTGAACGCAATACCACCGTGGGAACCATTCTATTAAAAAACATTGATACCTACGACCGCTTAACAGTAGCAGTAACAGGCACCAATGTAGCCATCAGGCAGGCAATCACAAACACCGATAACAACAACGCCAAATTGGCCCAGGCGAAAAACAGGATTAATCTGGTTTCCATCGAACTGGGTGAAAAGCTGGCACCAGTAATGACTCTTGTGACCGGATATTTTGGAAAATCATTGCGCATTTTTTCTGCCCTGATAGATGTTATAACAAAATATAGCGGAGTTATCATCACATCCATAGCAACGATTGCTGCCTATACCGTAGCCACCAAATTGGCTGCCATCTGGGAAGCTCGTTTGAACAAGGAAAAACTTTCTTCCATCGTAATCGGGAAATTACAGACGCTTGCCTATAACGCGCAATTCGCTGCCATTGCACTTTATAATGCCGGATTGGCCCTTTTAAAAGGAAACCTCGCAGCAGCTGCCATTCAGTTCCGCGCTTTCAGTGCAGCATTAATGCTCAATCCAATCGGTATAGTAGTTGGTTCAGTGGTGGCCCTTGGAACAGCTATATACTTTTATACCACTAAACTGACGGCAGCACAAAAAGCACAGGCCATGCTGAACGATGTCAACCTACAGGCACAGAAAAGCATCGTGGAAGAAAAGATTAACATGCAAACCTTGCTCGATCTGGCCCGAAACGAAAAATTAGCCAAAGATGAACGTAACAGGGCCATTGGTCAAATGATAAGTTTGGCCCCAAAACTTCTGGGCTTTTTGAATCTTGAAAATATCGGGACTAAAAAAGCAACTGAAGCGGTAAAAGATTATACCGATGCCCTGCTCCAAAATGCCAAAGCACAGGCAGCCAAAGAAAAGCTGATTGAGATCGAAAAGGAATTGCTCGACCTGCAGTCTGGCAAAGGTGCTGATGTATCTTTTTGGCAGGGTGCATGGAATGCTATTAAATCCGGTGGAAACATAGCGGCACAAAGTACTTATAATGCAGCCACAGCAGCTCAAAACCTAATTGAAAAACAAGAAGCGTTAACACTTCAGCAAGAAAAACTTCTTTCCATTACCCAAAAACAGGCTATTACTGATTTAAAGAATTCAGGAGCCGGAGGAAATGATGGGGGTGAAAAAGCAGCAGAAGATCTGATCAAGTTGAAAGAAAAAGAGCTGGAAGCCATTAACAACGAAATTGCATCGACGCCAAAATTGGTTGCTTCAAGAAATGCCCGGGCCGAGGCTGTTCAAAATGAAATCAACAAACTTCGTGAACTGGGAACTTCCAAAGGCGCCAAATCAACGGCAGATAAACTGAAAGAAGATTCGGAAAAGGCCCTGGCTATTTTGGATGAAACCAATAACGAGCGGATGGCTCGCCTAGTGATTCAGTACGAAAAGGAAGGCTGGACGGATGACCGGTTTAAAGCCGAACAGCTGGCCGCTGAACTTTCGTACCTGACCCTCAAAAAAGCATTACTGGAACAATTTGGGCAAAAGACAATCAAAACCGAAGCGGATATCAGTCGGAAAAGAATTGATATGCAAAAAATGCTGAATAGT
>JBBSBP010000158.1:0-10218 GCA_038251165.1 Bacteroidales bacterium | reverse complement strand
TGTGGAAATAACGAAAGACCCTACAACATCAGCATTTACCTATTCAGTAGTTAAAGTTGAAGACAGGGTGTTTGAACCTAAAATGTATTTTTATCCGATTCCACAGCAGGAATTACTAAAAATGCCTAACTGGGTACAAAATCCACTGTGGTAAAATTCAATTCACTTAAAAAATAAAGGAAATATGAAAAATATTCTCAAAAGAAGCATCAAATTGCTCATCGCTATTGCAGGTTTGGCTTTCCTTATGGTCTCCTGCGACTATCAGGAAGTGGCCGATGCCGATTATCCCGATCAAAAATTGTATATGCCAACGGCTGTTGGTGGTAATTATGTGATAGACAATGTTCCTCAGCGGCTTGATTTTTTGCCCACACCAGGTCAGGCATACCGGTTTAAAGTAGATGGAACAAAATTCATCGTTCCACTTGGGGTTTACCGTTCAGGAATAGCCCGTAAAGGTATGGTGAAAGCAAGTATTACAATAAAAAATGATACCATTGCAACCCTTTTGGCTGCTTCCAGTCTCCCGGTGGGAACATTGGTATTACCTGCTGATAAGTATTCGCTTCCGGCATCGGTTGATGTAGCTGATGGTGGCGCAGTGGGTATTTTTAACATGGATATCGACCTGAACTATCTTCGAAGTTTTCCGGATGCAATTTTTGCTCTAGGAGTTTCAGTTTCTTCAACCGATATTTCTGTTAATCCATTGCTAAAAACAACAGTTTTGGTGATCTATACTAAACTATTGAAACCTGTGGCTGACTTCACATCAAAAGCAGATGCCACTAATGTCAAGAAGATTGTATTTAGCAATATATCAACTTATGGCATGACCTATTCGTGGAATTTTGGGGATGGCGCAGCCGTTTCAACGGAGAAATCACCTTCTTACACTTATCCGGCTGCCGGAACATACAATGTTACTTTAACAACAATTGGTGCAACCGGTGATTTGGATAAAACAACCAAAACACTTTCAGTAACCGTATTATAGTAATTTAATTTAATTAGAAATTGTAGTTGGAAAAGCTGCCATTCTTTTTGGGTGGCAGCTTTTTTTCTGAATAAAATTTCAAAATAAAGAATTTAAATTTGCCGTATTACTTCTCTTTTTCAGGGAGATGGGATCAAACATTATTACGTCGAAGACGATAGCTAAGTTTATTACAAACAGGTTCCGCAAACCATCGCCTATCCAAAAGGGTTGAAATCTTAAGTGATTATTTGAAATCAGTTCGTCAAATTAATAAATCATAGTTATGACAACGACAAAAATCAAATTCAGAATTGGTGCATTTGTTTGTTTTGTACTTTTCGGTGCAGGAACCATTGTTGGGCAACCAACCGGGAAAAAGGTTCAGGAAGAGATAAAAGCTTCTTCAAAACAAACTGAAGTTTTAACGACCGAAAAATCTATTGTTGAAAAGGAATACCTCGAAAGGGCTAGAAAAAATATAGAGCAATACCGAAAAGGTGATGCTTCTCTGGTTTTTGTTGATGCCGATGGAGCGCCGGTAAAAAATATTCAGATTGAAATCAATCAGGTTACTCAGGATTTTCTGTTCGGAAATCTGGTATTCGATATTGCAGGTATAGCCACAAAAGAACCCTACAAAGTTGATGAATTCAAAGCGAGATTTAAAGCATTGTTCAATTTTGCTGTCATCCCATTTTATTGGAATGGATACGAAAAATCGGCCGGAAATCCCGAATGGCAAAAGAATCAAGCTGCAATGGAATGGTGTCTTGCAAATGAAATTACCTGTAAAGGGCATCCTCTTGCCTGGACTAGCCCGGCCGGGACACCAAAATGGTTGCTCAACTTGCCCGAACAAACTGCTGCTGAATTATTAAAAGCACGTATCTACAATAATGTGATCGGCTACAAAGGCAAAATTAATATATGGGATGTTGTCAATGAAGCTGTTAACACGGTTTCGTGGGAGATGGCCATGAATGATAAAGCCAATAACAACGATTTGAGGTACAATGTAAAAGGAATTACTACCGAACAAATTGCCCCTTGGGTTGAGCAGGCATTCAAATGGGCTTATAACGCGAACCCTGAAGGCAATTATATCCTGAACGAGTATTTTACACTTGCAATCCCTGATGTCCGCGACCGTTTTTACCAGTTAATAAAGGAATTAGAAAGACGAAACACCCCAATAAGCGGTATTGGAATCCAGGCACACGAACCCCGCGAAATGTGGTTTTCACCCGTTGAGATGTACAAAACATTCGACCTATACAAAGAATTTAACCTTCCAATCCATATTACTGAATTTATCCCGCAATCATCGGGCAAAGACATTACCGGCTGGAGAACCGGAAAATGGACTGAAGACGCACAAGCCGAATTTGCCGAACAATTATACACGCTTGCTTTTGGATATCCTTCGGTTGCTTCTATCACCTGGTGGGGCTTGTCCGACAAGAATATCTGGCTTAAAGGTGGCGGTCTTTTAGATCAGGAATACAATCCGAAACCTGTGTATAACCGATTAATGAAGCTGATCAAAGAAGATTGGATGACAAAAAATGTACAACTGAAATCTGATAAAAACGGGCAGGTTGCATTTCGTGGTTTCTTCGGAAAATATAAGATCGAAATTACCAAACCCGATGGGACCAAACAAACGCTCGATATTCACATGTCTGATAAGGAGACTAATCAATGGAAATTTAATTTGTAAAAATATTTCGATGCTTAATGTTATTAAAAAATTGATGTTATGAAACGCAAAAATTACAAAATTTGGAGTATCGCTGCCCTGTTATTTTTTTATATCGGCAGTTATGGACAATCTAATGATGCTTTGGTAGTTGCCAAGCAAAAGCCAAAGAACAATCCTGAAGACTGGTCAGAGAAACCGGTTATAGTGCAACCTGGCACCAATTCAGATGCACCTTCTGATGCTATCGTACTTTTCAATAAAAATAGCCTTGATCAATGGGAAAGTGTTGCGAAAAGTGGGAAGCAGATGCCCTGGACGATAAATGGCGACTATTTCACAGTGGTACCAGGCACGGGTTCTATTGCTACCAAACGCCCCTTTGGTGACTGCCAGCTGCACGTTGAATGGAAGGTTCCTGCCTGTGAAATGCAAACCGATACCCTTAAATGGGGCAATTCGGGGATTAATCTTATGGGTTTGTATGAGGTCCAGATTTATTCCTCCTGGCAGAATGAACATATAATATACTATAACGGGCAGGCAGGCAGCATCTACAAACAGTACAAACCATTAGTGAATGCATGCCGCCCTGCCGGAGAATGGCAGGTTTATGATATTGTATTTACCGCTCCGCGGTTCAATGCAGATAAGTCTCTGAATTCCCCGGGGAAAGTTACAGTGTTTCAGAATGGAATACTGATCCAAAATCAGGCAACTCTGAAAGGAACTACAGGTCATGGAGATTTTACGGAATACAATGCTCATCCTCAGAAGCTACCACTTCAGCTTCAGGAACATAAAAGCCGCGTTAGTTACCGGAATATATGGATCAGGGAATTATAAAGCTGGTTTACGAATTTTGAAGTTATCTAAATCTTTTAATATTAATACATTATGAAAAAAATATTTTTTGCTGTTTGCTTGTTTTATTTCTTTTCCAATGGAGTTCAGGCACAAGTGTTTAATCCGAAGTTTTTTTGTTTTGCAGATGCTTTCTCAGGTACCCACCCTTATAAAAACGACCCGGAATATCAGGCCAAATTAATGAAGGACATTGGCTTTGATGGAGTGGAAGTAGGTTTTGGAAACTCCGAACAAATGGACAAAAAGATTGAAGCTATGGATAAGCAAGACCTGCAAGTCTTCATGATATGGGCTCGTATAGATCTTGATACTGAACAGCATTTTGATCATAAGTTGTTTGAATTCTTTCCAAAAGTGAAAGACAAGGGAGTAACCATCTGGTTCCATATTTTCAGTAAAAAATTCACGGCTTCAGATCCTGCGGGCGATGCAATCTGTGTTCCCATTCTTCAGGAATTGGCCGATTCTGCCGCTAAATATGGAGTCAGAATAGCGCTATATCCGCACCAAAGTGACTGGCTGATCAAAGTTGGACATGCAGTACGGCTGACTCAAAAGGCTAACCGTAGAAATATAGGAGCAGTATTTAACCTGTGCCATTACCTGAAACTGGAAGAAAGGGATCAGTTGGATATAGAATTGGCTAAGTCCTGCCCATATCTCTTCGCTGTTTCAATAAACGGAGCTGATGATGGAGCAACCAACGAAATGGAGTGGGATCGCCTGATCCAACCCTTGGGTAAAGGCTCATTCGATGTTCTGAAAGTTCTGAAAATACTGAAAAAAAATAATTATAAAGGACCTGTTGGATTACAGTGTTATCAAATACCTGGTAAACCGGAAGATTACCTTAAAACATCGATGGCGGCATGGAAAAAGTATATGAAAAAGCTATAAGTCATCAATTATTTCATAAAAGCAACATTTTTTAAAACAATAGTTATGTCAATTGATAGAAGAGAATTCATTAAAAGATCCGGCATTGTTGCAGGAGGGGTTATCGTAATGCCAACTATAATCAACTCTTGCGCATTTGGTGCCAACGATAAGATAACGATCGGTATGATCGGGACTGGCAGTCACGGTATCAGCTGGAATCTTGCGGCTTACCTGAAACTTGCTAACTGCCGGGTAATTGCTGTGTGTGATGTTGATGACCAGCATGCTCTTAAAGCCAAAAGCCTGACTGACAAACGCTATGAAAATAAAGATTGCAAAACATTCAGCGATTTCAGAGAAGTACTACTCAGAAAAGACATTGATGCCGTACAGATTTCTACTCCTGACCACTGGCATGTTCCGCTTTCGGTGCTTGCTCTTCAGGCAGGCAAAGATGTGTGTTGTGAGAAGCCCACCCTTACGATAGAACAAGGGAGGACTCTTTGTAACGTGGTTGCCAAACATGATCGTATTTACCAAACCAGTCTTGAAGACAGGGCGACTATCCAATATTTAAGGATGGCTGAACTTGTAAGAAATGGAAGGATTGGAAAGCTTCAAAAGATAGTGTGCGGTCTTTCAGGAGGAGACTTTAAATTCAAGCCCGGAGATCTTGTTGTTCAGCCTGTTCCAAAAGGATTCGATTACAACATGTGGCTTGGCCCGGCTCCTGAGGCTCCTTATTGCCCCGGACGCTGCCATATCAAGTTTCGACATGTTCTTGATTATTCAGGAGGTGCACTGACCGATTGGGGAGCTCATATGATAGATACTGCTCAACGTGCCAATGGTACAGAAAATTCAGGTCCTGTATCTGTGGAAGGTACTGGTATTTTTGGTACTGGGACAATATATAACACTGCTGAAACATTTCACATTACCTATACCTACGAAAATGGAGTAATTATGGAAGCTCATTCAGATAGTAGATCAATTGCTTGCTATGGCACTGACGGATGGCTTAGAATAAAAGGCTGGGCAGGTATTCTTGAAGCCAGTTCAACAGAGATACTCAATTCTTTGATTAAACCAGAGGAGACAAATCTCAGCACAGATACCAGCGAACATGCCAATTTTCTGAAGTGCATTAAAACCCGCGAGGCAACATTTCACCCTGTTGAAGATCTTCATCGTGTTTCAACAATAACCCACATGGGAAATATTGCTATGCTTCTGGGAAGAAAGCTTAACTGGAATCCGGAGAAAGAAGAATTTGTGAATGATCAGGAAGCCAATGCAATGCGCACCAGAAACGAACGAGACCCATGGAAACTGAAAAACCTTGTAATATAGAAGATCGGATCAGCTCCAGAAACATAAAAGCTGCGTTAGTTACCGGAATATATGGATCAGGGAATTATAAAGCTGGTTTACGAATTTTGACGACATCTAAAATGTTTAATACTAACACATTATGAAAAAAATTACTATTTGCTGTTTGCTTGTTTTGTTTCTTTTTCAAAGGAGTTCAGGCACAAGTGTTTAATCCGAAGTTTTTTTGTTTTGCAGATGCTTTCTCAAGATCGGAATATTCGTCCGACCCTATCGCCCAGACCAAACTATTAAAAGAACTTGGCTTTGACGGAATAGAAATGAGTGCAGGTTCACTGGAACAAAACGATAAAAAATTGGAAGCTGTATATCAGCAAAATTTAAAAGTGTTTATGGTTTGAGCAAAGGTAGATCTGGAAGCTAAGGAAGCTATTGATCCACGATTATATGATTTGATTCCTAAATTAAAGGATAAAGGTGCTACAGTTTAATCTGTGTCATTACCTTAAACTTGAAGATCGGGCTCAACTGGAAACAGAAAAGTATATGAAAAAGTTATAAATCGTCAATTTTTTATAAAACAACAATTTAAAACCTATAGTTATGTCAATCGACAGAAGAAAATTCATTAAAAATACCGGACTTATTGCAGGAGGAGTACTAGTATTTCCAACAATAATTAAAGCCAGCGCATTTGGCGCAAACGATAAAATAAACCTAGCGATGATTGGTACCGGTAGCCACGGTATTGGCTGGAATCTCGCAGCTTATCTGAAACTCGATAATTGCAAGGTAGTTGCCGTGTGCGATGTTGATGTCCAGCACGCACTAAAGGCCAAAAACATTATTGATACCCAATACAGTAACACAGACTGTAAAATTTACAATGATTTTAGAGAGGTGCTTCAACGAAAAGACATTGATGCCGTACAGATTTCTACCCCCGATCACTGGCATGTGCCAATGTCGGTACTTGCCATTCAGGCAGGTAAAGATGTTTGTTGCGAAAAACCTACCCAAACTATAGAACAGGGCAGAATATTGTGCAATGTGGTAGCTAAGCACGACCGTATTTACCAAACCAGCCTTGAGGACCGTTCACTTTCCCAATATCTGCGGATGGCCGAACTGGTAAGGAATGGTAGGATTGGGAAATTGGAAAAAGTTGTTTGTGGGCTTTTAAGCGGCACTGTTCGTAGTAAACCCGGAGATCTTGTTTTTCAACCTGCCCCTGAGGGTTTCGATTACAACATGTGGTTAGGGCCTGCGCCCGAAGCCCCATATTTCCCTGGGCGTTGCCACGGGAAATTCCGTTTCAATTTTGATTATTCGGGCGGTACCTTTACTGATTGGGGCGCGCATATGCTTGACACAGCGCAGCGTGCCAATGGCACAGAAAAATCAGGGCCTATTTCTGTAGAAGGAAAAGGTGTGTTCCCCACAGAGAAATTTTATAACACTGCAGAGACGTACAACCTCACCTATTTGTATAAAAACGGGGTAGTACTTGATGTACATTCAGATAGCAGGGAAATCATCTGTTATGGTACAGGTGGTTGGCTTAAAATAAGTGGTTGGGCAGGGGTACTTGAAGCAAGCTCTCCTGAGATACTCAATTCTGTAATAGCTCCAAGTGATATACACCTGGTGACTGGTGCCAGTGAACATGCCAACTTTTTAGAGTGCATCAAAACCCGTAAAGAAACTTTTCACCCGGTAGAAGATCTTCAAAGGGTTTCAACCATGACCCACATAGGGAACATTTCCATGCTTTTAGGCAGGAAACTTAACTGGGATTTGGAAAAAGAAGAGTTCGTTAACGATGCTGAGGCAAATGCCATGCGCAGTCGTGAAGAACGCGATCCCTGGAAGTTGAAGGACCTTGTAATTTAGAAGATCGGATTAATTAACAGGGAATTTGCCGGTTTTGATGGTGAATCACCGAAAAGAGCCTGTTATAATTGATATCTTGATGTTTTTTTTTATTAAAAAATTGATGTTATGAAACGCAAAAATTACAAAATTTGGAGTATCGCTGCCCTGTTATTTTTTTATATCGGCAGTTATGGACAATCTAATGATGCTGCCGTTATAATGGCGCTTCCTGATCCGTTAATCAGTAATTCCGGTGAAAAAATAAGCGATAGTAATAGCTGGATGAAGAACAGACGGGGAGAAATTCTGACTTTATTTGAAAATAACCTTTATGGGCAGGTACCTAAAGATTTTGATAGTATCCGTTTTAGACTGAAATCGGAAGATAAAATGGCGATGAGCGGAAAAGCCAAACTTAAAGAAATTGGTATTGATGTTTATCGGAACAAACAATTGGTTACTATTAATGTGACACTTTTTATTCCGGCCAAAGCAAAAATGCCATGTCCTGTTTTTTTGTTGATCAACCACAGGGGTAGAAACAATACCGATCCGACCCGTGCTGAAAAAAGTGGGTTCTGGCCTGCCGAAGATGTTATCGCAAGAGGATATGCCATAGCTGCATTCCACGTAAGCGATGTGGCTGCCGATAATAAAGACAGCTACAATCAGGGAGTTTTACGGCTTTATCCTGAACAGTTAAAAATGCCCAACGGGATGAAAGCAATTGGCGCCTGGGCTTGGGGAGCTATGCGTGTAATGGATTATTTTGAAACAGACAAAGAAATAAACGCGTCAAAAGTTGCAGTTTTAGGACATTCGAGGGGAGGAAAAGCCGCCTTATGGACTGGTGCACAAGATGAACGTTTTGCACTTACCATATCCAGTTGTTCCGGCGAAGGAGGAGCTGCATTGTCGCGACATCTGGTTGGTGAAACGATAAAAGATTTGAATACAAATTTTCCTCACTGGTTTTGCGACAATTACAAACAGTTCAACTCGAACGTAAATGCATTACCAATGGATCATCATGAGTTGATTGCATTAATTGCACCCCGCGCCGTATATGTTGCAAGTGCAACCGAAGACCAATGGGCAGACCCCGTAGGTGAATTTCTTTCAATGAAATATGCTGAACCAGTATTTAAACTTTTTGGATTAAAACCTCTTCCGGTTAAAGAACAACCAGCGAAAAATACACAGGTAAAAAGTTCAAATATGGGCTATCATATACGTGAAGGCGCTCATAACCTAACGCTGTATGATTGGGAAAGGTACATGGATTTTGCAGCAAGTATATCTTTTTAAAAAATGTAATAAATCTAATGAAAAAATATACATCGACTTTACTGCACAAACGTTTAAGACTGATAACAGTTTTGATATTCCTGTCATCAATTTTTTTGCAATTACAAGCTCAAACGCTTGTGGTACCGCCAAGTCCCGGTGATTTGAGTACTGTAATGCACCTCAAACAATCGGATGATTACACCGTTGAGGTTAAGAAAAGTGGAGATAAAGAATATACTCCCTGTTTTGTTTATAAATCAGATAATTACGCTTCAAATTCTACGGGAACCGAACGCAGGCCTCAGAAAGCTGCATCCTTCACCAATTTCTCATTCGCTGGTACTTCAATCGATGTTAGAATAACAACGAAGTTTAAAGCACACTCAATTACCGTTCGCCCTTTGAATTTCAATATTATTGCCACAAAAAACGGCGATGTATTCACATTTACACTCACTTCGCCCAAGAAAGTGTCGGTTGAGATAAACGATCGATTGAATCCCCTGTTTATTCTTGCTGATGCACCCGATGTACCTAACACAAAGGCTACTTATTATTATGGTCCCGGCGTACATAACGTCGGAATGCATAAAAGAATAGACTCTAACGAAAGTGTTTATATCGCAGGAGGAGCTGTTGTGGAGGGGACCTTCCTAATTCCGGATAAAGCGACAAATATTGAGGTGCGGGGGCGTGGCATTATTTCCAACGGATCATTGCCCACTTTGGCACAACACGCACCAAAATATGAAAACGATTCGTTGACAAAATACTCCACTTTTACCAACACCACTTCAAATAAATTTACTGTTAGTTCGTACGACAATACTCGTTTCGAAGGTTTTATAATTACAAATAGTGCAGGTTGGAATTTTGGGATTCCTGATTTTGCTCATAAATGTCACCACAACTCATGGCGAAATATCAAGGAGGTTATTTGGTCAGGTTGTACGGATGGGATATGGTTTGATGGAGATGACAATATAGTCGATGACTGTTTTATTTTTAACAATGATGACCAAGTTACGACTCACGGTTCAAATAATTGCACCATTTCAAATATGGTAATTTGGGGGGGTAGTTGGGGCGGACATCTTTTTGCCCATTTCCCATGGGGATCGTCAAATAACATTTTGTATGAGAACATTAATCTGATTGGTGTGGATGGGGCAAGGGAAGTCATTGTTGTGGATCACAACGCCAAAACCCCTCAGACAGTCGAAAATATTACCTTTAGAAATGTGAGAATTGAAGCACATCCTTCTTATGCAGGGTATATGTCAAACAAATTCCT
>JBBSBP010000157.1:0-10219 GCA_038251165.1 Bacteroidales bacterium | reverse complement strand
TTTTGGCTGTTGGAAATCCGTTTAACTTAACATCAACGGTTACGGCCGGAATTGTGAGCGCCAAATCGCGCAGCATAGGCATCATGAGCGGCCAAATGCCTTTGGAATCGTTTATTCAGACGGATGCGGCAGTAAATCCCGGAAACAGCGGCGGCGCACTGGTCAACATCAATGGCGATCTGGTCGGAATTAATTCGGCCATTGCTTCGCAAACCGGCTCATATTCAGGATATTCATTTGCCGTGCCTTCGTCAATTGCCTGGAAAGTGGTAGAAGACATTAAAAAATATGGTGAAGTGCAGCGCGCGGTGCTGGGCGTTTTAATGCAATCAGTTACCGACAGTATTGCCCGCGCCAACAAACTGGATAAAGTGGAAGGCGCCTACATAAGCAGCACCACCGAAGATGGCGCAGCCCGCCAGGTTGGACTGAAAGAAGGCGACATCATCGTTTCAATTAATGGCGTAAATGTGAACAAAAGTTCGCAGTTGCAAGAGCAAATCGGACGTTACAGTCCGGGCAACGAAGTGAAAGTGGGCTACATCCGCAATGGCGATTTGCGCAATGTAAATGTGGTTTTGCGCAATACCAAAGGCGATACGTCAATCGTAAAAGAATCGCTGTCGCTGTTGGGCGCCGAATTTGGGCCGGTTTCCGAAGCCGACCGTGCACGTTTTCAGTTGAACGATGGCGTTCAGGTTACGAACTTATCTGGCGGAAAACTGAAAGACGCCGGTGTTCAAAAAAAATTCATTATTACCGATGTGAATAAAATTTCGGTTTCGAGCAAAGAAGATATTGAGCGCATTTTAATGCAGACTACCGATAAAAAGCCGGTTTTGATTGAAGGAATTTATCCGGACGGCCAATACGCGTATTATGTTTTAAAACCAGTAAAATAAGCAGTTGGAGTTCAACGTAATGGGTGTTAAAACATTCGACCTTACAGGTTTTAAAAACCTGTAAGGTCGAATAGTTGCCAATGGATTTAGTTGCCACTCACCTTCAGTTACGGTAAAAATATTGTGAAACCCGCGGGCGCAGGGTATGGCGAGTCCGGTAATTCCGGAAGAGATAACAATAATACCAGCGGAGCGTGAGCAGCTATTTAACTGTAAACAATTCGGGTTGTGGCGCATCAACTGAAAATTACCATTTACGATTGGTGCCGTGGATGAGCCCAGCATATTGGTTTGTGTCGAAGGCGATGGCGGGTTGGAATATGAAGGTATCCATTATTCAGTCAGAAAAGGTGATGTATTTCTATTGCCCTCTGTGGCCGGAGTGTGTGCATTTCGTCCGGAAGGATCGATAACCTTGCTGGAAATCGCGATTCCGGATTTAATTATAAGAACAATTAATTGTCGCATTTAAAGTTTACTCACCCCAAGCCGCCTGAAGGCGACTTCTCCCCTCTCTAAACATAGAGAGGGGAAGAGCGAGCAATGCGAGCGAGGGGTGAGTCAAAAAATATAAAATATAAATACGACATTATTTCATTTTTGAAACTTAGTAATTCAGAGGGAACAAAATAATGAAAAGATTAATAGTTTTTGATTTGGACGGGACACTTGCCGAAAGCAAATCATCGCTCGACCCTGAAATGGCGGCATTGCTGCATGACCTTCTTGGTATCGTCAAAGTGGCAGTTATTTCAGGAGGCGATTGGCCGCAGTTTGAAAAACAACTACTCTCAAATTTTCCCCATGATGAACGTCTGGAAAATCTTTCCCTGTTGCCAACCTGCGGAACAAAATTCTACGAGTACAATAAGGATTGGAAAAAGCTCTATTCCGAAGATTTCACTGCAAATGAAAAAGAGAAGATTATCGGTTCCCTGAAAGAGGCGATTGATAAAACGGGGTTCAAAGTTGAAAAGGTTTGGGGAGAAACCATTGAAGACAGGGGAAGTCAGATCACTTTTTCAGCATTGGGACAGCAGGCACCTATCGAAGAAAAGAAAAAATGGGACCCCGATTTCGACAAACGAAAGAAGATCAAAGCACTTCTCGATAAAAGTATCCCTGAATTTTCAGTACGTCTGGGTGGAACAACATCGGTTGACATTACCAAACCCGGCATCGACAAAGCTTACGGGATTCGAAAACTCCAGGACAACCTTGGAATTACAATCGATGAAATGATTTTTATCGGCGATGCCTTATTTCCGGGAGGAAACGACTATCCGGCAAAAGAAGCTGGCGTTTTATCCATAAAAGTACGCGATCCGAATGAATCAAAACGAGTCATTGAAGCTATCGTCGCTTGTTTAGATGGGGTTTACGAACCAGAAGTTTACAAGGAGAAATATATATGAGTGGATTAAAATTACAACGAATGGGTCAGATTATGGAACCTGAACCGGGTAATCCGATTGAAGTTGAAGGGGTATTGAATCCGGCTGCCGTTCGTGGCCCGGATGGAAATCTCTACCTTTTTCCAAGGCTTGTGGCAAAAGGCAATTATTCGCGCATTGGCATTGCAAAAGTTCTGTTTAATGAAGCCGGAGATCCTGTAAGTGCTGAAAGGCTCGGCATTGCTCTTCAGCCGGAAGCCGAATATGAACTGCGATCCGACGGCAGCGGGGGATGTGAGGATGCGCGGGTCACTTATTTTGAACCGCTAAAACGGTACATAATGACTTATACAGCCCTTTCGCCCAAAGGGCCACGAATCGCCATGGCTGAATCGGTTGATTTATTGAACTGGCAACGCCTCGGTTTGGCAACCTTCGAACCGTTTAACGGCATCGATTTCGTAAATGTGGACAACAAAGATGCTGTCCTCTTTCCGGTTGCCATACCCAATCCTAATGGAAAAATGCAGATGGCTATGCTGCACCGGCCTCTTTTTCAAGGTACTCGGCCCGAAGAAACGGTCTTTCAGGCTAAAACGAGAAAGGTGGATATCGTTCACGAAAGTATCTGGATTTCATACTGTCCGATTCCTTTGGATGGCCTTGAACCCGATCATATCGGTTTATTCAATTCCCATTATCGACTTGCAACTCCTGTGTCACCCTGGGAGCGGCTCAAAATCGGGGGCGGAACTCCACCCATTCTTACCCGGCATGGCTGGCTGATCCTTTACCACGGAGTCAGCGAAATTGAAAATCCGGCGAACGATAAAGACAAGTTTCGCTATTCAGCCGGAGTGATGATTCTCTCGAAGGAACACCCTCAACATATCCACTATCGTTCAGTTGAACCTGTATTAACACCAATGCTGATGCAGGAACGCATCGGTACCATCGCCAATGTTGTATTTCCTACCGGCATCGATCAACGGAACGATATTGGCTTACCCGATAGATTCGACATTTATTATGGAATGGCCGACAGCCACATTGGTGTGGCCCGTCTTGATTTGCCAAATGTGCTGCCAAATGAGGGAGTCGCAGATGCGCCGGATGCGAAAGTGTAATTCAAAAAATATCATGGCGCTGATTTGACAAATAATATATTTACTCAACATCAAAAACAAATAAGGTGAAAAAAGTACTGATTGCATTAGATTATGATCCTTCCGCAAAGGTAGTTGCAGAAGCAGGGTTTTTATTGTCTAAAACGATGAATGCAGAAATTACTTTGTTACATGTAGTTTCAGAACCCGTGCTGTATTATGCCTCATACCGTGAGATGGCTCCTCTTTTAGAAAATTTGGATGAACGAAACACTGCATCTCAAGTTTTTCTTGATAAATTGAAAAAGAACCTTGCTGACGAAACAATCCGAACCCTAATTAAAGTGGGTGATACATCGGATTCAATATTAAAAGCAGCAGAAGAAACAAATGCTGACATTATTGTTTTGGGTACTCACAGCAGAAAATGGCTCGAAAATATTATAATGGGAAGTGTTGCTGAAAGTGTGCTAAAAGACACGACTTTACCACTTTTTATTATTCCAACGGGAAAGAAGGAAAAATAATAATTACAAGTTTAAATTTAATTGATATGATAAAAATACTTAACGATTTTCCAGGCCATGTTCTGGGCGTTTCCGCAGAAGGTAAAATAACCGGGACAGATTATGAAACAGTTTTAATTCCAGCGTTGGAAGAAAAACTGAAATCAAATAAAAAGATCAGGATGCTCTATCATCTTGGAGGCAATTTCTCCGGATTCGATCTGAGCGCCATGTTGGACGATGCCAAAATGGGGATGAAACATTTATCGGCATGGGACCGGATTGCGCTGGTCTCCGACCATGAAATGATCAACTCTTTTGCAAAGTTTTTTGGTTATTTAATGACTTGCGAACTTCGGATTTATAAAGATGCTGAGTTTGAGATGGCAAAAAAATGGATTTCTGAAGTGTGATTTATGTAATATATTATAAAAATTATGTAACACTTAAAAGGTCAATAAACTTAAACTTTGTATTTATAATACGATTAAATATAAAATTCAAACTGATTGAAAAATACAACTGACATATCGAATTTTGGCAAAGTCGTTTCGGTGCGTGGAAGTGTAGTTGATATAAGTTTTGATAAGCATTTGCCACCGATAAACACCGTGCTGCATGCTGGCGATGATAATCAAATAATTATCGAAGTGCAGGAGCAGCGCGATGCGCAACACGTTCGGGGAATTGCATTAACTCCCACTCAGGGATTGGCGCGTGGTATGGTTGTAGAAACCGATGGAAAAGAACTTACAGTTCCGGTTGGGAAAACAATCATGGGTCGAATGTTCGATGTTTTTGGTAATACTATTGACCACGGGAAACCATTATCATCTAAAGTTGAATGGCGTAATATACACCAATTGCCGCCGCCATTGGTAAAACGGTCAACCAAATCGGAGATTTTTGTAACAGGTATTAAAGCAATAGATGTATTGATACCCTTGGAACGTGGCGGAAAAGCAGGTTTGTTTGGTGGAGCCGGCGTAGGCAAAACTGTTTTGCTGACCGAGATGATTCATAATATGGTGGGGCACAATAAAGGAGTAAGCATGTTTTGCGGTATTGGTGAACGTTGCCGTGAAGGACACGAATTATATCATGATATGAAAGCAGCGGGAGTGCTCGACAACATGGTTATGATGTTTGGTCAAATGAATGAGCCTCCAGGCGCACGTTTTCGCGTGGGTCATGCAGCGCTGACAATGGCCGAATATTTCAGAGATGATGAGCATCGGGATGTGTTGTTGCTTATCGATAATATTTTTCGTTTCATACAGGCTGGCATGGAAGTGTCGGGCTTAATGGGACAAATGCCTTCACGTTTGGGCTATCAACCCACTATGGGAACAGAGTTGGCAAAATTGGAGGAACGAATCGCCAATACCGATGCAGGTGCGATCACTTCTATTCAAGCCGTTTATGTACCCGCCGACGATTTAACCGACCCTGCTGCTGTGCATACATTTTCTCATCTTTCAGCTTCTATTGTGCTTTCGCGGAAAAAAGCAAGCGAAGGTCTTTATCCGGCAATTGATTTGCTAAAATCCAACTCAAAAATGGCTACACCTGGAATAATAGGTGAAAGACATTATAACCTTGCACAAGAAATCAGGCATACACTGGCGCAGTACGAAGAACTCAAAGATATTATCGCAATGCTTGGTTTGGAACAATTATCTGTTGGTGACCGCAATTTAGTAAACCGTGCCAGGCGTTTGGAACGTTTCCTTACCCAACCCTTTTTTGCAACCGAACAATTCAGTGGATTGAAAGGAAAAGAGGTTGGTTTGGACGATGCTCTTAACGGTTGTGAGCGTATTCTTGCCGATGAGTTCAAAGATTTACCGGAGAGCGCATTTTACATGATTGGAAACATAGACGAAGCAAAGGAAAAATAACAATGGACTTAAAAATTCTTCTTCCATACCGGATTTTCGCTGAAATTAAAAATGTCAGTAGCATTGTTGCTGAAACCAGCGAAGGTTCCTTTGGTTTGTTACCGCAAAGGCTTGATTGTGTTGCAGCTTTGGTTCCCAGTATTTTTATGTATGAAACCGATTCAAAAACCGCTCATTACTTAGCTGTTGATGAAGGAATATTGGTAAAAGCAGGGTCAGAGGTATTGGTATCCGTTCGTAATGCTTTTGGTGGTACCGACCTGGGGAAGCTCCACGAATCGGTAGAAAAAGAGTTTAAGAAACTCAACGATAGTGAAAGAGACATCCGTTCTACTATGGCAAAGATAGAAAGCGGATTTCTTTATAATCTGGAAAAATTTCGAAAAGAATAAAAATGGAATCTACCGGTAAAAATAGTCAGAACGTGTTTAGTAAGCAGGTAGAACTAAAAGCAAAACGAAAGCTTAAAGCTCTGCATAACGATAAAAAAAATGTTTGGTTTGGATTGGGAATGATGGGATTAGTGGGTTGGACCATTACAGTTCCTACATTGCTTGGAGCAGTGTTGGGCATGTGGCTTGACAAAAAACACCCTACAACATTTTCATGGACACTCAGCTTATTGATAATAGGCTTACTGGTTGGCTGTTTTACTGCGTGGCACTGGATTTTAAAAGAACATAAAGAAATGAACCAAAAAGACGAAAAAGATGAATGAAATTTTATTTATGATATTGGCATTTATAGCAGGTTTAGCATTAGGAGCACTATTCTTTGGCGGGCTTTGGTTTACAGTAAAAAAAACAATAACTGCAAAAATGCCGGCTATTTGGGTTATAAGTAGTTTCTTTTTGCGTGTAAGTATCGTGTTGATTGGATTCTACTTTGTCGCTCAAGGAAGTTGGCAGCGACTAATTATTTGTTTGGTGGGCTTTATTGCAGCCCGTTTCCTGGTTACATATCTTACCAAATCAATTAAGTTAAACAATAAAAAAGAGGTTTATCATGAAGCTTAGTCCCGACGAAACTATTTTTTGGCAACATGGCTTTTTTACTATTAACCTTACCATTGTAACCACATGGGCTATCATACTGGTGATGGTAGTAGGTGCTGCATTGATTACACGAAATCTTAAAACAGGTATTCGCATTTCGCGCTGGCAATGTATTCTTGAGATGTTGGTAACAGGCATAAACAATCAGATTAAAGAAATCGGGTTGAAAAAGCCCGAAGAATATATAGGTTTTATCGGTACTTTGTTTCTGTTTATAGTTATATCGAATGTTTGTATCATATTTCCGTGGTACGAACCACCAACAGGGTCACTATCAACTACCGCTGCACTTGCTATTTGTGTTTTCCTGGCTGTACCATTTTTTGGAATTGTAAAATCAGGCATTGGGGGTTACCTAAAATCATATATAAAACCAACATTTATTATGTTGCCATTTAACCTGATTAGTGAAGCTACCCGCACACTAGCATTAGCAGTGCGTTTGTTCGGCAACATCATGAGTGGAGGAATGATCGTAGCCATTCTTTTAAGCATAACACCCTTTATATTTCCCATTGTAATGCAAGCACTTGGGTTACTTACAGGAATGGTGCAAGCCTATATCTTCAGTATTCTGGCAACAGTTTATATTGCAGCGGCAGTGCATAATTCCAAACCATCAGATAAAAAAGAAATAATTACCACTAAATAATAGGAGGATTAAAAATGGACAATGTATCAATAATTGCAGTAGTATCTATTATCACTGCTGGGTTTTCAACAAGTATAGGATGTATGTTTCCTGCTTTAGGCGAAGGAAAATCGGTCTCTTCTGCATTAACCTCAATTGCTCAACAACCCGATGCAGCGCCAACTATTACAAGAACTTTATTCGTGGGATTGGCTATGATTGAGTCAACAGCGATATATTGTTTCGTAGTTTCAATGATTCTCATTTTTGCTAACCCATTCTGGACTTTCATTATAGCAAAATAATACATTCAAAATGCAAATAAACTGGTTTACCGTAATAGCTCAGGTACTTAATTTCCTCTTGTTGGTTTGGTTACTTAAACGGTTTCTTTATAAGCCAATACTCAAAGCTATTGATGAGCGTGAAGGAAAAATTGCGTCGCAAATAAAGGATGCCCAAGCGAAAGAAACGACCGCTAAAAAAGAACAGGCGGAATTCAGCAAGAAAAATGAAACGTTCGATAAGCAAAAGAAGGGGTTATTGGACAAAGTTGTTGATGAAACCAATAAGGAACGGGAAAAGCTCCTTGAAGCTGCACGGAACGATGCTGCAGAGTTGCGTTCGAAACTGGAAAAATCATTGAACGAGATGCAGGAAAACCTGAATCGCGACCTTGCGCAAAAAACTCAAAACGAGGTTTTTGAAATAGCACGAAAAACACTTGCGGACCTTGCTTCTGTCAGCCTTGAAGAACAATCGGCTAAGCTCTTTATAAAGCGTATCAATGAACTTAAAAAGGAAGAAAAGAAGCAGTTTACAGATGCTTTTAAATCCGGTTCAAACCCGGTTCTTGTAAAAAGTGCGTTCGATTTACCTAAAAAGCAGCAGACTGAAATTACAAGCGCGGTAAATGAAATACTCGGCACAGAAACTAATTTTCAATTTAAAACAGTTCCCGAACTTATCAGTGGTATTGAACTTACTTCCAATGGTTATAAACTGGCATGGAGCATTTCAGAATATCTAAATTCCCTGCAAAAGAGTATTTCTGAAACGAGGAAAGAAGAACTGAAAGTTGAACAAAAAGAAGAACCAAAAACAGAAGCGAAAGAAAAACATAAACCAGAACCGAAAGTTGAAGAGAAAAAGAAACCAAAACCCAAAGCAAAATTAAAGGCAAACCCAAATAAAAAATAACATGCCAGTAAACCAATTTAAAAAAACGATAAATACCACATTCGATGAGTTGGAGAAAGGCAGGAAAAAGTACACGCCTTCTTTTAAGCCCCGCGAAGTTGGTTATGTGGTGAGTGTATCGGCGGGAATTGTCAAAGTTTCGGGTCTTCCGAATGTGGGTTTTGAAGAGCTATTACAGTTTCCGGGCGGTTTATTTGGCATAGCCTACAATATTGATGAAGATGAAATAGGTGTAATTCTTCTTGGTGAAGATTCTCTTTTGAATGCTGGTGATGAAGTGGAACGTACCGGCCGGGTAACGGATATACCTGTCGATAATTCATTAATTGGTAGAGTGATTAACCCCTTAGGCGAACCTGTTGATGGTAAAAGTATCGTTTCATTTAACCAACGACTTCCGATTGAACGTCCTGCACACGCTATCATGGACCGCGCTACCGTCTCCGTTCCTTTGCAAACAGGACTAAAAGTGATTGACGCACTCATTCCTATTGGTCGTGGACAACGTGAATTGATTTTGGGCGACAGGCAGACAGGCAAAACAGCCATTGCCATTGATACCATTCTCAACCAACTCGATAAAAATGTGCTGTGTGTTTATTGTGCCATTGGTCAGCGGGCATCTTCTATAGCAAAAGTAATTGCAAACCTTGAAGCAAAAGGGGCGATGGAATATACCATTGTGGTTACAACCGAAGGAAACAACGCACCGGGCTTAAAATATATAGCTCCTTATGCAGCTACAAGCATTGCAGAATATTTTATGGAACAAGGTCGTGATGTTCTCATTGTTTATGACGACCTCACGCATCATGCGCGTGCATACCGCGAACTTTCTCTTTTGCTGAGACGGCCTCCGGGGCGTGAAGCTTTTCCTGGCGATATTTTTTATATACATTCACGGTTATTGGAACGGTCAACTCATCTGAACGAAAAACTCAAAGGCGGTTCTCTTACAGCTCTTCCAATTATTGAAACAGAAGCTCAAAATATATCAGCCTACATACCTACAAATCTTATATCCATTACCGATGGACAAATTTACCTTTCGCCTAAACTGTTTGAATTAGGAATATTACCGGCTGTTGATGTGGGTAAATCTGTTTCGCGCGTTGGTGGAAAAGCTCAATTACCGGCATATAGGTCAATTACCGGCAACTTGAAACTCGACTACTCTCAGTTTGAGGAATTGGAATCATTTTCCCGTTTTGGCACACGAATGGATGAAGCTACAAAAAAAATTATTGAACGTGGTAAGCGAATCCGAATGTGCTTTAAACAACACGAACTACAACCCATGTCTGTTCCTGAACAAATAGTGATACTTCTCGCATTGACAAGTGGGCTTTTCGACGCGATACCCATTGACAAGATGAAGGAGGCAGAGGCTGTCCTACAGAAAATGGACGCGGAACTTCCTGCTGAAATCCTGAAACGGTTACTATCGGATAAAGAATTGAGCGATTCCGACCGGGAAACCATTTTGAACAGGGCAGGGAATATACTTGAACCTTTTCAGGAAAA
>JBBSBP010000156.1:0-10312 GCA_038251165.1 Bacteroidales bacterium | reverse complement strand
GTTTGGAAACAGGAAAAGCAGCTGCCGGTTGTTGCCACCTGATAAGGTAAATAAGGTTGGGAGTTTAGGAGTTAATGAAAGTTACTAAGGTTTTCTAAAGACAGATGGTTACCGTAAAAAATCACCTGCGGGTTTTGTATTGGAAAAATTCTTCCCCACAACGATTTAAATTGATGCTAATCGGGTGAAATGACATTCTTGTAAGGAAGAATAGAACAAACAGGTCAAAAATGAGGTTTAAAAACCTTATTTCCCTTTCAACAACCTTAGTAACCAGCCAGGCGCCACCAACCCAAACCTTATTAACCTTATTTCACCTTTCCTGATCAACCTTCAGGAAGAGATCCTATTCCTGTGCATAACTAACCCTTTTGGGATGTTCCGGTTGATTCCGAATGGATTTGTCCCGCACATGCGGGATCTATCCCTGGTTTGGAAACAGTAAAAGCCCTGAATCAGAAATTCAGGGCTTTTACAAACATATTTTTCAGGAGAATTAATCGGGCAGGTAACCGCGAATAATTCCTCGTTTCGAATCTTTAATGAATAACAACACTTCATCGCGTTCGGTCGAAGCCGGCATTTCAGCTTCGATAATTTCAACAGCCTGTGAAATGTTCAACCCTTTCTGGTAGATGTAGCGGTAGATTTCCTGGATCTCGCGGATTTTCTCGTTGGTGTAACTGCGGCGGCGTAAGCCGATCGAATTAATACCTACATACGAAAGCGGTTCGCGGCCGGCTTTGATAAAGGGTGGAATGTCCTTGCGTACCAGCGACCCTCCGGAAACCATCACATGGGAACCGATGTGTACAAACTGATGCACGGCGACCATTCCGCCCAGGATGGCATAATCGTCAATAATAACTTCGCCGGCAAGCTGGGTGCTGTTTACCAGGATGACGTTGTTGCCTACCACACAATCGTGAGCAACATGGACATAGGCCATCAGGAGGCAGTTGCTGCCCACTACGGTCTTTCCTTTTGCTGCGGTTCCGCGGTTAATGGTAACATATTCGCGGATGGTGGTATTGTCGCCGATTTCGACGATTGAATATTCACCTTTAAATTTCAGATCCTGCGGTTCTGCACCAATTACAGCTCCCGGGAAAATGCGGCAATTTTTGCCGATTCGTACTCCGGGCATGATCGTCACACTTGATCCGATCCGGGTTCCATCACCGATGATCACATCTTTGTCGATCGATACGAAAGGTTCAATAACCACGTTATCAGCTACTTTTGCCTCAGGATGTACGTAAGCTAATGGTTGTTTCATTTCTATACTTGTTTTCTATTTAATTAATTTTCACAATTTGAGCCATATAATCGCCCTCTGCCACAATGGAATCACCCACGTAACATAATCCGCGCATTTCGGCAATACCGCGGCGAATAGGCGTAGTAAGCACCACTTTTAAAACAATGGTATCACCCGGCACCACCTTTTTCCTGAATTTCACGTTGTCGATCTTCATAAAATAGGTGGAGAATTTTCCCTCCATACTTCGGAGAACAAAAATTCCACCGACCTGGGCCATGGCTTCTACCAGTAAAACACCCGGCATAACCGGTTCATCCGGAAAATGTCCCTGGAAGAAAGGTTCGTTGGCCGTTACATTTTTAACCCCAACGATGTAATCGGGCTGAACATCAATAATTTTGTCGACCAGCAGGAAGGGGAAACGGTGGGGAAGCAGTTCCTTGATTTTGTTAACATCCATAATTACGGGTGAACCCGCGTTATAGGCAGGGGCTTTTTCTCTCGATTGTTCTTTGCTGATGGCCTTCATGAGCAATTTGGCGAATTCGGTGTTGGCGCTGTGACCGGGTTTGGTTGCAATGATGCGACCTTTAATCCTTTTCCCGGCCAGTGCCAGGTCGCCGATTACATCGAGCAGTTTGTGCCGGGCACATTCGTTGTCATATTGAAGATCAAGATTGTTCAAAATACCCTGTGCTTTAACTTCGACCCGTTTGTGATGAAACAAATCAGCAATCCGGTCTAGTTCTTCCTGTGCTACCGGGCGATCAATAATCACGATAGCGCTATCGAGGTCACCGCCTTTTACCAGGTTGTTTTTCAGCAGAAAATCAAGTTCATGCAGAAATACAAACGTCCGGCAGTTGGCAATCTCAGCCTTAAAACCGGTCAATGAACCCAGGGTCGCGTACTGGTTATGGAGTACCGTTGAATCGAACGAAATCAAGACATTCAGATTGTAGTCGTTATCGGGCAAAGCAACAAGCTCCGACCCTGTTTTTTCATTTTTGTAAACGATTTTTTCGGTAATCACAAAATATTCACGGTCGGCTTCCTGTTCAACTGTTCCGGCTTCTTCAATGGCCTGAACAAAAAAACGGGAACTGCCGTCGAGAATGGGAACTTCTTCGTTATCAATTTCGATCAGTACGTTATCGAGATCCATACCCGTTAAAGCAGCCAGGCTGTGTTCGATGGTACTGAGCCGCGCCCCCTTGTGTTCGATGACTGTGCCGCGCGAAGTATCCACCACATATTCAGCGCTTGCACGAATTATGGGTTTATCTTCGAGATCAATACGTTGGAATCTGAACCCATAGTTTGCGGGAGCGGGTTTAAAAGTCATTTTAACCAGGCAATTGGTATGTAACCCTTTTCCGCTGATTGAAAATTCTTTAGCTAATGTTCTTTGTTTTACTGCCATTCCTGATTTCAATTATTCTTCAAGCTTAATTTGTATCTGTGCTACCTTTTTGGCCAAATCAATGACCTGTTCCCGAAGTTGAGGCAGGTTTCGGTATACTGCAGCCACTTTTGCAGCCTGTTCAATTTCCATTGCAGGAGCCAGTAAATAGGTCTTATTTGATTTTATATTTTTCGTTACGCCACTCATGGCGCCTAAATTAACAAAATCGCCAATCGTGATGTGGCCGGCAACGCCGACCTGGCCTCCAAAACGGCAGTTACGGCCGATTTTAACCGAGCCTGCAATACCTGTCAGTGCCGCCATCACGGTGTTTTCACCAATTTCAACATTATGGGCTATTTGAACCAGGTTGTCAATCTTGGTGCCTTTCCGGATAACGGTTGAACCCATTGTTGCGCAATCTATCGTGGTATTGGCGCCAATCTCAACCAGGTCTTCCAGGATAACATTTCCAACCTGGGGTATTTTCTGGTAGGTACCCTCGTCAGTGGGAGCAAACCCAAAACCATCGGCACCAATGACTGCCCCGGCATGTAAAATACACAATTTCCCGATGCGTGAATCTTCGTATATTTTTACCCCGGGGAACAGAATGGTGTCGTCGCCGATGATGCTGTTGTCGCCAATGTATACCTGGGGATAGATTTTAACATGATTGCCGATGCGGACATTCTTCCCGATATAGGCAAATGCGCCAACATATATATCGGTGCCCAGTGTTGCTGTAGGGTCAATAAAGGAAGGATTTTCAATCCCGGTCTTGTTTGTTTTGGCCTGCTGATACAATTCAAGTAACGAGGCAAAAGCCTTGTAGGCATCCGGAACCCGTATCAATGTAGCCCTGACTTCAGCCTCCAGTACCAGGTCCGAATTTACGATCACGATGGAGGCATCGGTCTCGTAAAGGTATTTGGTATATTTAGGATTGGAGAGAAAAGCCAGTGATCCGGGTCTGCCTTCTTCTATTTTGGCGACTTCTGAAATTACTATTTCAGCGTCACCTTCAATCGTACCTCCCAGAAAATCAGCTATATTTTGAGCTTTGAATTCCATATATGTTTTCTTAGTGCCCCGCAAAAATAGATTTAAATTACTTAATGTCCAATTCTTTCGGATAACAGATAAAATATTTCCTGACGGTTTCGGTAATTGCAGAAAGATTAATATCCGATGCCGCAGCGATATCACTTACCTTGTTGTTTTTGAACAAAACATTAATTTTATCGCTGGAAGCCTTGTTGTATGCACTGTTCGAAATGGTGCCGGCAATCAGGAAGTATTGAACCTGCTCATTGCAAACATGAAAATGACTGCATATTTTTTCTTTCAGCAAAGCGATTTTCTGTTCCGTGATGGGCTTTTTACTGATCTTTATTTTAAATAACCGGCGGTTAATAATGCAGCGTGCGAGGTAGGATAATGCAATGTCGGGATGATTCTGCCATTCTTTGATCGATGCTATGATATCATTGTCATCCAGTCCTGCAAAAAGTTCAAGCACGGGTCTTCCCTCAACCGGCCGGTTGAAGTTGAAGTCGTCGAGTGTAATCCCGCGGCTTAAAAAAACCTTCAGTACCGGGGTGGCAAACAAGCCGACGCCGGCCAAAGCCAGTTCGCGTGCCCGCGCGAGTACATTAACCAACAGGTATTCGGCCGAGATAACTGTTTTATGCAGATACACCTGCCAGTACATCAGGCGCCTGGGAATCAGGAAATTTTCAACCGAATAAATGCCTTTGTATTCAATCACCAGTTCATCATTCCTGACATCCAGCATTTTAATGATCCGTTCGGCGCCGATTACTCCTTCCGAAACGCCCGAAAAGAAACTGTCGCGGCTCAGGTAGTCGAGCCGGTCCATGTCGAGTTGACTGGCAACCAGCTGATGCAGAAAATGACGGTGATACTGGTCGGTGAAGATCCGGATGGCCAGATCAAGCTTGCCGTCGAACTGGCGGTTCAGCTCTTCCATCAGAAGCAGCGAAATGCGTTCGTGGGGAATGCCCCGGACCACCGTGTTTTCCAATACATGTGAAAATGGGCCGTGACCAATGTCGTGCAACAGAATGGCTACAGTCACCGCATCAGCTTCCTCATCCGTAATTTCCTGTCCTTTGAGCCGGAGAATACCAATGGCCGAGCGCATCAGGTGAACAGCGCCCAGGGCATGCTCAAAACGGGTGTGATTGGCGCCCGGGAAAACCATGCAGGATAATCCCAGCTGTTTTATTCTGCGCAAACGCTGAAACCAGGGATGTTCTATCAGATCAAAGACAAGTTCTGAGCGGATGTTGATAAAACCAAAAACCGGATCATTGATTATTTTTTTCTTATTTGTTTTCAAGGTTTTACTCGGCTGTTTGTGGAATCATACCTGACAAAAATAGGAAAGTTTTTGTTTTGAAGGACTATTGGAAGGCTTCAAAACTATGAAAATAGGTGGTTAAAGAGAAACCTTAATGAATTGATTTTGACAATTTAATAAAAATTACTATTTTTGTCGCCACAATTGGGTAAAAACCAGAGGAAGGGGGATCGAGAGTCCCCTATTTTATTACAAAAAAATGATCGAAAAAGTAAAAATAGCGGCGCTTGTAAATGAAAAACTTACTGAAGATCAGTTCCTGGTCCAGGTAACTGTTTCATCAGGTAATGTCATCCAGATCATGGTCGACAGCGACAAGGTCATTTCGATAAACCAAATTGTTGAACTGAGCAGGTACGTTGAAAGTAAACTGGACCGGGAAGCGGAAGATTTTGAATTGTCAGTATTTTCTGCCGGATTAAGTGAACCTTTCAGTCTTGTTCGTCAGTATAAGAAAAACGAAGGCAACGAAATTGAAGTCTTGTTAACCAATGGACTGAAGATGACCGGTCTGCTGAGCAACGCGGATGAGTCGGGATTTGACCTGGAGGTGACAACGAAGGAAAAAATCGAAGGATCGAAAAAGAAGGAACTGGTAACAAAGGTTCATCATTTGGAATATCCGGAAATTAAGGAAACAAAAAGAATTATAAAATTTTAAAAACAGGAATAGATGGATACTCTTAATCTTATCGACACCTTTGCTGAATTTAAGGAACTTAAAAGCATCGACCGCGCAACAATGATGAGCGTTCTGGAAGATGTATTTAAAAATGTTCTGCAAAAAACATACGGCACAGATGAGAACTTCGATGTTATTATTAACATTGATAAAGGTGACTTTGAGATCTGGCGCAACAGGACAGTCGTTGCTGATGAGGATCTGGAAGATCCCAATTTGCAGATTACACTGAAAGAAGCCAAAAAGATTGATGCAGACTACGAAATCGGGGAAGAAGTAACCGACGAGGTCAAACTCGCCCAGTTCGGTCGCCGGGCTATTCTGAATTTGCGTCAAAATCTTGCCAGTCGCATTATGGAACTTGAAAAAGACCATATTTACAATAAATACAAGAATAAAATCGGGGATATTGTAACCGGCGAAGTTTACCAGGTATGGAAAAAGGAAATACTGATCCTGGATGACGAAGGGAACGAACTGATTCTTCCGAGAACCGAACAGATTCCTTCCGATTATTTCAGAAAAGGTGATAATCTGCGGGCTGTGGTTTATAAAGTTGAATTGCGGAACAACAATCCGCTGATCATTCTTTCCCGTACATCGACCGTTTTCCTTGAACGTTTATTCGAACTGGAAGTTCCTGAAATTTTTGATGGTTTAATTACAATTAAAAAGATTGTAAGGGTTCCCGGCGAACGGGCCAAAGTGGCCGTTGAGTCGTACGACGAACGAATCGACCCGGTTGGAGCATGTGTAGGAATGAAAGGTTCACGTATTCACGGCATCGTTCGTGAATTGCGTAACGAAAATATTGATGTTATTAATTATTCGGCAAACTTGCAGTTGTTTATTCAGCGTGCATTAAATCCGGCCAAAGTATCATCCATCAAATTGCACGAAGACACCAAAAGAGCCGATGTTTACCTGAAACCTGATGAGGTTTCCATGGCAATCGGTAAAGGTGGCTTGAATATCAGACTGGCCAGTCAGCTGACGGGTTACGAAATTGATGTTTACCGCGAAGTCCTCCAGGATGATGAAGATGTTAACCTGGAAGAATTTGCCGATGAAATTGAAAGCTGGGTAATTGACCAGTTAAAGTCAATTGGCTGCGATACAGCGAAAAATGTATTGAGCCTTACCCGGTCAGAGCTGATCAAAAGAACCGACCTCGAAGAAGAAACCATCGACGAAGTTCTGAGAATACTGAAAATAGAGTTTGATTAAACAGATAGTTTATCAGATTATTGATTGAAAATTAGGGCATTTTAGATTTTGAATGTAAAATTACATCATCGTTAATTCCTTAAAAATTTTTTTGAGGTTTATTTAACTGAGTGGGTTTATGGTTATAGGTAGTATAAAACGACTAAGTAAAGTAGCGCGGGATTTTAATGTGGGTATTTCTACCATCGTTGAGTTTCTGCACAAGAAAGGATTTGATATCGATACAAATCCAAATAACAAAATTACGGAGGACGCATTTCATCTTCTTGAAAAAGAATATAAAGGTGATGTTAGTCTGAAGAAAGAGTCAGAATTAATCAATCTGAAAAGTCATCGCGGTGCAAAAGAATCGATCTCGCTCGATGATGTAAAAGACTCAGGGCATAAACATGTCAGCGAAGATTATGATGATGATGAGGTGATTATCAAAGGACATAACACCCGTAAGATTGAACCGGTTCCGCACATCGAGCCTAAACCCGTCAGGCATGAACCGAAGGAAGAAATAATCACGACGATCCGTCACGAATTGGAATCTCCTAAAGTGGTTGGGAAAATTGATCTTGACCATCGGGGAGCCGTTAAGAAAAAAGAAGAACCAGTCGTTGAGGTCGTTCCTCCGGTAGAAAAACCAAAGACTGTACATCCCAAACCGGCAGTTGAAGCCAAACCTGTTCCGGAAACTCCTGAAGTCGTAAAGGAAGTTAAGGTTAAACCTGATCTGAAAGAGGAAAAACAGAGTACTCCGGCTAAACGTACCGAAGCCCCTAAAACCGGATCTCCTGAATCGGTGATTGCTGCCGCACCTGAAGCTGAAGCTGAACCGGCCCGTGCCTTAACGGATGAAGATCGTTTCAGCTCCGATTCGATTACAACCAATGTTCCCAAGGTGGAAGAAGTGAAAGTCGTTGGCCGGATCGACCTGGATTTACTGAATCAAAAAACCAGGCCAGCCAAGAAAAGTAAACGGCAAAAGGAGGATGAGCGGAAAGAACGTGAAAAAGTCCGTCGGGATTCGTTTAAACCAACCGATGCGGAAACTGCCCAGGAACCAAAAACTGAATCGGAAAGAACCGGTCCAACGGTTATTAAAGCCAGGGCCGAACGTTTATCCGGTCCGACAGTTGTTGGCAAAATCGATCTGCCATCTGATAAAAAACCGGCATCCTCCACGGCTGAATCTATTCAGGCGCAAAATCGCAAGAAAAAGAGAAAACGTATTGCCAAGGATACTCCCGGTCAGCAACGCTTAAATGTAGCCGATAAATCGATTGTACCCGCAGGAGAACGGAGAAAACTGGTGGTTACCAAAAACCCGGGTGGTGCTGCAAAACCAGGCGACAGGTCCATCCTGAGAAAACGTCCGCAGCTTAAAAAAGAAGTAAGCGAAGAAGATGTTCAAAAACAAATTAAAGATACCCTGGCCCGTCTGACAACCAAAGGGACCAAATCAAAAGGATCAAAATACCGTAAAGATAAACGCCAGCTGGTGAGCGACAAAATGGCTGCCCAGGCTGAACATGATGAAGAACAACTTAATATTCTAAAGGTTACCGAATTCGTTTCGGTAAACGAACTGGCAACCATGATGGATACCTCGGTAACCAGCGTCATTTCGACCTGTATGAGTCTTGGACTGTTTGTTTCCATCAATCAGCGGCTCGATGCCGAAACCATGGCCATTGTTGCTGATGAATTCGGATTCAAAGTTGAATTTGTCAGTGCCGAAATCCAGGTGGCCATCGAAGAAGAGGTTGATACCCCGGAACAGTTATCGCCCAGAGCGCCGATTGTTACCGTGATGGGTCACGTCGACCATGGTAAAACATCGCTGCTCGATCACATCCGGAGTGCCAATGTAATCGCCGGTGAAGCCGGGGGTATTACCCAGCATATCGGTGCATATCATGTGGAACTGAACAACGGACGCGAAATAACCTTCCTCGATACTCCGGGACATGAAGCCTTTACGGCTATGCGTGCAAGGGGCGCCCAGGTTACTGATATTGCGATTATTATTATCGCGGCTGATGATAACATCATGCCACAGTCGATCGAAGCAATCAACCATGCTGCCGCAGCCGGAGTCCCCATTGTATTTGCCATCAATAAGATTGACAAACCTGGAGCAAATCCTGAAAAGATCAAGGAAAAACTGGCTTCGATGAATTACCTGGTGGAATCATGGGGTGGAAAATACCAAAGTCAGGATATTTCGGCCAAAACCGGGCTGAATGTTGATTTACTCCTTGAAAAGGTATTGCTCGAGGCAGAAATGCTCGAATTAAAAGGTAATCCGGATAAGCGTGCCACAGGAACTGTTATTGAATCAACACTGGATAAGGGACGTGGTTTTGTTGCCACCGTCCTGGTACAAAACGGATCATTAAAAATAGGCGACGTTCTTTTGGCAGGCCAGTATTACGGTCATGTGAAAGCCATGTTTAACGAACGTAACCAGCGTGTTACTTCTGCAGCTCCTGCCGAACCGGTAATCATACTGGGTCTTGACGGTGCGCCGCAGGCGGGTGACAAGTTCAATGTCATGGAAAATGAACGTGACGCACGTAACATTGCCAATAAACGTGAACAGCTCGCCCGTGAACAGGGTCTGCGTACTCAAAAACATATTACACTCGATGAAATTGGCCGTCGTATTGCCATCGGTAACTTCCAGGAATTAAACCTGATCGTGAAGGGTGACGTGGACGGATCAATCGAAGCGCTTTCTGATTCATTGATTAAACTGTCAACCGAAGAAATTCAGGTGAATGTGATCCATAAAGCAGTGGGGGCTATTTCCGAATCGGATATCATGCTTGCAACAGCTTCAAATGCGATTATTGTCGGATTCCAGGTACGGCCTTCGGTTAGCGCCCGCAAGATTGCAGAAAAGGAACAAATCGACATCCGTCTGTATTCAATTATCTACGATGCCATCAACGAAATAAAGGCAGCTATGGAAGGTATGCTTTCTCCTGAAATTAAAGAAGAAATCACGGGAACTGCAGAAGTCATGGAGGCTTTCGATATCACCAAGGTGGGTACCATCGCCGGTTGTATCGTTCGCGACGGGAAAATTTTCCGTAAGGACAAAGTTCGCGTTATCCGCGATGGAATCGTGATTTATACCGGGACTCTCGGATCACTCAAACGATTCAAGGATGATGTGAAGGAAGTTAACAAAGGTTACGAATGTGGTCTGAATATCGACAATTACAACAATGTTAAAGAAGGTGACTTTATTGAAGCCTTTACCTTGACAGAAGTTGCAAAAACGCTATAATTCAACAAACAAAATCTACTCATAAGTCAAAAGCCTGCTTCACAAAAGCAGGCTTTTTTTGC
>JBBSBP010000155.1:0-10621 GCA_038251165.1 Bacteroidales bacterium | reverse complement strand
TGGATAAAATTTTTGCCAATCTGAGTGTTTCGGCGATTGCTGACTTTGAAAACGGACTGGCCGGAATTGGTTGGTGCATTGAATACCTGGTGCAAAACGATTTTGCAGAAGGAGATACGGACGAGATACTGGAGGAAGTTGATAACAAGGTGTTCAAAACGCTGAATGAAGAAAGCATCACATCCTTTGAATTGGGCAATGGCTTAACAGGTTACCTGTTTTACCTGATCAGCCGTTTGAAAAAGCCTGCGAACCCCAGCTCAATGGCGCAACGCATTAACCGTGAATTACTCATATTAACGATTAACAAATTAGACGAACTGGTCACGACCCAATTTGCTTCAATTGCCAAGGAAATGGTTTTCGACCTGTTTTGGCGCTTTCCGGTCATGTTGTATGGTTTGGTTCAGGCGTTCGACCTCAACATTTACAGCGAAAAAATCAGGTGCATGGTTAATCAATGGATGATGAACCTGGAGACCTATCTTCCATCCATGCATATCAACCGGCTATACATGGCCATGGTTTTGATGGAGGTAAACAAGCGGATTCCGAACAAGCGTCTGGAAAAGCAAATACAAATCTTACTATTTGCCACCGATTTTGCAGCGCTGAAAACCGAAGTCGATCCTGATGCTTTTAATATCCGCTTTGGTTGGCCTGGAGTAGTTTGGTTGTTACAACAAGCTTCTGAAATAATTCCGGAGACCTATCCGAATTATAAAGAGATTGAATCCTGTCGAGTGGAAATAATCACAAAATATAAACTTAGTTTGGATAACATTCAAGTAAATACTTCAACCCCAAAACAATTTGGCCTAAGTGAAGGGCCTGCCGGCATCGGGTTGGTGGAATTGTTGTGGCCGGGATTTTTAATGTCAGAATATAACCCAATTGCCGTTTGCAATGATTAATTTTTCGAAACGCCCGCCTTCGGTTTCTGTGGTTATGCCTGTTTTTAATGGAGACCCATTTTTAGAGGGGGCGATAAACAGCATTTTAACACAAACTTTCCGTGATTTTGAATTCATCATTATTGACGATGGATCAACAGATCAAACAATTGATGTGATAAATCGCTTTAAGGATAGAAAAATCAAGTTGCATCAAAATCCAATTAATATTGGCAATTATGCCAGCCGAAATATTGGGATGAAACTGGCTCGTGGCCGGTACATCTGCGTTATGGATGCCGACGATGTTGCATTTCCGATACGGCTACAAAGACAGTTTGCACATATGGAAGCCAATCCTGGAGTGGGTATTTGCGGTAGTTTTATACAGGTCATACCTAATGGTGTAATTCCCAATTTTGTAACCAACGAGGAATTGCTCAAAGTGGCATTTCTTTCCAATAATTACTGCTCGCATCCAAGCTTGATACTCCGAAAAGATTTTCTAACCCGGTTCGATTTGGAGTACAACGAAGAGTTCTATTATTCTGCTGATTTTGATTTATGTACCCGGGGTTTTCAGTATTTCCGTGTTCAGAATATCCCCGATGTTTTGCTGCAATATCGTCGCCATCCGGCACAAATCTCTACCGCCAAATTTGCGGAACAACAAAAATATGCCGATGCCATTCGGATACGTCAATTGGTTGATACGCTTGGATTTAATATGGAAGAAATACCTGTTGATATTCATTTGTCTTTGATGAAAAAACAAGCCGTTCAGCCGGATGAAAAAGAACTTACAGAACATTGGATTCAACTTCTTATGGAGAAAAATAAAATCAACAAACCGTTTGATGAGAATTCCCTGGATCGGTTTTTAAAACAGCTTTTAACGATTTGTCTGAATGCTAAACCAGCATATCAATAAACTTTCCGTCCGAAACTGAATTTTAACCTCCTTTTATTTCAAAAACTGCTTAGACGCAGGGTGTATAATCAAAAAGATATATTCCAAAAAAAGTGTTCGTATTGGATTATTGGATTAGCAAATTGTTGTAAATTGCATAGCAACTATACCCCTGACAGGGTTCCAAACCCTGTCAGGGGTAAAACAATAGCTTAATTTACCATGCAACAAATCGAACCGTTAATTTCCGGAAACTATTACCACATTTATAACCGTGGAATTGATAGCTGTAATTTGTTCAAAGAGCCGGATAATTACGAGTACTTTCTAAGTTTGTACGACAAATATATTTCATCCCTGGCCGATACGTTTGCATGGGTTCTAATGCCCAATCATTTTCATTTTTTAATTCGTTTAAAAGAAGATGCGGAAGTTGCATTTACCACCCCCGACAGGGTTCCAAACCCTGTCGGGGGTAAAAGAATTACCGAAACTGACATTTCCTTCCTTATTATTCTAAAATCTGCTTATTTTTGCAACAAATAAAACCGATACTACCATGTACAGAACACATACTTGCGGCGAAATCCGCATCAATCACCAGGGTTTGGAAGTAAGCCTTGCCGGCTGGGTCCAGCGTGTCAGGAACCTGGGCGGAATGACTTTTATTGATCTTCGTGACCGTTACGGCCTGACCCAGCTGGTTTTCGATGAAAAAACCGATCAGGCGGTAGCCGGGATAGCCAGCCAGCTTGGCCGCGAATTTGTCATTCAGGCCAAAGGAATGGTGCGCGAACGAAGCAGCAAAAATAAAAACATGCCGACCGGTGAAGTTGAACTGTATGTTTCCGGGCTGAACA
Organism: Bacteroidales bacterium; assembly: GCA_038251165.1. Classification (GTDB taxonomy): domain Bacteria; phylum Bacteroidota; class Bacteroidia; order Bacteroidales; family Prolixibacteraceae; genus Aquipluma. The sequence continues at coordinate 7,958 of JBBSBP010000155.1, read as the reverse complement.
TCCTGAACAGCTCTGTAACTCCACCCTTCACCATTGAAGACGAAAGCGACGGCGGCGACGAAATCCGCATGAAATACCGTTACCTCGATTTGCGCCGTGCACCTGTCCGCGATACGCTGATTCTGCGTTCAAAAATGGCACATGCCACCCGAACCTACCTGAACAGCAAGGATTTTATCGAAACCGAAACCCCGGTTCTGATTAAATCAACTCCGGAAGGAGCCCGCGATTTTGTGGTTCCTTCGCGGATGAACCCGGGTGAATTTTATGCCCTGCCCCAATCGCCCCAATCGCTTAAACAATTGCTGATGGTTGCCGGTTTCGACCGTTATTACCAGATCGTAAAATGTTTCCGCGACGAGGATTTGCGTGCCGACCGCCAGCCCGAATTTACCCAGATCGATTGTGAAATGTCGTTCGTGGAGCAGGAAGATGTCCTGAATATGTTTGAAGGCCTGACCAAATATTTGTTTAAGGAAATCAAGGGAATCGACATCACTGAATTCCCGCGTATGTCTTATGCCGAAGCCATGGAAAGTTACGGATCGGACAAGCCCGACATTCGTTTTGGAATGAAAATCAGGGACCTGACCCGCCTTGTTCAGGGAAAAGGTTTTTCGGTGTTCGACGATGCTGAATACATTGGCGGAATCTGTGCTGAAGGATGCTCGGAATATACCCGTAAACAACTCGACGAACTGACCAACTGGGTGAAACGCCCACAGGTTGGAGCCAAAGGTTTGGTTTACCTGAAATACAATACCGACGGGACGATCAAATCGTCGGTCGATAAATATTACTCCGCTGAAGAATTGCAGCAGTGGGCCGGGATTTTCGGCGCCAAACCCGGTGACCTCATTTTACTTCTTTCAGGAATAAAGGAAAAAATGCTGAAGGCCATTGGCGATATGCGCCTGGAGATGGCCGGACAGCTTGGCTTACGCGACAAAAACGTATTCCAGCCTTTGTGGGTGGTCGATTTTCCGCTGCTCGAATGGGATGAAGAAACCAGCCGTTTTTATGCCATGCACCATCCGTTCACTTCGCCCAAACCCGAAGATTACGCGCTGCTCGAAACCAATCCGGGCGCGGTTCGTGCCAATGCTTACGACCTGGTAATCAACGGTGTTGAAATTGGCGGAGGTTCGGTTCGTATCCATGATAAAACCTTGCAGGCACGGATGTTTAACCTGCTGGGATTCACTCCTGAACAGGCTGAATACCAGTTTGGCTTCCTGATGAATGCCTTTAAATTTGGCGCTCCCCCACATGCCGGTATCGCTTTTGGGTTCGACCGCCTGACCTCCATGTTCGCCGGACTGGAAAGTATTCGCGACACCATTGCCTTTCCCAAAAACAATTCGGGTCGCGATGTGATGATGGATAGTCCTTCAACCATATCGCCGGTTCAACTGGAGGAACTGAACCTGGTTCTGAAACCAAAAGCGCAGAAGTAGGAATCAGGGCTTTTACATTATCTGGCGGTTGTTTTGATCTGAACAGCCGCTTTTTTTCTGCTGACGATTTTGATTATTTTGTTGCAGGATCTTAAAAATTCTGTTTTTTTTAACATTCATGAGGTTGTCTCAAAAGAATAAATATCAAACACGAAGGCACAAATCCACTAATAAAAACCATTAATTATTAACACTTTGTGTCTTCGAGTCTTTGTGTGTAATTAGTTTTTTTGTCTTTTAAGACAGCCTCCTCTGCCGGTAATGAGATTACTGAAATTCCGGTCTAAAAAAAACCAGCCGCAGCTGGTTTTGATATCGTATATCCGGATTAAAAAAATCCCAGTTCCAAACGGGCTTCCTCGCTCATCATCGATTTATCCCAGGGCGGATCAAAAGTCAGATCAATATCGGCTGTTTCCACCGTATCAACCGACAGGGCAGCCTGGCGAACATCATCTACCAGCATATCCGCGACCGGACATCCGGGCGATGTCAGGGTCATAATGATATTGGCCTGGTTATTCTCGTCAATGTCAACATTGTAGATTAATCCCAAATCGTAAATATTTACAGGTATTTCCGGATCATACACGTCTTTCAGACGTTCAATGATTAAATCAATTCTGTTATCCATTGGTCATTCTCCTTTTTCTGAAATTCTTTTATATGCAACAGCATAGAGTTTAATTTGTTTGATCATCGATAACAATCCGTTGGATCGGGTTGGAGAAAGGTGTTGTCTCAGTCCGATCTCGTCGATGAAAAACAATTCATTTCCATAAATTTCCTCCGGTGTACGGTTCGATACAACCCGAAGCAATAAAGCAACCAGTCCCTTTACAATCACGGCATCGCTTTCACCCCTGAAAATAACCTTTCCGTCCACAAAATCAGATACCAGCCAAACTCTTGACTGACAGCCCTTGATCAGGTGCTGGTCGGTTTTTTCTTTCGGATCCAGATCTTTCAGGTCATTCCCCAATTCAATCAGGTAACCGTATTTGTCCATCCAATCTTCGTAAACCGAGAATTCTTCAATAATCTCGCGCTGTATTTCGTTTATAGTCATGAACTAAAGCTTAAAGGATGCAAATGTCGTTAATTTTTGTATTCATTCAAAAATATATTCCGCTAGCTTGCCAGTACTGAAAAGAATTAACGATTAATTCAGGTGCCCGAATCCGTATTTCCCGATTTATCCTGAAAAGGGCCTGAAGGAAGGGGCTAATTTGAATGAATCTAAATTATGAAGCCAGCTTTTCTACCCTCAATATATTCGTAACTTTAGGTGTTCGTTTCACGGATACAAATCAAATTTAATAAAATAATTTACCATGGAATCATTAGCAGGAACCCAAACCGAAAAAAATCTCCTGAAAGCATTTGCCGGTGAATCGCAGGCCCGGAACCGCTATGAATTTGCTGCCAAGGAAGCCCGCAAGGAAGGATTGGAGCAGATTGCAGCTCTTTTCGAAGAAACAGCGCTGAACGAACGTTCACATGCCAAACAATTCTTCAAACAACTTGAAGGACGGCCTGTCGAAATTACAGCAACCTACCCGGCCGGAAAAATCGGAACCACGCTCGAAAACCTGAAAGCTGCCGCTGATGGGGAAAACGAAGAATGGACTGAATTATATCCTGAATTTGCACGGATTGCCGATGAAGAAGGCTTTAAAAGAATTGGCCTGCTATTCCGGTCGATCGCGAAAGTTGAAAAAGCACACGAAGAACGTTACCGCAAATTATACCAGAATCTGGAAGAAGGAAAAGTGTTTGAACGCGAAGGAAAAGTAGTCTGGAAATGCCGTGTCTGCGGATTCCTGCACGAAGGAACCAAACCACCGTTGAAATGCCCGGTTTGCGAACATCCCCAGGCTTATTTCGAAATTGAAGCTGAGAATTTTTAAACGTTTTGCATCAGAAAAGGCCGTCTCCACAGGAACAGGAGACGGCCTTTTTTCGTTTATCCGGACTTTATTTCCCCGCTACATACCGTATGGCTTGCTGAAGTAGTTTCCGGTAAGCCGGATTTTCAAAGCCGTTTTTGTCATGTCCCGGCTGAATATAAACAATGCGTGAGTTTTCCTTTTGATGGGTCCAGCCGATAATCTTACTGCTTAACGGATGATCGGCAAGCAGCAGTGGCCTGACTTCCGGTAGAACCTCAGTGTTCCCGTAAACTTCGTCATGAATTTCAAAATTACTGATTCCACGGGTTACCGGGTGATCCGTATCCGCGATCTGAACCGTGAAGTCCACATCATGCTGATAAGTTGACGTTTTGGGTGAGTTTTTTTCTTCGTAATACTTCCCTCCGATGATCGTCTCAAATTCGTTCCAATCCGGATAGGAAACCAGTGAATGATGCAGAAAGACCAGTCCTTTCCCGAGTTTCAGCAGTTTGTGGTAACTTGCTTTTTCTGCTTCGGTAATGGTTTTTGGCATGTCGTAAAATACGACGGCATCAAAGGTTTTGGGATCCGCTTGTCCGAGCTGAAGGTTGGCCTCCGGATGTTTGAGTTCGGTGTATCTGATATCCGGGAATGAATCGAACAGTTCAAAAAATGCTTTCCGGTCAAAGTCATGACCACCGGTAACGACAAGCACCTGCAGCTTTTGTGCCGAAGCCGAAAGAGACAGGACAATCAGGAAGCTTGAAATGAGTTGTTTGAATAAGTTCATGGTTTTTATTTTAAAACATTGCAATGACCTTTTTCAGCGCTTCAAGAAAAAGGTTTATTTCTTCTTTGGTATTGTAAAAGGCAAACGAAGCGCGTACCGTTCCCTGTATTCCGTAGTGGTCCATCAGCGGATCGGCGCAATGGTGTCCGGTACGGACGGCAATCCCCAGCTTATCGAGCATGGTTCCCAGGTCAAAAAAATGAATCCCATCCACATTAAATGAAATCACAGCTGATTTTTCAGCCTGTGTGCCATAAATCCGCAACCCGGGTATGTTTTTTAATCCGGCCGTGGCATAATTCAGCAATTCGGTTTCCCAGGCTGCCGCGTTTTCAACACCAATGTTTTGCAGGTAGTCAATCGCTGCCCCGAAAGCGATCACACCGCTGATGTTGGGTGTTCCGGCTTCAAACTTATAAGGCAGATCGTTGTAGGTTGTTCCTGAAAATTTCACTTCCGAAATCATTTCACCACCACCCTGGTAAGGCGGCATTTGTTCGAGCAGTTCTTTTTTGCCGTAAAGTACGCCTACTCCGTTGGGGCCATACATTTTGTGGGCCGAAAAGGCGTAAAAGTCAACATCCAGATCCTGAACGTCGATCCGGAGATGAGGAGCTGCCTGTGCGCCGTCGACAAAGATCCGGACCTTATGGAGGTGTGCGGTCTGAGCCAGTTGCCGGATCGGATTAATGGTGCCGAGCACATTCGATACATGGGTAACTGCAATGAGTTTTGTGCCTGGATTAATCAGTGATTCCAGCCTGTCGGTACACAAACTGCCATCGTCATTCATCGGAAGCATCACCAGTCTGGCTCCTTTCCGCCGGGCCATCATTTGCCAGGGGACCATGTTCGAATGATGTTCCATCTCCGACACGATGATTTCATCGCCTTCGCCGATAAAGGCCTCGCCAAACGAAAATGCAGCCAGGTTGATGCTTTCGGTTGTTCCCTTGGTGAAAATGATCTGTTCGCTTGTTTCTGCGTTAATCAGCAAACGGGCTTTTTCACGGGTTTCCTCGTAAGCCATGGTGGCTTTATCGGCCAGGAAGTGTGCTGCCCGGTGAATATTCCCGTAATATTCGGAATATGTTCTGGTCAGCGCATCAATGACCTGCCGGGGTCGCTGGGTCGTTGCTGCATTGTCGAAATAAACCAGCGGGCGATTGTATATTTTTTGCTGAAGAATCGGAAAATCTTCACGTATTTTATTCACGTCGAAACTCATACTCGTTTGGTGTTTGAAGAACAACGAACTGGAATGTTACCTTGTTCATTCTTTTCGGTCCAAAGATAAAAGAATAATGCATGAGTCAATCCGAAAAGCCAAAAACGAAAAAACCCGACAACCCGACAACACGAGGGGACGAAGGTACGAAGACATGACAACACGACAACACGAGAGGAAGTCCGCTGTGGTGGGCAAATAATCTCTTCCCAATTCCTGTTCAACTATTTTTGGCGTAGTTCCAATCTTTTTTTCCAAACTGCCTGCTCAATATGGATTAATGGTTATTTTTATCGCGCTTAAAACAGAATCCTATGAAGTTACGTTTATTTTTAGTCCTTTTTCTGGCAGCAGGTTCACTCCTGGCTCAGAATCTTTCGAAAGAGGAATTGAATCAGATTCAATCCGGCTTTAAAAAAGATGTGTATACCAGGGCGATGCAGAATGCCCTTTCGTCGACCGAAATTACCCAGTTGGCCTGGAACCGCGAAAATGTCGGGACTACCGATCAGTTTTTCACCTACCGGGTTGATGTTTCCGGAATTACCGACCAGAAAAAATCGGGACGTTGCTGGATGTTTACTTCACTCAATGTATTCCGGACGATGGTCATCCGGCAGTTTAATCTGTCCGAATTCGAATTCTCGGAAAACTACCTGTATTTCTACGATTTATTGGAGAAGTCGAACCTGTTTCTGACCAACATGATGAATTCAGCCAGTCTCCCGATCGACGATCAGAAGGTGAAATGGTACCTGCGTTCGCCGGTTGACGATGGCGGACAATGGATCAACTTCGTAAACCTGGCCAATAAATATGGTATGGTTCCCAAAGAAGTCATGGGTGAAACCAATTCAAGCGAAAATACAGCCTGGATGGTGAAACTCCTGAACACCAAATTGCGCGAAGATGCCCTCGAACTTCGGGCTTTGACAACTTCCAAAGCCAGTCAGAAAAAAACAGGCAGTCGTAAAGTGGAGATGCTTTCCGAAATTTACCGCATGCTGGCCTTGAACCTGGGTGAGCCACCGTCCGAATTCCAGTGGAGGTACAAAACCAAAGATAAAAAAATCAGCGAGCTCAAAACCTATACTCCGCTCAGTTTCATGACTGAAATATTCGGGGATATCCGCCTGAACGATTACGTCATGCTGATGAACGACCCTTCGCGCCCCTTCTGGAAACATTATGAAGTGGAGAACTACCGGAATACGCAGGAAGGTGAAAACTGGCACTATGTGAATCTTCCGAACGAAGTGATCAAGGAATTTTGCGTGGCTTCCATCAAAAACAACGAAGCTTTGTATGCTTCCTGCGATGTGGCCAAACAATTGCGCCGGGAGGTTGGCATCCTCGATGTCGACAATTTCGATTTTGAATCGGTTTACGGGGTGAAATTTGGCATGGACAAGGCTCAGCGTATTCAGACCGGCGAAAGTGGATCGAGTCACGGTATGGCTTTAATTGCCGTCGATCTCGACGCGCAACAAAAACCAGTGAAATGGCAGTTCGAAAACAGCTGGGGACTTACGGCCGGTGATAAAGGTTACCTCACCTTTACCGATGCCTGGTTCAACGAATACATGTTCAGGTTTGTGATACACAAAAAATTCATCAGCGAAAAGGTGCTTGAAATCTATCAGCAAAAAGCTGAAATGCTTCCACCCTGGGATCCTATGTTTTAATTCTTTTACCTGATCCGGCGACTGCACTTCACCGGATCGGCCATTGACAACATCAGAATGATCATACTCTCGCTCCGAAATGCTTCCGTCATCCTGAATGGAAAAATCATTCTCAATCTGGTTAACTTCGATTTGTCGGAAGGCGATTCCATGGCGATTGTGGGCCCTTCCGGCAGTGGCAAAACCACCCTGGGGCGCTTAATTGCCGGTTGGTATTCTTCCGCTACGGGTGAGGTTCTCATCAGGAACAACCGGACTTGCCGGATGGTTGAACAGCAGGATAACTTCATCGCTGCCTCACACCTGCGGTCGGGCTATTACAGTCAACGTTACGAGAACCTTGGACTGGAAGACGTTCCGACGGTGGAGCAGTATTTGTTTCAGATTTCCACCATTGAAAATCCCGGACAACGCTTCGTCGATATCCGGAACAGCCTGCAGAAAATGGATATGTTGCCGCTTGCCCGCCGAAAACTACTGCTCCTGAGCAACGGCGAACGGAAACGCATTCAACTGGCTGCGGTACTGCTTCAAAATCCGGATATCCTGGTATTGGATCAGCCTTTTACCGGACTCGATGGTTCAGCCCGTCAGAAACTGGAAGAACTTATTTTTCAGCTCAGGAAGTCCGGAAAAACGATTATCCTGATCTGTGATTCCAGGCACGTCCCGGAGCAGATCGACCGGGTTCTTATTCTTGAAAAGGCTTCTGTTTCGCAGTTTGTGGCACGCAATGAATATGTTCCGCCTGATCCTGAAAAAAATGAAACCGGGACGATTGAAAACTTTCTGGAGAAAATGCGGCCCACCGCCCCGGATCCTTTTGAATTTGCAGTCGTCATGAAAGATATCCGGGTAAGAATGGAGGATCAGGATATTCTGAAAAACATCAACTGGTCGGTC
>JBBSBP010000154.1:0-10630 GCA_038251165.1 Bacteroidales bacterium | reverse complement strand
TCCCAACCATTACGGGTTATTTCCTCATCAATATTAATATAATTACTTGTATATCCGCTGGCCGGTGTTACTGGTGCATATTTCAAAAAATCGTACATTCTTTTACTATAGTAGGATACATCCACCATCAAGCGGTTTTTAAACGCCATTCCCTGAACGCCTGCCTCAAATGTATTAGCGCTTTCAGGAAGGATGCCCGGTGAATATAAGCTGGAAGGAACACCTGCTCCATTTAAATCATTCCAGGTACCACTGCTAAGCGAATAACTACTATTAATTGCATAAATTCCGGCAGGTGTTTTTGCCATGGTCCATGAACTTCTGAATTTCAGTAAATCGAGCCAGTTTTCTGTTCCCGGCAGAAGTTCTGAAACCACAAAACTCCCCGCTACTGACGGATAAAAATATGACTGTGTTTCCTTTGGCAATGTTGAACTCCAGTCGTTACGACCAGTTGCTTCCAGATATACCAGTTTATTCCAGGAGATGGCTACCCGGCCAAACAGAGAATTTACCTGTTGAGCATAGGTACTCTGATTTACTCCCGGAGGATTTATCGAAGCTTTTATGGAGAAAAACCCAGGAACAGAAATACCACCTACCGTATTCGCATTGATATTATCATCTTTTTTGTAGAAAATGGTACCTCCGGCAAGATATTCTAAGTTAATTTTATCAAATGACTTATCACCTGTAAACAGTAAATCATTGTTTATACTAAATCCTGTGGATTGTCCAATATTATATCCCCCGGTTTTTCCGCTATTCCAGGTATAAGGGTTCCCAGGCACCCCTGTATTTCCTGTTGATAAATATGAACCCCTTGAAGATCTTAGCTGCCCTACTTCTTTGTAAAAATCAATACCTGAACGAGCCGTCGCTTTCAACCAGGTACCAAAATCATAGCTCATTGACAAATCAACATTCATGATATCACGGGAAATCTCATTCGTTTTTTCGTACCTGTCGAAGTATGGAGAGTTTTGATTTGCCCCTTTATAGGTACCGTTGGGTTGCACGCCAAACTGGTTGTTTTGCAGCTCGCCTGGTACATACCAATAATTATTCTTGTAGTCTAAAACATTAAAATCAGCACTCGACCAAATCAGCAAAACATACATCGGATCGTAGGAGGTATATCCATTGGAGCCTACATTGGGTGAAGCTTTTTTAGCATAAGACATGTTCGAACTTAAGTGGAATTTATCTAAATTGACATCCCCACCAAAAGAGTATGTGTATTTATTCAAGGTTGAATTCGGATATTGTCCTTTATTTTGTGTCCAGTTAACCGAACTTCTAAGCGAAACGACATCACCTTTATACGCAACATTAACATTATTATTGGTTACATAACCTTGTTCCAGAAAATTGGCGAAGTTATCTTTACCAACTGGCAGGTATTCGAAATCTCTGAAAACTTTTTGAATTGGATCCCATTGGGTTTTTATTGATCCGTCTATTTTACCTCCCCATGAAGCGTCCCTATTTATGTCATAAACACCGTTGATACCACGGCCATATATACTTTGTTTCTCAGGGATTGCCAAAAATCCTGAAGTAAACATGGTGTTCGAAGCAACATCTACGCTAATTCCCGCTTTCTTATTACTGCCATTTTTGGTCGTAATTAAAATTGCGCCACTTGCTCCGCGAAAACCATAAAGCGCCGAAGCTGTTGCTCCCTTTAACACACTCATCGATTCAATGTCTTCGGAAGATATATCGCTCATATTCTTATTTGCATAAGCTACTCCGTCAATGACCAATAAAGGATTCTCACCACGAATGGTAAGTTCCGGAACAGCTCCAAAATCAGGTGAGTTTTTAACTAAAAGTCCTGCCACTTTACCGGTAAGCGATGTAGCAAGATCAACCCCGGAAACTTTTTGCAGGCTTTCTCCGGAGACTTTTTGAATCGAATATCCGAGCGCTTTTTCCGAACGTCTGATACCCAGTGCGGTTACAACCACTTCATCAACACCAAAGGTTTCAACTTCCATTACAATATTGATTGAGGTTTTCCCTCCGACGGCCACTTCCTGCATTTTCATCCCAATAAACGAAAATTGTAAAATTGCATTATCAGGTACGCTTGAAAGTGAATAATTCCCATTGAAATCGGTAATGGTTCCGTTGGTGGTGCCTTTAAATACCACCGAAACGCCTGGCAGAGGGCCTCCGGAGGAGTCGGTAACCTTACCGGATAAGGATTTTTGCTGCTGGACCTCTAATGGGGAGTCCTTTGAGGTAATCACAATGTACCGGTTTACCAATTCATATTTCAGGTCTTCGCCCGAAATCAGTTTTTCGACGACCGATTTTACAGTTTGATTCTCTGCATCAATCGATATTGGACGATCAACTTTCAAAACGTTGTTATCGTACATGAACGAAAGGTCAGTCTGACGCTCTATTTCTTCGATAACATCCTTAACTGTAGCACTCTTCAACTTCAGATTCACCCTGGTTGTCTGGGCATCCGATTTGGCATAACTGGTTGTTAAACCAGCAACCAGAATTAGAATTGCAATCATTTTCATAATCAACAGTCGTTTTAACCAGGGAGAATACCTTATTAGCTCTCGTCCTGCATTTAATTTTTTTTTCATAGATTTGACTTACGTTTTTTGCGTTTTTCACTTGGGCATGGAGTTGGCGCTTTTAGCTTTGTGAAATCCGCGATTAATAAAATTGATTTGATTAAAGAGGGTTTGTCTTTACCGGCAAACCTTCTTGTTTATAAGTCCCTGAGTCCTCTTTATTCGACTAAAGTTAAGGCTAAAGGTGTCCTTTGGTTTTATATAATTTCTTTAAAATGTTACATAATTCATACGTTATTGTGATTATTTGAGGCCTGATTTTTAAACTTTTCGCTTTGATATATTCACTTGTTTACCGTTGATCTGATAGGTGACAGGTGTTATATGGTTGATAATTGACAACAATTCAAGCAGGCTTTCGGATTTAACCTTGAAACTAAGCCGTAAATTATGCTTTAGTGATTCGTCCAGGGTAATCTCTACCCCGTACCAACGTTCCAGGTATTTGATAACTTCTTCGAAGGTCTTGTTTTCAATCACCAACTCATCGGCATGCCAGGAAGTAATCTGATCAATATTACCTTTCTGGCTGCTATATTTGTTTTTTTGAGCATCGTAAAGGATTACTTCGCCCGGAATCATATTTTTCAGCAGCTGCCTGTTGAGGAAAAGGCCAATACTGCCTTCAACCAGAGCCACTTCCGAAACAATATCTTCGGGATAAGATTTCACATTAAATGTAGTTCCATAAACCTCGAGATTTAAATCCCTGGCTTTTACCGTAAATAATTTTTGTGGATTCTTTGTTACCCTGAAAAGAGCTTCTCCGGTAAGCTCAACATTTCTTGCTTCGGCAAAATCGGCCTTGTACTTAATTCCGGAGTTTCCGTTTAGCCAAACCTGCGAACTGTCGGGAAGCAATACCATGGTTTTATGTCCATAGGGTGAATAAACTTCAGTAAAGGATTTATCCGTCTGTTTCGTTTGAAGAAACATACCACCACCAACACCCAAAGCGATCAACAAGAATGAAGCAGCAACCCGAAAAATAATCTGATTAATTCCATGCTGATATTTACGAATGGAAATTCGTTTTACGATTTTTTGCCAGGCAAGCTCTTTTTGCGGAACAAATGATCCCTGAACATGACCGGTAATGGAATAAATTAACTGAAGATCATTGAATACTGTTTTATTCTCAGAGTCCTCTGCCAGCCAATCGGTTAGCGCCTTATTTTCAGGTTCGTCCGGATTTCGAAGTTTGTTTTGAATATGTTCCCAGGGTGTTTGATTCATCTTTTAAAATTGCTTTACCTTGTTAAGTAACCTGATCTTCCCTTTACCCCCAAAAAAAGAAAAGATATTTCAGAATTAACCTTGATTTTTAAATCCGGAAGTTGGATCGTAGCGGTGTGGAAAATAAAGAACATCGAAGGAAAGAAGACTGAATTGACCGAATTGTATGGAAGAAATAATGAAGTAGGAGGACTACGATAAAAAGTACATGAGAAAAAGAAGAAAAATTTTCCCCCTGAATGGCATCAACTCTTCACGAAGCTTTTTCAGCGCAATAGTCATCTGGTTTTCGACAGTTTTGACCGAAATGCCCAAACGACCGGCAATTTCCTTATTGCTGAGTTCAACCTGCTTACTTAATACAAATATTTCCCTGCATTTGGGTGCGAGATGGTTGATCGCAGAATCCAGAATCTTTCTAAATTCATCGGTATCAAGATATGAATCTTCAGGTTCAGAAGTATGTGATGGCTCAGTCCTTCCGATATTTTCAACAATCCGTTTCTGAGTTTTTTTATCACGCAGCAGGTTCAGGCTTTTGAATTTGGAAGCGGAGAATAAATAGGATTTTACCGAAGTGCTGATTTGGAGCTTTTGCTTGTTTTCCCAGAAATAGACGAAAATATCCTGAACAATTTCTTCAGCTAAAACCTGATCGTGGAGATAAATATGCACGAAATTACACAGGTCGGCATAATACCTGTTAAAGAAGTATTTAAAGGAATCAATATCTCCTTCAATCATCTTCCCGATAATGAAAAGCTCATCGTTATTTATTTCTTTAGCCAAACCAGATCTGTTTTCCGGCACAAAATTACTATTTTTTTTAGCATCCGGAAATTCGGTAAAAAATAAAAAAACAATTTTTAAAGAACATATGTTCTTTTATAGCAGAAAAAGGAAATACTTTTCCTTCAGCAAATCCATTGCTGCCTGTACCAGAAAGATATAGTCGGATCCGGGATGACAACCATAAATGTAGCCGAGGGCTTTGAAGGTCAGATCGGGTGAAACAATATCAGGAAACGCTTTGTGCATGTAATAATTGGCAATGCCCATTTCGATGATACCACCTTTGCTGAAGTAAAATAAATGCACTATTTTTAAAGCCGGCAAATAAATGGCGATTCATGGAATTCACAGACTAATCTTCATGAATTTGTTTTCATCGAATTAAATTATTACCAATGACTGCAAACAAGCTTTACCTGTCAATTGCGTTGACAGCTTTACTTATTATGTCCGGCTGCCATAAAAAAGCCGAAAACCTCATTCAATATGTTAATCCGTTAATTGGCACAGGTCCCTCAACCGGACTCAGCGGTACCAGGCACAATCAGGGTTCAGAAGAATGGGGTCAGGTTACTCCGGCTGTTACAACTCCCTTTGGAATGACTCAATGGACACCACAAACCCGCAACACGGAAACCAAATGCGTTTCGCCATATTATTATGGTGGTAAAAAAATACAGGGTTTCAGAGGTTCTCACTGGCTGGGTGGTTCATGTACACAGGATTACGGAAGTTTTACCCTGATGCCGATGACTGGTTATTTACGCACTTTTGCCGACGAACGCGCATCGCTATACAGCCACGATAACGAAACATCTTCCCCGGCTTATTATTCGTGTATGCTTCAGGAATACAATACTTTTGTAGAAATGACAGGTACAGCGCGATCCGGATTTTTCAAGTTCTCTTACCTGAATGAAGAAAAAGCTATTGTACTGATTACCCCGAACAGCGACGAAGGACAAGGATACATCAGAGTTGATCCTGAAAAACAGGAAATCTACGGCTACAATCCGGTGCATCGTATATACCAGGGCTGGGGTCAACCGGCAGGATTCAGCGGATATTTTGTAGTCAGGTTTAACAGGCCACCAGATGATTTTGGATGCTGTTTCCAGATGGAAGATTTAAAAAAACAGGCTGAAATTTCAGGGAACCCGGATATCGGTGCCTATGCATCATTCAATATCCTGAAAAATGATGTGATTATGGCCAAGGTTGGAACTTCATTTACCAGCATCGAAGAGGCCCGGGCCAATCTGGATGCTGAAATACCTCATTGGGATTTCGAAAAAACAAAATCAGAAACCACACAGATTTGGAATGAAGCCTTATCAACAATCAGTCTGAAAGGTGGGAAAGATGAAGATTACACCAAATTTTATACGGCTCTTTATCATTCGATGCTTTTCCCCCGCACATTCAGCGATATGGATGGCTCCTACCCTGCTTTCGATGGCAATAAGTCCATTCAGAAAATCGAAAAAGGACATGTTTATTACGACGATTTCTCGTTGTGGGATACTTTCAGGGCACAGCTTCCACTTGTAAGCCTGGTCGCTCCCGATAAATACGAAGACATGATGAAATCGCTCGTATTGAAAGCCGAACAAGGTAACTGGATGCCCATTTTCCCGATGTGGAACAGCTATACTTCGGCGATGATCGGCGACCATGCCAACACAGCTTTGGGGGATGCCTATATCAAAGGTTTTGATATCAATATAGACAAGGCTTACGCCTATATGCGGAAAAATGCTTTTGAAGTTTCAGAAGGCGAAGATTACAAAAACGGTAAAGGACGCCGGGGTATGAAGTCATATCTTGAATTTGGCTATATTCCACTTGAAGACAGTGTAAAAGAAGCATTCCATAAAAACGAACAGGTGTCGCGGACTCTGGAATATGCGATGACCGATTTTGTGCTCTCGAAAGTGGCCGAAAAGTATGGAAAAACAGAAGATGCTCAACTCCTGGCCAAACGAGGGAAAAACTATCAGCTGGTATTCGATGATGAAACCAAAAGCATGAGGGGACGATACATCGATGGAACATGGAGCAAAGACTACAATCCATATGCACGTGCATCATACCTCACCGAAGGAACTCCGATGCATCATCTCTGGTTTGTTCCCCAGGATATTCCCGGATTATTTGACCTGATCGGCGACAAAAAACAGGTTCGCGAAAAGCTCGATGAACTTTTTGAATCAGGTGAATACTGGCATTCGAATGAACCTTGCCATCACATTCCATACCTCTATAATTATCTGGGTGATCCGGTCGAAACTCAGAAAAAAGTCAAAAATATCCTGACAACCGAATATACCGCTTATGATGGTGGAATTCCCGGAAACGATGATTCAGGACAAACTTCAGCCTGGTATGTTTTTTCCGCTATGGGTTTTTACCCGGTTTCGCCGGGATCGGGCGAATACCAGCTTTCATCACCTATTTTCAGTGAAGTGGAATTAAACCTGAATCCGGAATATTACCCCGGCGGAAAATTCAGAATCAGCCTGGATGATCCGGATACTTACAAAACATTTAATCGGGTTGAACTGAATGGAAAAGAGGTTCCTTTTGTGATCAGGCACGAAAACATCCGGGAAGGTGGAAAACTGAAATTTTCGAATTCAGGAAAATAGGTTTTTTATTTGAGATTTATTTATTCTCGAAAAACAACTCCTCTTTAATTTTCCGGATTCGTTCCAACGCATAATCAGCATTTTGCGCCTTTTCTCTGGCAGTTTTCAGGTAAGTGTTATAATAATTCAAGGCAAGTGTTTTATTGAAATTGAATTCCTCATAGGTAGTAGCTATTTCGAACAGGACTTCTACCTTTTTGTTATTTAACTCAAAGGCCTTTTGCAGAAAGCATTTTTCGAGTACCCGGATAGCTTCCTGTTCCTGTTTGCAGAAAAACAGTGTAATTCCGTAATTTTTCAGAACATCAAAAGTTGAATCATTTACTGCAAGGTATTTCTCATAAGGGAATAATGCCCGTTCATAATCCTTCAGTTCATACAGAGCATCGGCCTGTCGAAGCAAAAGTGTCGCATTTGATGGAAAGACGGACAACGCACGGTTCCCGGATTCATAAACCTTTGCAGCATCTTTTTTACGTTTATAAATCGCAATCAGGTTCAGGTGCGAACTGAAATCTCCCGGATTTTCCGAAACAACCTGTTCGTAGATTCGGATAGCCATATCAACTTTACCCAATCGAAAAGCCGCAAAGGCATACTGCTTGTTGAAAAAAACATTAGTCGAATCCGCCTTCCGGATTTCAGCAAAAGATTGAAATGCACGTTCAAAATCATCAATACTGAGGTAAGCCCGTCCTAATCTGCCTTTTAAACTTAACTCATAAGGTGCCAAAACCACTGCCCTTCGGTAACATTCCACTGCCTGGTATAAATTTCCAAGGCTTGAATAATTCTCACCGAGCTCTGACAGATACAGACTGTTTTGCGGTTCGTGGAAAAGAGCCTGTTCCAAAGATTTTACGGCCTGTAAAGGGTTCGATTGTTCCCTGAAAATAACTGCCTGTTCCGGAATATCTGCAATTAATAATAGCAGCACCAAATTCAGACCTGTCCAGGCTAATGAAACCTGAACAGGTCTAAGCGAAGCGTTTGTAGAATTACCTTTTACTCTAAGGCAAAATTAATCGGTATAGTGTATGAAACTCTAACAGCCTGACCCTTTTGTTTTCCGGGTTCCCATTTGGGCAATTCTGATACTACACGGATTGCTTCCTGATCAAGCAATGGATCTACTCCCCGAGCTATTTTTACTGCTCCGACGCTTCCGTCTTTTTCAACCACAAAGTTTACAAATACCTTTCCCTGTATTCCCTTTTTAGTGGCTTCAGTAGGATATTTCACGGAATGGGCGATAAACTTTCTTAAAGCCAGCTCCCCACCGGGAAATTCAGGCATTTGTTCCACAACGAAGAATACTTCATTCTGACCCTTTTCAGACTTCTCCTGCCTGTCGTAAGCAATGGCGACAATTTCATCGACTTTATTCGTTTTACTTTGTAACTCCATTGCTCCGGTTTCTACATTTCTGACCATTTTATAATCGCCGGCAACTTCTATCAGGCTGTGCAATTTTTCAATGCCTGCAGAATCTCCTGTGATTTTTAATGCATGGCCATCAAAATTCATACTTACTGATTTCTCAGTATTACTTATAACTTCAGTTTTTATCGATTCTTTTTGCTCGCAGGCAAATACGGCGACTAAGCTGGCAGCCAATACAAATCCAATCAGGATTTTCACATTGGCTAATTTTCCGGATTTTATTTTTGACATCATTTTGATTCGGGTTTTAATTAACGAATAATTGAAGTTATTGGCCAACACTATTTGTCCGCCAACATACTGATTGATTAGGATTTGCTTGTACCATAAAGGCGCAGTTCCCTTTGAGATCACAGCCTTATCAGCCAGAAATTCGTGATTTTCGCGCAGCGCCCTCCTGAACATCCAAAAGAAAGGATTAAACCACTGAAATACAGCAATAAATTCCAGAATGAGTACATCAAATGTGTGCCCCTGCTGAATGTGCTGCTTTTCATGCTCGAGCATTTTTTCCCAACCATTGGTAGTTTGAAGGTTTTTGCTCACGAAAATGTAATTCAGAAATGAAAACGGACTTGTCTCCTCATCCAGAATTACCAGTTTTATTTTCCCTTCGGAAATGATCCGGTTGTGCGCAATGATCCGAATAATCTGGTAAATCCGAAGAAAAAAGTTCCCGGCAAAAAATACCACTCCCAATAAATAGATATAACCAAACAAACTGTAAGTCAACACAAAACGTTCGGCTCCAAGTGTAAGCGATGTACTGTAAATAGTAACTGCACTCAATAAATTGATGTAGGGAGTGACAGTAACTTCCGGAAGTAATGTCGCTTGCGGAGCATAAAACGGGACATGCAACAACGGCAGTAATGCCGAGAAACCTATGGAAACCAGCAAAAACCACCGGTTAACACTGAAAAAAGTTTCTCTCCGTAAAAACATGAAATAAACGAGCGCAAAAAGGCTCAGGCTTATTCCCGATTCCAACAGGTAATTTACAAAGTTAGTCATTGGGTGAAGGATTTTCCGTTTCTAAATCTTTTCCAACTTCCTTGATGATTTCTTCAAGTTCTGAGAGGCTCATTTTGTCTTCTTTGGCAAAAAACGAAACCATTTCCTGAAACGAATTACTGAAATAACCATTCAGAAAATTCCTGAAATACGATTTCGTATAATCCGTTTTGCTAACAAGCGGAAAATACTGATGTGTTTTTCCATACGCGTAATGGTCAACAAACCCTTTCTTTTCCAGAATACGGATAATCGTAGAAACAGTATTGTAGGCAGGTTTTGGCTCCGGAAGCCTGTCGATTACCTCTTTTACAAAAGCTTTTTCGAGGGTCCAAAGTTCCTGCATAATCTGTTCTTCAGCTTTGGTTAATTCTTTCATGACAAAAACAGTTTTAATTCGGTTTTTCACAACAAACATCTTGCCAAAACTAAGCAATTAGTTCGTCAACTAACATTTTAGTTATTAAAGACAAAAAAAAGAAGAATTCGATTCCTCATCTCATTCAGCTAAATGGTTCAACTTCCATTCGGCCTGTAATGAGATGATTGGATATCCGAAACAAAGCTACAACTAAATTTTTAGTTTTCAAACTAACTTTATAGTTTTCGTGAAAATAAATTAAAAAATGGCCGCCAGGATTGAATCTGGTGGCCATTTTTTGATCTTTGTATTAATTAGCTTTATCTATCCCTTTAAAACGAAATTAGCTGCCCAACTTTCGGTTATTGAGATTACAAATCCCTTGCTAAAAGGTACTCCGGGCACACGGGGCAAATCAGCACCAACGGCTGCAAACTTTAGTATATATCCGGAATGGTCGGGTTTAAAATGATGCGTCTAAGACGCCAAACCAACAACCCCTCGTTACCGCTATCGCTCAAACGAGGGGCAGT
>JBBSBP010000153.1:0-10674 GCA_038251165.1 Bacteroidales bacterium | reverse complement strand
CATTTTTATAGTTGATGCGAAGTTTTGCCAAAAATGTGGGTTTGCCTACGGTCAGGTCATTTCTTAAATTTCTGCTGCCCCATTTTTTGAGCGGAAGTGGATTATAAAAACCGTTGCCCAATGTTACACCCAAACAATTATCGCCTTCATTAACAAGCGAAGTAACGTCGTATTCCGAATAATAAATTCTTTTGCTGAAATCGGTCCATGCAGGATCAAGCACATTCTTTCCAACCGGGTCAGCATTTATAGTAGCTTTATAATATCCGGCAGCAGTAATAAAGAGAGTTGCTTTTTCAATTGTGCCATCTGGTTTGAATTCCTTACGAAAAATTGGAGCTGGCGCATCAAGATAAAAAAGTGAATCGCTGGAAGGAAGTGCCCGTCCATCTGTAATCCATTGTGATTTATCGTCCACTCCAAAATCGTCAATGGTCTTTTTTTCCTTTGTTGTATTGCAGGCAACCAGTGAAAGTAAAATGAGTATTATTTTGAATTTTGTCATTATCTGATTTTTAATGGATTTGACTGCGAATTATACATTAAATGATTTTCAATCAATTTTTCCAGCAAGTTTTAATTTCAGTTTTGTTGCGGTTTCTGTGATTGCCAATCCGCCTTTTCCTGTACATTTTACACAGGTTGGCATTGTTTTACTTACCCTCGAAACGGTTTCAATAACCTGATCCAAGGGAATAACAGAATCGTACCCGGAGATGGCCATGATTGCTGAAGAATAAGCATTTACAGCTGCATTTATATTTTTCCCCAGGCAAGGTACTTCAACCCTGTCGGCAACCGGATCACAAACCAGACCAATCATGTTTTGAATGGCCATGGAGGCAGCCCCCAATGATTGCTTCGCTGTGCCTCCCATTAGTTGGGCAAGACCACCGGCCGCCATTCCTGAGGCAGCACCACATTCCACCTGACAACCATGTTCTTCTGCCGAAAATCCCGGTCCCTGTGCAAAATATGCGCCAACAATACCCGCAGCGAAATATGCTTTTATCAATTCATCATTGGATGAACCCATATTCTCAGCGACGGCGCGTAAAGCTCCTCCAACTGTTCCGCAAGAGCCTGCAGTGGGGACAGCTACAACAACTTCCATGGCACTTTTTGATTCCATCAGTGCCGAAACATTTGCAATTATGCGGTTTACAACTGAATCATTAATTTTACCTTCTTTTTCGGCTTTTCCGATTAATTGCGATTGTTGTTGTAAAATCCGATCTTCGTAATGTGTTCCTGCTAATCCGGTATCAATACTTTTATGAATGATTTGGATCATTTCCTCCATTTTATGGATTAACTCCTTTTCGGAGATTCCACTAATGCATTTTTCGTATATCAGCCCCAAATCTCCCATGTCTGCTCCATATTCTTCTGCATAATTAACTAATGAATGAATCGTAGTAAATGGCATCTCAGTTTGTTTGCCGGCAATAATTGGCATTATTGGATGAATGAGCGCAATTTCATCTAATTCCGGATGATTTTGAAGCTGAGTTATAAATTCAGAAGAAAATGGGTATGATGATTTAAACTCATACTTGATAATTTCTCTTTTTTGTTCGGATGAAAATTTAACTTCAAAAGGAATAAAGGCTTTAAGTTCTGCCGACACATCTGGTTTGCTTTTGGTAAAAATGAGCATGTCGTACGAATCACCACACAATTGAACAGAAAATCCATCAACTGATCTGATTTCAAATGAACCTCCTCCCAGTGAGACGGCAATTATTTGTACCTTTTTTTGTGAAATCCCCCACAGTGTTAGCCGCACTGTATTGGCATGGTTTGTTGGGAACGAGCTTATTTGATATTCGATGATGATTCCCTTTTGGCGAGCCACACTCGCTGCTATTTTCATTTGCTCGTCAGTAATTTCAAGGCCTAAAAGACCGCCGTCAATTCCCATTGTTGTTCCCTGCTCCCGGTAATTCGGCGCCCAGGCTCCATCGCGATCAAATTCGATAAGTGCCTTTTGCAGGGGATCATTTAAAATATCAAGTCCGATTCTGGCAATGCCCCACGATGCCGCCGTGTGTGAACTTGAAGGTCCCCGCATTACTGGGCCAATCACGTCGTTAAATATACCGGGGTTTTTTTTCATTATTCAAAAAAGTTAATTTCCTGTCCAAAGCCTTCTAAAAGCGAGGTATTGTAAATATCGGTTGCGACTGCATAATCCTGGATGGCAACTCCAACACTTTTAAAAATTGTAATCTCATCATCCGATTTCCTTCCCGGGATTTTATTCAAGCAAAAATCACCAATTTCACCAATTATGTGCTTGTCAGAAATTATTCCTTCCGAACTCGGTTTTATCAGATCGCCGCTTTCTTGTAAACACTGTTCCGCCTGATCTACATACACTTTTGCATCCCTAATTAAATACGGATCGAGTTCCTGCATATTCGGTTGAAAAGATCCAATGGCGTTAATATGCACACCCTTTTTTACCTCTTCTCTCCGGAACAGCGGTTTTGTAGCATTAGTGGCTGTACAAATAAGTTCTGCTTCCAATAAAACAGAAGTATCCATGCAATAAACCATTTCAAGCTGAAGTTTCTCCTGCATCTCCCGAATAAATTTATCGGCTGTTTCTTTGTTTTTATCAAAGACCAAAACTTTTCTGATTTTTCGTTCACAAACCACTGCTTCCAACTGTGTCCGTCCTTGTGCCCCACAGCCAAAAAGAGCCATCGTTTGTGCATCTTTTCGGGCAAAATATCGGGTTGCCAATCCGCTGGCTGCACCGGTTCGCAGTGCCGTGATATACTCTCCATCCATAATCGACAGAATTTCTCCGGTTACCGAATCAATTACCAAAACAATTCCCTGAATCGTTGGAATCCCAGAAATAAAGCCACTCTCGCGTTGAGTAAGGAATTTTACGGTAACCCGTTTATCCTTTTTAACAAAAGCAGGTTTGAAAAGCATCAATATTTCATTTTCTGGAAGTCTGGAAACAAAACGCAAAGGAACAAAACTTTCGCCGGCAGACAAAGAAGAAAATGCCTTTTCCATCGCATCAATTGCTTTTTGCATGGAATAAAACTGTTTCATTTCTCCAGCCTTTATTAACCGAATTGGTTTTCTGATATTTTCTTTTTCATTCATAAAAAATTATTTTGCTCCAACCGGGAGATTTTGTTTTAAATAATTTAGCATGGTCATTCGTAAGTGTAATGACGTATTTTCCCTTTCATTAATACTGTGCGTTCTCATGGGATATTCCACCATTGAAAAATACTTATTCTGTTTTATCAATTCATTTACCAACATCTCACAACTTTGATAATGGCAATTATCATCACCCGAACCATGAATTAAAAGCAGGTTTCCTTGCAGGTTTATAGCGTGTGTTATTGGGCTGCCATCGCGATAACCTTCCTCGTTATTTTCAGGTAAATTCATATACCGTTCCTGGTAAATATTATCGTAAAGTAACTGATTGCTGATAAATGCAATGGCAATACCGGTTTTATAAATTTCGGGATATCTGAATATACAATTTAAGGTATTAGAACCTCCGCCACTCCATCCCCAGATTCCAATGCGTTGGGAATCAACAAAATCCCATTCCATAATTTTTCGTGCACAGGCGGCCTGGTCCTGAGGTGCGATAATTCCGATTTTTTTATAAACGCATTTTCTCCATTCGCGGCCCCGGGGAGTATCTGTTCCGCGATTATCGACACTGATTACGAGGTATCCCTCCTGAGCCAGCAACTGATCCCACAAATTACCACTCCAATTATCCTGAACGGTGGCACTCGCTGGTTCTCCATACACATAAAACATAACCGGGTATTTTTTCTCCGGATTAAAACCAACCGGTTTTATCATCCAGGCATCAAATTCCAAACCGTCATCCGTTTTTATTTTGAAGAATTCTTTTGCTGGAATATCATACTTACCCAGATTATTTTTTAGTTCCGTATTATCTTCCAGAACCCTGAGCACCTGATGATCCGGAAGTGTGATTACTTCGTATCGCGGAGGTGTTGTATGGTTTGAAAAAGTATGAATGGCATATTTACAATCGGGCGAAATGTTGTAGGAATGTTGTCCGGGCTGGTCGATTGGAGAAAGTCGTTCCGGCTTTCCTTTTCCATCCAGACTGTTTCTGAAAAGATAACGCTGCGTGGCATTTTCGGGTGATGCAATGTAGTACGCCCATCCCTTTTCCTGATCTATTTTCAACAACTCAATTACCTCAAAATTTCCTGATGTAATTGGAGTAATCTCTCCCGAATTTCCTGAAACCCGATTGAGATGCAGCCATCCTGTATTATCGCTTAGCCAGGTAAATTCCTTTCCATTATTCAGCCAGGTGAGATTGTCATATACATCAAGCCAGGTATCTACTTTTTCGGTATAAACAACCTTTGTCTTTCCGGTAACGACATCAGCAAAATATACTTTGTTGGTGTTTTGTTCGCGATTTAATTGCTGAATAATCAGCTCATCCGGGGAATTTGCCCAATTCATGCGAGCCAGATAATTATTTCTTGGATCGCCCGGAATGTCCATCCAGGTAATTTTTTTATTTTCCAGATTAATGGAGCCAATTTTGGCTGAAGAATTTGCAGTCCCCACTTTAGGATAGGGCAAAGGAATTATTTTCGGATAAATTGAATCAATATTGTTTATCAGGTAAAAAGTGCCCATTCCTTCTGTGTCCATTTGCCAGAAAGAGATTTTTTTACTGTCGGGACTCCACCTGAATCCATCACGACAATTTAACTCTTCCTCGTAAACCCAATCGAAAGTTCCGTTAATTATCTGTTCATTCCCGTCACTTGTTAACTGGTCAATGCTGCCAGATTCCAGCGTTTGAACATAAATGTTATTCTTATATACAAATCCCACCTTTTTACCATCGGACGAAAATTTGGCAAACATCAAACGTGCCTCTTCCATCGAACTGCCAATCTGTGTCAGTTTCCCGGTTTTCACATTCAAAACCCAATAATCACCACGTGTATGATATCGCCAAACCTTTTGTGTATTTGTAAAAATTAAAAGTTTGCTATTATCATCAGACCAGCTATAGTTGCTAATGTCTAACGGACTTTTTTTACCGGAAGGAATTAACTTGTCTGCTGATAGCAATACTTCTCTTTGCCCGGTTTTTGCATCATAAACAACAATATCTTTCCCACCTACTTTTCCATTAGTTTCCAGTGCTGAATAACCTTTGTTGTCTTTCATCCAACGCACCGAATTTATTCCCTTCTGACGAAAAATATTGTTTTTATATAAATCCTCCAGTGTTATTTTCGACAAGGTTTTTTGTTGCGCAAAAGATGTAAAAAAGATGCCTGCGGCAAATACAATCCCAAGGGTAAAAGCGAGTCGTCTTTTCATAAGTCTGTATTATATTTATAATCAGTAAATTATCATTTTATATTGCTCTGTCGGACGGGCTATCATTTCCTATTTGCGTGTTAACAGGTACAAACTTCCCGCTGTGGTTTGAAATTCAACAGAACCATCTTTATTGGTTTTTGATGCTATTTTTTTCCCGTCTTTGGTCACTTTAAAATTAGCTCCGTCATCAATTCGACATACTTCTCCTGCTTTTGATAATATTTCAACTTCGGTGATAGTTTTTTCTTTCCACTTCATATCCAACTCAAATCCACCACGGGCACAAACACCGTCAAACCGACCTTCATTCCATTCGTCCGGCAATGCAGGAAGCAGGTCGATAGAACCTTCGTGCGACTGAATAAGCATTTCGGTAATTCCGGCGGCAACTCCCATTGTTCCATCAATCTGAAGGGGTTTTCCACATTTCGCAAACAATTGCGGATAACATTGCTCCGCGATATATCCCTTGAAGATTTTATTCGCCCTGTTTCCATCGTACATCCTTGCCCAAAGTGCCATTTTCCATGCCCGTGACCAACCGGATGCACCGTCTCCTCTATTATTTAGCACCGCTTTGCATGCATCAATATATTGAGGTGTCCTTTTTGCTGAAATCACATTTCCCGGATATAAACCATACATATGAGAATTATGCCGGTGATTGGGTTCCAGTTGTTCAAGGTCTTCCGTCCATTCCTGCAATGTTCCGTCTTTTCCGATTTGTGGTGGAGCCAGTCTATTTCTGGCTTCTGCCACTTTTGCCGCAAATACCTGATCAAGACCGAGCATTTTTTCCGATTCAATAAAATATCCAAACAAATCAGTTAAAATCTGAATATCAATGGATGCACCGTAGCAGATGGTTGTAAAATAATACATTCCGGTTACCTCATCATAGAAATATTCGTATCCGGGCCCTTTGGGCGGGTTCTCCGGAGAGGTAGAGGGATTTGTGACCAGCCATTTTCCAGCCGGGTCTTCAATAAGAAAATCCATAAAAAACTGAACAGCTCCTTTCATGACCGGATAAAGTTCTTCGAGGTATTCCTTATCCTGAGTAAAAAGGTAATGATCGTATAATTGATTTGTCAGCCAGGCACCACCCACTGTAAAAGTACCCCAGCAAGGTCCATCCATCGGAGCGGCTACTCTCCACAAATCCGTGTTCTGATGAAATACCCAACCACCGGCGCCATAATGTTCTTTTGCCACCTGTGCTCCCTGATCGGTTAATTCCTTTACCATTGTTGTAAGAGGTTCAACTAGTTCCGCGAGATTGCCCGATTCCGCCGGCCAGTAATTCATTTCAGTATTAATGTTCGTGGTATATTTTGAATCCCATGCCGGGTTCATATCATTGTTCCAGATTCCCTGCAAATTGGCAGGCTGGGTTCCGGGCCTTGATGACCCGATTAACAAGTAACGGGCAAAATTGTAGCAGAGTGATGCCAAACTGGGGTCAGTTTCATTATTAACTACTGCCATTCGTTTATCCGTTGGCAAATAAGAGTTATCAGTTTTTGGAAGTTCAAGAGTAACTCGTTTGAAATATTTCTGATAGTCATTAATAGCAGTAGAAAGCATTTTATTATACGATTTACCGTTTACCTGTTCCAGGTAATTTTCAACACGTGTGTTTTGATCGGCACTTACATCATGATAATTCACAAAATTAGTTGCTGCGGCGATGCACAAGGTAACAGCATCTGCTTTTTCAATAATTAAATAATCATCTTCTTCCCTGATTATCCCACCTTCAGGAATTGCTCTCAGTTGTGCTTTGTATCTTAGTTTCCCTTCAATGCCCAAATAATCAGCCGATTTTCCATTCACCATCAATCCATCCTGTCCAACTCCATCCATAGTAAAATAATCGGTTGCATAGTTGGAGTGCGCCGGATTTCGGACACCCCTGAGCTGCGCTTTAAAAGAAAGGCTACCAGGTTTGCTGGCTGTTAACCGCACCAATACAACCTGATCCGGAGCCGAAGAACTAACTTCTCTGCGGTAAGTAATATCATCCACTGAATATTCTACACAAGTTACACCCGTGTTCAAATCCAGCCAGCGTTTGTATCCCCTTACTTTTTCCTGGTTTTCAAAAAACAGAATTAAATTAGCCAGCGACTGGTACTTTTGTTGTTCTACCGGGTATCCCATCAGTTTTCGGCCAAACAGTTTATGTGCTTTTATGGGTTCTCCTTCAAAAATGTATTTTTGAATCTGGGGTAAATACTCAGCACCGCCTTTAACAACCGTGGAGTAGGGGCCGCCAGACCAGTATGTTTCTTCGTTTAACTGAATCCGTTCTTCTCCATATTCCCCGAAGACCATGGCACCTAACCTTCCATTTCCAACTGGCAAAGCTTCTTCCCAGATGGTCGCCGGGGTTTCATACCACAACAGAGTGGCCGGGTCAAAATCTTTTTTATTGATTTTTAATGAAATGTCAATTTCCTGTGCACTGTTATAAACTGTAAACCCAATGAATAAGAGAATAAGAAGGAGTTTATATTTATTCATGTTGATGATATATTTCCTTTTAATGTTCCTGTAATTTTCAATAAATGTATCATTAATAGATGGTTAAAAACCACGCTTGAGAACGGATACATAAGTAGTTTTATAACAAAATATTTTATTTATATCATTTATTGTTTGCAACTTCCGACTGTTAGGGGAGTACCAGTATAAAAGTATTCGTGATATAAACTCTTTTCTTGTAACGCCTTTTTTGTAATCATATTATAGTAATTACCATGGTATAAAACCGTAATCTTATTATTCATTATCAGAATCGACAATGTATGTTTTACTAATATACAATTTTAGCTTTTTTTAAAAATTCCGAATCAGGTTGAAAATTTATCTTTTCTGCTAATCTCGTATTCAACCAGATGGCCGATTCCTGATTTCTTGTTACGGGGATATCAGAAGGACTTTCTCCATTTAAGATTTTTTTAGCCGTTGTGGCCGTCCAAATTCCTTGTTCTTTTGCAACTTTTGTCATTCCAACAACAGCGTAAGGCATCATAAAATCTTCACAGGTAACTACAGGTACAGTGATGTGTTGATTAATAAATTTTACAGCTTCATCTTTATCCCAGTCTTTAATGGCCCCGTTGGTAGAAATATAGATAATATCATACATTTCATTTCCTTTTATAAAACTTGTTTTCCAGCTATCAAAATCATCAACCAATTCGTGTTCAGCAGAAACTCCAACTCGATTAAATAGCGTATCAAGAAGTAACTTTTCCTTCCTGGATGTAGTGGTGTTCTCGTTAAGTACCAATAATTTTTTCATCCAAGGATAATAGGATTTCATGGTAAGTAACACATCAGCCAATGGCAGTATTTCGAGCATGCCCGTGACCTTTACAGCCTGGAGGTCATATTCCTTATCTGACCAGTTTATTCCGCAAAACACCACTGGCGGATCGCTTTCTGAAAAGTAGGGCTTTATGAGGTATTTCAACGCATTATCGTCTGAGACAAGCACTATATCAGGATCAATAAATGATATGGAGTAATACAATTGGGCAGCTTTGTTTTCGATATAATCTTGTGAAGAATTTCTTTTAGTATCCATAATAAAGGTACTTAATTCAAAGCTATCGGTAGGGAATCCGTCAATAATTGCGTCCATAATTTCATCACTGGAGGGATGTCCACGATGGTATGAATTTACATACACTATCTTTGGTTTTTCTGTTTTTGGTTGCCGGCAATTTTGAAAAAGAACAACAAAAAGCAGGATGATGAAAACTATGTTAATGTCATGTTTAGATTGCATTTCATAAAGTTAATATTTTATGGCTTTTTTCAAATTTTTTCATTTCCAAATACTTGATAACTTTTTCCCGCTGAAATCTAATCCTCATCAGAACTCAACTTCTTCGGTATAAAGTTACCTACTTCTTTAATAAAACTAAATTATTGTATTGTGCCATTGCCGGCATTTTAAAGCACTGCAAATATTCCTCGATTGGCGAATAAAAAAAGATATTTCAGGGCATTTTTATTTTCTTCGTTAACCATTTGTTTGTTGCTTGTTTTGGTAGCTATTGAATTGTATCCCAACATGTTGCTTTCAACGATAGCTCCTCAATACAACATTAACATTTACAATGCAGTATCTTCCGAAAAATCATCAGTAATTATGCTACTAAAGGTAGCAATTGGCAACCCACTGGTACTTTCTTATACCGTTTTTGTTTACCGCACTTTTAAAGGAAAAGTAAAACTTGACGAGCACAGCTATTAGTTCACCAGGTTTTATTGAATTTACTTATCGTCTTTCACCCCAAATTCCGGATCAATTTTCACAAACGGTAAAACAAGGAAAATTGGGACAGTACAAATAAGTACCCACACAAAGAAATTCTGGTAGCCTAAAATCTCTTCCAGCCAACCGCTTATCATCCCCGGTATCATCATTCCCAGTGCCATAAAACCGGTAGTAATGGCGTAATGTGCCGTTTTGTGGTTTCCTTGCGAAATGTAAATCATATACAACATATAGGCAGTAAACCCGAAGCCATAACCAAATAACTCAACCGACACAGCAGCAGCTACATACCACAACGAAATAGGCATAAACAATGATAAGTACAAATAGCTCAGATTGGGCAGGTTAATAGCCAGTGCCATCCACCAAATCCAATATCTCAAACCGTTGCGCGAAGCCACAATTCCGCCTAAAATACCTCCAATTGTAAGAGCAATCATCCCGGCGGTTCCGTACACCAATCCCAAATCTCCCGTGGTAAGTCCTAAACCGCCAACTTCTTGGGCGTCAAGTAAAAATGGCGATGCCATTTTTACCAGTTGCGATTCGGCCAAACGGTACAAAAGCATAAAAAGAATGGCCACTCCAATTTGTTTCTTTTTAAAAAAGCTAACAAAAGTTTGTATGAAATCGGCAAAAATACCACGCCCCCCGGTTATGTTGGGGACATCGCTCACAGGACGGGGTAACACCCAGCGGTGATAGATAAAAAACAACACAAAGAAAAGTGCAATGGCAGCAAACACCACCATCCATGAAAAAGCAATATTTCCCGAACGTCCCACAAAAGTAGCCTGTGTGGCATTTTCGAGTTTTGTGCATGTTCATTTTAACAATGTCCAACGCAGCATCCAAATTGTCGTCCCAACGGCGGCAAAGGTAAATATTATCGTAAATGCGGCCAATTTGGTAATTACGCGAAATGGCCAATCCCACAGCATAATCTTCGCCGTAACTAGTGTTCGGAACACGCACTTCGCGTAAAACGGGTGTAT
>JBBSBP010000152.1:0-10680 GCA_038251165.1 Bacteroidales bacterium | reverse complement strand
GCTTCCTGTATTAACTTCTACCGGAAAAGGAGCCGATATTATGGTTCCAATGGCTATTCCAACATTCGGTGGTATGATTATCCAGATCATGACCATGTTTGTGGTGCCTATACTTCAATGTATATGGCGTGAGGGAGAAATAAAAAAAGAACAAAAAAAATTAACTGCTCTGGCACTGAGCGACGGAAAGGAGGAAAGCTATGTATAAGTTCAAATTCCGAATTTCAAGTTCTATGTTTAAAGATTCTGTAACAAAAAGGATTATAGGAGTCGTTATGTTTTTGCTTTTGGCGGTAACTGTAAACGCGCAGGATTCATTGTCGGTTTATTTGGAACTGGCCGGGAAAAATAATCCCGGATTACAGGCCAAATTTCTGGAATATTCAGCTGCTCTGGAAAAAGTTCCACAGGCGGGCGCATTGCCAGATCCAACGGCTCAGTTAGGGGTTTTCCTGAAACCGATGGAATTACTTGGTGGAAATCAGTTAAGCAACATTCAGGCCATGCAGATGTTCCCTTGGTTTGGGGCATTGAAAGCGGCCAAAGATGAGGCTTCGCAGATGGCTATTATGAAGTTCGAGGAAGCCAGTGATGTTCGTAACCTTCTTTATAGTCAGGTAAAAACATCCTGGTATAGAGTCTACCAAAAGAAAAAGGAAATTGGTATCCTGAACGAAAACCTTGAATTGCTGCGTACACTTGAAAAAATAGCGCTTTCGACTTATACGAATGCAAAAAGTTCAGGTTCTTCAGGTGGCATGTCTTCGGGAAATTCTGTTGCTCCAGCACCAACGCCAATGAATTCAGGAGGTATGGGCGGCATGCAGAAGGGTAATTCAACTCAGGTAGCACCAGCTTCATCCGGAATGAGTATGGGTGGAGGATCATCTTCTATGAGCTCCAAAGGTTCTGGCATGGTTGATGTGCTGCGTGTGCAAATGGAAATTGCGGAGTTGGAAAACCGGGTAGCTTTATCCGAAGATTTGCTAGGCACTGAAGTTGCACGATTCAATAGTTTGCTGAATCGATCGTCGAAAATACCTGTGAATATTCCGGATAGTCTGCAACCTTATGAACTGACTATTGACTTGAATGCTATGACTGACAGTTTGCGAAACAATCCTATGCTGCGGATGACCCTCGCACAAAGAGCTGCCGGACAAGCACAACAAGTGATGGCAAATAAAATGGGTAAACCCATGATTGGCGTTGGAGCTAATTATATGCTTATTGAAAAACGTGCGGGAAATCCTTCCATGATGAATGGCAACGACATGATTATGCCAATGGTTTCAGTCACTATACCGTTTTTCAGTAAAAAATATAAATCCATGGAACGCGAAGCAGGCTTTAAGATTGAGGCTTCTGAAAAATCCTATAAAAATACCCTTAATGGATTGGAAGTATCCTTCCTGGAAAGTATTCAGCAATATAAAGATGCCGGACGCCGGTTCGCTTTGTATCAAAATCAGGCTGCTTTGGCCAGAACAAGTGTTCGACTGTTAATAACTGCCTTCTCGGCCTCTAATTCAGACTTTGAAGAGGTTCTGAGAATGCAGACTCAATTGCTCGATTATGGATTGAAAGAACTTGCTGCCCTGACCGATAAAAATACAACAGGGGCTCAGCTCGAATACCTAACTGGCATGAAATAATTTAAACGGAATAAAAAGTAAGACAATGAAAAAATATAAAATATTTCAAAACAAATGGATTAAACCAGCTTTATACGTTGCTGGTGGATTGATACTTGGGTGGTTGGTTTTTCATAATTCCAAGCCGGCAACCATTTCTGAAGGTGATGCTGTTCATCAACATTCAGAAAGTGAAAAAGTAAATGAAATATGGACATGTGCCATGCACCCTCAAATCAGGATGGATAAACCGGGTGATTGTCCAATTTGCGGAATGGAATTAATTCCCGTACAAAATGCCACCTCTGATCTTGACCCGGATGCAGTCCATATGACTCAAGCGGCCATCAAACTTGCTGAAGTTCAAACGACAGTGATCGGCAGGCAGAATGCTGAAAAAGAAGTGAGTTTATATGGAAAAGTACAGGCCGATGAACGCCGGATAAAGACCCAACCTGCCCATATTCCTGGAAGAATTGAAGAGTTGCTCGTTAGCTTTACCGGAGAAACGGTAACTAAAGGTCAGGTAATCGCACGGATTTATTCACCTTCATTAGTGACTGCTCAGGAGGAGTTGTTGCAAGCTAAGCAATTGGTACCTGCACAACCAGCTTTGATTGATGCTGCACGTGAAAAATTACTACAATGGAAATTAACCAAAGAACAAATTTCTGTTATTGAAAAAAACGGTAAAGTACAGTCAGTTTTTGATGTTACAGCAAACGTGTCAGGTATTGTGCTCACAAAACGGGTGAATCAGGGCGATTACGTGCAACAGGGAGCTCCGTTATTTGAAGTGGTTGATCTGTCGAATGTCTGGGTACTTTTTGATGCCTACGAAAGCGACTTACCCTGGATCAAAAAAGGAAACAGCGTTTCGTTTACCCTTCAATCATTACCCGGTCAGAAATTCTCCGGAAAAATCACTTTTATCGATCCGGTCATCAATCCAACAACCCGTGTTGCTTTGGTTCGTGTTGAAGCATCGAATCCTGGTAGTAAACTAAAACCCGAAATGTTTGTAAATGGGTTGGTTACCTCTGCTTTGCCGGAACATTCTGATGGAATTGTTATTCCACAATCGTCTGTTTTATGGACTGGACCCCGATCTGTTGTTTATGTGAAAATTCAGGGTACAGAAGAACCCGAATTCCGTATGCGAGAAATTGAACTTGGGCCTGCACTGAGTAATGCTTATGTGGTATTAAGTGGCTTAAAGGAAGGAGAGGAAATCGTGACTAACGGAACATTTGCCATTGATGCCTCGGCTCAGTTGGCCGGAAAGCCTAGCATGATGAACCCGGAAGGTAACCAGGTTTCTTCAGGAGGAATGGCTGGAATGGATATGGGACAAGGTTCAGCGAAAAAAGCAAAAGGAGAAGATCCTGCAATGGATATGAAAACTGGCAACGCAAAATCGGAAAATAAAGCAGCCCAAGTGATGGATATGAAGACCGAATCAGGGATGGCAAAAATGGAACATCAAATGATCAAAGTTTCAGGAAATTGCGATTTATGTAAGGAACGAATTGAAACAGCGGCTAAATCAGTTTCAGGAGTGATGTCAGCAGAATGGACAGCTGAAAAACAAATGATACACGTTGAATTTGATCCAGCAAAAACAAATTCTGATGCAATACAAAAAGCTATAGCAGCAGTAGGACATGATACAGAAAAATTCAAAGCATCAAAAGAAGCATATGATAAGCTACCTGGATGTTGCCAGTATCGGAAATAGAAGTTTAACCATTTAATTTTTTATAGTATGAAAACAAAAATCATAAGTTTAGTTGCCCTTTTTATGTTTGGGGCGTTTGCTGTATTTGCAGGCAATAAAACAGAAAAAGTAAAAGTGTATGGAAATTGCGATATGTGTAAAGCTCGCATTGAAAAAGCGGCTAAAGCAGTTGATGGTGTTGCAATGGTCAATTGGGACAAGAAAACCAAAATGATGGACCTTGCCTTTGACGATTCGAAAACCGATGTCCATAAAGTGGAAATGGCGATTGCCAATGCAGGGCACGACACCGAAATGCACAAGGCTACCGATGAAGCATACAGCAAACTACCAGGTTGTTGCCAATACGACCGTGCAAAAGCTGATATGAAGATGGACGATAAAAAAGCCGGTAAAATGGACATGAAAATGGATGATAAAA
Organism: Bacteroidales bacterium; assembly: GCA_038251165.1. Lineage (GTDB taxonomy): Bacteria > Bacteroidota > Bacteroidia > Bacteroidales > Prolixibacteraceae > Aquipluma. The sequence goes on along the minus strand of JBBSBP010000152.1, from coordinate 6,887 downwards.
TGAAAATGGCTCCTGTGAAATAAGGAATCTTTCATCTATTGAATCTTACTTTTATACTGATCTGGTGAATTATAATCATCGGATCAGTTTATAAAGTCAATCGTTAAAATTCTAAAAATATGTGAATTATATAAATATATTTAGGAATTGTGTAACGATTTAGGCAATAAAGGAGTTAACTTTATAAAGTCACACAAATTGCACATTGTAAAAGGTGATAGGAATTTGAACTAATTTGTTCTGTTGATTGAAGTAATTTGATTAAATAGTATTAGTGAAAAATTAGCTGGTGAAAAAAGCATTATCCATATTATTTGTATTTCTGATCATCCTTTCTGTGATGCATGTCACCATTGCCTCTCATTATTGTGGCAGTGCAGAAGCTACTTTTAATAAAGTGTCAGTTACAGGTGAGTTGGCTTCATGTGGTATGGAAGGTCCGGATGATGAATGTTCAACTCCTGGCAGTCATTTTGGACAGCATTGTTGTGATGACAAAATCTCTATTCTGGCTGTTGATAATAATTATACTCCTTCATATACCGGATTTACTTCATTTGCAAAGAATATTTTACAAATTTATTTTATACCTGTAACGATTGAAGCTCACTCTCTCGTAGCTATAAATCATATAAGCACAAATGCCAGTCCACCGGTTAATTTACTGGTGAGCAATGTAAGCTTGCCCAAAATATGTGTTTTTCTGAATTGATATTTCCCAGTCTCTTATAGTTTGAAAGGTTATGTAACCTTTTATATTAATGCTTTTGACCTTATTCCCATTTTCAGATTTTAATAATATGGTAAATAACTCAAGTAAGCAAAACATGAATATATGATTCAAAACATCATAAAACTATAAGAATCCTCTCTAAAGTATTTCATGCCACATTTTTTTTGAAATCATAATTACTATTAATTATTATCAAATTCGTTATGAAGAATTACAAAGAACTAATCCTGCATTCTGTCATTGGATTATTCATCGGTTACTTTCTTATTCATCCAATCAGTATGGTTATTTATTGGTTTGAATTTAACTCACATGAAACCAGTTCCGCTGATCTGATAAATGTCTTTTATAATGGATTCAAACATGCTTTCAGCCTACATATGATGCCAATGTCAGTGGCTTTTTCCACACTTGGCGCTTTTATTGGGTTTGGTTCGGGGTTGTACTATAAATCCAACAAAGCGAAAGAACATTTATTATATGGAAAGAAACAATTGCTTCAGCAAAGTATCCCAAGTTTAGTTGCCGGAGGAGAGACTGCATTTGTTGAATTCAAATCCTCCTTACGCCATGACTATCGGCAGATTAAAACTGACAAAAATCTGGAACATGTGATCTTAAAATCAATTGCCGGATTTCTTAATGCCAAGGGGGGAACTTTAATAATTGGAGTAAATGATGATGGTGACATATTAGGATTGGCCAACGATTACTTTTCTCTAAAGAAAAAAGATAAAGACGGTTTCCAACAGCGATTGATATTGATTGTTTCAAACGCTTATGGCAAGGACATTTGTATGAAAATCCATATCACTTTTCATGAAATCAATGAAAAGGAGATTTGTACTGTTTATGTTGAATCTTCAGAGCGTCCGGTTTACTTTAATGAAGATAACCGAACTGTGTTTTTTCTCAGGACGGGCAATGTTACCAATCCTCTAACTACTAGTGAAACAGTAGAATACTTGCATAACAGAGTACGATCTTAAAATTCTAACTACAAGGCATCTGATTGATCAATTTTTCAATGCCAAAAAATTAATGCTATGGAAGATCTGACAAGAAGAATATCATTTAAAGTAAGTAGAAATTTGACTCTGGAAGAGATCAATATTTGCACTTCTCTATTGACCCCAATTGAAGGGATAACGGATTTGGAGATGATTGACAAGATGATTTCTGTTACTTATAATCCATATCTGATTAGCGAAAAAGAAATAGTTAAACTGTTGATTATCACTAAGATTGAGATTTTACCCACTATTGCAAAAAAGGGAATCCTAAAATCATGGATTGATAAAATGGGGCAAAATAATAAGAAAATCTTTGGCCGTCAACACTTAGGCTGTTGTGAAATGAACCGAAAACAGATTTGAATGACCTGAAAATTAAGCTCATTACTATCTTTTATTATGGAAATTAAATAATATCTCAACGATGGTTTTACCGACATTGGTCATATCAATCATTTTAGTCACCATCATAGTGTTGGCACTTGGAGTTAAAATTCTGTTTAAAAAAAATGGTGAATTTCCCGCACATTCCTGTGCAATGGAAGAAGAAAAGAGTCTTGACAAAGTTGAAGACTGTTCTCAATGCCAATTAAAAGATATCGTCAACTGCCCTGAAAAGAGCAAAGAATAAATAGTCAATGAATTTTAAACTTAAAACTTTCGATTATGAAACTAATTAAAGCATATATCAGGCACCGGAAAACTGGAGAAGTATTTCATGCTTTGAAAAAAGCAGGCTTTTGCTGTATGACAATGGTAGAATGTGAAGGAACCGGCAAATATGTTGATCATGAGAAAGAACACATTAGCTCGAAATATCCTTTTGCTGATGCTTACCGAGTAATAAAATTGGAAATACTTGTTGCCGAAGAACATGTATCCACGGTGGTTGATCTTATTCGTAAAAATGCCCGCACCGGTTATAGCGGCGATGGGATGATCATTGTTTCTCCTGTTGATAATGTCTACAAAGTGAGGACAGACGAGGAAGGCATTTTGGCGGTTTAAATTTTTTTAATGCTTTCAGTATAAAATAGTTTATGTCTGTAATTTATTTGAATACGAAATTTTAAAATTTAACTATTATGACTATTAAAAAAGTATGGATAGAAGAAGGCTGCACCGTATGTGGATTGTGTGAAGACCTGTGTCCTGAAGTTTTTGAGGTGGATGATGAAGCAGTCGTAAAAGACGGAGCTGAATTTGAGAAAAACGAGGCAGGTATAAAAGATGCGGCTGAGAGTTGCCCGGTTGAAATAATCAAGTACGAAGAATAAAAATATCCTATTCTGAAAGACTGGTTATGAAGTAATTATTAACCGCGGATATAGAACCTGAAAAATTAATGAAGGAGAGATTAAAATGAGTAATACTGATATAGTAAAGACGGATGTACTAATAGTTGGAGGTGGCCCTTCCGGTTTAGCGGCTTCAATTCATCTGGCTGATAGATTGAAACAAAGAGGACAGAAAGCAAGAATATTGCTTATCGAGAAAGGTCGTTCAATCGGGAGTCATATAATTTCAGGCGCTGTTATTAAACCGGATGTGTTTAAAGAATTACTACCAGAAGTGGACATCTCTGAAATTCCCTTCGATTCCATAGTGACAAAAGATACTACTGTATTGCTTAGTGAAAAAAGTGCGGTCACCCTCCCCTTTCATTTGCCTTTTATGAACAATAAGGGCAACTATACCGCTTCATTGGGGCACATCTGTAAATATCTGGCCGAAAAAGCCAGGGAACGGGGTGTCGAAATATATCCCGGTTTTGCTGTCGATGAGATTTTGTACAAGAACGGTAAAGTAATTGGAGCTAAAACCAAAGATACCGGGATTGATCGCCAGGGCTATCACATGGAAAATTTTCAGGCAGGTACGCGGATTGAGGCTCGAATTACCATTTTTGCCGAAGGTACAAGAGGTAGTTTAACAAAAAAACTTATTAAAAAATTTGACCTTGACAAAGGTAGGAACGAGCAGGTTTACTCCTTGGGATGCAAAGAATTATGGACAATTCCGGAAGGTAATATCGAGGCTGGCCAAATTTATCATACTTTAGGTTATCCTCTTAATAATGATGAATTTGGAGGAGGCTTTATTTACGGGTTGAACGATAATAAGGTTGCAGTAGGTTTAGTTGTAGGGTTGGATTATAAAGATCCGACTTTTGATGTTCATGATGCATTTCAGGTTTGGAAAACCACCCCATTTATTTCAAAAATTCTAAAGGGAGGAAAATTATTGGAATATGGAGCCAAAACCCTTCCAGAAGGAGGTTATTATGCAATTCCAAAATTGTATGTGGATAATGGCTTAATTATAGGAGATAGTGCAGGACTTGTTACTATGCCTGCCTTGAAAGGCGTACATTTAGCTATCAAATCAGGGATGTTGGCCGCGCAAACTACCGCTGATGCGCTTATAAAGGATGACACATCTGAAACAGAACTTCAGCGATATGAAACCCTGCTGAGAGAAAGTTTTATCGCCAGGGAAATGTATCCCGTACGAAATTTCCGGCAAGGTTTTGCAAAGGGGATGTTTGTTGGTGGATTTCATTTTGGCTCTCAACTAATAACCGGTGGAGCAGGATTCTTTGGTAGGCTGAGATCTCGTCTCGACTATCAGACTACCCTTAAACTAAATGATTTTAAAGGGGAATTTTTTAAAGAAAGGTTTCAAGGGAAACTCGAATTCGACAATGTATTGACATTCGATAAAGATACCGACGTATTTCATTCAGGTGTATTTTATGACGAACAACAGGTGGTGCACGCCATAATTAATGACAAGGATAAATTTAACGCAATAAACATTGAACAATACGGAGCGCCTTGTCAATTCTTCTGTTCCTCAGGAGTATATGAGTTACACGTAAATAAAGAAGATAAAAAAGAACTTCGGATTCATGCTGAAAATTGTATGCAATGTAAAACCTGCGATATCAAGTCTCCCGAAATGGGAATAACCTGGGAAGTACCCAATGGCGGCAACGGACCGGATTTTCAATATATGTAACGATTTAATGACAATGTAATCATGGCTTTAACAATAATAAGTTTAATAAAACAAGTTCCCCTCCCAAGTGAAATGAGGATGGGGGCAGACGGATTAATGGACCGGACAAAGGCAAAATCAATAATTAACATTGATTGCCAGTTTGGCCTGGAAGCTGGGTTGCAACTTAAAAAACAGAATCCCGGATCAAGATTGATTGTTTGTTCGATGGGTCCTAAATCATTTGAAGTTGCATTACGGACAGCCATTTCAATGGGTTACGACGAGGCCTATCTGTTATCAGATCGTAAACTTGGTGGGAGCGATACGTATGCAACAGGTCTGGCAATTTCAACCATGCTTAAGCACCTAGGTTTTACAAAAGATTCCAAAGATCCTTTTATCATATTGGCAGGCCGTCAAACCAGTGATGGAGATACCGCACACGTTCCTTCGCAGGTAGCCGAAAATATCGGAATCCCACAGGCTACTTTTGTAGAGCGAATTAAAGATGATGGGAACGGAAATGTAATTGCAAAAAGGATCATTGAAGGTGGATATCAGATGATGAAATTACCAGTGCCTTGTATGATTTCTTTAACTCCAACCGGCATCCCTCCCCGCAAGCCTTCATTAAGTGGTGCCATCAAAGCCAGAAGCCTGAAAATTACAACTTTTGGAATCGATGATATTGGTTTAGGAACTGAAAAGATTGGGATTAGCGGATCTCCGACCATCGTCACAAAGGTGATTAATATAGAAAGTGAACGTCCGCCAATTATCATGTCGGAAGGTGACAATGAATCTTCTTTAGTTGATAGCCTGATCGCCAACTTTAATAAAGGTGGAAATGTTTTGGAGAAAAAAGAAAGTCTTTCCAAAAAAGAAACTGAGCGTCCGGATTTTCCCGAAAAAGATATGAGAAATGGAGCCAGTGGAATTATTACTTGGGCAGAAATAAACAATGGTGAAATTGCCAGACCTTCACTTGAGCTGTTAACCCCGGCCAGAAACTTAGCCAATCAGTTAGGTAAGGATACAAAAGTAATAACTCTGATGATTGGAAAGAATATAGGGGCATTGTCTCAAACTCTGATTGAACATGGATCGGACGAGGTTATTCTTGTTGAAAACGACAAGCTTGAGGAATATCTTGTACTTCCGTTTTCTTCCATTTTTGCTCAAGTTATTCAGGATAGAAAACCTGAAATAGCTCTTTTTGCTGCAACAACCTCGGGAAGGGAATTAGCTCCCAGAATTGGTATGAAAACAGGTAGCGGAGTTACAGCCGACTGCACTGGCCTTGAAATTGGAGAGTATATCAATAAAAAAGAAAAAGCGATTTACAAACCCATTCTTGAATCACGACGGCCTACCTATGGTGAAAGTAAACTGGCCACAATTCTTGGTTTTGTTTGTCCGCAAATTTCGACAGCGCGAGCGGGTACATTTGAAATTCCGGAGCGAGTGACTGGAAGGCAAGGTATTGTTTCAAGTTTCAACCCGGTATTGGATGATAACGATTTTGTTGTTGAAATTGTGAAAACAGTCAGAGGCGAGGGGGGATTACAAAACCTATTTGAGGCCGATATCATCATTTCAGGTGGGCGAGGCACTACAAACGATAATCTGGGCCTGATAAAAGGCCTTGCAGAAGCTTTGAAAAGTCAGGGTGCAAATGCTGAATGGGCTTGCAGCCGTCCGGTAGTTGATGGAGGTGTTGCCGAATATGCACGGCAAGTAGGCCAAACAGGTAAAACCATCCGACCTAAGATTTATATCGCCGTCGGTATCTCAGGCGCTATTCAACACCTAGCCGGGATGAAAGAATCTGAAAAAATTATTGCGATCGACCACAATCCTAAAGCAAACATTTTCAAGAATGCCGATTTCGGAATTGTGGGTGAATACGCTGATATCATTCCAGAATTAATAGAACGGGTAAAAGCTGGCTTTAAATTCAGTATTGAAACTAAAAACTAAAACAAAAAATCATGAATACCATCGACATTAAAAGATTTGGATTCGCTTTCGGTTTAACCGCAGCCGTCCTGTATTTGGGTTGTGTAATCCTTATGGCAACAGTGGGTCACGACGGAAGTGTGAAGTTTTTCAATAGTATGCTGCACGGATTAGATACT
>JBBSBP010000151.1:0-10793 GCA_038251165.1 Bacteroidales bacterium | reverse complement strand
TGAAATGGGGCCGGTGATTACGGCATTAATCTGCGCCGGGAAAATTGGTTCGGGCATGGGAGCCGAATTGGGCTCGATGAAAGTAACCGAACAAATAGAAGCCATGGAAGTATCGTCAACCAATCCGATACGGTTTTTGGTTGTTACACGGGTATTGGCTGCGGCATTGATGATACCACTTTTGATTTTATATGCCGATGCATTTGGAATAATGGGCAGTTGGGCAGCAACAAATATAAAAGGCGATGTAACCTTTGTGCTGTTTTTCTCGCAGGCATTCGCCCACATTGAGTTTATCGATTTTTTACCTGCCGTCACCAAATCATTTTTCTTTGGAGCAGTCATCGGTCTGGTTGGTACCTATAAAGGTTACCACGCCGGACGTGGAACCGAAAGTGTCGGTAAAGCAGCAAATTCAGCCGTGGTGCTGGCTTCGCTTTTGGTGTTGATTGTAGATATGATTGCTGTACAAATTACTGATATGCTTATATAATGAACACGAACCAAACTGAAAACACAACTCATTCAAGGGTAAATCCGGCAACGAATAAATCGGTTATCGATATTCATAACCTGAAAAAATCATTTGACGGGCAGCAGATTTTAAAAAATGTTTCGTTAGAGCTTTTTAATGGCGAAAACCTGGTTATACTGGGTAAATCGGGTACAGGAAAATCCGTTTTAATCAAATGTATCGTTGGATTATTAATTCCGGATGATGGAACAATTCATGTATTTGATAAGCAGGTTACCGAATTGAAAATAAAAGAATTGGGTGAACTGAGACAAAAAATTGGCTTCCTTTTTCAAAGTGGCGCCTTGTATGACTCCATGACTGTAAAAGAGAACCTGGAATTTCCTTTGCGAAGAATCCGAAAAAATCTTTCGGAAAAACAGATGGCAGAGAAAATCGATGAAGTACTTGAAAATGTTGGGCTGGCTGATGCGTTGAATAAAATGCCTTCACAACTTTCAGGAGGAATGCGTAAACGCATCAGTTTAGCGCGTACCATTGTGGTCGATCCGTTGATCATGCTGTATGATGAACCAACCACAGGTCTTGATCCGGTAACATCCGATGAAATAAGTTCGCTGATCAATGATGTTCAGAAAAAATATAAAACCTCTTCCATCATCATCACCCACGACATAAAATGTGCACTCAACACCGCTGACAGGATCATCATGTTAGCCGATGGTGAAGTTTATAAACAGGGGAATATCAGCGATTTTAACGAATCGGCTGACCCTTTTATTCAATCATTTTTTTCTTAATCAAAAAACAAGTCTAAAACCTAATATCAAATAGCATGGGTACGCATACACAAAAATTTAAAGTACGTCTGGGATTGTTTGTCGCAGGAGGATTAGCGCTTTTTGTAATTACCATATTCATCATCGGGAAACAAAAAAACCTGTTTAATCCTGTTTTTAAATTGACCACACAGTTTTATAATGTAAGCGGATTGCAGGTAGGCAATAACATCCGTTTTTCCGGAATAAATGTCGGAACTGTTGACAATATCTGGATTTTAAACGATTCAACGGTCCAGGTAGATATGCTGATCAGAGAAGAAGTCAGACAGTTTATCAAATCGGATTGTGAAGTGGTCATTGGTTCGGAAGGATTGATTGGCGACCGGCTTTTAGTCATAACGCAAGGAAGCGCCGAAGCTCCTTTGGCCAAAAAAGGACAACAACTTTACTCCACAGAGCCGGTTGAGACTGATGCCATCATGGCCAGTCTGGCGATAACCGCAGGCAATGCCGAAATTATTACGGATCAACTTGCCGAAATTATGCTTAAAATAAACAGCGGAACCGGAACGCTCGGCCGTTTAATTCAGGATACAACGATTGCACGAAACCTGGATCAGACGATCATTAATCTTAAAAAAAGTTCGAAAGGACTGGATGAAAATATGAATGCCGCCAAACACAATTTTCTTCTGCGAGGTTATTTCAACAAAAAAGCCAGAGATGAGGAAAAGAAAAAAGAGGAAGCTGCAAAGAATGAGGAAGAAAAGAAATAAATTTTAAAATGCAAGCATGGCTTAAAAATATACTTCTGCTTTTTTTTGTTTCAATCCTGATCAGCGATTTTACATTTGCACAGCAACCCGTTGTAAAAAAAGATTCAACAAAGCTGTATAAGGACATTGAATCCTATTCAGGGAAAAGCAAGTTTACTAAATTTATGTACCAGTTGATTTTTAAACCAACCAACCCTGGTTCATCAAAGCGAAAAGTTTACAAGAAACTGATTCAAAAACCCTACAGCAACTTTGAAGGAAAAACCATCAGGCACATTCAGATTGAAACACTCGATCCGTTTGGCTATTCAATTGACGATACCAGCGCTGTTGCACGAAATTTTCTGGCAAGGGCCGGAAATAAGATGCATGTAAAGACGCAAAACATCACCATTCGAAACCTGTTGCTTTTCCATAAAAATCAAACTTTTGATGAGTTGCGTGTCAAGGAATCCGAACGCCTGGTCCGCAAAATGAATTTCGTTCAGGATGTTTCTTTTTATGTAAAAACAGCATCCCAAAACTCCGACTCTGTTGATGTATCTATACGCGTATTGGATATCTGGAGCATTATTCCCAAAGGATCAACATCGACTTCGGGCACAACCATTAATTTAACCGATAAGAATTTCTTAGGCCTTGGGCATGAATTTCAAAATGTTTATTCCAGGGATTATTCTGAAGGAACAAATGCTTTTAGAACAAACTATTACATCCCCAACATCAAAAACACATACATCAGTACAACTTTACACTATGGAATTGACGGACATAAAAATTACAACCGAAGTTTAGGTTTCGACCGTCCGTTTTTTTCACCACTGGCCAAATGGGCAGCCGGTATGAATTTCTCGCAACAATTTCGAAACGATTCCATATTTACCGGGAATTCGGTCTTTGTCCCGCAACAATATAAATACAATACCCAGGATTACTGGGCAGGTAGCGCTATTCAGATTTACAAAGGTATTTCAGAATACGATCGCACCACCAATTTCATTTCAACTTTACGCTTTTTACGTGTCCGCTATCTCGAAAAACCAATTGCAGCTTTGGATACTCAGCACGTTTTTACCAATGAAGATTTTTTTCTGGCAAGTATAGGGATCTCTACGCGAAAATATGTTCTGGAAAAATATATTTTCAAATTCGGGATTACAGAAGATGTGCCCATTGGAAAGGTTTTCAGCCTGACCGCAGGCTATCAGGATAAAAGTTATAACAGCCGGATTTACCTGGGCAGTCGTGTTTCTTTTGGTAATTATCATTCCTGGGGATACCTGAGTACAAACTTTGAAATTGGAACCTTTCTTCATGGGAAGCATATTGAACAAGGTGTTTTCACGGCAGGGATCAATTATTTCTCCGGATTAATGGAAATCGGGAAATGGAAAATCAGGCAATTTGCCAAACCACAACTCACCATTGGAATCAACCGATTTGCAAACGATAGCTTAACGATTAATGACGGATACGGGCTGGATGGATTTCGGAGCCCTACCCTCTTTGGCACGAGCCGGATGTTATTAACCCTTCAAACACAGTCTTATGCTCCCTGGAATTTTATCGGTTTCCGTTTTGGACCGTATCTGACCTATTCCATGGGTATGCTGGGCGATGAGGTTTCAGGATTCAGAAACAGCAAATTATACGCTCAAATAGGTGTTGGTGTATTGATCCGGAATGAAAACCTGGTATTAAATACCTTCCAGATCTCCATCGCATTTTATCCCTCAATTCCTGGCTTAGGTCAGAATATCACAAAAATAAACTCATTTCGAACCAGCGATTTTGGTTTCCGCGATTTTGAAATCGGAAAGCCCGCACCAGTATTATACAGATGAAAACAAATCAATTAAGAATTGTTCTGCAATTTAAAAACGCATTCAAAAAGATCGGTTATCTTCTCAAAGAAACCATCACCGGATTTATTGACGACAATGCGATCAAATTAAGCGCAGCGTTATCGTATTACACCATTTTTTCGTTACCTCCCCTGTTGATCATCATCATATCACTAAGCGGAATTTTTTTCGGTGACGAGGCGGTCAGAGGTGAAATCTACGGACAAATAAACGGATTGGTAGGAAGTGAGGCGGCCGTGCAAATTCAGGATATTATTAAAAATGTAAAACTGGCAAACAGTAATTCGTTTGCTGCCATTTTTGGCGTGGTTATTCTGCTCATCGGTGCATCCGGTGTATTTGCTGAAATTCAGGGATCCATTAATTATATCTGGGGTCTGGAAGCAAAACCGAAACGTGGTATGATCAAATACATCTATAACCGCCTGATGTCATTTTCCATGATAGGTTCTGTCGGATTTCTGCTGTTGGTCGGATTGATCGTAAATTCGATAATCGATATACTTAACAAACGATTGGCTGAATTCTTTCCAAAGGATGCTCTATTCCTGTTTAGTTTCATCAATTTAATCCTGGTTTTTGGTATTATAACACTTTTATTTACCCTCATATTCAAAACTTTGCCTGACGGGAAAATAGCCTTTCGCGATTGCATTACCGGGGCGTCATTCACTGCGGTGCTGTTTATGATTGGGAAATTTGCCATTGGCGCTTACCTGGGAAGTTCCGAAATAGCTTCGGCTTATGGCGCTGCAGGCTCAGTTATACTGATTCTGATATGGGTCTATTATTCAGCTATCATTCTCTATTTTGGCGCCGAATTCACCAAGGTTTATGCGCATACCCACGGTCAAAGAATAATTCCAAACAAATATTCTGTTCGAATCGAAAAACGTTTGCCTGAAAAAGAATAATTAAAAGAAACCATAACGATTTGTATGGGTAGTATGTGAAAATGTATAAATCAATACAAAACAGTAACGGGTTAGAATTCACCAACGGTGAATTAATATTGATGACCCCAACAAAGTTGGGGGATAGTGCAAGTGTAAAGGAAACAACCCGGTTCGGGTTGAATAATCCTGCTTTGCATGGATATTGAACCCTACCGGGTTCTTTGGTTTGGTGTTGTTCTTTACCCCCCCAATATGATTGGGGGTCAATAATATCTTGCACCTTCGGCGCAAAAACCAACAGTCAACCAGTTAAACTACCCATAGTAAACATCTTTGAAATTTATTCTTTTTACAGCCTCCTCGGCGTTATGTCCTTATCGAACTGGCGTAACTTACCTTCTTATTCGCTCCTGCATCCTGCGAATCAGGGAAACGGAGTACCTGCTTGGGGTAAGTCCGGAAAGTAAAACTAAAAACTTATTCAATATCCCCGGGACTGATTTTGAATCTCCGGCAATCATGTCATTGTAGCCGTAAAGTGCAACTTTTGCAGGATCGGCAGCTGATAGAAAATCTGGTTTACACTGCTTTTTCTTTGAATTTGTTGCAGTTATTTTTTGAAAATTCGTTTTGGTTTGTCCGGGACAAAGCACTGTAACAGTAACGCCGGTACCTTTCACTTCGTTGGCCAAAGCTTCTGAAAAGGAAAGAATATAGGCTTTCGTGGCATAATAAACAGCCATTAATGGTCCGGGTTGAAAGGCGGCCACTGAAGATACGTTTAATATTTTCCCGCTGCCTTTTCTGATCATGTCTTTTAGTACTAATTTGGTTAGATGAGTCACCGTAAGTACATGCAATTGAATCATTGATTCTTCTATTTCCCAATCTGTTTCTGCAAAAAAGCCAAACAAACCAAATCCCGCATTATTAATCAGCACCTCAACATTTTTATCTTTGACCTGGTCGTAAACATATTCAATGCGATCAGACTTTCGTAAATCGCAAACCAGGGTACAAACATTTACCTGGTGAGTTTCTTCTATTTTTTGTTTCGTTTCCATCAATTTTTGTTCATTGATGTCGACTAAAACCAAATCGTAGGAATCTTTGGCCAGTAGATTTGAGAATTCATATCCAAGGCCGGAAGCTGCACCGGTAACTATTCCTGTTTTTCTCATAATCAATTTTCTTATTTTCAGTATTTCGTATGTTATTTTTCTGCCGAACCACTTTCCTTGGCTTTGGCTTTTTTCTTAAAAAAGCCCCGCAATAAAAAATTGTGCTGAACAGCCTCCAGGTCTTCATCCAGTTTTTTCGAACTGCTCTCCAGATTCTTAATTGTTTCTTTAATGCGCGCTCCTGATTCTTCGTCGTGAAGCATAACGCCAATCGAGGTATTCGGATTACTGCCTGCCTGTTTGAGACTGGTTATAAACACCGCTGCGGTATCGGCCATTTGCTGCAATTGCATAACAGATGCTTTAACCGATTTGAAAACCAGTGTATCCGTTGTCAATTCGTTAGCCAGCGTACCTTTTTTATTTAAGTTTGAACTGAAAGTTTCCAGCGAGCCAACCAATAACTGTGCTTTGGCAGATGCCAATTTGAGCGATGCCGTTGCCGCATTGATGTTGGTATACACCGAACTGTCGTTTATGAATTTCCCGATTGTCCCTTCACCACTAGCCAACTGTTTAGTGATAATTTTAAGATCGCTGGTAATGGCCAAAATATTTTTATTATTTTTCTGAAGCGTATTGATTACATCTTCCGAAGAAAAAGTTTTCTCTACCTCCAGGGTGTCTCCTTCCTCCACAGGGGCAAACTCTTCAGTACCACCGTAAATCACCAGAATTTTATTCCCGATAATTCCGTCACTGCTAATTTTGACCTTGGCATCTTTACGAATGTATTTCCGTGCTGTTGTTGCAACATCCAGACTTACTTCTACCTGCGATTTTCCGTAGAAATTCATAGTACCCACTGTGCCAATTTTTACTCCGGAATACCAGACATTATTCCCTTTTTGCAACCCGTTTACATCGTCGAAACGCGAAATCAGTTCCATTTTCCGGTTAAAGGTTTCGCGCAGATTTCCAACGATAAGAATTGCGCCTAAAAGAAATGCCAGGCCAATAAAAACAAAAAGACCGACGATTACGGCACGCTTATTTGGTGATTCGTTCATGATTTATTGTATAAAATTGTAATTAAAAAAACCTTTAACCTGCTCATTGTCGCCGGCGAAAACCTCTTCAAATGTCCCGACTTTTAAAAACTTTCCTTTATGTAGCATGGCAATCCGGTTTCCCGTATTTTTCGCACAGGTAAGGTCGTGTGTTATAATCACAGAGCTGGTATTGTATTTTTGCTGAACTTCATTGATCAACTCAATAATTTCGGCGCTTGTAATCGGATCCAGGCCTGAAGTTGGCTCGTCGTACAACATAATTTCAGGTTTCAGAATTAAGGTACGCGCAATACCAATTCGTTTCCGTTGTCCGCCCGAAAGATCAGAAGGCATTTGTTTGATTTTAGTTTTCAAACCCACAGCTTCCAGAACTTCATCAACAGCCTGGTCGACTTCACGCCTGGATATATTCTTGATATTCATGGTTAACGGAAAGGCCAGATTCTGGTATATGTTCATGCTGTCGTACAGGGCGCTGTGCTGAAAAGAGAACCCAATCCGTAACCGAATGGCATCCAATTCCTTGCCAGCCAACTGATCGATAGATTGTCCAAGCACAAGCACTTCGCCACGGTCAGGCTTAAGCAAACCTATAATAATTTTGATTAAAACAGATTTCCCTGAACCCGACTTACCCAGCACGGCAATATTTTCACCTTTAAACAAATTAAAGTCAATTCCCTTTAAAACATGTAAGTTATCAAACGACTTGTATAAGCCATGAATTGAAATGACCGATTCTTCCTTATTGATAATATGTTGTTTCTGGTTTTCCATAGTTAAATTCTATCTCATCCAATTTGCGATCTGAACAATTACGACTTCTTCAATAAATATCAGGAACATGGCGAGTACAACAGCCTGGTTTGCTGCTTTACCAACACCACGGGTGCCCTGTGTGGCGTGAAAACCTTTATAGGTACCAACGATACCAATCGTAAAACCATACACAACTGTTTTGGTTATTGATGTAATGATATCGAGGAAGGTAATTGTTGAGAAGGCGCTCTGATAATAGCTGAATATACTGCTGCCTTCTTCGGTGTGAACGTTGAGATAAGACCCGTATAAACCTACAAAACTACAATACAAGGCCAGAATAGGAATGGCAATAGTAGTTGCCAATACACGGGTTACAACTAAATATTTAAACGGATTAATGGCTGACACTTCCATGGCATCTATCTGCTCAGTCACTTTCATCGAACCCAATTCGGCGCCAATTCCGGAACCCACTTTCCCGGCACAAATAAGGGCTGTAACCAAAGGTCCCAAAGCTTTTACAATTGCGATGCCAATTAATGACGGCAACCATGAAGTTGCGCCGAAATCTTCGAGCGATGGGCGCGATTGTTTGGTGAAAACAATACCGACAATAAAGCCGGTAAGGGTAATCAGGGGAAGCGCTTTCAAACCCACCTCAAAAGTCTGATTTATAACTTCGCGAAAGTAAAACGGTCGTCTGAATACTTCCTTAAAAAACAAGGCCGTATAACTATATGCGTTGTGAACCCCTGTAAAGTAATCGTCAAGCCCTTTGGAAAGGAGGTGTTTCTTTTTAGAAAGTCTCTTCATTTAATATGTATTATTTGTATTCGCCGGATTGAAAGTTTTAAAATACACCACGCAAAGATGGCCAAAACGCAGATGTAATGTGTTACATAGTTTTCGAAATTTATTACATGATTCCCACATTCGTTTGATGATGCGTTTCGGAAATTACAACTTGAAAAACCGATATAAAAAAGGCCATCTCTGAAAATCAAAGATGACCTTTACACCAAACCAATTCTACTTAAAACCTATAACCTAATGACAGACCGAAACCTGTATTTTTTGCCGTTGAATTATTACCGGAAGAATTTCCGTCTTCAGGATTAACATTCAACATCCCGAATTGGGTATCCAATTGTAAAAATATACCACTTGCCATTTCATAACCGAAGAAAATGTTGGCGCCTGCATCAAATGCATTATAATCCACACCTCGCTCAAAAGTTAAAGAGTTACCTTCAAAAATCTGCTTTCCACTGATACCATAAGCAACATAAGGTCCAAATCCAAGCATTACAAATCCATTGCCCAACGCTCCTTTGTATACCAGATTCAAAGGCACTTCAATATAGTTAATCTTCGTTTCATCGGTGAATTCGCTACCTAAAATAGTATACGTGTTTTTAGCGCCTTTTATTGCAAACATCAATCCGGGTTGAAAGTAGAACTCCGGAGCAATCGGAATCTGAACATTGACACCGCCATGAAAACCCAATAACATATCGTTTTCAAGTTTATCCCCACTCGAAAGTTTTCCGTTCAAATTCTGAAAATTTACCCCACCTAAAATGCCAAAAGACATTTTAGAATTTTCCTGAGCAATCGCAACTGAGGCTGAAAGCACAAGTATCAAGAAAATTGAAAATATTCTGTTTTTCATAGCTTTGTTTTTTATATTGAATTACAAATTAATTGTTTTTTTATCCTTGTGAATGATCACTTCCTTTACTGACCGGCTTCTTTTTGAGCTTCTGCCTTCATTTTTTCATTGGCAGTGATCAGAAACTCTACCCTGCGATTCTGCGACCGTCCGCTTTCTGTATCGTTATCGTATTTGGGCATGTTTTCGCCAAATCCTTTTGTTCTGATTCTGTTGTTGGAAATTCCATTATTATAAAGGTATCCCGAAACTGTCTGAGCTCTTGATTCTGATAAGTTTTGATTGTACGACTGGCTACCTTTGCTGTCGGTATGTCCCTGTACTTCGATATCGGTGTCAGGATAAACATTCAGAATTTTAACCAGTTTGTCCAGATTGGTTTTTGCCTCAAACGAAAGATTTGAACTATCAAATCCAAACAGGATATTGCTGCTGAATTCCACAACGATACCTTCACCCACGCGTTCAACTTTAGCGTCAGGAACGGTATTTTTTATTTCTTCAGCCTGTTTGTCCATTTTATGGCCAATTATTGCACCGGTTGTACCGCCAACCGCCGCACCGATAATCGCGCCCAGACCGGTATTGCCAGCAACCTTACCAATAACAGCGCCCATTGCTCCGCCAGCTGCAGCTCCAATTGCCCCGCCTTTTTGGGTTTTATTTAAAGACGCGCAACTTGACAATAATAAAGCAGAACAGATAATCATGATCATGCTAATTCGATTTCTTTTCATAACTGATGTGTTTATTTTTATTTGAAATGATTTCTTAAATGAATTGTACTTGTCTGATTTCTTAACCTGTAAAATTTAATATCGGCTGATCAGTTATTCTTCATCTTTATTTTGGTAAAGGTAGGCTCTCCCAAACATTAAATTGTTACAAAACTTTTTGAAAGAGTTACATTATTCACACATTTAGTGCATACAAATTTACGTTCATTCATATTAACTTTTACACCTGGTCTTATAGCCCGTCCGGTATAAAAATGGGGCTTCGGTGGAGGATACAGCATTATTACAACGTACAGCATCCTTCAGGCGATGTATTAACGGAACCATTTATTTATTCATAAAAGGGTCTGGTTTGAAGCCATTTGTCAAGAATTATTCCATCAGCAAATGTGTGAATCATGTAACTTATTTACAGAATTGTATAACGTCAAACTCATTTTAACTAAGGATCTTTATACCGGGATAAATGCCTTGTATATACCCTGTGTAACAACCTGAAAATATCCAGATTAAATACCTTGTATATCCTGTTCATTCCCTTTAATACCCGGATTCACTAATATTATTCAATCATGAAAAAAAATCTACTTAATTTGGTAATAGCCCTTTTGCTATTTTTAATGCCAACCTTCCT
>JBBSBP010000150.1:0-10864 GCA_038251165.1 Bacteroidales bacterium | reverse complement strand
GTTTTAATTGAAACTTCGGCACTTTTAGCATTAATTACAGGAGTTGTAACATAGGTTCCCCAATGTGCAATTCGAATTGGAGAAGTTTTAACCAGCCTTACATTCCGGTAGATTCCGGCGCCCGGATACCAGCGGGAAGATTCAGGTTTATTTTCGAGACGAACAGCCAGAATATTATCCTGACCGTATTTGACATACTTCGTCAGTTCGAACGAGAACGAGGAATAACCGTAAGGCTGTTCTCCAATGAATTCGCCATTAAGGTAAACTTTTGCCAAACTCATGGCTCCATCAAATTCAATAAAAACCCGCTTGTCCTGATCAGAAACAGAAATCGGCAAAACCTTCCGATACCAACCTATTCCGAAGCAAGGTAATGCTCCGGTGCGCCCAGTTCGAAGCTTGGCCTTTTTCTCGCCATCTTCAGTAACCTGAACCGATTGCATATCAATGTTCATGTCGAATGGACCGGCAATCGACCAATCGTGGGGCACGCGCACTTTCTCCCATTCACTGTCGTTTAATTTGACTGACTCGCCGTTAGCGACATCTTTTTGAATAAACGACCAACCTTTATCGAGCACCGTGACTTCCCTCTGCGAAGAGAAAACATTCCAAACGGCAAAAGATAGTACAGCACAAATCAATAGTCTCTTTTTCATACGCAAAAGTTAATTTCCTGAATGACGGATTCAGTTTTCATTTTCGTAATTATTTCTTAAACGGAGGTGCAAGCGGCATTCGGGTTTTGCCTCCACCTCCTGTTGTGGTTGCCGTATTGTTGTCAACCACATGCAAATTTAGAAAAATACGATCCATATCACGCGCCCACGGAGTATTTTTGCTACTTGATTTCATTGAAAATCCCCAGTTCTTTTTGAAGTTTTCATCAAAACGTCCTTCGGGAGACCATTCGGTGATGATTGCATATACATCCCAGGCTGTGTCGTCAACCAGATAAGCGCCGTAGTTCTGAAAAGCTTCGGCCAGAATCCGTGCTGGCTGGGTTTCAAAGCCCAGCGAATCCAGTTTCATCTTCGCCGGTAATGCAAGTAATGCTCCCATTCGGCAAGCTTTCACGATTTCCAGTTTGCGTTCGGTGTAATAATTTCCGGCGGCATAACCATCGGCGCGTTTGGCAGGCCAGCGAAAGCCTTTGGTTTCAGCATCGTAATAAATGTTCTTTCGACCGAAAATATTCACTTTCAAGGCGTGTCTGATCGGGCCGGAATTCGGTGTCAGTTCACCAAGGCGCAGCGTTCCGCCAATAGCAGACAGGCCCGAACCACCATGTGATCCGTACATTCCGTCGCTATAAATATCCTGATCTTCAAACATGTATTGCGAGGTTCCCGGCTGTCCGGCAGTGCAATGTGCAAAAGGCTGGGTATGTTTAATGGTTTTGCGGTCGGGCATCAAAACAGCCAATCCGGCATTGGGCGTGGTGCCGTCCCAGGTTTCAGGGCTTACGATCCACGATTGCGGAACGGGTGCTGAAAACAGCGCTTTCCCTTCTACCGCACATCGGTTTTTGTCTCGGTTCCATCCGGCAAAATTCTGGGCAATGTCCATCAGTGGGGCATCGGGCATCATTACGATGTAATCTTCGTCAATGGTCATCCCGGCAGCCATCGCCTTTTCAATATGCGCATGAACATATTTAGCATCTGAGCCAATCGGCATATTCCAGATGGAGGTTTGCGAAAACGGCCATTTCAGAGGATCGCGCGTTTCTTGCGGATTTGACTCCGATTGTCCGTTGCAGGCAAGAATAAGAGCAGTCGAAAATAGAAAAAGAAATTTCTTCATCAGTTTAGTGTATTATTTGATGGAATAAAGAACCGCACCATGTGCAGGAATACTGATGGCTAAACCATTGCCAACCGTAACAAGATCTGATTTTTTCCAAAGATCGCGAACAATTAATTCGCTGGAAACGCCCAGTTCATCAGGAGTACAGCTTATGTCGGCGACCTGATCAGAAATATTCATGATGGCCAAATATTTCACCGGATTTTCCTTGTCTTTAGCTGTCCAGATACTGACGCCGTTTTTGAAGCTGATTTCCTTGTTCTCAGTTGTATTTTGGTTTACCCGGATGACTTCTTCGTTGGTGATGAGCGAAGTGGTGAACTCGTCATTGTCGGGCAAATTGCCCCCAAACATGAGTGGCGAGCGGAAAACCGACCACAAAGTCATCAGAAAATATTGTTCGTCCCGGGTAAAATTGGTGGTTCTTCCCGGATGATCTTTCAATTCAGTGCGGATATTCAGCTTTCCCAAAGGTAGCATGTCGGCATCGGGCCAATGACCTTCAGTAACCAGAGGCGCCCAATCGCGGCAAAGCTCCAATTGTCTTTTCAAAGCTTCCCATTTGTCCCAGAAATCGCCCGAGATACGCCACAAATTGGCATTTGCCTGAAGGTGTTTTGGGTTACCGATAAAGGCAGGTCCAGGCGAAAGGCTTAACACGATCGGGCGCCCACAGTTGTCGATGGCCTTGCGGACGGCCTCAATTTCATCGGCATGATAGGGGAAGGAAATATCATCTACTTTGATGTAATCCACACCCCATTCGGCATACAGTTCGAACAAGGAATTGTAATATTCCTGGGCGCCGTTTTGAGTCATGTTTACCCCTGCCAAACCGCCATACCAGATACACGTATCGGGCAAATTGGCAATTTCTGCCGCTTTTGCCGTCGAATTTTTTACGGGTGTATTTCCGGCGATTGCCTGACGGGGAATACCACGCATGATGTGAATTCCGAATTTCAAGCCTTTGCCATGAATATAGTCGGCCAATGGTTTGAAGCCTTTTCCTCCTTCGGAAGAAGGGTGCAGTTTTACTGAAGGAATTAAGCGGCCAAATTCGTCGATATGTTGCTCCGGGCGACGATTGGAAAATTTTTCAGATGAATTTTGGTCGTCACAATACCATAAAAAGTCAACAACCACGTATTCCCAACCAAATTGTTTTAGCTTTTCGGCCATGTAGTCAGCATTGGCTTTCACTTCAGCTTCGGTCACATTTCCGCCGAAACAATTGTAACTGTTCCAGCCCATCGGGGGTGTTTGAGCCAGCTGGATTTCAGGTTTTGCAACAGTTATTCCGGTTGTTTTTGTGGTAGGGGACGAACACGAATAACACATGCAAAGGACGATGAGCAAAAAATTTCCGAAGATGGTTTTTTTCATTACAATTATGATTTTAAGTTGTTTGCAATTAATTGGTTGAGTCAGTCATCGTTTTGTAAATATCGACAAAATTCTTTCGGTAACCGGTTTCGGAAAACAGTTCAGGAAGCTTTTGAAATATAGTTTTTTCGATATTTTTATCCTGAATCGTTTGGTTTTTTCCGGGCAGAAATTCATCCTTTCGAACTGTTCCGTAAACATGTAAAATATCGTGACTTACTGAATTTGCAATCAATTGATTCCCTTCGAAACCGGTGATGCCATTGCAATCGAAATATTTCTGAAAAACGGCATTCAGGCTTTCTTTTTTTGTTGAACCTTTTTCTCCGTTTGGTCCTGAAAACATGACTTCGCGGGCAATAAATGTATTTCCGGTGAAATTCAGGTTGGAGCAAAGCGGGTAGCTGATTGTTTGCAAGCCTTCGTCGATAAAAATATTGTTTCTCATCAGCAAATCGTTGGCCATGTGGTGATGCACCGGCACGAGCGTATTGACTGTCAGGTTATTCTCCATGATGCAATTTTTCGCCAACTCGTCGAAATAGTAGGTCCAACCTTCGATGGTATTTCCTTTCCGGCAAATCACGGCATTGTTGCGGTAAATTATGGAATCGACGCCACCCGTATAAATTGCGCCGCCATCCACCATCATCTGCTTGAAATTGTAAATGAGGTTAAATTCGGCAACCGACTTGCTGCCAATGCCATTAATAGCGCAATATGGAATATTGTACAACTCGCAGTGTGAAATTAGGTTATTGTTTCCATCGCCCAGGATACCAACAGCACCAAAATAGAGTTTTCCCAGATCATGAATCCCGCAACGTTCAATTTTGATGTGATTTCCATTATAGGAAAGTCCACCGGCACCTGTTTCAGAAAATTCGCAATCAGAAACCAAAATATCAGACCCCGACAATTTTACTGCCCAACCTGCTACATTTTTAACATGAATGTTTTTCAGTGTTAGATTATTCACCTGATCGGCAACGATGGCACCAGTAATGTTTGCAGTTGCATAACCTGTATTGCAAACCGGGGCTCCGGAACACGAAAACTCAATATTCTCCAAACTTATTCCTGAAACATTTTTGGCAATTTCAATGATGTGTGATTTTGTAGGAATCATGGCATTTAAAGATGCTGCATTTTCATACGAAAAAGGCCAGTAAGCCAATTTCCGATGGGTACGGTCGACAAACCATTGCCCGGCTTTGGTCATCCCTTCCCTGATATTCCAAACAATGTATTGGTGCGTTTTTTCACCTGCCCAATCGGCAAAAGCCCCTGCCGGATGCGTGGCGGTGTTGGCAAATTTCAGGCTGTGCTTAATGGTGTCGATTCCTGAAAGCGCCACATACGAATCGTCCCAGGCATGAAAAATCGTGAGTTCAGCATTTCGGGTATCGAGCCAGGAACCGATATCTGCCGGATCATAAATTAAAGTGGTTAACTCTTCTTCGGTTGGTTTTTTCGACCAGCCGCCCTGCGAACTTTGCCACAAATACGGCCATTCGCTTTTATGCCTGAAAGCGCCTGTTTCGGGCAAACGTGCCCGCGGGCGAAGACTGTCGTTAACAACCAATATCCTGAAATCCAGGGTTGGCCAAAGCGAATCGGGTATTTGCGCTTCGAGCCATTTGCCTTTTTGCTCCCACTTCCCAAAGAACCGGCCTCCATAAAGTCTGATTTTTTTGCCAGCTTTTCCTGAAATATTCAATCCCGAATCTTTTTCGGTCAGCGTAACCGACACATCGTAATAATTTCCTTCAGCGATAACAATTTTCCTGATTTTTGAGTTCCCGGATAACTCAATGGCCTTTTGCAAGGTAGCGACCGGGTTGGATTTGGAACCGCTGTTCCTGTCATTTCCCGATTGATCGACATAAATCGCTGATTCAGTGCAGGAACTAAGAAATATACAAAGAGCCAGAAATACACCGGCTATCTGAATGGATATTTTCGCCATAATGCTTTTATTTATTATCTGACGCTGACCGTTCCCAGTTCAACGAATCCGTTCGCATCAATTTGTGACTTATTAATTCCAATCTGAACGGGCTGAATACTCTCCTGGGATTGATCAACCAGCTTGAATTTCAGAATATAATCACCTTTTTTTTTGCCAGTCGGAATGTCGATTTGATAATTTTCTGATTTTGTAATTCCAGGAAGCCAGTTTTTATTTCCAGAATCTACAGGCTTCATTTCAAACGAATTGGCCTGATCTTTTGATTCAAACCGGAACACCAAATCGAACTTGTTGTAAGCCGGGGCAATGCCTTTGTTCAGCCAGTTGATCGAAATTTTGTTGTGCCCAATGTTCAGGATAGAAAGATAATTGGCGCCTACCGGAAAATACCAATAGCCACATCGGTTGGCCAGTTCGTTGGTTAAATCGGGATTGTCGGCCAGCCATTCTTCGGCATAACCATGGTAACCGATGTATGTGGCATGCATCGATTCGATGGCTTTGCGCATGATTTCGGCACCCGAGTATCCATATTTGGCTATCTTTTCAGTACCGTTCTTCCCGATCCAGTTACCTTCTTTTTTCACCATTCCGTAATGCTGAAGTTCAAAAACAACTGGCTTTGTCAGGTAAAGCGGATCATAAAATTCCGGATTGGTGACCGACCATGTTTTCAGGTTATTTTGCAAATACCAGTCAACAAGCGGACTGTCGTCGCGCATCGAAATGCCATTTGCAACAGCATAATCATAAAGTGTTTTGGTGTCTGCTTTCGATTTTCCGTAATATATCAAATCGTCGGTACAAACCAATTGGCTTTTCCTGAAGTTTTTCAGGTAAACAGCGATGTTGGCTTTCACTTCGGAAACCGTAGGCGGTATTTTGTTCGAAAAACTCGTATGACCTTCGCCCCATTCGCCAATACTGCCAATATCAACATACCTTAGCCACGGTTGTCCATCGTATTTTGTAGCAAATGCCCGTTGGAAGTTGTCAAGTTTTTCGAGGTAAACCGGATCGCCCCATTTGGGCGTCCATGATTTGACATTCCAAACTTCAGAAATAGCTCCTTCTGCACCGGCTTTTTCGACCCATGTCGGAGTGGCAAACTGAACACCATTTTGTTCCTGACCAACGGAGCCCGGATAAGTGCCGGTTTCCTTACTGGTTATCCTGAACGAAATTTTATAGCCCAGCGGAACATATTTGGCTACTACCTCGTCAATCCGGCGCCAATCGTACTGACCTTCTGCAGGTTCGAGATAGCTCCATGCCATGCGCAAATACAGGTGATCCATGCCCGGAAACGTTCTGAAAATTGCTTCGTCTTTAATGGCATAGACATCAACGCCATTGTCGAGCAAATGATGGTACCATCCTTTGTAAGGGTTTTTCAGGACACGGATGGTATCCCATTGAAGTTTAAAATCAATTGTTTGAGGTGCTGACAACAATGGTGGGGTTGGTTTGGCAATCGAAGAATCGCATGAAAATAAGAATAGCAAGATGGTGATCAGGAAAATGTTTTTCATGTCAGTTTACTCCGAATAAGATGATCTTTGCTTCAGCTTTCGAAAATTCAAGCGTTAAAACAGCATGTCCTTCATTGTCGTAAGTAACTTCAACACCTCGGGTCACCGATATTTTTCGGGAGGGCTTATAATGGGTCACATACGAATATTTCCCCGGATGGCTTGAAAAAACAACCACTGCCCCTTTACCTGTTGCCGGATTAATTTTTTCATACACTTCAGGGCTTCCTCCTACAGCTCCATCACGGATTAAAGTTGCTGCGGTAATATCGTCACGGATTTGCTTATATTCAGTTAATGTTTTGCCGAAAAATGCAATACCTTCTTTCGAAATAGCCGGCAAGTCGCCCCAAATACCATTTTGCCCCAGAATGAGCGATCCGAGTGCAATTGATTGATTTTCATAAGGATCGTCGGGCAAATAATGGGTAAGAAACAGCACGCTTGGAAACCATTTGTCGTATGTTAGCGGTGTGCGGCAAATCCAGGTACGCGCCGGTCCGGGAAAAAAGAAGATGTTCCACTGTCCGTTTACCCTGTCGAAAGGAATATCATAGTTGAAATAATACGGTCCATTGTTGATCAGGAAATATTTACCGGCAGCCAAAAATCCAAGCCCAACAGACCGGTTTCCTTCGGTAATATCAAAATCAACAATGGCTTCGGGTATGGCAGCACACAATTTATCAACAACATAAGCCATTGATCGGCCCACCTCAAAAGCAAAACATTCAGCCCTTTCTTCCGGAGTATTATTTTCGTTTCCATGGAAATGCCGTGGGTCGTTACAGCCATATTGTCCTATGGCATCCCATTTAAAATAGGTCACCCCATATTCTTTGGCACAACGAATCAACTCATTCGCAAAATCATCGCGATACTTGCTTACCAGACACATCCGGTAACTTTCTTCGGTTTCCCAGATTTTATGAGGCTGATCTTCTTTCCCATTCAGGGTTTTTACACAATCCCTGTTATTAGCTAGAATTTTAGATGAAACTGCCGCAGCATTCGGGTCGAACCACAGTCCGAGTTTCATGCCATATTCGGTAAGCCTTTTTTTTATATTTTTCAACTGATCAGGAAACCTGATTTTACTCGGAGTCCAGTCGCCTGTTTTTTCAAACCATCCGGCATCTATTACAAAAACATCGATTCCCATTTGGTGTGCTGTTTCAATTTCTTTCAGCATCCGTTCCTCATTCATATCAGCCAGATATGGCTTCTTATACCAGTTACGGTTACGTTCCTGAAAATTCCAGGTGTTGTAAAAAATATATGGTTTTCGGCTTTCCAGATTTTCTGTAATGTATTTGAGAACAAATTCGCGGTAGGTCGCAGCCAGTTGATCTTCATTTCCCTGAATAGCCACGGCTTCGAACCAAATGGTAGTAAAGGAAAGGTTCTTATCCAAAGTTTGGCCACGATAATAATTCCCCTTAACTGCCTTTAATTCCACCTTTTTATCGGCGCTTAATGAGAATTCAACAAAAGCATCGGGTACCTGTGAGCCATGCTCGTAAGCCACCAGAAAAGAATGATCTTCACTGCTTCCAGAAAGGATTGGCCCCATTAACTTCTCTTTGTTATTGAAATGCTTTGTTTCGATATTCCGTTCAGAAAGACAAAAACTGTGAACCATCTCATTGAATTCGGAAAAACGAATCTCCTTCAATTGGGAAAACTTGTCAAAAGATGTAGCGAAATAGGTAATATTATCATTATCATGTGATTTCGTTAAAGTATGTAAATGATCAGTAACCAATTCATACTTAAACCTTACTACCGGGTTTGTATCCGGCAAACGGAAATACATCCTAAGTTTCAAATCCGGTTTATCCGGATAGGTACCTTCAAAAACATATTCCATTACTCCGTTTCTAAGCTTTAAAGGTTCGCCTATTTTCTTGATATCTTTCAGATTTGTTGAGAGTTCCGCTCCGTCAATTTCGAACCGGGGACCTGCAAAAGAAATTGTTTTACCTGAAGACTTTACGCTATATTCCCAAAGAACAGCGCTTGAATTGTTAATGGATATTTCGGCCAAAGAATTCGAAAATGAAAGTTTGTTGGCTCTCTTGTCATTGGTACATGACAAAGTTAAAAACAGCGATAATACACATAGCCAGGCTGTTAGTTGGTTTCTCATTTTGTTTCTTTTTAAAAATGTAATTATTGCGATAAGTCAGTTTTTTATAATTAACATTACAAGTTTATTGGACATTCCATTTACTTTCCCATTCAATCACCATTGAATCGCCATTAAATTTCAACGGTAACCATACATAGCGCGAGTCTTCGAGGTTGAGCTTGTTCCATCGGTCGAACATGGCAATATAGGCATTTTCTTTCCCTTCAACGGGAAGAATAAAAGTGCTTTGCGCAAAATAAGTGGAATCGGCATTGGGGCCTAAACAAGGATTGCCCAGGATTTTAAATTCTCCAGGAATTGAATCGGCCACGGCATATTCAGCTTTATTTGGCGCCCAGCCTGTACAACCCGATGTTATAAGGTAATACTTGTTATTATGTTTTACCACAGCCGGAGCTTCGCGGCTTAAACCAATAAAGTTTCTCGTGAATTTTCCTGTTGGTTTCAAATAGTCATCGGTTAACTCGTTGACGTACATGGTTGCATTGTTTTCAGAAGAGCATATTTGATAGGCTTTTCCGTTATCGTCTTTAAACAGTGTCTGGTCTCGGCTCATTTGGTCGTTTGGTCTGAAACTGCCCAGATAAGTGTAGGGTCCTTCAGGTCTATCACTTACAGCCACACCGGCACGTGCATAGCTGTAATCTTCGGAATCGACATGCAACCACATGACGAATTTTCGGGTTTTTTCATTATAAATTACTTTTGGCCGTTCCAGCACCTTGCTGGTATGCAAATCGCTATTAAAATCACTGGTATCGGGGGCAAGCGCCAAACCTTCAAATTTCCAGTCGGTAAGGTTGTTGGATGAATAGCACGAAACTCCGCCCGCCTTGGAGCGATAGCATTCCCAGGTTGTTATACTTTCGACACGCCAGGTTTTGCCTTTTTTATACTCCCCAAACCAATAGTATTTCCCGGCATGGTACATAATTCCTCCACCATGGGCGTTGATGGGGTTACCCGATATATCGTTCCATATTTCACCCGGCACGATTTTCTTTTCTGCTGATTGGTTTTTACACGATATTGCTATGAATAGCATTAAAACTATATAGATGACTTTTTTAGGATTTCTCATGTGTAAATATTTTCTCAAGTTTTTTAATTACTGAAATCTCATTTTATTTTTATTATTAATCCCGGCTCAGAAACATCACCTTCAGTTTTAGCTGAAAGACCTACAGTTTCCAATACTTTGCCACTCAGTATAATTTTATTGCTCTTTATTTCCACCAAATCAGTAATGTCAATCGCATTGTAACCTGCCAGATCCTGAGCAAAGACAGTTAACCCAACAGGCAAGTTGGCACATTCAACAGTTAAGGATTGATACCGGCCAAATACGCCAATTTTAGAAGGCGCAGAACATTTAATGGCAACTTCGGCTAATGGATGTACAAACCCTTTTACCGAATCAGTTCTTAGCATTGTTGCAACCGAGTAATTTCCATTGGGGAATTTGCTGCAAAGTACGTAAGGAACAGGTCCATCACACTTTACTTCAGGCAAATCCATACCACGTGAAACTCTCGAAGGAGCTGCCTGCATCACCGTTCTTCCGTTCATCCATTTGGCCCAGGTTTCCCCAACCTGAAACTTCCAGTAATCTTTGTTAAAAACAGAATCGAGCCTGACTGCACTGTATCCTAAGGAAAACGCTCCCGACATTCTTTGCCAGCGGACGGCGCGGGTTACTGCGTCCATTTGGTTCCTCGACTGTAGTGGGTCGTAATTCTGATCTTTTGGAACAATAAATGCCGGATTCCTCATCACACCTATGGCACAGCCAAGTGCAGCAGCAATGTATGGTTCATCTTCGCAATTAATTATTCCTTTGCCAGCTGGCATTGAGTTAAAACTATTTAGTATTTGAGCAACCCGATCAATGGTAGTCGGAATAGAAAGTTGGGCAGAAACATCATATGTTCTTAGCACATCGCTGAATTCGAGCAAGTTGTGGGCAGTCGCCAATGCTTTTCCATCTTCCCAGTATTTGTAGCTTCCGGT
>JBBSBP010000149.1:0-10961 GCA_038251165.1 Bacteroidales bacterium | reverse complement strand
TATCGGTTGGAAATGGTAAAAGGACAGTTTTTGCAGATGGATGGTAGCCAATATTGGGAAGAACAGAACAAAGCCCGGAAAAGTCAGAAAGAAGGGAAAAGTTATGCCATTTCGATACCGATAGTAATTAACGAAAAGGCGGAGAAGATTCTTGGTTTTGAAGATCCCATTGGTCAACGAATTGGAGGAAACGTCATTGTTGGAGTAGTAAAAGATTTTAATTTCCGACCGCTTCGTTATCCAATCGGCCCCCTCGTACTCACCAACGACCCACAGAATATAGAGACTATGAACATCCGAATATCGCCGGACAACCGAAGTGAAACTTTAAAATACATTCGCGATGTGTACCGCAAACACCGCGACGACAGGGGCTTTTCATACACTTTTTTCGACGATTTACTGGATGAAAAATACAGGGACGAAACCCAACTGAAAAACATTACCATCGCTTTTTCATTGCTGGCCATTATTATTTCGATACTGGGTATTTTGGGAATGGCTGTATTCTCCATCGACCGACGGAAAAAGGAAATTGGAGTGCGTAAAATAAATGGTGCCAAAGTTTCTGAAATAATGGCATTGCTGAATTTGGACTTTATAAAATGGGTAGCTATCGCTTTTATTATTGCCACGCCCATTGCTTACTTCGCCATGCACAAATGGCTCGAAAACTTTGCCTACAAAACCGAATTGAGCTGGTGGATTTTTGCACTTGCTGGATTGCTGGCGCTGGGAGTTGCGTTGGTAACTGTTTCTTTTCAATCGTGGAAAGCAGCAAGTAGAAACCCTGTAGAAAGTTTAAGATATGAATAATAAAAACCAATAAATATGAAAAAAGCATTTCTGATCACTTCGTTATTGCTGAACAGCATTTTTGCATTTAATCAACAACTTTTACCAATCTCAAAAATTGTAGGGAAACTTAATATCACTGTCGATCCCCGCATGGAATTATTAAGTGCTGTTCAGGTGGTTTCTGATTATTCAACTATAAACAGGGAAACTCCGTATAGCCGCGAATTAATGCAATTCTTCAGTAAGGATAGTACACATCAAGCTTCAATAATGACGCATCAATTAGAGAATGAATATGGTTTTGCTTACGATGCTCCGGTCAACCTTATGCTTTGCCTTTCACAGGTTCCTGAATTAACAGTAGTACATCCATTTACTGATCGATTGATCGAACGCGCCAATGGAAAAAGCAATCTCGAAAAATATGCCACAGCCCTTCATCATTTTGCCACAGAGAGCAACTATACTGAATTCTGGAACAGTAAAAAATCATTTTTTCAGAAGATGGTATATTTTACCGCTGATGATTTAGCGGATTTTGCCCCTGTTGATAAATTAGAAAACTATTACAACGAATCAAAAAACAGCTACACGGTTACCTTATCACCCGCTTTTGCTGGTGGATATGGAATACGGATACCATCAAAAAATAACAACCTTGATGTTTATGCCTGCCTTAATGTTTGGGAAATGAAAGACAGCATACCCTATTACAACAAGCTTGGATTAAGTTATTTCATTTGGCATGAGTTCAGTCATTCGTTTGTGAATCCACTTACTGAAAAATACAAAACCGAAGTTGAGGCCTCATCGAAATTATATACGCCGCTCGAAAAAGAGATGAAAGCAATGGCATATAACAATTGGGGAAATTGTGTCAATGAGCATATTATACGAGCTATATACATTCGACTTTTAACCATTTATAGAAGCGAAAATGAAGCAAGTGCGCAACTTGATCAGGAAAAATTACGCCATTTTGTTTACATCGAGCCTCTTATAGGGAAACTAAAACAATTTGAGCTGGAACGAAAAACAAAAAACGTCACATTTTCTCAGTACTATCCTACTCTGTTAAGTGTTTTTGATAGTCTTAAATATACCGATAACGAGAATTTGCTTCATCCTCTGTTCAGCGGACCAATACGAAATGTTATAGGAAGCAACAAAATTGTGATCATTTATCCAACCAACGATCCTGATACGTTGGCGCTGAAAAATGTATTCAATTATACCTCGCGTATTCATAAAATGAAAAGCGATGTAAGTAAAATTTGCTCTGACAGAGAAGCATTAAAAATGGATTTATCTGACTACTCAATTATGGCTTATGGAACTATCGAAAGCAACTTGTTCCTAAAAAAACACAAAGAAACATTCCCTTTTAGAATTATAGATAACGCTATTTACACCGACAAAAAGCAAGAAGGCACCAATCTTAGAATAATAACCTGTCTGCCAAATCCGTACAATAACAAAAAAGGAATGTTAGTGAATACATCAACAAGCAATAAGAATATTTCCGGAGTATCAAATCCATTTACTGATGACTATATCGTTTTTGAAAACATTGAAAACATTATACAAAAAGGGGAATATAAAAAAGGTAAAATCTGGAGCTTTTAGTAATAATTTGGCTCGAAAATTTTGCTTATAAAACAGAATTGAGCTGGTGGATTTTTGCGCTGGCCTGCTTTTTGGCATTGGGAATTGCAATGCTAACAGTGAGCTGGCAAAGTTGGAAGGCAGCTACCAGGAATCCGGTGGAAGCGCTGCGGTACGAATAGTCTGGAACTGTGATTATAATGATTAAAGTCGCTATCCTTGGTAACAATTGTGAAATTATTTGATTTGGCATACTTCCAAACAAATATATCCTCAGCTGCTTCAAACCCTAAGTCACACAAATGCACCACATTATCAAAATCAACCTGAAAGCAATCAGCAAGTTTGGGTGAAAGGTTTTGGTCAAATAAGAGTTTCATCAGGCACAGAGTTCAATCTTTTCTTTATTGGCTGCAAAGCTTAAACATGCGAGGATGTCCTCTTTCTGAAGGAAAGGAAAATCCTCAAGTACCTCATCAAAGCTCATTCCTGAAGCCAGATATTCGAGTACTTCATAAACAGTTATTCGCATACCCCTTACACACGGCTTCCCGCCTCGTTTGCCGGGGTCAATGGTTATTCTATCAGTCAATAACATATTTTTATTTATATATATATAGGACAAATGTAAAAAATTAAAAAGACTCTTTCGTGATTTTACTTGAAAACGTTCATTCAAGAAACTAAAAATTTGCTGGTGGATTTTTGCGCTGGCCTGCTTTTTGGCATTGGGAATTGCAATGCTAACAGTGAGCTGGCAAAGTTGGAAGGCAGCTACCAGGAATCCGGTGGAGGCGTTGAGGTATGAATAAAGTCTTGAACTGTGATTAAATGATTGATTGAAAACTATAATTAAATCGCTATGAGTGAAAATTTATACATCAATGAAAAATATCCACTTTCGGATTTGACAGGTAAGATAATTAAGTGTGCAATAGAAGTCCACAAACATTTAGGAAATGGCTTCCAGGAGGTGATTTATCAAAGGGCATTGGCCATCGAATTTTTGTTACAGGGTGTTATATTCAGCAGGGAATTTGAGATGCCACTTTTCTATAAGGGAGAGCATATTGGGACAAGACGGGTAGATTTTTTTGTTGAGGATAAAGTGATGGTCGAAATAAAAGCGATCATTCAACTTGAAGATGTTCATCTGGCTCAGGCAATCAATTATCTGGAAGCGTATAACAAAGAAGTAGGATTGTTAATCAATTTTGGGAGCAAA
This sequence comes from Bacteroidales bacterium, assembly GCA_038251165.1. Lineage (GTDB taxonomy): Bacteria > Bacteroidota > Bacteroidia > Bacteroidales > Prolixibacteraceae > Aquipluma. The sequence goes on along the minus strand of JBBSBP010000149.1, from coordinate 7,333 downwards.
AGCCTTGATTTTAAAAGAGTAATGAATAAGAAACATCAAGGTCCATCATAAAATCAAAAACATCAAAGTTCAGACAATTGGAAAGTGAATTCCGAAGGAGGCCTCAATATAAAAGTAATAAGATGATATATTCCTGTTAATAATAAACGAAAACATGAGAAAGCTAAACATCATTATCCGAAGCCTGTTAAGACAAAAAATGAACTCAGGAATCATTGTTATTAGCCTGACAATCGGATTGTCTTGTGTCAACCTGATTGCTCTGTTCATCAACCGGGAATTAAATACCGATGGGTTTCACACTCAGAAGGACTTGATCTATGCACTAAAATGCGATGATCCATGGAATAAATCTGAACAAATGTATCAAACCAGAATAGGCTCGGCTGAATATATTAAAGCCAATTTTGCCCAGGTTGAAGATTTCTGCCGGGTGAGTCCGGCATCATCTCAAAAGGTGGTTGTCAACAATGAAACCTATTTTGACCGTCCCGGAATGATTGCAGCTTCCCAAAACTTTTTTGATTTTTTCAGCTATCAGCTTCTGACAAATAATCCCAAAACTTCATTGGAAGCAGATAATGATCTGGTAATTTCAGAAGAATTATCCAAAAAATACTTCGGATCGGGCAATGCCGTTGGCCAGATAATAACATTGGCAAATGGCAGCAAAGAAGAGCAGATGGTAGTTTCCGGCGTATTCCGGAAACCTGTTGAAAATACCCTGGATTGCCTTGATGATTGGTCTGGTGATTATCGGTATTGCTTCATTCAATTACCTCGGATTGGTAAACAACAGCTTACTCGAAAAAAACAAGTCTTTTGCAATTCAGCGTGTGAATGGCGGATCAAAATCCGGACTTGTATTCAACATTATGACTGAAAGCCTTATCGTTGTTGGTGTTTCATTTATTCTGAGCTTGTTTCTGATGCTCTGGATGGCACCGTTTTTCAATGTATTGACAGGCACTAAAATTATGGCAGGTTTTATATTTCAGCCTGAAAAATTCTTATTTCTCTTTGCGATAGTTGCAATCTTGCTATTCATTACTCTTTTTTTTGTAATCTACCGAATCCGGAAAAATATAACAATCAATGTATTAAAACCCGGCGGCAATCAAACAGGCAAACGCGTTCAATTACCTGCTTTCAATATTTTCCAGTTGGCCAGTTCGCTTGTACTCATTATTTTCTCTATCATCATCGTCAAGCAAATCAACTACATCGCACAAAAACCTATTGGGCTTGACAAACAGGTCATTGAAGTAAAAATTCCGGAACAATTTGCTGATAAAATATCAGTATTTAAACAGGAATTAAAAGCCAATTCATGCATCAGTTCGGTTTCAAATGCTAATGCATCGCCGGTATTGGAACATTTCCTGGTTCTGTTGCATTACAATGAAAACGGTAATGATAAGCAATACTCAGTTGGCGGATTTACCGGAGACGAAAACTACATTTCCACCCTGGGAATTCAGGTTCTTGAAGGAACCGGATTTACGGGTAATCCGGTAGCTGACAAAAAAAAATGTCTGGTAAATAAATCATTTGTTTGGTTATTTCCTGACCAGAATTTAATCGGGAAGGGATTGCCGGGCATGGAAGATAGGATTGTATCCGGAATTGTCAGGGATTTCAATTATTCCAGTTTAAAATCGTTTATCGAGCCTGCTTTTATTGCTTTTGATCCCAAAGGTCTAAACCTGATGGTAAAAGCGTCTCCAAATCAAATTGCGCAGGCACAGGCTGCAATAGCCCAAACATGGAAGCAACTCATTCCCGGTTATCCTTTGAATATGGAAACCATCGGTGATCGCTATGAATGGATGCATCGTGAAAATCAAAATTACCTCCGTTTAATTGGCGCCTGCTGTGCTATCAGTGTTTTTTTGTCGATGATTGGCCTGTATGCCATTTCTTTTCAGAGCAGCCGCTACCGGACCAAAGAAATAGGCATCCGCAAAGTAAACGGCGCAAAAATTTCAGAAATATTAACCATGCTTAACCGCGATTTCATACTATGGGTGGCCATAGCATTCGTAATTGCCACTCCCGTTGCCTGGTTTGCCATGAACAAATGGCTTGAAAACTTTGCATACAAAACCAGTTTAAGTTGGTGGATTTTTGCGCTTGCCGGATTGCTGGCGTTGGGGATTGCATTACTGACGGTGAGTTGGCAAAGCTGGAAAGCGGCGACAAGGAACCCGATAGAGGCGTTGAGGTATGAATAAAGTCTTGAACTTTGATTACACTGATTGACTGAAAATTATGATTAAAAAAAGGAGGCTTTTCATAACTGAAAACCTCCTTTTTATATTCGTACCAAAACGTTTTTTTATTTCACATCTTTGATTGAATTGGTGAAATCATTCTGAATTCTCATCATGTTGACTGAATAATTGAGAATATTTCTGGATTCACTAAGAATATTCAGCAGAAGCATGCTGTTTTTAGTTCCCACATCTTCCTTTTTAATGGATTTAATCAGGTTTTTACGTGCATCCCTGATTAATCCGATGATTCTGGTCTGCTCTGCATTGATAGCTTCCAGTTTAGCTTCATTATTTGACGAAAGGGTATCAATCATCATTTTCGTGAAAACTGAAAATTCTTCGGTAATCTGCGAGAGTTCAAGTGCCTGTGATGGAATGACTGGTTTATGATTGTTATCCACATGGTTGAAAACCGGTTCAGCCATATAGTTAATACAATGTGCCAGTTCTTTCTGGTAGTCGAGAGTGAGCACATAATAATGGCTGGCTTCTACCGCATCGGGTGGAAGGGAATTGATTGTCTGATGAATCTTGCTCTTCTTATTGGCAATTTTTTGTTCCAGTTCAACAGTAAGGTGTAATTGTTTCTTTAATTCCTTCCGGTTTTCTTTGATCAATCCTTTTACGATATCGCTAAAAACTCCATTGACTGTATTCAGGGTTTTGGTAATACCTTTGTTATTGGATTCGAACATGGAGATAACTGTAGGCGTCAGATCAACTTCTTCAGCCTGGGCAATAATGTCTTCTTCACGTTTTTTGTGTGTTAAATGTGTTCTGTAAAAAGCTAAAACAGCAAAAAACAGAATCGCGGTTACTCCAAATACCTGAGCCCATCCCATAAATATGGAAAGAAAGAATGCAACTGAAAACGCGGCCAGACCAGTAATAAACCAACCACCAATAACGGTAAATACACCAGTAATGCGGTATACCGCGCTATCACGTCCCCAGGCACCGTCAACCAATGATGTACTCATGGCTACCATAAAAGTTACATAAGTCGTTGAAAGTGGCAATTTAAAAGAAGTACCGATAGCAATTAATATCGATGCAACCATCATATTCACGGATGCCCTGACTAAATCAAACATAGGTGGATCTACCTCTTTTTTCGATTTTTCATTCATTTCCGTGGTATCAAACCGCTTACTGATTGACTCAATTAACGGTTGAGGAATAACATGACTGAAGAATGTTGTGGCATTTACTACACGACGAACCAGAACTCTGGAAAAAACAGAAGAACCAAAACGCTCGGTACCCTCATCCTGACGGCTAAGTTTTAATTCTGTTTCAGATACTGTTTTTGCTTTTTTCGAAAACCATAAAGTAAAAACCATGATTAATCCAGCACCGAATAAGAAGTAGACAGGTGTCTGAATCTCACCTAATAAACCACTCATCAACAAGTCATTACTATTATTGGCAACATATGACTTGTATGATTCGAGACCAGCCAGAGGTACTCCGATAAAGTTAACCAGATCGTTTCCTGCAAAAGCCATAGCTAGTGCAAATGTACCGGCAAACACAACAATTTTTAGTGGATTTATCTTGAATATCCAATTGGCTAGCTGCAAAATCAAAGCCCAAACAACGAAACTTAATCCAATTATTGAAAGTGTATTTTCCTGGATAATTTTATAATTTTCCTTGGTCATGAAAGAAGCTTCTTTCAGTCCTTTAATCAGGATAAAATAGGTAATAGCTGAAATGGCCATACCACCCCATAATGCACCATAATATTTAATCGACTTTTCAGTATTAAAACTGAAAATAAGACGACTGATCCATTGAATTACAACTCCAAAAACAAATGAAAAAACTACTGACAATAAAATGCTGGAAATAATCGCGAGCGCTTTCGAGGAGTTTATAAAATCACCTATTTGAGCAATTTTCTCAACACCTTCTACCATGATGGTAGCTCCTTCACCAACCTTTAAAAATGCCATCCCTATTGCAGCACCAAGCAAACCGAAAACTAAAGATACAGTTGTCGATGTCGGTAAACCAAAGGTGTTGAAAAAATCCAGTAAAAGAACGTCAGTAAACATGACGGCCAGAAAAATCAGGATAACTTCAGTAAACAGGAAATACTGCGGATAGAAAAGACCCTTACGGGCAACTTCCATCATACCGTTCGAGAGCATAGCCCCGGCAAGAATTCCAACACTGGCTACAATCATGATTACCCTGCGTTTTGCTACTTTAGACCCAATTGCTGAATTCAAAAAGTTAATGGCATCATTGGCTACTCCAACCATTAAGTCAGAAATGGCCAGTAAAAATAAAACAACTAAAAAGAAAATGTAAATACTCATTGGAAAGGTTTTAATTTTCGAATTTGTGACTTAAATCAGAAACGGTTTCTGCTCTATTAATGATGAATTTATATGCGGTCATTAACTGTTATTTATTCGAATCTTAATTGAAATTTATTTTTTTCGACGACAAAAATACATTTTTTATTTTAGGTAAAGTATGATTTAGTTTGTTTAACCTATTCATAACATTGAAAATCTTCCCTGTTTCGGATCCTGCTCCGTCAGAAGGCTATTTCAGGTTTGTTTCAAAAAGATTAAGAATGCTTTTGTATTCATCTGTCCAACTGGTGGTCTCAGTGAACTATGCCGCTCAACCGGATAAACAGCCAGTTGCCAGTTTTCCTTTCCCAATTCGATAAAACGTTGCGATAAACGGACAATATCCTGGAAAAATGGCGAACTCCCGAATGAACTTTATTGGCTGTAAAATAGAAGGATTTTTTATCCCTTGAAATGAACGGATCGTAAACTTCAAACCCTCCGGAAGTGAGTTGTTTTTTTTCTCCTGAAGTAACATTCAGGCTGTACAGGTGCGAATAACCCGATTCTTCCGACTGAAACCAGATGGATTTGTTGTCAGGCATCCAGCCTGTTTTGCCAGGCGACATGGGATAATTATCAATTTCGGGGCCGCCAATCCAGGCATCATCATGCTGATGGTCGAGCAGTTTAGGCTCTCCTGTTGTCAGGTCCAGCTGCAGAATCCACCGGTCTTTGCTGTCGGATGACCGGGCAACCACAACGGCCAGGTCTTCAGCGGGATTCCAGAATGGGCCACTCAGATTCACTGTTCGGTCGGCAGGTTTTTCAGTATTCGATTCCTGATAATCACTTTTATAGGCTGGAATATCTTTAATTCCGGGAATTGAGGCGGTTTTTAGCGGATAGGTTTTATCATTTTCAAGATTTAATATATTCATTACCAATGTTGCCTGCTGCCTGCCAACTTTAGTCCGCGATGTTTCCGCTTCGGAATATCCCGATTTGCTCACGAAATTCAGTATTTCCGCTTCCTTTTCTCCTGAAGGGCCTTCAACGACCGAATAAACTACAAACTGGCCGGATGGACTCAAGGAGATCCCGCGTAGTCTTCCTGATCCGAGGTATACGGTCTCAGGTTGTTTTTCCTTTTCCTGTTCTATCCGTCGGTCCTGTGCCTTTTTAATTGCTTCTTTTGATTTCAGTACATCAAAGAGTTCCATTTGTTGTTTTTCCAGCCATTCCGATTGTTCCGTCCCCTTTTTATCTTTTTTAGTAACTACTCAGGTCATATTTTTTTAGAATAAATCTTCTCTTAATAAGAATCGCATAGATTTCCCTCAACTTGTTTTCCTTGCAACGAGCCGATAAATATTGGTTTGTTTCCATCTATGCAAATCTCATTGAGGTTCGTTCTTGAAACACGTACATCGTGGTTTAAATTGTTGATAACATGCGGTTTGGCTGTTGATAAACAATGACTCTAAATCAACATGAATTGCCAAATCATCAACGATCTTTGTTGAAAACGAAATGGTTATGGTCTCGAAAGAGGAACTTCGGAAACTCAACAAAGAAAAACTGGTTGGTCTTGTCTATGATCTTTTAATCAAGGTTGACAAATTGACTACAGAGGTAAAGGAACTTCGTGAGGAGGTAAAAACCATTAAAACAAAAAAGAACAGTGGCAACAGCTCACTTCCACCATCGGGTGATTTATTCCGGTTCAAAAACCAAAGCCTTCGTGAAAAAAGTGATAAAAAAACAGGTGGTCAACCCGGGCACAAAGGAGAAACGCTGCTCATGTCACCTAATCCTGACAAAATAATAGAACATCGGCCTAATGAAAAATGTCCCCAATGTGGTAAACATCATACTGATGAACCAGTCCATATAATTGGGAAACGACAAGTTGTAGACATTCCTTTTATCAATGCGAGTGTGGTTGAGCATCAAATTTACCAATCAACCTGTACGTGTGGTTATGTGGGTATCGGGGATTTTCCGGCAAATGTTACAGCCCCGGTACAGTATGGGAACAATTTGATTGCCCTGACGGCATACCTCAGTTCCCGCCAATATGTGCCATATGCACGTTTAACGGAACTGATAAAGAACATTACAAATGTTTCAATGAGCGAGGGGACCATATTTAACCTACTAAATAAAGCTGCCAACATTGTGCTGCCAATCTATGATGGGATAAAAGATGAGATTTCAAAAGCAACTACCGTAGGGGGCGACGAATCGGGCATGAAGGTTAAAAATGTCAATTTCTGGGCGTGGACTTGGCAAACATTATTGGCCACGTACATCGTCGTCTCGAAGACCCGTGGATATGCAACAATTGAAAAAACATTTCCCGCAGGGTTTCCAAATGCTACATATGTAAGTGATTCTTTGAGCGCCCAACTAAAAACAGCTGCCAAGCGACATCAATTGTGCCTTGCACACCTGCTTCGGGAACTAAATTACTTTGAAGAAATTTACCACCACAAATGGGCGATCGACATGAAGGCCTTATTAAAAAGGGCAATAAAGTTGAAACAATCAATCTCCATAGAGCAATACGCCGAACCGTTAGAAGAGAGATCAGAAATTATAAGAGAATTTAAAATACTTATAAACCAACAGTTGCCCGATACCGTTCCTAAAATATTCCCTTTCCAGAAGAGGTTACTCAAACGAAAGGAACAGGTGTTTAATTTCCTATTTTATCCTGAGGTGCCATATGACAACAATGGTTCT
>JBBSBP010000148.1:0-11109 GCA_038251165.1 Bacteroidales bacterium | reverse complement strand
GTAATGAAGTAATATTAATTCCGGATATAAAATACAAAAACGCTTCCCGAAGCGATTATATGAAAAATATCGTGTTAAATACAATAATGCAATTCCTAAATTTTTGAAGATCTTGATTTTATTCTTTTTTTTGTTTAATTCTCCGTCTTTTGGGGCGGTTCCGCTTTCGCCTCGTGCGTTAGCTCTTCTGATACCTCGTGGGCTTGCCCCGAGCCAGATCATTAGCTTGTACAGATTATTATTATTATTTTCAGGCGTTGGACAAATTTAAAAAACACACACAATGACAGAAAAACCCAAATCACTTGTGCATGATTATTACGGCCTCTTTAAGGAAATTTTAGGACTGAGGAAATTTTTCCGGTTTGTAGCTCCTTTAATTTTGTTGTTAGTCATATCATGTATTTCACAAAAAAACAAAATTTACGATTCCCGGATTCAGGAAAAGGAAATTCTCACACCAGCACCTCAAAAATCACCCCGAATAAATGGAGCGAAAGTTTATGGTGTAAGACCGGGGAAGAAAATTCTGTATCGCATTCCATGTCAAGGTGAGCGGCCAATAAAATTTAAAGCGGAAGGATTACCTGCGGGTATTCATTTGAATGAAGAGAAAGGCATAATTGAAGGAATTTCACCAATTGAAAAAGGTGAATATCAAATAACCTTTGTTTCTGAAAATAAATACGGTAAGGATTCACGTCAGTTTAAGCTGGTAGTTGGAGATAAGATTGCTTTAACTCCTCCAACCGGTTGGAATTCATGGGGAGGTCACATGGTGCACGTAACCGATGAAATAATTAGAAAAGCGGCGGATGTATTTGAAAACAGGGGATTGGCTGATGTTGGTTTTCAATATATAGGAATTGATGATTGCTGGATGAAAACCAGTCCTGAGATGTATGCCAGCAGAAGCGAGAATATAATTAAGAAACACGCCAGTTTCAATTACGATGGAATAGTTGGCGATATTCGTGATGAAGAAGGTAACATTATCCCCAACAAGAATTTTCCGGACATGAAAGCATTAACCGACTACGTTCATAGTTTTGGTTTGAAAGCAGGACTATACAGTACTCCGGGCCCTGCAACCTGTCAAAATTTTGCCGGTTCTTATGAACATGAAAAACAAGATGCGGAACAATATGCAAAATGGGGTTTTGATCTTCTTAAATACGACCAGTGCAGTGGTGGCAAAATCCTGAAAAAACTTAAAGAGGAAAATACAGGTTTTCAGGATAAAGATTTTTGGAAACCGATGGCTGAATATCTTTTACAGCAGGACCACGATATTTTATACAATTTGTGCCAATACGGTCAGGAAGAACCCTGGCTGTGGGCGCCGGATCTTAACATTCAGTCGTGGCGAATTGGTGGAGACCTGAATCACAATGTTAATACCTATTTTGATCAGGCTTTCCGAATTGCAAAAGAGTTGCGTGAATTCAGCAAACCCGGGCAATGGAACGATCCCGATTTTATGTACATCCACAGAATAAAGGATGTAAAGAAAATGGGGGAACCTTCCGAAGAAATTCCTTTAAATACCAATCAACGGTATCAGTATGTAACACTATGGTCTATTATTTCGGCACCTTTTTTCTTCTCCAGCGATATCCAGGAAATCGATGATTTTACCATCGGTTTATTGTCAAATGCTGATGTATTTAACATCAACCAGGATGAACTTGGACATGTTGCAAAAATAATCAGGGATAATGAAAATGAAACGATAATGATTAAGAATCTGGCAAATGGTACAAAAGTTCTGGCTCTTTTTAACCGCAATGCGAGTGAAGAAATAACCATAAATGCTAACTGGGCCGAATTGGATTTGCAGGGCAGGCAGAAGGTATTTGACGTTTGGAGACAAAAAGTTGCAGGAAGCAAACGGGATGAAATATCGGTAAAACTTAGTCCCAATGGAGTAGGCCTTTTTATACTTTCGAAGCAATAGCAAAATTATAGCCGTATGAAAACATGGTTTAATGTTCTTTTTATGTGGAATCTGGTTGCTCTTCTCTTTTGTTCTTGTAGTACGAAAAATGTACCGAAGCCAAATATCCTGTTTATCATGATGGATGATCTTGGCTATGGACAAATTGGAATGTACAATGACACCATTACAACCAGGGACTTTAATCCATTTTATGTGCATTTGGTTGACAGCCTGGAAGGTTATTCGCCCGATAAAGCTTTGGAGTTCTCCAGAATCGCAACTCCTGCTTTATCCACTTTGGCGAAGGAAGGTATTCTCTTTACAAACGCTTACACCTCAAGCAATATTTGCGCCCCCTCCCGCCTGGGAATTGCAACTGGAACCTTACAATGTAAATGGGGTGTTTATACAAATGAGGATTGTGAACAACATGGCCTTGTGCCTGGAACTCTTCTGTCAGAGGTGATTCATAATGCCGGATATGCTACCGCTCATATCGGGAAATGGCATATCGGCAAGCGAAACGATAAGTTATTGACTGATATTACTGAAAAATACAACGCTAATCCTGATGTTGAAGATGGCAATGCAAAGACCAATCGTCTGGAAATTCAAAAAGCAATCAATGATTCGGGTTATTTGGGTTCTGTTATTGATGAGCATAACCCCCGTAACAATGGCTTTGATTATTACTATGGGTATAATTATTGGGCAAGCCAGTTTTATAATTCTACCCTGGTTTGGGAGAATTTTAAACATGCCGGAATTCAGAAAGAATACAATACAAATACCTTTACTGATAAGGCCATTGATTTTATGGGTGATCAACTGGGAAAAGGAAAGCCATTCTACGTTCAGTTGCATTATCATGCCGTGCACGACTCCCTTGAACCGAAAGCTCCCGATATTTATTTGAAGAATTTCAATTCCGGGTCGTTCCGTTTAAATAACTTTTTTGCACACATTTATGGTGTTGACTTCAATGTCAACCGGATTGTCCAGTTTTTGAAATCAAAAGGTCAGTACGAAAACACCTTAATTGTTTTTACTTCGGATAACGGAGCTATGGCGGCAGGTGCTTACGATGGAAACAAAACTGGTTCGCCGCTTCCGGGTAATACACCTTTTTCAGGACATAAAGGCACGTATTTTCAGGGAGGGATCAGGGTGCCGTTTTTTATGCACTGGCCGAATGGTATTAGGAAACCAGAGGTTTCCAATCAATTGGTTTCGACCATGGATATTTTGCCTACGGCAATTGACGCAATTGGAGCTAAAGTTCCGGAAGGAATTGATGGTAAAAGTTTACTGCCCCTGTTTGAAAATCCGGATAAAATTGTTCATGATCACTTGATATGGGCCGGGCTTCACTCCTATAAATGGGGATATCTTATCAAAAAAACGACTAAGACCCATACCACGGAAGTTAAATATGCCCCTCCGAGCTGGACTATAGTTAAAGATGGTTATTTGCTGCGGTTTATCGGAAAACTTGAAGCGGGGATTTATTTGGATTATCTTGATGGAAGGGGACCTGTTCTTGAACTGTATGACATAAAAAATGATCCTGCTGAACAAATAAATCTGGCCGGGGAAATGCCTGGAAAAGTAGAAGAAATGGCCAAAATTTATTTTAATGAATCCGCAAATTTTCCACCTCCGGATGTCTGGAAAAGACAAAAATGGGAAGAGCTGGTAAATTCTAAAAGCATAATCGAAAACTTAGAATATAACAGCAGGCCATTACTCATGAAAGGATTATGTTGATTTTATCACATTTCATCGAATAAACGATATTAGAAACCTGAAAGAAAATTACAATGAAACTAAAAAGGATTATCCCATTAACACTGTCACCATTTCTTTTTGTATTAAACACTCAGGCACTGGCGGAAAAAACATCGCCCAACCTCCTGATCATTCAAACCGACGAACACAACTTTCGGACCCTGGGCTGTTACCGAAAACAGTTAAGTCACGATCAGGCTTTTGTTTGGGGCGATGGAAATAATGTGGAAACTCCCAATATTGATTACCTGGCAAAAAATGGCGTAATATTTACCAAATTTTATGCGGCAACACCTGTTTGTACTCCTTCGCGCGGGTCGCTGGTGTCGGGCATGTACCCTCAGTCGACAGGCGCTCCGGTAAACGATGTTCCAATGAACGGCAATATCGTCACCTTTGCCGAGGTATTGAGCAAAGCTGGTTACCAAACAGGCTTTATCGGGAAATGGCATCTCGATGGTGAAGAGAAACCAGGGTGGGAACCCGTCCGCAAATTTGGTTTTGCCGACAATAAATACATGTATAACCGCGGACATTGGAAAAAACTGGTTGAATCAGTTGACGGTCCTCAGGTGGGATCAGTAAATGCTAAAGGAGTTCCGGTATATGATTTGAACGGCGCTGACGAAAAGTCGTTTACCACTGATTTCCTTACCGACCGGGCGATCCGGTTTGTGAATAAAAATGCATCAGTACCATTTTGCCTTTACTTAAGTTATCCCGATCCACACGGCCCCGACCTGGTGCGACCGCCTTACGATCAAATGTACACGAACCTGCCGTATAGAGCTCCGGCAACCTACAATGTAGATGAAAAGAGTACCCCTTCATGGGCCAAACCTGAAAAAAATGCGGAAATCGACCAGTCCCGGTATTTTGGAATGGTTAAATGTATTGACGACAACATTGGCCGCCTGCTCGATAAGCTTAAAGCCGGAAAACTGCTCGAAAACACGATTATCGTTTTCACTTCCGACCACGGCGATTTACGCGCCGAGCATCACCGTGAAAATAAAGGGGTTCCGCTTGAAGCTTCAGCCAAAGTGCCATTCATCGTTTCTTATCCTGCCCGGATGTCCTCCGGAACAGTCGTAAATAAAGCGTTTAATACCGTCGATTTTGCACCATCCATACTCAGTTTCCTGAATCAAAAAGTACCTGCTGAGATGCAGGGGCGTAATTTTGCTGATCTGCTGATACATCCTGCCAATCAAAAGGATTGGGAAGACATCACCTATATGCGTTCAACCGGTTTGGGAAACACCGGAAACTGGGTAGCTGCCGTTTCCTCGCGGTACAAACTCATTCTTTCGAAAAACGATGAACCCTGGCTGATTGACATGCAGGAAGACCCGAATGAATTAATCAATTTCATCAGGAAACCTGAAAAGGCAGCAGTGGTTAAAGATCTCGCCAAACAACTCAGCAATTATGCACAAAAACGAAGCGACCCGTTTCTTCAGGGAACAAAAATGGCAGGGGATTTAAAAGTATTGTTGTCAAATTAAATTCTTAGAAATAAAAGTGACTGTTTGATTTTTTTTAAGGTTCCATTAGGAACCAAATATTGGTAGAAATTTTAGATAAATATTTGTCTTTTGTCCCGGACGGGCAATAACAGTGTGAATGTTGACATTTCTACCCACATGTTTTCCCCATGGGGAAAATTTATAGAGTCATTTTTTAAGTAAATATTCTGAATGAAGAAAAACATAAAAAATATCGTCGTATTTGGTATCATCTTACTGTTTGGTTGCGCAAAAACAGAACCTGAACCTGAAACCCAATCCCAGGATAACATCACAGTGATTCGTAAAAACCCCAAAAAGGGTGCATGTATTACCACGAAGAACACCGGGTGGAATACAAAAATTAAAAATCTAAATGCCAGCTGGCATTACAGTTGGGGAGCTGAATTAAATAACCTTGAGCCCGAAAGTGTGGAGTTTGTGCCCATGATATGGGGTGCATGGTCCGACACTGCAGCAGTTCAGCAAAAACTTGATAATATTTTAGCGTTGAAAAATCAGGGGAAAGTAAAATATTTGCTGGGATTTAATGAACCCGATCATACCGATCAGGCGAATATGAGTGTGGAATCAGCGCTGGCATACTGGCCAAAACTCGAGGCAATTGGATTGCCGCTGGGAAGCCCTGCCGCTGCCAATCCTACCGGCGACTGGTTGAAATCATTTATGCTGGAAGCCGGAAAGCGGAACTTCCGCATTGATTTTATAGGTGTGCACTGGTACGGCGGAATAAGTGTCAGTGGTTTTCTGGCCCGGTTAAAAGAGATTCACGATTTATACAACCGCCCCATTTGGATTACTGAATTTGCCCCGGCAGACTGGAATGCCACGTCACCCGCAACAAGTAAATACACCAAATTGGAAATTCTGACTTTTATGAAAGAAGTCCTTCCGGCACTCGACAATTTGAATTATGTGCAACGGTATGCATGGTTTTCAGCCAGTGAAACCAGCGGCCCGCTTGGAAATGCCGCACTATTCAACAGTTCAGGACAATTGACAACACTTGGTAAGTTCTATTCTGATTTCGAAGGAAAAATAGACTAAAACAGCAAAAATATGAACCTGAAAATTATATGTCTGTCTATGCTGTCCCCATTCCTGTTCTTTTCAAAAAGTAATGCGCGGGAGTTAATCACATCTCCAAACCTGAAAGAAAGAAAATTACAATGAAACTAAGGTCGAAAATATTTAGTCTGGCACTTTTCTCCGGAATTTTATTTGCCTGTAATAAGCAGGAGGGAAGAAGTTTGCATGTTTTCGAAATTCGGGAAATTGTATTGACATCTGAAAAACTGTACGAAAATCCGTATAAAGATGTAACCTGCTGGGTTCAACTTAAGGGACCGGATTTTAATAAACGCGTTTATGGATTTTGGGATGGAGGAAGGATGTTTAAAGTACGGGTTGCTGCAACAATTCCCGGAGAATGGCATTGGGAAAGTGGCTCAAATTTACCCGATGACAAGGGTTTAAACGGGAAAGCGGGTTCATTTACTGCCAAATCATGGTCGGAAGAAGAAACGCGGGAAAATCCCAATCGACGGGGATTTATCAGGCCTACGCCTAACGGACATGCACTGCAGTATGCCGATGGGACCCCATTTTTCTTCCTGGGCGATACGTGGTGGGCTGCTTCAACCTGGAGATATCCACTTTCAGGTCAAAAAGCTGATACGAATTGGAATCCGGGGCCTGATAATCTGACTTTTGAAAATATAATCAATTACAGAAAAAAGCAGGGTTATAATTCTATTGCCATGATATCAGGTTTTCCCGGTTGGGCTGCTGATGCCTATCCTTCTGTATATATTGATAAAAATGGAATTGGAATCAGGCAGGCATGGGAAAAATTTGGAAAGTCTACAGCTAAAGATATGCACGACGAATCGGGGAATTTGCCTTTTAAATTGAAAGAAGGCGGACCGCTGGCTGATTTCGACCAGATTAATCCGGCTTTTTTTCAGTCGCTTGACCAAAAAATGGATTACCTTGATTCGGTTGGCTTTGTTCCTTTCCTGGAAACTGTGAGGAGAGATATTGGGCCCTCGTGGAAGGCTTATTTCGATTGGCCAGACTCTTTTACACGTTACATCCAGTACATCGTGGCCAGATACGGGGCTTACAATTTAATTTTTAGTCCTCTTCACCTCGACTGGATTCCCCCAAAATTCAGCCTTTCGGCAGAAGAATTCTCCGAAGCGATAATTGCCTGGTATAATGAATACGGACCCCTGCCGTTCGGACAACCTGTTACATCACTTATTAATCCTGCTACACATATTATATATGGCACGGGTGATCAGGCACCCTGGCTCACCATGCATTCGGTGGGAAATAATCCGCGAAATCATGGATTTTATCCTTTGCTTGAAGAACAATTTGATCTGGCGCCAGCTATGCCGGCAGCTAACCTGGAAGCATATTATCCGGGCTGGAATCAGGCACCGCCAAGTACGGTAGCCGGCGAGTCGGCTGAGAGAAATTCAGCCAGAGACAATTATTTCGGAAGGACGCAGGCCTGGGGAAGTTTCCTTTCCGGTGGCCTGGCCGGTCATATGTTTGGAACAGGAGCATACGATGGAACAACTGTTGGGGAACAGGAAGGGAAACGGCCTTTCATTTGGGAGGCGCTGAATTATCCGGCTGGGAAACAAGTGGGCTATTTAAGGAGGTTTATAAAATCAGAAGGTAATGAATATCAAAATTTGCAATTGGCATCGAATGATCTTCATCCCCGAAAAAGTAAAAATAGCCATCCTGACGGCCTCGATGGCTGGGCCTTTATGATGCGTACACGGAATAGAGAACTGGCAATGGTTTATTTCGAGAACAGCTGCGAAATTCCTCTGATTTCCGGTTTAAATCCGAAAAGTGAGTATATAATAAACTGGTTTGATCCGCTTGCCGGAGTGTGGCTTGATGGTTTGGATACTGGGTTAACAGATGAATCAGGTAATCTTCAGTTAAAAATATTCCCTGACCGGAAAATTATTTCCACACAAGACTGGAGTTTGAAACTTGTTCAAAATTAAATTTAAAAAAAAGACATTTATGAGAACAGCTTTTAGTAACCGGAATAAATATTTTTTAATTGTCGTTACAGCATGGTTGTTATTGGTGAGTTTTAGTGGTTATTCTCAAAAGAAAAGACCGCTTAACCCGCAACCCAATGTCGTGTTTATTATCTGCGACGATTTAAATGATTACGAAGGAGCTTTTGGTGGCCATCCTCAGGTAAAAACACCAAACATCGACAAACTGGCAAAATCAGGTGTAATGTTTACAAATGCACATAGTAATTGCCCGGTTTGTTCGCCGTCGAGGAACAGCCTGTTTACCGGGGTTTATCCACTCCAATCAAAAGATTTTGGCTGGACAAAACATTTTCAGCAATCCGTTTTAAAAAACAATAAAACTTTAGTTGAATATTTTAAAGAGAATGGATATTATACATTGGGAAGCGGTAAATTACTTCACGTTGAACAAAAACAAGTCTGGAATGAATGGGGTATTGATATTAACAACTACGGACCAGTTGCTTTTAATGGAAAAGAAGCTGTTGGGCATCCTTCTGTTCCCGAACCTTACCGAAGTATAGGCCCGATCGATGGCTCATTTGCTCCACTGTCAGATATCCCGACATTCCCCGACAGTATTTCAGGGGGAAATGAAACCGGCTGGCTCTATACGCTGGGTAAAAAAGATTTTCTTCATTATACCGATGAGACCCACCGTGATTTAATGCCCGACGAAATGCATGCACAGTGGGCTGCAAAACGCATCAAAGAGATGGAGGCTGAAAATTCGGATAAACCCTTTTTTATGGGAATTGGATTTGTTCGTCCGCATACCCCACTCTACGCGCCCAAACGTTTTTTTGATATGTTTCCACTCGAAGACATTCAACTTTCAGAAATAAAAGAAAACGATGCAGAAGATACGCATTATAAGGACATTTATCCGGCAGAAGAAAAAGGACTGAGATATTACCGAACCTTAAAAGAGTCGTATGGTGGTGATGCGGAACAGGGACTGAAACATTTTTTGCAGGCGTATCTTGCTTGTATTGCTTTTATGGATGAACAGGTTGGAACCGTTGTTGAAGCTGTAAATAACAGTAAATTCAAAGATAATACCATTATTGTTTTTGTGGCCGACCACGGCTGGCAAATGGGAGAAAAGGATTACCTGTTTAAAAATTCGCCATGGGAAGAGAGCACGCGAATTCCTTATATTATAAAGGCTCCCGGCGCCAAAAATGGAGAAAAAGTTGACCACCCGGTTTCTTTGATTGATCTGTACCCGACATTAACTGAATTATGCGGATTAACAGGAGACAACCGCAAAAATGAAAATGGTGGAAAAATTGACGGATTCAGTTTAAAACCATTTCTCGAAAATCCCAACACTAAAAATTGGAACGGCCCAAATGGAGCTTTATCAATGGTTGGCGTTGGATTAAACCATGAAGAGGTGATGAAACAAACCTATTCATATCGAACCAAAGACTGGCGGTATATCTTGTACATGGATGGAACGGAAGAATTATATCATGACAAAATTGATCCGTTTGAATGGGAAAACCTGGCGAATCAAAATAAATTCGATGGTAAGATGAAAGAATTGAATAAAGAAATGCTTGAAATAATAGAAAAATATTAGAATTTCCGATGCACCCAGGTTTTGACCTGGAAATTATTGAAGATGAATGAACAGAATTCAGAGTCAAATTAATCAAATAGGAAACAGTTTCAAGATGTATCGAATATCAAAATTATACGGATTATTTACCTTGCTTTTTATCGCCTGTTCAGCATTTGCCCAACAAATTACCGATAATCGAAAATTGACATTGGATGGAACCTGGGAAATTATTTTTGACCACAAGAATGAAGGAAGAGAAAGTTTATGGTTTAATGATTCAATATTTGAAAAACAACCATCTAAACAACAACTAAATGCTCCGGCCTGCTGGGAACTGATTGAACAGGATTATGAAGGAGTAACTTTCTATCGGCATAAGTTTGAAGTGCCTGCAACATGGGAAGGGAAAGTCATTCGTCTGCAGTTTGATGCTGTTAATTATCTTTCTGAGGTTTGGCTCAATGATGCTGTGGTTGGTTACCATGAGGGTGGTTTTACACCTTTTGAATTTCGTGTGGATGAGCTGATTAAACCGGGCAAAACCAATGTGATCAGCCTCCGGGCAGTAGGGCCAATAATTTTGTCAAATAAAGAGGTGGATGGTGTGAAGCCTTTGGAAACACCACAATGGAGAGGAGGAATTACCGGAGGGATCTGGCAATCGGTGAGATTGGTGGCAACAGGCGATGTATATGTCAGCAATGTATTTATTGAACCAAAAATCAGCGATAACACAGCCAGCCTTACTTTAAAACTGGATAACTCCGCAGTCAGAAAAACCAATACTGACATTGAGATTAATATTCTCGATGTGGGTGATCACTTAAAAAGTGTAGCCAAAATTCGTGAAACCCTTGCACTTCATCCGGGTGAAAACGAACACCGTTGGATTGTTGAAATTCCGGAGGCAGTGTACTGGTCGCCCGATAATCCACATCTCTATCGTGCCGAAGTCAATTTGCTGAATGGCGGAATGGTTTCCGATAAATGGGAAGCCAATTTCGGGATGAGAGAACTGACGATCAAAGACAAACATTTTTACCTGAATGGGAATCCAATTTATATCAAGGCCACATTTTTCGAAGGTCTTTATCCCAACGGCATTGCCATGCCGGATAATGAGGACATGGCCCGAAAAGAAATCCGTTTAGCCAAAGAAGCGGGATTTAATATGATCCGTCCGTGGAGACGGCCACCTGCCCCCAT
>JBBSBP010000147.1:0-11122 GCA_038251165.1 Bacteroidales bacterium | reverse complement strand
TGAGCAATCTGACGGATTTCGAACCACTTTTGGTTGTGTTTGCAATTCCATTACTAAAGGTAAATTGCGAAGAACCATTCAAATAAAGGAAGGAAACAAAAATAACAACGAACCAAAGTCGTTTATAGCTGTACATATCGAAGTTTAATAATTAATAAATAAATAAAATTGTGGCATCCATGTTTTAGGATGCCACAATTCCTATGTATTATATATAAACAGCTTATTGAGGATATCCTTCATTCTGCGGAAATCCACCCATAGCATCACGTTCGGATTGCGGAATAGGCCAACGAACATGATAAGACTGAATATTTGTCCGGCATGAAAAATAATCAGCATTTGGTGCCTTTACCCCTTGATACACTGATATTCCTCCATACATTTTCACACGTTCAACCAGCTTGCCGAGGCGTTTTAGCAGGAACCACCGATGTCCTTCAAGCGCTAACTCGCGGGCAGATTCTTCAAGAATAACATCTTCATTAACCGAAGTTAGAAGCTGACTTGGTGATGCTGATAAAATTCTGTTCTGTCGAAGCTGATTAATATATGAAAGCGCTTTTGGCATATCGTTAAGTCGCATATAGGCTTCAGCAGCAATAAGCAAAACCTGCGGGTACCGGAAAATATACACGTTATTATATGGTTTTGTGGCTAATGCTTCCTTTTCCCAATCCCAGTATTTTTTGCAGCTTGTCTGGGTGTTTTTATAGAAATTATCACCTTTCAACTGGCTGTTATCGTTTAATTTTATGGTATCACCAAAATGATACGATACTTTACTGAAATCATAATCCGGGTCATTATAAGTGTAATAATGCTGCCACCAGGCATTCCAACGTTTATCGTATTTTTTGTCGTATAAACCAAGCAAATACTGATTAGGGAAAATACGTGCCCATCCATAACCACCATATTCACTGGCAACAACGCAACCCGGAACCGAGCGGTATTGGGGAGTAAATATGAGCGAAAACCGGTGATAAGGCCCTCCGCCAGGTGCGAACTCATCAAATTGCATCACATACATCGATTCTTTGGTATCTCTACGACGGTCTTTTGCCCAAACATTTTCAGGTGCTTCAAGTGCAAACGGCCCATCAGTAATAATTTTAGTAGTCTGTGTAGCTGCAGTCTGGTAGTCTTTTTGCCACATGGCAACATCTGCCCTTAACAATCGGGCTACTCCCTGATTAAACTGACCCGGAATTACTGTCCAATCATTTCCATAATATTCGATCGCTTTGTCCAAATCGGAAATAATCAATGCATACACATCTGTCTGACTTGCTGCTTCAAAAGTTCGGCCATCGATGTTCTGATAGGTAGTTGGTTCAGTATTTAACCAGATATTATCATATTTACGGACCAGCCAGAAATAGGCATAAGCCCTGTATATATAGGCATTACGAAGTATTTCCTTTTTGTGGTCCGCTTCAATGTCCGCCAGTTCTCCAAATGTTATGATACTGTTAGATCGTTCAATGATACGATACCATTTTTTCCACCAACTACTGATAGGAGCATAGGTGGTTAAGTCTCTCTCAGGCCTTAACCTTTCCACATCCTGCTGGGATGCCCGGTCCCATGCGATATCGGTTCCCGCATCACCTAAAATTACAGCCATATTACCAGATTCACTTTCACTCGCCTGGTCTCTCTCAATGGAATACAGACCATTCACGGCAGCCTGCAATCCATCCGCTGTCGTATAAAGAAAATCGGTGGTTACTTCTGAGGGATTCTCTTCTTTCAAATATTCTTCACATCCGCTTAAAACGAATAATAAAAGAACAATAACGAATATTTTATTTTGAAATATTTTTGCTTCCATACGAATATTTTTTTAAAAATTAATGTTTAATCCGAACGTATAGTTTTTAGTTTCAGGGTAATTATCTGCATTACCTTCCGGACTGTATGATGAGTAATCTGTTTTAGTCCAGAGGTTGTCGCCTGCTACATAAACTTTTACTTTTGAAAGACCAATGGTTTTCAGCCATGCTTTTGGAAGGTTATAGGCCAAAGTAATATTTCTCAGTCTAACATACGATGCATCCTGCCTGTCGGCAGAACCACGATATTCTGAAAAATTTACTGCGTTTGGACGCCATACCGTATTCGATGGATTTTCAGGTGTCCAGTAATCCCGTTTAATTCCATTTAGAATTCCATCCATTCGACCACCATGATTATAGTCGGAAAGGAAAGCGTTGCTTCTTACAACACCCTGAACAGTATATAGATCGGCTGAAATTTCAATTCCTTTGTAGCTGGCACTAGAAGAAAGTGAACCCATCCATTTCGGATCACGTGGAATTACCACCCGATCATCCGTAGTAATTAATCTGTCAGGTGTTCCGTCAGGTCCTGAGACATCGGCCACCCGAACGTCGCCTGGCCGGGCATTGGGTTGAGCAGAATTGGCAATGTCGTCGTCAATTTGAAATATTCCATCAAATTGATAATCGTAATAAATATTGATTGGTTGGCCAATAAACCAATTGTTCCCCTTATCATCAATAAATTCTCCGGTAACGGGGTCCTGTAAAACACCTTTTAACAGTTTATTTTTATTTTTTGAGAAATTAGCTGTTACTGACCAATTGAAATCAGTGGTTGATACAATAAAACCTGTGACAGAGGCTTCAATCCCACTATTTTGAATTTCTCCCAGGTTTCCCGGAATATTTGAATAACCCAACACTGTAGGTATCTTCCGGTCAACCAGAAGATCGGTTGTATTTGATTTATAATATTCAATACTTCCGGTAAGTCTATGATCAAATAAACCAAAATCCACCCCTGTATTTAATGTTGTTGTTGTCTCCCAGCGCAAATCCGGATTAGGGAGGCTACCTCCCGGAAGATATCCTACAACAGGTGAAGCACCTGATACATAAAAAGCATTGTCGGCAGTCGCAAGGCTTCCATATGGGCCTATGGCCTGATTTCCTATCTGTCCGTAACTCAACCTTATTTTGGCTTCGTTAAGCCAGCTTATATCCTGCATAAAATCTTCCTTGTTCAAGTTCCAGGCCAGTGCAGCTGATGGGAAGGTACCCCACTTGTTATTGGCACCAAAAACTGATGATCCATCTGCACGAACTGTTATGTTTAAAAGGTATTTGTCCAGGTAAGAATAGTTTAAACGACCCATAAAGGAGACCATCCTACGGTCGGTCAAACCCCTGCCAACTTCAGCCTGAATTGCCGAACCCAAACTATTAACCCCAAAAAAGTCGTTGCCTAATTGGTTAGCCGTACTTGTAGTTGAGAATGTATAACGTGGTTCAAAACCCTGCATCGCAGTCACGTTAATTTTATGACTTTGAATAGTTTTATCGTAAGTGAAGATATTTTCTACCAGGTAATCGCTGTTCTTGTAGAAGTTAATGCTAGCATAGCCCAGAGTCAGTGCTGAAGGATCATCGAAATTGCGAAAACTATTGGTTTCCCTGTTACGGCTATTCATACTGGCGTTCAGTTTATATTTAAACCCCGGAAGAAATGTAGGTGTAACTTCCAGATAACCATTAACAATTAACCTTTCAGCTTTATATTCATAGTTCCTTGTTTGTTCATACAACAATGGATTAACCGATTTTCCATCGCCGGTAGGATACCTTATTAAATCACCGTTTGCATCGTAAATCTGCGAAAGTGGGGAGAAGGTGATAAAATCCATGTAGGAATTGGTTTCCTGGTTTTGAGTGTATGTGGTATAGTATACCGATAATCCTGTCTTAAAAGTTTTTGAAATCATCTGGTCAAGGGTTAGTTTCCCAGAATAACGTGTCAGATCAGATGACATACGAATACCGTCCTGGTAGTAGTAGCCAAGTGATGCTGAATAAATAGTTTTATCGTTTCCTCCGCTCAATGCAACATCATGTTTTGTCAATGGAACATCCTTTTTGAAAGCATAATCTGTCCAGTTCACGTAATTCTTATTGGCCAAACTTTCCATTTCAAGAGGTGTAAACATTTGGTCATCATCGGGGTATGTCCCTGTCCATCCATTTCCTGCTGTTGCAAGGTCACCCCGATAGGCATCACGCCTCAACTGGACGTATTCTTCCGGAGAGAATATTTCAAAATTCGGATCCACATTCTGAATACTGTAATACGAATGGTAAGAGACATTCACTTTGTTTCCGGTGTTCGAACCCCGTTTTGTAGTTATCAGAATTACCCCGTTTGAAGCCCGTGCACCGTAAATTGCCTGAGAAGAGGCATCTTTAAGTACAGAGATGCTTTCTACGTCGTCGATGTTCAATTCATTAATACTTGACATTGCAACACCGTCAACAACATAGAGTGGCGAATTTCCACCCTTTAGGGAACGGATACCACGAAGCAGCACATTTGAGCTACCTCCCGGACGTGCGTCACCCATGGTAACATATAGCCCAGCCACTTTCCCTTTAAGCATTCCCTGCAAGTCAGTAGTTGGCTGTGCAATCAGATCATCGGTTTTTACAGTTGCCACTGATCCCGATATATCACTTCGTCGTTGCGTACCGTAACCTACGACCACAACTTCATCAACACTGACAAGATCTGACTCCAGTGTAACGTTGATGGATGACGAGGATCCAATGGTGATTTCTTTGGTTTTCATCCCGATGTAAGAAATTACAAGCGTTTTTTCAGCCGGACCAACACTCAGTGAAAAATTTCCATTGCTATCTGTAATTACACCCTTGTTCGTTCCTTTTACAAGTACGGTAACTCCAGGCAGTGATTCACCGCCAGCTTCTGTAACTTTTCCTGAAATGTTCCTGGATTGTGCAAAACTGCTGATTCCCCATAAAACCATAAGAATCAACAATCCCATTTGTTTCAATACTAATTTTTGTTTCATACGTCTTAGTTAGATTAATTAATATGAGATATCATGAACAGGATAAAAATCCCCATCAGTAAGATGATTAAAGCAGTAGATATAAGTTGAAGTATTATTTTTCGTTTCTTTCGTTCCATAGCCTTTTAGTCCAATGAACTGATGTATTCAAAGGTAAGGACAGTATCCTCATTGAAAGGAAAGAGGTGTTACAGAAAGCATGGATGAATGTTACAATCCTGGAAGTGTTTGTAACAATTTTACCGGACAAATGTTACCGGAGAGGAGTTGACAAAGAGTTTGCTTTGCTTTTGTACCGGATATCCGGATTATAATTCATTCCTGAATTTCTTCGAGTATTCTTTTGGTGAAGCGCCGAATTGTTGTCTGAAACAGCTGCGGAAATAATCAACATCCTCAAAACCAATTGTTGCACTTACTTCATTGATGTTGAGTTTATTTTCCCGGAGCAACCAGGCTGCCCTTTTTAACCGTATACTCCGAATAAATCCGACAGCTGTCAGGTTTGTCAGCGCTTTAATTTTCCGGTACAGATGAACCCTGCTTAAACCAAGTTCACTACTCAGCTTTTCTACACTTAACGAAGATTCCATCATGTGTTCTCCAATATAGTCCACCGCTTTTTTGAGCAGTTTTTCATCCACGGAGGTAACCGTTATTTTAGCGGGATCAAAAATTGCCTCACGGGTAAAATGATTGCGTACCATTTCACGCTGACGAATTATGTTTCGTACACGCAACTGCAAATATTCACCATTGAAAGGTTTGGTGATATAGTCATCAGCACCGGTTTCCAGACCCTCGTATTTAAAGGTGATCGCTGTCCGGGCGGTCAGCAGAATCACGGGAATATGGCTGGTTCGGATATCAGTTTTTATTCGTTTACAGAGTTCTATTCCATCCATTACCGGCATCATAATGTCACAGATAATTAAATCAGGGATATTTTCGATTGCCTTTTCCAATCCAATCTGACCATTCCCGGCCTCATCAACCTGGTATTGCCCATCAAACAAACTCCGGATAAAACGACGTACCTCAAAATTATCTTCAATAATCAGAAGGTTTGTTTTTTCATTCGAGTCGTTAATTTTGACGGATTGTTCTTTATCTCCTTCTATTTCAGAAATATCCAAATACTCATCAGCCTGAACATAATTGGAATACAAGGAGGTATCTTCACTATTTTTAAAATCTGCATCAATTTCATCTTCTGACAGGTGATTCTTTCCGATGGGGAACAACAATGAAAAACGGGTCATTCCATCCTTTTCCGGTGTTCGCTCCCGGCTTTCAACCGAAACCCTGCCTTTGTGCAGTTCAACCAACCGTTTGGTTAATTCAAGTCCAACACCCGAATCCTTGGTCAGTTTGTTTTCTTTTGATCCTGAAACAAAAAATCGCTCAAATATCCGGTCCAGCAATTCAGATGGAATGCCCCTGCCATTATCGGTTATAATAATCTGAACATAATCAATCGCTTCTGCAGGAATATGCTGATCAGAAAATTGCATTTTTTCACCGGTAAGTATCAATTTCATAATTACCCGGCCATTCTCTGAAGTATTTTTTATGGCATTTGATAATAAGTTATACAGAATCATCTCCATCTTATCCCGATCAAAATAGATTTCAAGTGAAGACACTTCTGAAACAAATTCAAAATCAATATTTTTAATGTTCGCAGTCTCTTTAAAGGCCAGGCTGGTCTCTTTCAAAAATTTCACCAAATCGCCGGGAGCAGCTTTTAATTTTTCATAACCGGCATCCAATCGGCGCAGATCCAGAACTTTATTAATCAGGCGCATCATCCGGTTTCCATTTTGCTGAATGAGCAATAACTGGTTACGCAAACGGCTGTTCAAGTCATGTTGTTTTATGATTTGTTCAAGTGGAGCCACAATCAAGGTTAATGGTGTTCTTAATTCGTGGGACACATCCGTGAAAAACTTGAGTTTCATCTGATGCAATTCATCCTCTTTTTCGCGCTGGAAATGCTCCATGGCCAGCTGGTTATTCAGGTTTACCCAGCGTTGGGATAAGCGGAAAAATACTGCCAACAGAAAGACAAGTAAAATGAAATAACCCGTGAATGCCCAGCCTGTAAGCCACCACGGTGGCATAATAGTAAATCCTAAGGACTGATAGTTCTGGTTCCAGATAGCGGGATTAGTTGTTGCCTGTACCTGTAATTCATATTTACCAGCTGGTAGATAGTTGAAGTTAATTGTGTGTTGTGCCCTGATATACACCCAGTCTTTGTCGATGTTAAACAAGCGGTAGCGGTAGAATGTATTTTCCGGATCGCTGTAGTTGAGGCCTAAGAAATCGACCGAAATATCCCGGTATTTGTAGCTTAATTTGATTTCCTGCCCATCGATAGTCAATTTATACAGAGACCTGTTGGTAACTCCTTCTTTATCGTTTGACCGAATCCGGAGATCAGTGAAAATAAGTGTCGGGAAAAAATCATAATCATCAATTTTCTCAGGCTCAAAAGCATTATACCCATTCACACCACCAAAATAAATTTCTCCCGATTTAGTTTTCAGAAAACTCATTGGCATATACTGCAGTCCTTGCAATCCCTGTCCTTTGGTATACGTTTTAACAATGAATCCGGCGGTTTTATCCTTCGGGTCAGAAAAGGTAATTTTTGATAAGCCTTTATTGGAAGTGATCCAAAAATTGCCTTGTTCGTCTTCAGCAACAGCGTTAATGGTATTATCGGGCAATCCCTTGTCCATGTTAAACCAATGCATTTTCCCCTCCTCAAGTAAAAACAGGCCAAATCCCTGGGTGCCAATCCATATCTGCCCCAAATGGTCTTCATATAAGCACTGAACATATTGAATGGTTAGTGGTATCTGATTTAAATAAGATGTAATGTCAATACTTTTCGAACTTTTCCTGTCGAGACATGCCAGTCCTCCCTGATGTCCGATCCATAACCGGTTCTGATGGTCGGCCATAATGACATTTACATTTTTTACTTCGACGGTGGTAACCGATTCAAATTTTCCGGACAAAGGATCGTACGTTTGAATTCCACCGCCATTGGTACCAATCCATAGTTTATTATTCCCGTCAACAAATACACTGTGAACCTGGTTGTTGATCAGGCAGTTTTTAGAGTCAGGACGGTTTTGGTAATTGGTAAAGAAACCGGTTTTTTTATCGAAATAACTTAGTCCGTTGAAAGTTCCTATCCACAAATTCCCAATCATGTCATGGCAAATGGATTTCACATTGTTGTGAATCAAACTATTTTTGTTTTCCTGAAACGAATAATTTTTGTTCCGGTTTTTCGAAAATTCACGTAAGATAAGGCCGCCACCTTCAGTTGCAATCCAAATACTTCCATCCTCTTCTTCCAGAAATCCTGAAATTACATTGGTAGTTAAAAAATTATCCTTATCGGTTGTCATTTTAAAATAAGGAAACAGATTATTCTGGGGATGGTAATAATCGATTCCCCCGGCATAGGTAGCCAGCCAGATTCCGCCATGATCGTCACCCATAATGTCACGAACCGAATTGTTACTGATACCTTCCGGATTGTTTACGGAATATTGATAATTTATAAATGAGTGGTCTTTCTGTTTGAAAATACTTAATCCTTCCATGGTTCCCAGCCAGATTTCATCCTGGGTACAGAATATCTTTCTGACATGGTTGGAAACGATTTTGCTATTTTCATTGTTGTAATTTTCGATTGATCCAGGGTCACCTGACTGAATGATAAACGAAAAAATACCATGATCTTCAGTTGCCACCCAAAATTTACCCTTCGAATCTTCTTTAATGTCACGTATTTCAAACTTATCAAACTTCAACTCCTTGTTCTCATCCATGAAAACACGCTTAAAAACATCGTTTTCATAAAGGTAAAGACCTGAACGCATGCCTACCCAAATTCTTTTTTTGCTGTCTTTTAAAAAACAGGTAATACTATTTTCCCTGCCTGTTTTCTTCTTATCAATCGGTACACATTTAAATGTTTTTTGCTCAGTATCATAAACATCGATCCCGTTGGGTGTGCCAATTAAAATTTTTCCATCGTCAGTTTCAAGAATTGAACGGATATAATTGTGCGAAAGGCCTTTGACATCAGCCTGCATAAAAAACTTTTCAAATACATTGCTGTCAGGCGAGTAGCGGTTAAGCCCCATGGTCGTACCGATCCAAAGGTCACCGTTTGATGCTTCAAACAGGCAATTGATCGAATTATTTGAAATGCTGTTCTGGTCGTCAAAGTTCTGTTTATAAACGGCATAGGCCTCTCCATTGAAACAACTCAGACCATCACGGGTTCCTATCCATATAAACCCGTCGCGGGTTTGGGTAACACACAAGACAGAATTATGACAAAGCCCTGTGCTCATGTCATATTTCCTGAATGATATCCCAAAACCATTGAGATATAACAGCATAGCTGACAGCAAGATGATGTAGATCTTTCTTCTCATAACTGATTCAAACGAATTCAGATCGCAATTTAAGAATCATAATCTCATATACCGATATTTGATCCAAATTATAACCTAAAGGAAAAGTTATTCCGAAGATAATCAGATTTATTTTAAATCATTTCTTTCAAAAAGATATTGGACAGACATTGTCGCTGGTTCCAAACGTTTACGTTTCACGAAAAACAAAATGCCTCCTCCCAATGCCAGCAACAGACCAGCCGAAACTGAAACGGCATACGGCAATCCAAATCCTTCGGGTGCAAACAACAGGTAGCTTGAGATTACAACAGTCATAAAAAGGGCAGGAATAAGGGTGATCCAGTAGAATTTCTTTTCGCCAGCCAGGTAAACGGTGATGGCCCACAGAACGATCATGGCCAACGTTTGATTCGACCATGCAAAATACCGCCAGATTACAGCAAAATCAATCAGTGTTAATCCATATCCAACGGCAAACAGCGGAATACTTATCATCAGTCGGTTTTTGATTGGGCCTTGTTTGAAATTCAGGAAATCGGCCACAATTAAACGGGCACTCCGGAAAGCGGTGTCGCCTGAAGTAATGGGTGCGGCAACTACTCCCAAAAGTGCCAGCGCTCCTCCAAATTTACCCAGCAACGAGTTCGAAATTTCATTCACTAAATATGCTGCATTTCCTTTGTTGGCAATCATCACGTCATTCAGTGGTCCAACACCTCCGTAAAATGCCATACCAATGGCAGCCCAGATCAGGGCGACAATACCTTCAGTAATCATGGCTCCGTAAAATACTCCCCGGCCCTGCTTTTCATTGGTGATGCAGCGGGCCATCAGGGGTGCCTGCGTGGAATGAAAGCCGGAAATTGCGCCACAGGCAATGGTGATAAACATCATCGGGAAGATGGGAAACTTTTCGGGCTGCTCATGAAAATTGGTCAGGTTATTCAGGTTGAGTTCAGGAATACGGTAGCCTTCAACAAAAAGTGCTACAGTTAATCCAACTGCCATAAACAAAAGGGCAAAACCAAAAACAGGATAAATTCTTCCAATGATTTTATCGATGGGCAACATGGTGGCAAACACGTAATAAATAAACACCACCCAAACCCAGAAATTCATAGTCAGTGTTTCAGGCGTTAAACTTTCCAGGATTTTGGCAGGCCCCATGATAAACACTGCTCCTACAATAACCATGAGCAATACAGTAAAACCGCGCATGAACTGTTTGGTACCAACACCCAGATATATTCCAACAATCTCAGGAATACTTAAACCTTTGTGTTTTACCGAAAGCATTCCGGAGAAATAATCGTGCACAGCACCGGCAAAAATAGAACCCAAAACGATCCAGAGAAAGGCAACCGGTCCCCACATGGCGCCTGCAACGGCGCCAAAAATAGGCCCCAGTCCGGCAATGTTGAGAAATTGGATCAGGAAGGTTTTCCATTTGGGCAGAGGCATATAATCGACACCATCGGTCATACTTAATGCAGGTGTTTCCCGGTCTTTATCGGCACCAAAAATCTTCTCCACCAGCTTTCCGTAGAAAATATAGCCAAGTACAAGGGCAACTATTGAAATAAAAAATGTAATCATTTCGGCTATGTTTATATAAATATTCCACTATTTCAAATTCATTACAATTCCAGTTTTTTTTCTTTCGGACTAACTCCAAGTTTCAAAACTCCGGAAGCGTGTCGATAAAAATGACCCCTTAAATCCTTTGCATATTCATTTAAAATCTGATTTCCAAGTCCATTATAATCACCACACTTGTATAAAGAACGACCCAAAATAATTT
>JBBSBP010000146.1:0-11188 GCA_038251165.1 Bacteroidales bacterium | reverse complement strand
TGTAAGCTTGTTGGCTTATCTGTGGATGGTTTATACAGTCATATTGCATGGCTTCGAACCATTAAGGAGAAAATTGAATATAAAGGAATGAAAAATGTCGAAGTGAACTTTCCGCTGATCGAAGACATTACTATGGAAGTAGCTAATAAATATGGAATGATACAGCCTGGCGAAAGCAACACAAAAGCTGTAAGAGCTGTGTTTTATGTCGATCCTAAAGGAATCATCAGAGCCATAGTATATTATCCGCTCAGTTTGGGTCGTAACTTCGATGAACTGTACAGGGCACTTGTAGCCATGCAGGCTGCCGATGCTTTCGACGTTGCAACTCCGGCCGACTGGCGTCCGGGCGATGATGTTATTGTACCTCCTGCCGGTTCATGTGGTGCTGCTAAGGTCCGTATGGAAAACAAAGTGGATATGCATTGCTATGATTGGTTCTTCTGCACCAAAAAACTTTCGAAGGAAGAGGTGGATAAAGCCGTTTTGAAAAAGTAATGGATTAGTAATATGTGTATTACAGGTCCTGGTTCTAAAAAATCAGGGCCTCTTTTTTTGATAATTCAAAACAATATATGTAAATGCTTTAGCCGCTTAAAAAATCAGACGAAATAAAAACATAAATCTTTAACTTTTTGCTGATGAAAAAAGAATGAAATAAAATGCGTTGCCTATGGACAGTTATTTTATTTCCTGTAGTTCATACACGGAATATTTCCCAAAAGAACCGTCTTTGTCTTCAATTATTTTGGCATAAACGCCAGGTTTATCTCTGATCATCCATGCTTTTTTACGCAATTCAGAATCACCCATTATTTCTAAAACCTTGCAATCAAAAGTACCTGCCGCGACTGTAATCTGCTCTGTTCCGGTAATTCGATAAATGTCGCCCATGAGCGGAAATAAAGTGTTCGAATAATCTGAATTCGGAGGTAATTCAGTGTCTTCAGGAAGGTTGTAACGATCGTAACCGTAAAATATATAATCGATACTTGCTGTTTCTTCATCCATATTGGCAGCGACATCAGCCGTGAGTGTTTTACTTAAAAACGATCCTGTACCTTCAATCAGAGTGGAATATTTATAAACCAACTGATGAATATTTTGTAAATAGTTTATCAGATCGTCATTATTGAGCCAGGGCAACTGATTTTCATCATCGTATTTGTACTCACCTTCTTCGGTATAAAAATCATCTTCGGTAAATTTTAATCTTTCAATTTCATTTTCGGCGATTTCTTCTTTAATAGCAAAAAAACTGTTTCCATTATTTTCCAGTTCCAATTGGGTAGGATTCAAATTCAGGATTCTGTTTTTACCTCTAAGTATGTTTCGTAAGCTCACAATAATTACTGTATTTTCCTCCGGATTAAAAATCCAGCTGCCACGTATGGTTGTTGTGGAAGCATCCTCTGTTTCAATAAGTTCAAATGAATCAGGCAAATCAAATTTCAGAATGTCGGTTGTCCAATCGTTGGGCTGAAAACGCCAGCTTCCTTCCAGTTTTGAGTTTTGGTTGGTTGCAGCTATTTTATTTGGGTAAACTTTGGAATAATACATTGTAACGCCATCTTTCAGCACAACCAATTCATCTTCATTCAGTTTGATTATTTTGCCTACACCATTAAAATCTTTGTCGTATTCCGATTTTAAAACCAGGGAATTGGTGCTTTGGTCGTATTTCCAGCTGCCAAATTCAATATCAAATATCATCATTTTGCCATCTTGCTTAAATTCGGTAATCTGGTAGGGCTCTTGCATCCCTTTCGTGCTAACGGCTTTTGTCATTAACCAGCTTCCAATGAGGTTTTCGGTTTGCGCATTACTAAAAAGCACAAAAGCACTAAACAGAAGACTAAGTATTGTTTTTTTCATTTTTACTTGTTTTGAAATGCGTATATCATGATAAGTAATTAATTATCAACGGTATAAAATTTTAATTTTCTGAAATTTTAAATTCAATTTTCATTGTCGCTCTGCCATTCGTGAGTGTTTTTTCCACCTCTTCGCACTTTTGAAAGTATATAATCTCAGCTTCCGTGATCGTTATCTGTTCGAATGCTGTTGGATAAGGCGACCGGTTTATTATACTTGCTTTATCCTTATCGTTGATTATATTATCCTCAACGCAGGTTACCGTATGTTGTACCCAGTTGGTATTGACGTCAGGACCTCCCGCAAACAAATCAAAACTCAGATCGAGATAAACCGGCCCATCTCCTTTTTGAGTCATCTCACACATATTAAGTGCTTCCTCCGTTTTTCGTATTTTAAATCGGGCTTCACCCTCATAAGCTCCTAACGAATGAATTGATATTACTTTAGGTATATTATTTAGAGGCGCACCATAGTTTGTTATTTTCCCAACACCCGGAACATTCATTGTGAAAGGAACACCCAGAGGTTTCCCGTCGGTTCCTGTCGCATTTTCTCCTTTTCCGCCGCTTTGTATGTAGGCGGCCCAATCAAAAATTTGTATTTTTCCGCCTTCTTCAGGGAAACGGATTGTAGCTTTTTCCCATACCAGTTCAACATGGGCAAAACCGGGGGCGTTGTAAGTTACGAAAATATCATACTTCTTTTCGCATGATTTAATGAATTTAAACTTTTCATTATTCGCATTATCATCTGGCAGAATCACTAAATTTTTATTTAATATTCCGGCACAGTTTTCTGGTTTAGTAAGCCCAACTTCATAATGACCCGCTGAAAGAGCCGTTGGATTTATTACATTGCCATCCTCAATGAAGAAGGTTGTCTCATATTTTCGATGATCTCCAGGCCCAAGTCTGACAAAATGAACGGCTCCTTTTTGTAAGGCAATTCCATCCTCTGATTCTATATGCACTTCAGGTGATAAAAAAGGATCCGAATAAAAATGTTTAACGAAAATAGATACAGTCCCTCCTTTTTTTATTTTAGTTTCGGGGTCTATCCATTCAACTACATGGATAAATGGAATTTCAATAGCATTATTGCTATTTGTATTTCCAATAGTATAGCTAAATTTTGTTGGTTCTGGAAGAATTTGCGGCGATCCTTGATTTAAATTTAATAGGCCGTTTGATTGATCTCTGTAATTAGGATTTACAAAAATCAATTTCATTAATGTATTTAGATTCTGAAAATTTAATAACAGATTGTATGAAGTGTTAATGTTTATTTGAGTTCCTATTAAATTATCAGTTTTGGAAGGAATGAATAAATTTATCAATTCCGTTTCAGTATAAGGGGCACTCGAAGTAACAGATTCTGGGTTTGTAGAATCGATAACTTTAATCCAGCCTGGAGTCTGACTGTAAATCTTAAATGAAAAAAGAAGTAGTGATAAAAGTAGTAATTTTTTCATCGTTTAATTTTTAAAAGTCCTTATTCCTACTGGATTTCAGCAAGTAAATGCCAATGTTATTTTGAGGAAACAGATTTGCCTTCTCTGTAATTTGCCATTTAAAATCGAGTGTTTTTGGGTCGGTAGCATGTATGGTTTCAGTATTGATATCGATCAGTGCGCCATCTTCAAGTATCAATTTGTCATTCGAAGCTGATACTTCATTCGTCTGTTCGTAGAGTACATATTTAATGCTGAGACGATTGTTTTCATCAATATTCAGCACCTGCATTTTCCCCAAATGATAATCGGTTGTTACAAAAATAAGTATGTCGTTTTTTTTGATTTCAATTCCTTCTACATTATCTGCCTGTTCGAGCAATTCGTGGGGTGCATCTAAAATTTCATCTATTTTATTGCGGTCGAACGATTGATAAAGTAGTTCTCTTTTTAACCAAACGGGATTAAAAATAGCTGCATCAATTGTAGAGCCGGTATCAATTTCTACTGCTATTTTTGTTCTGACGGGGTCATATCTTTTGTCTCCTTTTCCATTGGTGTAAAAATCTTCCTGTTTTAACACCAATCCTTTCCATGCGTATAAATCCTGATCGGTATCAATTTTATAATAATCGGCCTTTTTACCAAGTATTTCTTTGGTTCCCGATTTTTCAGCACCCATATATTGTGTTTCAATCCAGGAACCAATAATCTGATAGTATTGAAAATTCTCTCTGCAATTTATGCGCAACTCATAAGAATTGTCACTTACTGTGTTTTCCCTAGTATCGAAATAATAACGATGCTCATCAAACCAAAAACGTTCGGCTGTTTTTACTTTTTCGAGAAGAGGTTTGCCGCCAAATTGGGAAACACTATAGGTTTCTTCAAAAGCAATATCACCAAATTGATCCCAGTAATAAATTACTTGCTCTGCTACATACGGAACTTGCCTGCTATACCCTGATTCAACTCCATTTACTGTTGAAAAGCCGGAAACAGTTGAATATTTCAAATTTTCGTAGACAATCTTCCCCGATTCTACTGCGTATGGTTTAAAATCCTGAGCTTGTGTTGAAACAGTAAAAATCAGCAAAATAAATTGAATTGATAATTTCATAATTTATCGCTTAAACGGTATTTATTCATTGAAAAAAAACTATTTCTACTGCCATTATTTCAACATTTTTTGCATCATATCGTACGATTGGCGCAGCTCCTCATCGCTTGTATTCAGCATTTCAGGATCGCCTTCCTGTACCATTTTTTTCCATTCTTCAAATGATAAATTCCGCATCATATCCATGCCTTCTTTCATTTCTTGCTTATCATATTGTGGGGCATCGTTGCTCATAAAGTTTTCGGTTTTCTGAATGGGGAAATCCGGCAGCCTGAAGTTTGCATCCGGAACCGAAACATCAAGTTTAACACTTGTTGCTTCAGTTTTTGTAGTGATTCCCAGAACAGTCATTTCTATTTTCAGCATCAAACCTTTGTATATCCATTGTTTCCCACCCATTATTTCCCACACATCGCAGGTATAACCACGAAATTGTTCGCTGCCTGTTTTTTTACCACCCATACTTACCAGCATACTTTCACCTGCTTTGCCGGCATCCGCATCGGGTTGATTTGCCATTACCATGTCCATAGCCTTGTCCCGGGATGCATAAATCTGCTTTTTGTTGAAATCAACCGACCAGCTTTCGCCATTGTCCAATTTAACCATGGTATGGGTTTCTTTGGTTTCGGTGCTTGCGTTGCCCATAAGTTTCATTGAAGTGGTTTGCGTTAACGCCGATTCTTTCAACTCAACTGCGCCCCAATCCTTAAAAAACAACTTTTCGGTGCCGCTTCCGTTAATAGTGCTGCCCATCACTTTTCCATTGGTGGTAGTGGCATATTCAACAATTCCCGACTTTAGGTCGTACCGTTTCAGTTTATTTTGTGCGTTTCCGTTACAACTTGCCAAGGCAAATACCAGAAAAATAGAAATGGTTAAAATCTTCATGTTTATTAAGTTATAAAAATGGTTAATTATTTTTTAATTTTTCCCCAGGTTTCGCGAATTTCAGCTTCCGTAGCGTCGGTTTTTAATATCTTATATGCTTTATGGAAATCCTCATAATTTTCAGGATCCTGAATAGTTTCAAATGCCCACATTTGCTGTTGTGCAGCATTCATTTCGTTATCTGTGGAAGTAATGGATATTTGTCTTCCGTCGTTCTTGTGCATCTCGTTAAAGGCTTGTTTGATTTCTCTTGTCCCGGCAACCGGATTCATTTGTTGGATATAGGATTCGAACTCGGAATAGGACATTTGCATCAACATTGTTTTGTTTTGGTTTACTAATTCCTGGGCTTTCCTGACTTCATCAGTTTGTTCGATAGCCTTATTCATGTCATCTGATTCCTGTTGCGTTCCATTTTGTCCGATTGCCTTGTCGCCTTTGATATAAGTATCAATAATCTGATAGGCATCGTTTTTATCTTTTTGTGAAGCCGTTCCGTTGGATATTTCATCTACAGCATCGTTGTACTTCTCTTTTTTGAAAGTTTCAGAACTGCCATTGTCATACGAATCGTAAAACTCCATCAATTTCATAACTTTGGTGTTAAGTGAATCCATTTTTTGTTGATCAGCAAATTGTGTGCTGGTTACCTGCGCCTGTAGTGCAAAACTCACCGAAAAAATAAAAAGGCACAGTACGATAAAATTTCTCATACAATTTTTTAGATTTTATCTGATCAGGTTAAAATTTTACAAACTCCACGCGACGGTTGTTAGCTTTTCCTTCAGGAGTTCCGTTTTCTCCAATGGGTTTGCTTTCGCCCCAGCCAGCTGATTTCAGACGATTGGACGAAATTCCCAGACTTATCAGTCGTTCCATAACAGCTTTGGCCCGCGATTCCGAAAGTGCCTGGTTTTTTATTTCATCGCCATCGCTGTCGGTGTGGCCTTCAACGCAGAAATTCAGGTCGGTTTGTTTTTGCATTAATTGGAAAATCTCATTTATTGCACCGTTACTTTCAGGTTTTATGGTGGCTTTGTTTACATCGAAACGAATGCCGTTTACAATAATTTTTCCATCGGAAAGAACTCTGTCATAATATTTTACGCCGCCTTTGGCAATGCGGACATTCTTTACATATTGATGCACTTTGTCAGCAGCATAGCCATTCATTTCTAATGTAATTCCAGTAGGGTTAAAACCCATATGCGGTATATTTATTAATCTTTCGTCATTTAGATAAACTTTAAGTTTGTCTTTTGTAACGGCAATTGAAAAATGCCGCCATTCTTCGTCGGAAAGACTTTTTGAGTATTTAGCTGAACTTTCATCATAAGAAATGCTTTTTGAATATATATATATCCTGGACCCAACATTTCTTTGATTTTTATCATCAAAAAATGAATAAAATAGTCTGTGGGGATTTTCCGGTTGAAAATAAACGTCAAATTCAACGGTAAAAACTTCAGGGAGATAATCTTCTTTTGCGTTTTTTAAGAAAGGTACAATAGCTCCTCCGTGTGGGAAGATGACCACTTTTTCACCATCAACTTCTGCGATTTCTGCATTTCCATCTTTTAAATCCCATTTACTGGGAAATTCACCGTTTTCTTCTGAAGCACTTGGGCCATCTTCGAAAATAACTTCATCGCCCGGAACAAAATCAAATTTACTCCAGACTACTTCGGGTTTTTCCTGTTGCCCGCGTGTAGTATTGTTATCAGGCTTTGATTGCTGAGCAGTGTTGTTACCGGTAGATAGGTTCCCGTTTTCGGTGTTCCCGGGATTTTGTTGTTCTGTGTTTTGTTGCTTTTTGTTTTTACCATCAATGGCATCTTCCACGGCATCAAATCCTTTATCTATTTGTTTATCCACGCGTCTTTTGGCCCGGTTGTCAGCTTCCTGTTTTGCTTTGCTTTCGGCATGACGCGCCATCCGGTTAAGGAATTGTGCATCAACATTATAGGCTGAAAAGAATAACAGAAACAAAACAATGATCGTTTTAATCTCTGCTTTGAACTGTGCTGGAAATGCTTTAGTTTTCATGAGTTTTCTTTTTAGGATAAAATGATATCTGGTATGGTTGGTTTTACGTTGAATTAGTTGCCTATCTTGATAATTTTCATGATTTCCTTTCGGCGTCGTGTGGCAATGGGTATCCTGGCCTGGTTTATCAGCACCAGCGTGTATTCCACGCCTTTTTCCACCAGTGAGATGTGGTTGCGGTTTACCAGGTACGACTGGTGCGGGCGTATAAAATCGTTGCCTTCCAGCATTTGCGCTACGGTATTGATTCCCTTTGAGAACACTACCGTTTCGGCATCATTTAAGAATATAGTGGTGGAAGAATTGCTGCTTTTACAATACAGAATGTCCTGTGGGTCTATCAGGTAGATGCTGTTTTTTGTGCTGACCGATATACGTTTTTTCATCGTTCCGTTCTATGTCACAAATATAGAATGGGCGACAGTTTTTCATCCGATGAGTTTGAATTCGCCGGGATGTAATGTGAAAACGTTATATTTTTTCAAGAAGCCGGATCAGTCCTTTTTTCCTCCGGGACGAAATGGGCACTTCAGCGCCCGAATCCAGGATTACAAAACCTCCATCGGTTTTGTCAACTTTTTTAACATGCTGCAAGTTAACCAGGTACGATTGATGGGGTCTGAAAAAGTCGGATTCGGCAAGTATTTCTTCGTAAAAAACAATGCCTTTGGATACCATGACTTTTTCGTCGGAAACTAAATAGAAAGTGGTGTAGTTGTTGTCGTTTTTACAATACAATATATCCATGATATTCACAAGGTGCAAGGCATCGAGTGTGCGAAGCATAATTTTGGAAGGCCCGCTGTTCTGGTTAAAACTCTGTAAAAAGTTCTCGCTTTGTTCGTGCGTGGGGAAATCTCTTTTTATTAACTCCAGGGTGCTTTGTACGGCTTGTTGGAATTCGGAGGCATTAACGGGTTTAAGTATATAATCGATAGCATGGAATTTAATAGCTTTCAGGGCATACTGGTTAAATCCTGTAATAAAAATCACTTTAAATGCATAGGGTTTAAGTCTTTGCAGCAATTGGAATCCGCTTCCATCGGTCAGTTCGATATCGAGCAACACCAATTGCGGATTGGTTTTTCGTATAATCTCATAGCCTTCCTGCACCGAATCAGCTTCTCCAACTACTTCAATTTCAAGGAAATACTCGGCAAGCAACATTTTATTGGTTGCCAGCATCTCCGGGTTGTCGTCAATTATTACTGCTTTAATCATGGTTTAAAATCGGGAGCCGGATAAACACCCGAACTCCATGTTGGGTTACATCAATTGTTTTCAGATCTTGAAGTTCAAAGTTAAGCTCTTTTTTAAACCGTCGCTCAATGCCTTTCCTTCGTTGTTGGAAAATTTCCAGGGCTTTTGAATTATGCCGGATATTGTTGCTTTTGGTAAATCCTGAACCATTATCAAGTATTTCCACTTCCAGTTGATCTTGTTTCTCCCTGAACTGTAAACTAAGCTTTCCCTGGTAATTCAGGTTTTGCATCCCGTGTTTGATTGCATTTTCTACAAAAGGCTGAAGCAGCATGGGCGGTATTTCGATGAAATCGGTTTCCATTTTCGGGTCGATATAATAATCAACGTCAAAAGGGATTTTCATCCGGGCCCTTTCCAGTTCGATATAGTTTTTAAGCATGGTTATTTCATCTTTCAGGAAAATGGTTTCCTGCGATGAAAATTCCAGTACCGAACGCATAAGAACAGCAAATTTGCCCAGGTATTCAGCAGCTTTTTTTGCTTCATTGTTGTATAAAAAACCCTGTATGGAGCCCATAACATTAAATATGAAATGCGGGTTCATTTGCGCGCGCAGCACTTGTTGCCGAAGCTCATTTTGAATCAGTTGCGACTGTTTCTTCCTGATTTGCAGTATGTATACAATCAGTAAAATTACAATCAACAGCACGACTAATAAGGCAATCCCTGCATCTATACGCTGATTTTTCAGTTTATTTTCTGTAGTCAGTAATTCTATTTGTTGCTCTTTTTTCTCAGTTTCGTACCTGGTTTCTAATTCTTCCAGCGATTGGCGGATATCTTCATCCCTTAACCTGCTTTCGGTTGCCCGAAGCGAATCGTTCCAAAAAAATGCCTTGTCCCAGTTTTTCAGATGAAAGTTTAGTTCGTACAGCAGCTTCAGGGTTTTAAGCTTTTCGGTGGAATAGTTTTCGATTTCCCCGATTTTAAGATTTTCGCTCGCCAGTTTCAGACCTTTCAGATACTGCCCTTGCAATTGATTCAGCTCAGCTTTAAAATTATTGTTAAAGATTACATCATACGGATTATCGCCAAAATATTGTTCTGATTCGTTTGCCATTTCAAGCGCTTTGGTATAATCCCCGAGTTG
Organism: Bacteroidales bacterium; assembly: GCA_038251165.1. GTDB lineage: Bacteria > Bacteroidota > Bacteroidia > Bacteroidales > Prolixibacteraceae > Aquipluma. The sequence goes on along the minus strand of JBBSBP010000146.1, from coordinate 1,450 downwards.
CTTATAAACGCCGGCACTATTGGTTAACGCAGTACAAATTCCCTGCTCGTACCCGGCTTTATTGCTTAGCGCAAAAAGCGTATCGTAATAAAGCAAGCCCTTTTCAAGTTCCCCTTTCTGAACCGCAATTCCACCCAGACTGTTGTAAATTTTCGCCCGGTCGCTCAGCGAAGCACAACCCTCCACATCCTTCATTTTATAAGCTTTCGTCACGTACTCTTCCCATTTTACCGTATTGTTATTTTCTCTGAAAATATTACCCATGGCAATGTAATGGTAGCAAATCCGTTCGAGGTTTTGGGTGGACTCTTTCGTTTTAAGTGCATAAAGCCCATGTTTGATGGCTTTGTCGTAATCGCCGGTATAATTGTAATTGCTGGCGAGGTTCATGCTGATTTTTGCTATTTCGCCGCTGTTATTTGTTTTTTCGGCACTTGCCAATGCAATTTTGTATGTTTGGTTTGATGCCTCGAAATTTCCCGTTGCGGCATACAAATTCGCCAGGCAATTGCCAATATTTGCAATTTGCTTGTCGTTTTCAACGTCCTGTGCAATGCGAAATGCTTTTGTAAACTGTAGGATTGATTCAGCCGTTTTACCCTCTTCATTCAGATACTCACCAAATTCAAAATGAGCTTCTATGCGTTTAATATTATCATTACCAGCATTATCAATCCTGGTTTTAAAGAGCAGTTGTATGGAATCCTGAGAATGCATTGAATCCGGAAAGCCTGGATTTGCAGCACTTATATGTGAATTAGGAATTAAAATAATCAGTAAAGAGAGTAATACGATCGCTTTGGATATATCCATAGTTAGTGGCAATTCAGTATTGTGCGATTGAGACAAAAATCAATATAAGGCACAAAAGTTATGAACTAATGTTTCGCACAAGCGGTACAAGCTATAAATACGAAATAATTTATCAAAAAGACAGCCTTGAATCGGGTTAAACATATATCATTCAATTAATTATATTTAACTGCCGCTTCTACTGTAGCACAAATGTATGTATAAACTCCCGGAACTCAAAAACAGCTAGCAAAGCATGGCTTCGCACTATCAAGGAGAAAATTGAATATAACGGAATGAAAAATGTCGAGGTGAATTTCCCCCTGATCGAAGACATTACTATGGAAGTAGCTAATAAATACGGTATGATACAGCCCGGTGAAAGCAATACTAAAGCCGTAAGAGCCGTATTTTATGTCGATCCTAAAGGAATCATCAGAGCCATTGTATATTATCCGCTCAGTTTGGGCCGCAACTTCGACGAACTTTACAGAGCACTTGTAGCTATGCAAGCTGCCGATGCTTTCGACATTGCAACTCCGGCCGACTGGCGTCCGGGCGATGATGTTATTGTACCTCCTGCCGGTTCATGTGGTGCTGCTAAGGTCCGTATGGAAAACAAAGTGGATATGCATTGCTATGATTGGTTCTTCTGCAC
>JBBSBP010000145.1:0-11228 GCA_038251165.1 Bacteroidales bacterium | reverse complement strand
GTTGATGCCGAACGCTTAAATGCAACACAGTATAACAATCAGCGGGTATTGTTTAAAGATAAAACACCATATCCCGATTTTTATGGTGGGCTAACCAATACCTTTAAATACAAAGGTGTAGAACTCTCGTTCTTGTTTGTTTACCAATACGGAAACTGGATTTATGATGAAGGAATCCAGAAGTTGAATTATGTTTCCACGGGATTCACTCAAAATGTGTCACCAGATCTGATGAAGGGATGGACGGCTGAAAATCCAACCAATATCCCATTGTTATGGAACACCCAAATGTCGGGCCGTGCCTCCTCCCGGTTTTTATATGATGGCAGTTATGTTCGTATGAAAAACCTAACGTTGGCATATCAATTCCCAAATGTAATAATGCGGAAAATGCATATTGGAAGTTTAAGGGTTTACATGATGGGCGAGAACCTACTTACATTTACCAAATATCCGGGGGGTGATCCCGAATTCTTCAGGGCAAGCGGTGCCGCTGCCAATATTTCACCCGGTATTGCTGACATTACGATGCCACAGGTACGCACAATTACTTTTGGATTAAACCTGGGACTGTAACCTATAAAAACTATAACAGATGAAACAAATTAAATATATCGGCAAAATACTGGCAGTAACCATAGCGATTACTTTCGGTAGTTGTACCAACGATTTTCTTGGTGAAATAAAGCCTGAAACCGCTCAGGATGTTTATTCCCTTCGCTATTTTATCGACGACCTCGATGTGCTTACAAATGGTGCTTATGGAGCCTTGTTCAGTCCTGTAGGCATGGGTTCATTTCAAGGATCTATGGAATATCAAAGTGATTTCTATTATGCTGAACCCAGCTTGAGATCGGCATGGATTACAGGCCGTGATGGAAATGCCTACACCCATTCCTATTCAAACAAGGATTATGACTTACAGGCACAGGTAATGCAATGGAACAACATGGCTATCAATCTGGCAAATGTCGCCATTGAATCGCTGGATTTAGGGATGGTTGACAAAGACCCAAAGAAAAAAACCGATGGGGACCGGGTATTGGGCGAAGCAAAATTTATCCGGGCTTATGCCCATTGGCAAATAGCCGTAATGTTGGGCGCACAGTATCATTCTAGCACACTTGCAACTCCTTCGGGCATTTTCAGGGATAAACCAATTCTGGGACTTTCTGATATTCCCAAAGGGATCAGCTCAGTGGGCGAGATGTACGATCTGATTATTAAGGATTTGAAAGATGCACAGGCTAAACTTCCCGCCACTTTTGACGCGACCAAGCATCCAACAAAATATGTGGTTGGCGTCAGGCAGGATGCTGCTACCGCTTTGCTTGCAAAAATCTACTTTCAGATGAACGATTTCGACAAGGCGCTTGCTGAAGTTGAAAAACTTTTAGGCCCGGTATCGGCAACTGGTTCGGCCAAATACCCATTGACATCAGATTTCACTACCTTATTTGGTTTAATTGGCAACCAGAATTTTGGGCCAAACCTTGGAAAAGAAATGATCTATGGCGCAGAAGGCGCTTCTGCCCAAAAATGGACACAGGACAATAAATGGGGGTATTACCGTTTTACACGGCCTTTGAAAAATGCCGCCGGGGCAACTGTTGCACAGGCTTACGGAAGGCTTCGTTTAGGTACTCCGTTCATTAACCTGCTGGATCAGGCAAAAGATAAACGGTACATTCAACTGGTCGAAAAAATAGGAACAGTTTACTGGCAAAAGAAATTCGCCTTGTCTAGTTCTAACGTGCCAATCTTCCGTTCTGCAGAATTCCACCTGATGCGCGCTGAAATATTAGCTCGAAAAGATCAGTCAGCAAATGCGGTTACGGAATTGAACCTTACGCGCGTGAGAGCCGGACTTGATGCTTATGTATATACAACTAAAGCAGCTCTCCTGAAAGAGATAATTGACGAGCGTGGACGCGAAATGATCAGCGAGTCAGTTCGCCATCTCGATAACTTACGTCTTGGTGCAATTGACGGAACCCCAGTTCCGCTGGGACAAAGAGATGCTGCTGATAAAGTATTTGTGGGCGATTTAGATGCACTTCCATGGAACAGTGCGTTTTTTGTGTATCCGATGCCACAAAACGAAAAGGATAACAACGATGCCTTGAAATAGCCTTAATACAAATTATTTTAATACTGAATTTTATGAGAAAATATAACATATATCGATTACTGGCTCTGCTTACTTTTTTTGCGATGGGGCTGTCAGGCTGCGAAGAAACTGTTTGGCCTGAAGTCAGCAGTGTAGGCAAATCTGATTATCTTGGAATTTGGAAATCGCAGAATTATCGCGAGAAAACAACCTATATCCGAACACAGGACTTGGTTACCAAGGATTTTTCAGCCAGAGATACAACTTTTACTGAAACTGTTGACATGCAGTTCGAATTGGGATTGACAAGTGCTTCAGGTAAAATGGTTGAAGACTCGGCGAAAATTACTTTAACAACCTTCGTCGATGGAGTTCCAAAAACACCTGTTATAAAAACAGGATATTACACCATAGGAGAAACTGCCGGCAGTGATTATACAGACAAGACTGTTTACATCAACATCTGGGAGAAAAAGTCAACCGTTCACAGTGGATTTTCCAATCCCAATGCCGAACCTTATACTACTTATACGGTGTTAAATAAATCGACAACCGATATGGAACTGAAATGGGTTTTGTACAATCAAACCGCACAAAACTCTGCTGCATATAAAGTTGTGCTCAAAAAATAGTTTTTTTATCTCTGTGAAACTCTGTGCTTACCCTGTGAACCTCTGTGATAAAATTAATTACACAGAGTACCACAGAGAAAGCACAGGATGCCACGGAGTTTTTGGGTACCTTCAAGATTTCTGAAAAACACACCATGAAACAAACCCTAAACCTTATTTTGTTATTCTTTATACTGACTTTTTCATTTCAATCAATTCAGGCACAACAAAAATTCACTCACCCCCGGGGATTACTTAAAGCAGAAGAATTAATCACCCTTCGCCAAAAAATTGAACGCCAACCCTGGAAAGAAATGATGGTGGCCATGCGGAGCAGCGCTGTTAAAATGACTGGTGCAACACCCAAAAACAATCAGGATAGCTCGGCCGTTGCACGGATTTATGCTTATTTGTACACACTTTCAGGAGAAAAGGCAGATGCTGAAACTGCCTGGATTTACGCTGAAAGTGTGCTGAATAACCCGGATATTTTCAACAATCCGGTTTCACGTGGACTGACCCGTGCCCGCCTTTTACGCGATATGGCCGAAACGTATGACCTCTGTTTCAATGCGTGGAGCGAGGAACAATGCCGCAAAGCGAGCGAAAAGCTGACTTTTGCAACCATGACCACCGCCTCGAACATGGGCTACGATGCCAATTACTCCATTGAAAGCAACTGGATGGGAGTTCGCTATGGTTCGGTTTTGCTGGCATCACTGGTTAACGACGATTGGAAGGCAACTGATCAGGTTCGTTCCCGTTTACTTCCATTCGAATGGGATTCCAGAAAACGTTTGGAAGATCATATTGCAGTAAATATCAATCCCAACGGATGGAATACTGAAAGTTTATCCTATTTTTCGTACAACTGGACTTTCGTGGCCCCGGCGCTGATTGCCTGGCAAAACCGGATTGGTGCAGCGCGGTACAGTATCGAACAAAACGTCGCAAATGCTGTGAATTCATTGTGGGCTTATTCCACCGCAACAGTTGCGATACCCGGAATCAACAGCAAAGTAATGCAACCCGATTTTTCCGACGATGATCCGATGAGCAGCTACTTTCTTTACCCCATCGGCCTGCGTCTTTTCCCTGAAACACAAAAGCCAGCGCTTCTTTGGATGCTCAAATACCTAAGCGGCCCTGATACCTGGGCAAACGATAGCGAACAGCTTTTCTACAATATTTTGTGGACTCCTGAAAATATTCAAGCTGAAAATCCGGCAAACTCCGGCTGGCTCACTTATTATGATCCGGATCAGGGAATGGCTTTTTTCCGAAACCGATTTCACGACGAAACCGACATTGTGGCCGGATTTACTGCTACTGCCAAACGGGTACGTGGTCACCAGGGATTCGATAATCTTGGTTTCCGCATTTTGGGGCTCGGCAACATTTGGGCTGTTGGTGCCGGCCGTACCGGACAAGTAGCCGGTCATACTTGCTTGTTTCCGGTTACCGACATTGCAAATCATTCAGGAGAACAAGGAGCGTTGGGGAAAGTCCTGCAAACCAGATTTGATGCTGATGGTTCGGGAATGATGACCGCTTCAGGAAGTTGCATGGGAGTTACAAATCACGAGCGAACTTTTCAGGCTGATTACAGCAATGAATCGGGATCCGAAGCTGTCTTTATCATTACCGATCGCTCTGAAAACGGAAAAATATGGCGAATGAATACCCCGGAATTCAACGTGTTGCAAATTAACCCAGATGGTTTTACACTTATTTCTCCGGATGGCGCAGAATTAAAAGCAATCGTTTTCACCGATGCCCCCCAACTGAAAGTAACTTCAACGAAAGTTCATTACGGTGGCGACACCAAAGACCATAACCGTGGAATTGCTTTTCGCGGGAAATCATATTTCTGGACCAATGCCATCGACTGCAATACCAATGGAAATATTACAGTCGTGATGACGCTTCAGCCAAAAGGGGCAAAATATCCGGAAGTGATCAGAAAAAAGGATGGACAGATTTCGGTTGGATCAGCAATTTACAATAATCAGAAATAAGCTGATAATAGGAAAAACAGCACATGAAAAAATGTTTTTATATACTTCTCTTTTTGATTGTTGCTTCAGCTTGTGCACAAAAAAAAATCTATTTTGCTGATTTGACTGCATTGCTTGAAGACAAATCAACACCTTCAGTCTCCACTGGTAATTTTGGTGGCGGTAATACCGAAAAGAGCAAAGCAGTTTCATTAAAAAATACCACTTGTCTTTTAAAACAGGTTGGAACCATCGACCTGACTTTTTCGGATTCCACCGGAGGAATAGATATGACACCCGATAGGATTGGCTTACCGGCATTCTGGGGAAATTGCACAAGCTTAAGAATTGAACTTCAAAACGAAAATGAATTTCCGGTATCAGTTTCTTTCGGTATTCGGGGACGCTGGCTCAGGGCAATGAACGAACAAACAATTCTCCCCGGAAAGAAAGCTATTCTTAGCCATTCGCTGGAAGAATTAGCATTGATTGGTTCAACTGAAGCTCCGTTTTCGCCAACCTACATTGCGCTGGAAGCTGCCGGAAAAGCTAAAGAATGGAAACTGAATATTCAATCCATTTCACTCGAATATCAAGAAAACCTGATTCATCATAGTTTGGTTGATCGCTACGGGCAACGAAAAATGACTGACTGGCCCGACAAAATAACAAGCGACAACATGCTGAAAGAATCGCTTCAAAAGGAACAACATATAGCTTTGGTTCCTCTTTCTGGTCGAGATGAATTTGGTGGAATACTCGGGGAAAAGTTAAAATCGACCGGATTTTTTCGCTACGAAAAAGTGAAAAACAAATGGTGGTTGGTAACGCCTGATGGAAATCTGTTTTGGTCACTCGGTGTGACGGGTATTCGTCCGAAAAACGACAAAACAGATGTAACCTGGGTAAAAGGCCGCGAATTCATGTTCGACTACCTGCCCGAAAAAGATGGCCAATTTGCCGATGCCTGGGTTGGCGACGACAAATTCAGTTTCTTTTATTTGAACCTGTTGCGAAAATACAAGCGGATAGATAACTGGAGAACTCATGTTTTTGAACGCCTGAATAACTGGGGAATAAATACGATCGGAAACTGGAGCGAAGATTCATTGTTGTTTCAATCGAAAATTCCGTTTACAAAAAGTTTCGATACCAAAATTCCCGGTTATGCTGCCGGACATGGCGTTCCTGATTTTTTCAATCCTGGCTGGGTTAATGGAGTCGATTCAGTTTGTAGGGAGGCACTGCTTTTCAAAGACAATAAATACCTGTTAGGCTATTTTGTCGACAACGAGCAGGGATGGGGCAGGGGTGACTTCTCCGGATTTCTGGAAACTTTGTCCGATTCTTCATTTTCAAGAAAAATATGGGAACAAAACCTTCAGGCAAAATATCGAACGATTGAAGAACTTAATCAACAAAACAAAACCTCATTCTCGTCATGGAACGAAATCAGGTTATTGAAAGACAGGAATCTTTTTCCCTTGCTTCGGAAAGATATTATTGCTTTTGAAACTGCATTTGCCGAACAATATTTCAACATTGTTTCAGGTGTATTAAAAAAATACGATCCGAACCACCTTTACCTCGGATGCCGCTTTACGCGACAGCCAAAACCGTTGCACATCATGCAAACCGCTGGCAAATACTGCGATGTAATAACGGTAAATGTTTATACTTTCGTCGAGAAAGAACTGGAAATCTGGCACCAGGCCACCCAAAAACCCATTCTTATTGGCGAACATCATGTTCCTTTGGCCAGCGAGCGGCAGTTTCCTCCGAATTACAAATGTTTCCCGGAATCTGAAAGAAAAGAATATTACCTGAAATATGTTGAGCGCTGGGCCAAAATGCCTTTTTCACTGGGATGCCATTGGTACCAGTTTGCTGATCAGCACCTGACTGGCCGTTCCACCAATGGCGAGTGTCAGACCGTTGGACTGGTTGACATTACAGATCAGCCATACCGGCATTTGATTGAAGTTGTAAATAAAGCTTCAGTAAATATTTATGAGTGGCATCGTTCTGGAAATTAATGTCGTTTGACTAATTTGTAACACTGTTTATTTGAAAATCTGATGGAAATGGACCGACGAAAATTTATTTATCAGGCTGGCCTGGCCGGATTGGCTTCAGCAAGTTCCTTGCAAGTATCAGGCAGCGAAAATAGAATTGTTTCAACCGATCCGGCTGTTGCGGAAATTATGCCCAATCCGGTTCAGAAAGCCTGGATGGATTTGCAGTTTGGAATGTTTATTCATTTTGGAATAAATACGTATTACGATATGGAATGGAGCGACGGCACGCTCGATCCAAGAGCCTTTAATCCGGAAAAGCTCAATACCGATCAATGGTGCCGAACTGCGGTAGATGCCGGAATGAAATATATTGTGGTAATTACCAAACATCACGATGGGTTTTGCCTGTGGCCAAGCAAACACACAACTTATTCGGTGGCTTCGTCGCCCTGGAAGGGCGATCTGGTGGCAGAAGTGGCCAATTCGGCTGCTAAATATGGTTTGAAACTGGGACTTTACTATTCGTTGTGGGACCGCAACCAAAAGCTGCACGATACCAACGAACTGGCTTATATTGACTGGATGAAAAAACAGCTCGAAGAATTGCTGACCAATTACGGCGATGTGGTCGAATTGTGGTTCGATGGTTTCTGGAAGAAGCAAAACCACGGCTGGATCAAGAAGCAGGAAATCAATGGAGAAGCCGGTTTTCAGGAAAAAAACCACGAACGCGATCTGGCTTTTATACATGCCTGGCGAATGGAAGGCGCTTTTCGCTGGCAGATGGATCACCTGTACCAGTTCATCAAAAGCCTTCAGCCCAATTGTTTGGTAATGAACAATGCTACAACCTCCTATCCCGGAGTGCCTTTGCATCCGGTTGACATCCGAAGCGGGGAAAAATATACCAGCCCCAATAGCAATGATGTAAAAGTGTGGGACTGGCTCAATGGCAAGGTTTACCTTCCTTTACAGATTGAGACTACCATGTCGGTCAAAGGGAACGAGCAGTTTAAATCGGGCAACTGGTTCTGGCACGATTGGGATCATTCGGTAGCTTCGAAAGAAACTATCCTGAATTACCTGAACGTTTCGCGCCAAATGGAAGCCAACCTGCTGCTGAACTGCGGTCCGATGGCCAGCGGATTGTTGCGACCCGAAGATGAAACAGTCTTGAAATCATTGATGCAATAAAAAATTACAACACATGAAAAAGCTATTTATCTACCTGTTTTTTTTGCTGGTGTTCACAAAAGCAAGTGCACAGCAACCTGATGAATTCCTGACCAAACTATACGACAAGCTGCACGATTCGCCTATGCAGCAAAAGTTCAGAAAAATAGCTCCAATGCCTTTTGGAGTGGTCTTTTTGCCCTGGGCCGGATGCACCGAACAGGACATGCGTCATCATTTCAGAATGATGAAAGAATTGGGTTTTACCAACCTCAAACAAACCATGACAACTCCGGAATGGCCGGAAAAAGAAATTCTTCGTATTGCACTTGAAGAAGGAATTATCCCATTTTGGTATGGTGAAGGAGGCTGGGAATCCATTACTCCGGAATTGCTGAAAAAACTGGGTATTCCTGAAAAAACACCCATCGCCGAAATTCGCAAAGACCCGCGGATGCTTGACTATCAGAAAAAGGTTTTCTACAAGCAACTCGAAGTCTGGAAGAAAAACAAGCCATCGTACAACGGGAAAATTTACTTTCAAGAAGCTGATGCCTTTTTGCGTTCCGCTGATGTGAAACCGTTTAAAGAATGGATAAAAAAACAATACCAAACAGTTGAAGAACTATCAAAAGCATGGAATCAGTATGAAGTAGGCATTTGCGATAAACCATACCAGTCGTGGGCAGATTTTGAAAGCGATCCGCTGGTAAAATCAATTCCGGGAAGCGATGAAATTATCCCTTCGGCAGGCCGAGAATACGGACAGGTGCGCGACATTCTGCGGTTTAAAGCTGATATGAACATCGAATATATCAGCCAGACTGTTGTTTCCGACTTTCCGGAGCAACCCGTTCGGGCCGGGGGCGAAATGGGATTGTTCCTGCCATTTGCCTCACGTGGAACCGATATGGAAGGAATTGCTGAAACCATGAAAGACCGTGGCTCGTTTTATCCATCCATTCATCTGGCCTGGCATTTCGAAGAAACCGAATATGAGGTTGCCCGTTGCATTTATATGCAATCGTCGATTTGCACCGACTGGTTTAAAGGTGGTTGGGCTGCTACCTGGGAAAGCACTGGCGGTCCGCAACAGTTCAGTGGTGGCAAGGGATGGGATCGTAAAGGTCAGGAAGGTACTGCCGGATTTACCGTAAATGCCGGAACAATGACTCAATTGTTACTTTCGTATCTCGCCGGAGGTTTTAAAGGAGTTGGACTTTGGTCGTGGAATTACCGGGGCGCTGGTTGGGAATCGGGTGAATACGCACTGCTAAATCGCCAAAACGAACCTGGAGAGCGCGCCATCCGGGCAGGACAAATTGCCAAAGCTGCCGATAAATACCGCGACGAACTTTGGAAAGCGCACAAAGAACCTTACGTTGGCGTGTTTGTAAACTGGGACAACGAAGCAATTTGGTCGGCAGTTTCCGGATCTGGCCGCACTCATTTCAAGAACTATCCCGTTCAGGCCCGAATAGGAATCAGCCGTGCACTCATCAACGCCAATATTCCATGGGAACATGTTACGCCTTCTGATTTGAAAGCTGGTTTGGGTGCCCGCTACAAAGTGATTTATCTGCCAGCGCAGGTAGCCATCAATCAGGACCTGTTTCCCATTTTTGAGGAATACGTCAAACAGGGTGGCCGTCTGGTTCTTGATGCTCCCGGAGGCTGGTGGGACGAAAACGGAAAAGTGCTGAACACTGGCAAAGGATCCGCATTCGAACGCATTTTTGGCGCTTCCATTGCTGATTTTCAATATTCGAACAATGTTCCACGAAAAATTGGCGATCATACCCTTTCAGGTTTTGTATTCGAACTGAAACCAACTACTGCCCAGATAATCGAAAAATTCCAGACCAGCGAACCTGCCGTTACCGAAAACAAACTGGGAAAAGGAACTGCCGTTATTCTGGCTGCCGACGCATCTTTCAGTATGAAAAACCGGGGCAACACATTAATGGAAGACTGGACTATCCGACACACGCTGAAAAACATGACGCTACCATACTCTAGCCCAAATTCCATTGTTTACCGGATAGCATCGCCAACGGCCGATCACTATTTCTTTATCAATGATGATGAAGCCAAAACCACATCGCTAAAATTCAACAAATACAAGTACAAAACAATCACCGATGCAATTACCGGTGAAATCATCAATTTGGAATCAATTGCACTCGAAAGCCATAGCGGAAAATGGATCAGATGTGAAAAATAATTATAGTATGAATATAAAATTAAAACGCTGGCTGCTAGTTTTTATAATGGGATGGAGCTTTTCTTCCTTTTCACAAAAGCAATCATTTTTTTCTCCGGAAAAAGAACTTATGCCTGTTGGGGCGTATTATTATCCTGAACACTGGCCTCGTGAGCAGTGGGGGCGCGACCTGAAGCGCATGGCCGATCTGGGTTTTTCGTTCACACACATGGCCGAATTTGCCTGGGCCAATCTGGAACCCGAAGAAGGTAAATTTGATTTCGAATGGCTCGACTGGTGCGTGGCCGAGGCCGCCAAAAACGGTTTGAAAGTGATTATGTGTACGCCTTCCCCATGTCCCCCGGCTTGGTTAACATCGAAACATCCTGAAATCCTGAATGTAAACGACGCAGGTATCCGTTCTGCTCATGGCGGAAACCGGCTTCACGCCAATCAAAGTAACCCGGTTTACCGGAAATACATTGAGCGAGTAGTGACCGAAATAGCCAAACGATACGGCAATAACCCAAACATTTGGGGTTGGCAGATTGACAACGAACCACATATCGGCACTATTTACGATTATTCAGACTTTGCCCAAAGTGATTTCAGAAACTGGTTACAAAAGAAATACGCCAAAATTGATCAGCTCAATTCAGCCTGGGGAAATGCATTCTGGAGCAGTTCGTACAACTCATTCAGCCAGGCTCGGATATCCAATGCCAAAGAGTCAGCTACAAATCCACATGCGCTACTTGATTTCAACCGATACACCGCCGATGCTTTGGCCGAATCAATCCGTTTTCAGGCAAAACTTTTGCGAAAACTGGTTTCACCGCAACAATGGATTACGACCAACTTCGCCTACTACAAATTTCTGCCTCCGGTTGATTTATTCCGGAACAAAGGCGATTTGGATTTTGCCTCGCACACCATGTACCTGCTTAGTACCTTCCTGAATTATCCCGAAGGAGATTTGAATTTCAGACTTGGAAGTGGAATGGAACTTTCATTTTCGAATGAAATGGCAAAATCGGTAGAAGGATACACCGGAATCATGGAGCTTCAGCCCGGACAGATTAATTGGGGTGGATACAATGCACAACCTTTGCCAGG
>JBBSBP010000144.1:0-11233 GCA_038251165.1 Bacteroidales bacterium | reverse complement strand
TTGGAATCGAATCTGATCACGACCTCATGAAATCTGAATTCGGTGAATACGGCGAAAAAAATTCAGCATGGACTGCCGACGATGTAAAAGGATTTACCAAAGTGCTTTCAACCTCGCTGAAAGTCCACAATTCGGTTAACAGGACATTTTAAAAGACCAGGCCCCCTCTAACTCCCCCGAAGGGGGAGAACAGAGCGCACTCATTGACAAAGACATAAATAATTTAAACAACGAATTCTTCTTCCAGAAAGACTTTTGGCTAAATTACCTGATCATCTTGATCGAAGCAGAGCTTTCCCCCTTCGGGGGAACGGGAAGGGGGCTATCTTTTTTATCATGATAAAAGTTGGAATTGTTGGTGGCGCTGGTTATACAGCCGGTGAACTGATTCGTATAGTACTGAACCATCCGCAGGCAGAAATAACCTTCGTGCAAAGCAACAGCAATGCCGGAAATTTTTTGTCGGATGTTCATACTGATTTACTGGGTGATACGGTCCTTAAATTTGTTGCAGAACCTGATTTTTCACGTATTGATGTGGTTTTTTTCTGCGTGGGACACGGCAAATCGAAAGAGTTTCTGCAGAAGAACAATTTGCCTGCACAGGTAAAAATAATCGATCTGAGTCACGACTTCAGATTAAAACGGGACGGAAACGAATTTGTATACGGATTACCGGAACTTAACCGGGAGATTATCCGGAAATCAAATCAAATCGCCAATCCCGGTTGTTTTGCCACCGGAATTCAACTGGCCTTGCTTCCGCTGGCCGCTGCAGGACTGATGAAGGATGAATTGCATATCCACGCGATCACCGGGTCAACCGGGGCCGGTCAGGCGCCCGGTTCAACTTCACATTTCAGCTGGAGAAACAACAACATATCCGTTTATAAAGCCTTCGAACACCAGCATCTCGGCGAAATTCGCGAAAGCCTGAAACAGCTGCAGCCGGAATTCGACAAGGAATTGAATTTTATTCCGGTTCGCGGAAATCATACGCGTGGCATTTTTGCTTCGGTTTATACCCGGTTTGACGGTTCACTTGAAGAAGCTCAGAAAATCTATCGGGCTTACTACGAACCGCATCCGTTTGTGTTTGTGAGTTTGACCAATCCTGATCTGAAACAAGTGGTGAATACCAACAAAGCCATTCTTTATCTTGAAAAACACGGCAACAAACTAATGATATTATCTGTCACTGATAATCTAATTAAAGGCGCATCAGGACAAGCAGTTCAGAATATGAACCTGATTTTCGGACTGGAAGAAACGATGGGGCTGAAATTGAAAGCAGTGGCTTTTTAAGAGAAGCCTCCCCCCAGCCCCCTCCGAAAGAGGGGGAGTTTTGCAGACTGCAAATTTGGGAAGGATGCACCTTGACAACGAAAATAATCGCGTACTTCGTAAGCCTCCCCCTAGGGGGAGGTTGGAGGGGGCTTTAAATCTTTCATAATGAATTTATTTGATGTATATCCGCTTTTAGATATTACCCCTGTAAAAGGTACAGGATGCTACGTTTGGGACGAAAAAGGTACCAGATACCTTGACTTATATGGTGGCCATGCCGTTATTTCGGTTGGTCATTCACACCCTCATTATATCAACCGGATTACCCGGCAGTTAAATGAAATTGGATTCTATTCCAATTCGGTACAGATCCCGCAGCAGCAGGAACTGGCCAGCAAATTGGGTCAACTCTCCGGATATCCTGATTACCAGTTGTTTTTGGTCAATTCAGGAGCGGAAGCCAACGAAAACGCGTTGAAGCTGGCTTCGTTTGTGACTGGCCGGAAAAAAATCGTGAGCTTTAAAAAAGGTTTTCACGGTCGTACTTCGGCAGCTGTGGCTGTTACTGACAATCCTAAACTAATAGCTCCGGTTAACGAAACCACCAATGCCGTAATTCTTCCGTTCAACAACCTGGAATTACTTGAAGAACAGCTGAAAACAAATGAAATTGCCGGTGTAATAATCGAAGGGATACAAGGAATCGGAGGTATTCATGTTCCTGCTGAAGGTTTTTTAACTGAGGCCGAAAAACTGTGCAAACAATACGGATCATTGCTGATTCTGGACGAAATACAATCAGGATACGGACGAAGCGGAAAATTCTTCGCCCATCAGTATACCGGGGTAAAACCTGATTTAATTACTGTGGCCAAAGGAATGGGCAACGGATTTCCGGTTGGGGCGCTTCTGATTGCTCCTGAAATAAAACCATGGCATGGAATGCTGGGAACCACCTTCGGGGGAAATTACCTCGCCTGTGCTGCAAGTCTGGCTGTTTTAGAAATCATGGAAAGTGAAAAACTGGTTGAAAATGCTGAAAAAGTTGGCAGTTATCTCATTGGAAAACTAAAGGAATTTTCAGGGATAAAGGAAGTCAGAGGCCAGGGTTTAATGATTGGATTGGAATTTGATCGACAAATTAATGACATTCGTCATGTTTTGTTAAAAAAACATCATATTTTTACCGGAGTTTCCGGAGCTAATACCATTCGTTTGCTTTCTCCGCTAACTTTGAATCACAAACAGGCTGACGCTTTTCTGGAAGCATTGGCAGCAATTCTATAAAATGATCGATCAGAAAATTACCATTATAGGTGGAGGAAACCTGGGAAGTGCAATTGCTTTTGGTTTAATCAAATCAAAGCTGATAGAGCCGGCAGCGATTACCGTTACACGCCGGCGGTTAAACCTGCTGGAAAAGCTTCAGGAACAAGGTGTTTGTATTACCGGTGACAATGTTGAAGCTTCCAGAAATGCAGATATTATTTTGTTGGCCATCAAGCCATACCAGGTTCTTGACATCATCGAAGAAATAAAACCTGTTTTAAAACCGAATCAAATTCTTATTTCGCTTGTAGCTGGAGTTGGTCTTCCGAAACTGGAAGAAACAGCCGGATCGAATGTTCATATATTCAGGGCAATGCCCAATACGGCCATTGCCATTCAGGAATCAATGACCTTGATTTCAACCAACGTGAAATCAGAAGAATTGCGCGACCAGGTTGTTCATATTTTTGATCAGCTTGGTGAAGCAGCGATTATCGCGGAAGAATTGATGTCTGCTGCTACAGTGCTTGCTTCGTGCGGGATTGCATTTGCCTTACGCTATATGCGCGCTGCTATGCAGGGCGGAATTGAAATCGGTTTTGGCGCTGAAATGGCTCAATTCATTACCGCTCAAACGGTAAAAGGTGCAACCGGACTGATTCTCGAATCGGGACGACATCCGGAGCAGGAAATTGATAAGGTAACCACACCCCGCGGAATTACCATTACGGGGCTGAATGAAATGGAGCACAAAGGATTCAGTTCATCCTTGATTCAAGGATTAATCGCCTCTTTCAACAAAATTGAAAAAGGTTAATCAGACTGTATTGAAAACGAATTTACGATATAAAAAAATTACGGTCAAAGTAGGAAGTAACGTTCTAACCAAGTCTGATGGTACTTTAAATGTGGCCAATATTTCACATTTGGTCGACCAGATCGCTTTTCTTCACCAGAAAGGTGTTGAAATCGTACTGGTCTCGTCCGGAGCAGTGGCAGCCGGACGCGGAGAAATCGGCATCCGCAAAAAACTGGATACGGTATCGGCCCGGCAATTATGGTCGGCTGTTGGCCAGGTTAAACTCATCAACATGTATGCTGAAGGGTTTGTCAAATATGGGATGTCGTGTGCCCAGGTACTCACGACCAAAGAAAATTTTGGAGACCGGGTGCATTACCTGAACATGAAAAACTGCATTTCAACATTGATCGACAATAAAGTTTTACCGATCGTGAATGAGAATGATACCATTTCGGTGACCGAACTGATGTTCACTGACAATGATGAACTATCGGGTCTGATTGCTTCGATGGAAAACTCGGAAGCTTTAATTATTCTGAGCAACATTGACGGCATTTACGATGGTTCACCGGAATTGCCCGAATCGAAAGTGATTCGCGAAATTACCTCAAAAAGCAAACCGCTGAATGAGGCTATTTCGACCAGCAAATCAAGTTTCGGGCGGGGTGGAATGCTTACCAAATACCACATTGCCAAAAAAGTTGCCAAAGGTGGTATCAATGTGCACATTGCCAATGGACTGAACGAAAATACACTTATACGGATCATGAATACGGAAGATGACCTTGTTCATACCAAGTTTTTACCGGATAACAGGAAATCGTCGAATGTAAAAAAATGGATTTCATATTCCGAAAGTTTTGCCAAGGGCGAACTGGTGGTGAACGAAGGGGCAAAAAAAGCGCTTTTATCAAGCCAGGCTTCCAGCCTTTTGCCTGTTGGTGTTGTTTCCGTTGGAGGTTTGTTTGAAAAAGGAGACCTGGTGAAAATTAAAGATGAAGACGGACAGCTGATCGGAATCGGAAAATCGGAATACAACGCTGAAAAAGCTGAAAAACTTAAAGGAAATAAAAACAAAAAAGCTGTAGTTCATTACGATTATTTGTATTTGATGGAATAATAAAAATACTGACCCGGGATTTGTGCATTGATACCCTTTTCATAGACCCTTTTATATTTGCTTTTGCCCCTGGCAACAAATTCCCGAGTTATTTT
This sequence comes from Bacteroidales bacterium, assembly GCA_038251165.1. Classification (GTDB taxonomy): domain Bacteria; phylum Bacteroidota; class Bacteroidia; order Bacteroidales; family Prolixibacteraceae; genus Aquipluma. The sequence goes on along the minus strand of JBBSBP010000144.1, from coordinate 6,660 downwards.
CCCCCTTCCACCCCCTGGAAGGGGGCTTTTTCGTTTTTTGATACAGGAGATGTAACGAATTAATGAAGTAATTTTGATAATATGGTTATCGGATTGCCGGATTGCTGAACCATGAAGAATTTTATGCGTTCAAAGACTCAGGCACACATGTAGTAAATTGAAGAGAAATGAAAACTGTAAAAGAACAATTGGAACTGGTCCTGAAAGCCAGCAGAAAACTGAACCTTGTTTCAGTCGGAAAAATAAATCAGGTATTGGAAGATGTAGCCCTGGCTGCCTTGAAAAATACGGCATTTATTCTTCAGGAAAATGCAAAGGATCTGAGTCGTATGGATCCGGCAGATGCAAAATATGACCGTCTGATGCTAACAGCAGAGCGGATCAGAGGTATTGCCACCGACATTCAGAATGTGGCTGCACTCCCCTCTCCTCTTGGGCGAATACTGGCTGAATCTGTCCGCCCCAACGGTCTTCTCGTAAAAAAAATAACAGTTCCTTTCGGGGTCATCGGAATCATTTATGAAGCTCGACCAAATGTGACCTTTGATGTGTTTTCCCTGTGTCTGAAATCAGGAAATGCCTGTGTTTTAAAAGGCGGAAGTGATGCCAACGATTCGAATGTGGCTATCCTGAACGTTATTCGGGAAGTTCTGGAAAAGCATGGACTGGATGAAAATATCCTTGCGCTTCTTCCGGCAGACCGTGAAGCTACTGCCGAACTTTTGCATGCACACGGATTGGTGGACCTGATTATTCCCCGTGGTTCGCAAAGCCTGATTAATTTTGTCCGTGAAAATTCATCCATACCAGTGATTGAAACCGGTGCAGGGATTTGCCATACGTATTTTGATGAATCCGGCGATTCAGTTAAAGGGCAGGCCATTGTGAACAATGCCAAAACCCGCCGTCCGGGTGTGTGCAATGCGCTCGATTGCCTGATTGTTCATGAAAACAGGTTGATTGATTTGCCAGGTCTGACTGCACTGCTTCCTCAAAGCCAGGTGATTATTTATGCTGACGAAAAAGCATTTGAATCCCTTGTCGGGAAATATCCTTCCAGGCTGCTTGAACACGCAACCGAAGAATCGTTTGGCACCGAATTTCTGGGATATAAAATGTCGGTAAAAACAGTAGCCAACCTCGACGAAGCACTCGACCATATCGCAACATACAGCTCTAAACACTCCGAAGCTATCATTTCTGAAAACGAACAAACACTCGACATATTCCGAAAATCGGTCGATGCCGCCGCAGTTTACTGCAATGCGTCGACTGCTTTTACCGATGGAGCACAATTTGGCTTAGGCGCCGAAATAGGCATCTCAACACAGAAACTTCACGCCCGCGGACCAATGGCGCTGGGGGAACTGACCAGTTACAAATGGATTATTGAAGGTAACGGACAAATAAGACCGAAATAAAAGAAAAAAAAATGAGAAGATGATATTTATGCGGGTTATCGGTTCGTCAGATTGTCCTGATATCAGATTATCATATTGTAGCACTTTCGGATTATCAGAATGATAAAAGCTCCAGAGGAGTGGAATCTTTGTAGAATAAATTGTGTTCAAATAAAGCCGTCCGCGATAAAAATTCGATTTGAGTAAAAATCATCTTTCGGACGAAATAGAATTTCCCTTCTAAATTGAAGTTTCATAAAGAAATAAAAAGTCCTTTTCAGAATAGAAAATAGCCTTATCTTTAAGCAGTAAAATACAACTAATTAATTTACTGAAATACAACATAATAACGCTTATTGCAGTTTACAAATCAATTAATAATGAGACATTTCACATCGGTACATGACCTGGAGAATTTAGATGAAGCATTAAAACTAGCTTTTGAAATTAAACAATCACCTTATAAATATCAGGATTTAGGTAAAAACAAAACACTGTTGCTGGTCTTCTTTAACTCAAGCCTGCGCACCCGTTTAAGCACTCAAAAAGCCGGATTAAATCTGGGAATGAATGTGATTATCTTCGACATCAATGAAGGCGGCTGGAAACTTGAAACCGAACTGGGCGTGATTATGGATGGAGACAAACCTGAACATATCCGCGAAGCTGTGCCGGTCATCGGTCGTTATTGCGACATTATCGGCGTCCGTTCATTTGCCCGTTTCGAAAACAAGGACGACGATTACGAAGAAAAAATCATCCAGCAATTTGTCGATTATTCCGGAGTTCCGGTAGTTAGTATGGAGGCTGCTACACGCCATCCGCTTCAATCATTTGCAGATCATTTAACAATCGAAGAATTCAAAACCAAAGAACGCCCGAAAGTAGTATTAAGCTGGGCTCCGCATCCAAGGGCATTGCCTCAGGCTGTTCCCAACTCGTTTGTGGAATGGATGCGCCAAACTGATTATGAATTGGTCGTTACCCATCCAGAAGGGTATGAATTGGCTCCTGAATTTATGGGCGATCTGAAACCTGAATACGACCAGATGAAGGCCTTTGAAAACGCGGATTTTATTTATGCCAAAAACTGGGCAGCCTGGACCGACTATGGGAATATCCTGTCGAAAGACCGTTCATGGACCATTTCGAAGCGCCAAATGGCGGTGACTGATAATGCCAGGTTTATGCATTGTTTACCGGTGCGCCGAAACATGATTGTTACCGATGAAGTGATTGACGGGCCAAACTCTATCGTGATTCAGCAAGCAGAAAACCGCTTGTATTCTGCCCAGGCTGTATTAAAATTGATGCTGGACCAATTGAAATAAAAAAAATGGAAAGATTAACTATCGTAAAAGTTGGTGGAAAAGTGGTTGAGGAAAAAGAATCACTCGACCGGTTGCTGAATCATTTTGCACAAATCATGGGAAAACGGATCCTGGTGCACGGTGGTGGCAGACTGGCTACCAGTATGGCCGAAAAACTGGGCATTGAAACCCAAATGGTTGAGGGCCGAAGAATTACCGACGCGGCTACGCTGGAGCTTGTTACGATGGTGTATGCCGGCCTGGTCAATAAAAATATAGTTGCCGGATTGCAGGCCAGAGGTTGTAACTCCATCGGATTAACCGGCGCCGACCTGAATGTGATCCGTGCCGTCAAACGTCCGGTAAATACCATCGATTATGGCTTTGTGGGCGACATCACAGGTATAAATACATCTGAATTAAGGTTGCTGCTCAACGAAGAAGTAGTGCCTGTAATGGCCCCTATTACACATGATACCAAGGGCCAGCTTCTCAATACCAACGCGGATACCATCGCAGCCGATCTGGCCATCGAATTGTCGAATTATTTCACCGTCAATTTATTTTATTGCTTTGAGAAAAATGGCGTTTTACTCCATCCGGAAGATGAAAATTCGGTCATCACTGAACTGAGCTATACCAGGTTTAAAGAGCTTCAGATTACAGGAGTTATTAAGGAAGGAATGATTCCGAAACTAGACAATGGATTTAGCGCCATGAAAAACGGGGTGAGCCAGGTATTAATTACCAATCCGGACCTGATTTCAATGGCTCGTGGCACCCGTTTAAGCCTGAAGGACGATTAAGTTTTAAAAGCGCAAAAAAATCCGGACGAACAAAAATCCGGATTTTTCCGTTTATACTGCCCGGGATACCATTGAACATTGAACGTCTGAAAAAGATCCTGAGCTTTATCCTAAAACTATTTGAAAACAAGTTCCTGAATTTCAGAACTTTTTCTGCTAAATTACGTTCATGTGTTTGAAATTCAAAAGATAAAAACACACGATATTCCAGTTGGAAAAGTTTATTGGAGGAAAGAAATGAGTAAATAATTTGTTTGTGAAGAGGACTTTATCAGGTAAATAAAAACAATTTATTTTACTCAATTAGGTGGTGATTGGTTTTTTTGTGTGGATTGATTGTGTGGATTAGAAGAACCGTTTCAAACTTTGTTTTGAAACGGGTTCTTCTTTTAACGACCATACTGTTTCATCTTGCTCTGCATAAGAAATAATCATCATTCCAAACTGATTTTATTTCAATAAATCATTTATATTTCCCCGGAAAATTTTAGATTTACAATACACTTAAAATTCGTTTTTCAACCGGACCAAAAGATTATTTCCGGAAAGCTCAACGAATCTTAAACGTTATTTACGGGGTGTAGCGCAGCTTGGTAGCGCGCGTCGTTCGGGACGACGAGGTCGTCGGTTCAAATCCGGTCACCCCGACAAAATGGGATTTAAATTCAATCAAAAAGCTCTTAAATCCAGTGATTTAAGAGCTTTTTTGTTTTTACACATCAACTTGTTTCATCAAATTAAATCGTGAATGAACCACGAATATTAATTTCATCCGAAGTACAAGAAAATATGCAATATTTTCGATTACGACGATTTAATGGATGTACTGCGCGATTCGCTCAGGGATAACATCACTTTCAGGAAACTGATGCAGGAGGAATACAGTTACATCATGGTCGATGAATACCAGGATCCCAATAATTCTTCTTCCTTAAAAATATTCTATATTTCATTCTGCCGGCGTCCGACTCAAAATCAATTTGCGGAAAATCAGGTTGCAGTCCGGCAGGCAAAGAAACAGGCAGGCAATGTGTAAATAGAATAACAGTTATAGGTTTTTAATGTGTACCTTTGTGACTAACTGACACCAAAAAAAAAGCATTTGAAACTCTATATCAAATACATGGTTAGTAACCGTTGCAAAATAGCGGTGAAAGAAGAACTAAAAAAACTTGGTCTACATTTCATAGTGGTCGATTTAGGTGAAGTTGATATTATGGAAGACATCTCTGAAGAGCAACGGGACCAGGTCAAACAGGCTCTGCTCAAAACCGGATTTGAATTAATGGACGATAAGCGGGCTGTACTTATTGAAAAAATAAAGAACGCAATTATTGAGATGGTTCATCATTCCGATGAAATCATCAAAACTAACTTCTCGAATTTTTTAAGCGAAAAATTGGACCATGATTATACCTACCTGGCTAATTTATTTTCTGAAATTCAGGGAACTACAATCGAGCAATTTGTCATTTCGCATAAAATCGAACGGATAAAAGAGTTGATTATTTATGGTGAACTTAACATTACAGAAATTGCATGGAAGATGAATTACAGCAGTGTGGCGCACTTATCCAATCAATTTAAAAAAATGACGGGTCTTTCACCTTCTCATTTTAAACAATTGAAGGAAAAAAGAAGAAGTCCGCTTGAAGAAGTTGGAAATTCAGGCGAGTACCTTTAACAGATGCAAAGATCTTTATAACGTACATGCCGCAGAATGAATTTCCAGGTAGTCGGCACATCAGGAAATACATGGAGGTGTTGCCGAAAGCTGCGGAGCGAAAATGTATTTCAGAAAGAGAATTTACGGGCATGAGAGTTTCCTGCCAACCGGCATTCAGGAGTGGTAACGTACAGATATTCAATTTATTAACAAAGTAATTTTCGAATGAAATTCATTTCAGAAAAAAAAATAAATCTTTTTTATTTCGTTACTGGTTTTTTGCTGATCGTCTTACTGCTGATTTTCTATTTTAATTCCCAAAAAGTAAAATCGACCAACAATTTAGTGGAACAGACTCAGGAAGTACTTCGCAGGAGTGATAGTGTTCTTTTAGATGTTCTGAATATGTCGATTGGCACCCGGGGGTATTTATTAACGGGAAATCAGGTTCTTTTAGAGCCCTATGAAATTGCTATTCCGGAAATCAACAACAACCTGAATGCACTTGAATTACTCACCAAAGACAATCCGAAACAGCTGGCCCGGATCGATTCGTTGAAAAAAATGATCGCAGAACGATTAGTTCTATCTGTAAAAATGATTGAGGAGTGGAAAGAGATTGAATTATCGGATTCAGAAAAAATTGAAATTATAGGTCTGGGAAAAATTCGCAACGACAAAATCAGGGATGTCATTGCTGCTTTTAATTCTGAAGAGTTTTATTTGCTGAAACAACGAAAAACAGAAAATGAAAAGAGTTCAAGAAATTCTGAATTTATTTTTTTATTCCTTTTAATTTTCATTCTTGCCATTTTCGGACTTATAATAACTGTGATAACGAATCAGAAAATCAGAAATAAAGAATTACGGGCTTTTACTTCAGCCCAGAAATTACTTTCCAAATATTCGCTTAGTTTGATTGAGGCGAGTCTTGATCCTTTGGTGACCATTAATATTGAAGGAAAGATCACGGATATGAATGAGGCATTGGCGAATATTACCGGGATGAAGCGCGAAGAACTTACCGGGACCGACTTCCTTGATTATTTCACCGAACCACAAAAAGCACGGGCTGTTTACCAGAAAGTATTTGCCAAAGGATCGGTTGCTGATTCTCCGCTTACCCTTCGCCATAAAGAAGGCAAACTGACCGATGTATTGTTTAACGGATCGGTGTATAAAGATGACAAGGGAAATGTACTTGGTGTGGTGATTGTTGCACGGGATGTAACAGCCCAGAAATTACTCTCCAAATATTCGCTCAGTTTGATTGAAGCAAGTCTTGATCCGTTGGTTACCATCAGTACAGAAGGTAAAATCACGGATATAAATGAGGCAACGGCAAATATTACAGGTATGACACGTGAAGAGCTTACCGGAACCGACTTCCTGGATTATTTCACCGAACCACAAAAAGCCCGTGCTGTTTACCAGGAAGTATTTGCCAAAGGGTCGGTTGCTGATTCTCCGCTTACCCT
>JBBSBP010000143.1:0-11361 GCA_038251165.1 Bacteroidales bacterium | reverse complement strand
AAGTTTCTAAAATAAGTTCACAAACAGCTTTGCTTGTATTCTGGTTAATTGTACCTAATTTTTCGATCAGTCTGGATTTGTCGATACTTCGTATTTGGTCAACAACCAATTGTCCGTGTTTTTCTTTAAATTGGCAATCCAAGCGGGTTGGATAAGGTTTTATTGTACTCGTCAAAGGCACTATTATTACTGTATATAGAAACTTATTAATTTCATCTGGAGAAACAATTAAACAGGGGCGTGATTTATTTATCTCTGAACCTCTTGTTGGGTTTAATTCTACCAACCAAACTTCAAATCTCTTTACCATGTCCACTCTTCTTTATCAAAATCATTGGAAAAATCAGTCTCTTCGATTTCAGGTTTATAACCTTTTTGAATCGCATCCACAAATTGCTTTTCCCAATTTTTGCGTGATTTATTTTCTTCCAAAGGCATTATTACCAATCCACCATCTTTCAACTGCATATCAAATTTTATATTCTCTCCAAATGAATCCAAGACTTTTTTCGGAATTATTAGTCCTCTGGAATTGCCAATTTTAACTATCGTAGCTTCCATATAACTTTTTTTACAAAGGTAATAAAGTTATAACATGTTTTAACTTTTTGGCGACAAATTCCCACCGTAATACTCAGAAGCATTACTTTACAAATAATCATAACTGAACTCTTTGCCGGTATTACTTAATAAATTTACTGCCAAACGAATCAACTGGTTCTCATTGGTGATATTCCTGCGAATGGCCACATCGCGGATAATAATATATCTCAATAAAGTTCTGAGATCATCATCATTTTCCTCCAAATATTCTGGGAATCCACCCGAATAAAAATAAAGATCAAAACTTTCCAGGTTTCTTTCTAGATGGCTGAAAGTCAGAAATTCCTTACCAGCCAAAAAAATCTTGTTTGATCGGAGATTTGGGTTGCCTGTTTTTCCGAATTTCGGGTGAGGGGATTTTATCTTTCAGGCACAAGGGTTCTACCCATTTATCAGCAGTAATTTGGAATTTCACAGCACTAAAGATTGCAGTAATTCAAGAATAATCTGTACATTTAAATTCTTCTTTTTAAAGGTGATGATGCAATAAAACCTATTCCTATGAACCTAAGGCTAATTCTTATCCTATCATTTTTCATCATTTTTGGAGCCTGTAAAACTCACTCGGATAAAGCCGATTACAAAATCACTGGAATTCCGTTCAATGAAGTAAAAATCAGTGATCAGTTTTGGTTGCCCAAAATTGAAACCAACCGAACGGTGACTATTCCGGCTTCGTTTGCCAAATGCGAAGAAACCGGAAGGATACAAAATTTTCAGGTAGCAGGGAAACTCAGGGAAGGCGAATTCAAAGGTCATTTTCCGTTTGACGACAGTGATGTTTATAAAATCATAGAAGGCGCTTCCTACTCACTGTCCATCCATCCCGATTCAAAACTTGAATCTTATCTTGATACACTCATTTCGTATATTGCTGCAGCACAAGAGCCCGATGGCTATTTGCAAACCTGGCGCACCATTAATCCACTTAAGCCGCCAACCAATTGGTCGGGAGGAGAAGAACGCTGGTCTAACATCAGGAGTGGTCACGAACTATACGATATGGGCCATTTCTATGAAGCGGCAACAGCACATTTCAATGCAACCGGTAAAAAGAATATGCTTAATCTGGCTTTAAAAAATGCCGATTTAATCATCCGGACTTTTGGCCCCGGAAAGATCATAACGGTTCCTGGTCATGAGGAAATTGAGATAGGCCTTGTAAAGCTTTACCGGGTAACGAAAGATCGAAAATATCTGGATGAGGCCAAATTTTTCCTCGATCATCGCGGAAACAAGGAAGGAAGAGCTGAATTGTATGGCGAATACAATCAGGATAATATTCCGGTTATTCAGCAAACAGAAGCTGTTGGTCATGCTGTTCGTGCCGGATATCTGTATTCCGGAATGGCCGATGTTGCAGCATTGACAGGTGATTTTGCCTACCTGGCTGCAATAGATAAAATCTGGGAAAACGTCGTTTCGAAAAAGTTGTATCTCACCGGCGGAATTGGTGCGCGTCATAAAGGTGAAGCTTTTGGCGATAATTATGAGCTTCCAAATCTGACAGCATACAACGAAACCTGTGCTGCTATTGCCAATGTGTACTGGAATTACCGCATGTTTTTACTTCATGGCGATGCCAAATACATTGATGTGCTTGAACGTAGTTTATACAATGGGGTTATTTCAGGTATTGGACTGGATGGAAAAACTTTCTTTTATCCGAATCCGCTCGAATGTGATTTACATTATAAATTCAACAGCGGCGAAACGCTTGATCGTCAACCCTGGTTCGACTGCTCTTGTTGCCCGACAAATCTTTGCCGGTTTATTGCTTCGGTTCCCGGTTATATTTATGCACGAGGAAACAATTCATTGTATGTTAATCTCTTTGCTCAAAGTTCTTCCAGTATTCGACTCAATAAAAAGCTTTCGGTTACCATTGCCCAGGAAACTAAATATCCATGGGAAGGGAAAGTGAAAATTTCAGTTTCTCCTGAAAAATCCAGCCAATTTGCCTTGTGTCTAAGAATTCCGGGTTGGGCCGGGAACAAGGTTGTACCGAGCGATTTGTATTCGTTTATTACTCCTGAAAACGATTCGGTTTCAGTGACAGTCAATGGAGAAAAATTTCAGTATAAAATTGAAAAAGGATATGCTGTTATCGATCGTGAATGGAACAAAGGTGATGAAGTCAGTTACAACATTCCAATGGATATTCGTCGTGTTGAAGCCAATAAAAAAGTGGCTGACGATTTGGGAAAAGTGGCCATTGAACGCGGCCCGATTGTGTATTGCCTTGAAAGTGTTGACAATGGATCGGATTTAATGAAGCTTGCTCTGCCCGATTCGTCACAACTGGCCGAAAGTTTCAATCCGGATGAGTTAATGGGAATTGTAACCATATCGGGAGAAGCTCAGGTTGAAAATGACAAAAAAACGCAGTCTCAAAAATTTACCGCAATACCCTATTTTGTCTGGAACAACCGTGGGGCGAACGAAATGAAAGTATGGATTACGAGAAAGTGATTTCTAAATAGTCATGGAATTTGATATAAATTCCAACATCATCGAAATAACAGGTATATTTATTGGCCTAATAAATTTCTGGATTAATGAAAAATAACCTACTGATCATTGCATTTCTTCTTATTGTGATTTCGTGCAATTCAAGCGGAAAAGTTGGATTAAGGATAAATAAAACCTGTAAATAAATAACATGAAAATTTTATCAATTGCAGTTGTGGTTACAATTGGCGGCGGGTTATTTATTACTGCCTGTCAACCAAAAGAAAAAGCTAGACCTAAGCGTCCAAACATCCTGTTTGCAATAAGCGACGATCAATCCTATGCTCACACCAGTTTTGCCGGGGCAAAGTTTTTAAAAACTCCGGCGTTTGACCGTGTGGCTTCTGAGGGAGTTTATTTTAACAATTGTCTGGCTGGTTCACCTGGTTGCGCACCTTCCCGAAGTTCAATTGCCACAGGTCGTTATCACTGGCAAAATGAACAGTCGGGGCAACATGCATCTTCGTGGATGAAAAAATATGTTCCGTTTATCGATTTGCTTGATGCCAATGGTTATGTAACCGGTCGCACCGGTAAAGGAGTTTCCCCTTTTCAGTATGCCCGAAACGAAAACGATTCCCTTTGGCGTGCAACCGATGCCGGTGGAATAGAACACAGTCGGATTTCATATGGTAAGGATACACCTGACGATCGTACAGCAAAAGGCATACAAAGCACAAATTATTTTGCAAATTTTAAGTTTTTTATGGATAGTGTCAAGGCCGACAAACCATTTTTCTTTTGGTATGGAGGGCATGAACCACACCGTTCATACGAACAGGATTCATGGAAAAGAAATAATAAGAACCTCGAGGCGGTTGAAGTTCCCGGGTTTTTCCCTGATGCTGAAATCGTTCGCGGCGATATGCTCGATTATGCGGTGGAAATTGAATGGTTCGATTTACATTTACAACGGATGCTTACATATCTGGAAGAAAAAGGGGAATTGGAAAATACAATTGTAATTGTTACTGCCGACAATGGGATGCCTTTTCCACGGGCGAAAGCAAACGGTTACGATTATGGAATACATGTTCCTTTTGCAGTGCGTTTTCCCAAAAATTTCCCGGGTGGCCGTATTGTTGACGACCCCGTAAGTTTTGCCGATATTGCGCCAACCATACTTGAAATTACCGGAACCAGTGCAGAAGGAATGCTCCCAATTTCAGGAAAAAGTATTTTAAATATTCTGAGATCCAAAAATCAGGGCGTGGTTGATGCTTCAAAAAAATATGTTTATTCCGGACGGGAACGGCACTCTTCATCGCGGTATTTGAATTGGGGTTATCCGCAACGAATGATTAGAAGTAAAGATTTTTTGCTCATTTGGAATGCGAAACCTGAACGCTGGCCTGCCGGCGCCCCGCAGGCTTTGGATTCTGTCGGAAAACTTTCACCCATGTACGGAATTGATGAAAAAGGGGAACATCACTCCGATTGGGCATTTACCGATATTGATGGTTCCCCGACAAAATCGTATATTATCGAAAACTGGAAGGATGAAACGATCAAACCATTTTTCGACTGGGCGCTTGCCAAACGCCCTGAATGGGAATTTTTTGATGTTCAGAATGATCCATATTGCCTGAATAACATTGCAGGAAAGGATGAGTTTGCAGCGGTAGAAAAAGAGATGAAAGAGGTCTTGATGGCAGAATTGGAAAAATCGCAGGATCCGCGGGTTGTAGGACCTGATAAGGAAGTATTCGATTCGTACATCCGCTACAGCCCAATGAGGGAATTTCCGAAACCGGAATAATTAATGCAGCTAAATAACCTGCATTCGTATAAAGCAAACATATTATACAATTTTTCTTTCTACTTTTGACTTATAAACCAACCAGAATTAATAACCATGAATATTCCAAAAATTAGTTTTTCCATCCTGGCAGGAATCTCCGGATTTCTTGGTTTTACCGGATGTGCCGAGCCGGAACCCAAAGAATTACCTAACATTTTATGGATTACGACTGAAGATAATAGTCCGTTTTTAGGCTGTTATGGCGATACGTTTGCTACGTCTCCTAACCTTGACAAACTGGCATCTGAGGGATTTTTGTACACCCGGGCTTATGCCAATGCACCCGTTTGTGCTCCAACGCGGAACACGATTATTACCGGCGTTTATGCTTGTTCAGGCGGAAACCAACACATGCGGAGTCAGTATCCAAAATCGGATGTCATTAAATATTATCCTGAATTTTTGCATGAAAAAGGATACTATTGTTCCAATAACTCAAAAGAAGACTATAATATAAAATTGAATCAGACCAAGGGAATCTGGGACGAATCGAGCAAAAATGCACATTACAAAAACCGGAAGCCCGGCCAGCCTTTCTTTGCAGTTTTTAATTCAACTATTTCACACGAAAGTTCTATTCACAAGTCGATACCAACAGAAAAACTTAGGCACGACCCCAATAAAGTGAAGCTTCCTCCCTATCATCCCGATACTCCGGAAATGCGCCACGATTGGGCACAGTATTACGATAAGATTGAAGATATGGATGCCTGGGTCGGGTCTATACTGAAAGAGCTGGAAGAAAGTGGCGAAGCTGAAAATACAATTGTTTTCTATTATGGCGATCATGGAGGAGTACTTGGCAGAAGCAAACGATTCGTTTATGAATCAGGTACTCGCGTGCCTTTCCTTGTTCGCATACCAAAGAAATACAAATACCTTTATCCTGCCGAAAAGCCTGGCGAAAAAGTGGATCGAATTATCAGTTTTGTTGACCTGTCGCCCACCTTGTTAAGTATTATTGGTATTCCGGTTCCGGGGTGGTTACAAGGTAATGCATTCCTTGGCAAACAAAAAACTGTCGATCCTGAATATGCCTATATGTTCAGGGGCCGTATGGACGAACGTTATGACATGGTTCGTGCCGTGCGCGACAAACAGTATCGTTACATCCGGAATTACATGCCTTACCGCATTCCCGGGCAGCACATTAACTACCTGTGGCAGGCTCCTTCAATGCCTTCATGGGAAAAGGCTTACTTAGCCGGTGAATGCAACGAAGTTCAATCGGTTTTCTGGAAACCCAAACCTTCCGAAGAATTGTACAATACAGAAACAGATCCCTGGGAAGTGAATAATCTGGCCTATGATCCGGCTTACCAGGATGTAATGGTACGCATGCGCAAGGCAAACAGCGATTGGGCCAATAAAATTCTGGATACCGGATTTATTCCTGAAGGAGAACGAAATATCAGAGCTAAAAATCAATCGTTCTACGATTACATGCGAAGCGGTCAGGTTCCGTTTAAAGCAATTGTTGATGCGGCAAATCTGGCCACTTTGGGGCAAAAGGAAAACCTGGGACAAATGATTGAATGGCTGAAGAATGATGATAGCGCCATTCGTTACTGGGCAGCTACGGGTTTACTTATTTTGAAGGAAGATGCACGGTCTGCCATACCCCAGTTGAAAGAAGCCATCAAAGATTCTTCGCCTGATGTGGTTGTAGTCGCTGCTGAAGCGCTGTATTATTTAGGTGAGAAAGAAGCCGGATTAAATGCCATGCTCGAAGTTTTGAAATATCCGGATGTATTTGTACGTGCCCATGCTTTAAATGCGATTGACTACACCAGCGAAAACAGCCAGAAGGTTAAGCAGGCAATAATTGATATGATGAAAAGAACCGAAGGACAAAAAGACCAAATGCGCTATGATCACCGGCTGGTTGAATGGTTATTCGATAAATGGGGAGTTGATAAATCTTCCTTTGGACTGGATAAAGACGGCTAGTTTCATGGATTCCATGAATCGAATATCATAACAGCTGTTCACTTTCTGTTCCCTGAACTGAAAAATCAACCGAACCTATGAATTTCCGACTATTGACTTTCCTGATGTTTTCAACTTTTATATCTTCCTGTGCGAAACCGGGATATCATGACGATCAGATTCAGTACAAAAAAGTCCGGCTTACTCCTGACGAGAAAAAAATAGTTGGCGAATCGCTGGAAAGTTTGCACAAACGCTATGATCCGGAGGAGGAAATGCTGACTAAGACATTAAGCGGATACAATTACCACACCGACGCCAGTACAGGGATTTTCCACGAAGTACGATCATCGTTTTCTTATGCCGTTTTGCTTTTGGATTTGGGTGATGTACAATACACCCAACGTGCTTTCGATGTGATTGCAAAAACAATCTCCCTGCAGGATCAGGATACCACTTCCAGGTCATGCGGGGTCTGGCCCTATTACATGGAAGAACCGCTGGCTACAAAAAAAGCACCGATCGACTACAACTGGGCCGACTTTATTGCGGTCAGCCTGCTGGATGTCTGGATGGGCCATCAGGAAAGGATTCCGGATGCCTTGAAGCCGGTCATCAAGAATTCAATGATACTTGCAGCAAAGGCCATTCAGAAAAGAAATGTGGGACCCGGTTATACCAATATCTGCATCATGGGCGGTTATGTTACGTACATGGTCTCACATTTGTTTAACCTTCCGGAGATGCAAAAATATGCTCAAAAGCGTATTGCTGATTTTTACCAATACACGCTCGATAAAGGAGGATTTTCGGAATACAACAGCCCGACTTATACCATTGTGGCACTCGACGAACTGTTCCGGATGAAAACACACATCATCGAAACTACTGCCAGACAGCAGATTGATTCACTTTATTCAGTTGGCTGGGAAATGATCGCAAGCCATTATCATAAACCAAGTGGTCAATGGGCCGGTCCACATAGCCGGTCATACAGTACACTGGTGAAACCTTCCTTTTATGCTATCCTGAAGGAGGCTTCAAACGGCCGGATAGATACCGGAATGGAAGAAAAACGAAGCGATGTAAAAATCAAACATCAGATTCCGGAATATTTAATACCCTGGTTTCTTTCTCCTGAATATCCCCGGACCGAAACCGATGTGTTTGAGAAATCAGAACCACAAATCATCGGAACCAGCTACCTGGATAATGCTTACGCAATTTCGACGGCCAACCGTTCCAGTATGTGGAATCAGCGCCGTCCATTCCTGGTTTACTGGGGAACTGTAAAGAGTCCGGAATACCTTCAGGTTCGGTTCCTGCACGACGATTACGATTTCAGTTCAGCCGGTTTTTTCAGTCAGCAACAGGAAAACAAAGTTTTGGCAGGTATTAATTTTATCACGAACGGCGGGGATAAACACATCAGCATCGATCGGTTGAAAGCGGGAAAATTTGTGGCCAAAGATCTTCGGCTCCGGTTCGAATTCGGGAATATGAAAAATGCGGATGAACTGGTACTTCCTGCCAGGGATTTTGAACCGTTCAGCATAACCATCAATCAGCTAAAATTTGATTTTCAGCTTTATTATGCTGAATTCGATGGAATGAAGGGACATTGGGAAAAAGGTGGAGACAACAAAGCATGCCGGATCGATTATGTTTTTTATTCAGGCCCGGAAAAAGAATTTGATCTGATCCGGATTAAAAAAGCAGTTTCCGGGTTTACGTTTATCCTGGAAAATTCGACGAATAGTCAGCTGCCCGAAAAAGCTGTTGTTTCTGAAGAGGATGGCCTGATGAAGGTAAGATGGAACGGACTGAACCTGGAAATACCGGTAAAGCCCCAGTCAACTGAACAAAAATGAGTCGGTCACCCTCAGTCAGGAAACTAAATATCCCTGGGATGGACAGGTGAAAATAACGGTTTCACCGGAAAAAGCAAGTCAGTTTGCCCTGTGTTTACGCATTCCGGGTTGGGCCGAAAATCAGGTGGCGCCAGGCGATTTATACTCCTTTATTAATTCTGAAACTGATTCTGTTTCGGTATCCGTAAATGGAGAAACAGTTCAGTTTAAAACGAATAAGGGTTATGCCATTATCGACCGCGAATGGAAACAGGGAGATGTGGTCAGCTACAGCATTCCAATGAGTATTCGTCGCGTTATTGCCAACCCGAAAGTAATTGACGATTTGGATAAGGTAGCCATTGAACGCGGTCCAATGGTATATTGCCTCGAAGGTGCTGACAATGGTGCGGAAGTCATGATGCTCGCCCTACCCGATTCATCAAAACTATCCGAAACATTTCATTCAGGAGAAATGATAAAACTGCATTAGGAGCCGAATTTTCTTATATTTGGGTGCTGATATTCAATTTATGCCTGAACAATCACAATTATTTGCACTTAAAGACAAGGAAAGTTTCAGAAAAATATTCGGGGAATACTACCAGCCATTGTTTCATTTGAGTCGGAATTATCTGGAAGATAAAGATGAAGCTAAAGGAGTTGTTCAGGAAGCTTTTGTAAAATTGTGGGAAATCAGAAATGAATTAAATGCCGACTCCAACCTCCGGAATTTTTTATTTACCCTGGTTAAAAACAATTGTCTGAACATTCTAAAACGCCGACAGATCCTTCTGAAACATCATGAAAAAATCAGAGCAATTGAAATGCGTTATCAATTTGAAAGTTTGTCTCGCATGGGTGACGACTTCCTCGAATTTAAAGAGTTAAAAGAGAAAATTGATCTTGCAATTCGAAATCTTCCCGAACATTGCCGTGTAGTTTTTGAAATGAGCCGGTTTGAAGAGCTTAAAAATCGTGAAATAGCAGAAAAACTTGGAATCGGGCAGAAAACTGTTGAAGCACATCTTACCAAGGCGCTAAAAATACTGCGTAAAGATTTGAAGGACTACCTCCCAATCATAGCAACAATTTCGGGAATTCTGAATCATTAAGTATTCATTTTTTATAAAATCTTCAAATTTTCGTTAGGGTATTTCCTTCTTCATTTGTTCATTCATAAAGGTTTGAACAAAATGGATAAGAATTTATTGTCAAGAATTATAACAGGGGAAGCAAATTCACAGGAAAAAGAAGAATTTTTCAATCACCTGAAAGAGAATAAAGAGGACGAGGATCTTTACTACGAAGTAAAAAGTCTATGGATCCGCGCATCAGTGCAAAAAACAGACATGAATGTGGATGCTGAATTCGAAAATCTCTGGAATAGAATCAATCGTCAGCAAAAGAAAACGAACTATACCGTCGGGAAACGCATGCTTCAGTATGCTGCCATGGTTGTGTTTATATTGAGCATTGGTGGTCTTGCAGGATATTTTCTTTCAAGAAATACTTTCGAAGTTTCGGATCCCGGAATTCAGAAATTTACTGCGATGAAAGGAAGCGTCAGTATAATAGAATTAGCCGATGGAACTAAAGTTTGGCTGAATTCAGGCACAAAACTTACCTATCATGAAGATTTAAAAAATAAACAACGCCTTGCAGAATTAACTGGCGAAGCTTATTTCGAAGTAAAGCATCGGGACGATTTCCCTTTATTGGTTAAAGTTGACCAAATTGTAGTACGCGATTTAGGAACCACCTTTAATATAAAAGCTTATCCTGAAGATAAATGGATTGAAACCTCTTTGGTAGAAGGAAAAGCAGATATTCTATCTTCAAAAGGAAATGTAATGCTGGACTTAAAACCGGGCGAAAGCGCTGTTTATTCGACTACTGAGCGGAAAATAGAAGTCAGATCCATCACTGAAAATGTATTGTCAGCCTGGCGCGACGGGAAGTTTGTCATCCGCGATCAACGGCTGGAAGATATTTTCAAAGAAATCAGTCGCTGGTACGATGTCGAATTCGAATTCAAGAATCAGTCTTTGAAAGATTTCCGCTACACTGGAAATATTAAAAAATCGACTACTGCTCTGCATGTGTTAAAGTTGCTCCAGTTAACCACTAAGTTTAATTACGAGATCATTGCAAAAACAGATCAACCGGATAAGATCATTATTTATTGATACCCGAAATACAATTGACAACCAAATAACAAACTGATGCCTATGGAATAATGTCTGACGAAACAAAAAAAACCGGGAAGCTGGAGACTCCCCGGTCAGTGTTTTTGAAATTTTATGATCATGATCATTTTCGCGGATCACCATGACCAATCGTTTAACAAATAACATTCAAAACTATGAAGAAAAAACAACAATTCCCAGATCATCATCGATCTGGATTTAAGAAACTATTACGGATTATGAAACTAACTACCTTTTTCTTATTCCTTTCGGTGATGGCCATGGCTGCCAACACATATTCTCAGAATGCAAAGTTCGACCTGAATGTAAAGGATGCATCCATTATTCAGGTTTTTGACGAAATTGAACGGGTATCGGATTATGGTTTTTTATTCAAAACCGATCAATTGGACTTGAATAAGAAATACAATCTGGAGCTAAAAAATGCCAATATCGAAAAAGTACTTAAAGAAATTTT
>JBBSBP010000142.1:0-11484 GCA_038251165.1 Bacteroidales bacterium | reverse complement strand
AGCAACTCGTTCAAATAACAACATACGATACTGGCATCCATTTTTGTGTTGAAAACTAGCTCAGAAAATGCAATTAACAATAAAGCTTTATTTCTTTACTTGTTGTAACTTGCCGTTCATTTATATCAGCATTCAACAAAACCATGTTACAAAAAAAAATATCCCTCTCTAAATTAAATACCTTCCTGAAATTACAATGCGATAATTTGCGTGCTGCCGGGCTCGATGCTGCTGAGTATAAGGATTACATCATTGCCATGCTTTTCCTGAAACGTGTAAACGATCAGTTCACAATAGCCAGGATTCAGCGCACAAAAAACCTGTTGGATGAATATCCCGATTTATCTGAAGAAGAAATCGCAGTAGAACTGGAAGAAGCAAAAGCATCAGAATACGAATTCTTTGTGCCTAAACTTGCCCGGTGGAAAGTAGATTATAAGCCATCACCTGAAGAGATACAGACTGAAAAGAGGAGAAATGAGATCTCGCTGGAACTCAATTCAGACAAGCTAACCGAGGAAGAAAAACAGTCAATATTAGTTGAACTTTTTAGTTTCCCAGATAAAAATGTATGGAAAGGGATTTCAACGGTATTGAGTAATGTGGGCGATGCGCTGAGTATTGCTTTGAATGCACTGGAAGATGCCAATGCCGAAATTCTGCAAGGAATTTTGAGCACCACCAAGTTTAATGCGGTAAATACCAAAGGCGAAAAAATACTGTCGGACGAAGTGCTTTCTGAAATGCTGAAAGATTTTAATCGTATGTCGTTAACCGACGATCAGTTTGAATTTCCCGATTTATTGGGCGCTGCTTACGAATTCCTGATCAAGTACTTTGCCGAAAGTGCCGGGAAAAAAGGAGGCGAATTTTATACGCCTGCACCAGTCGTACAGTTGATGGGTAAAATTCTGCAACCCGCCATGAATGCCGAAATATGCGATCCAACCATTGGTTCGGGTGGTTTGGTAATTAACATGCGCAATTACGTGGAAGCCCGTTACGGCACAGCGCGAAACCTCACCATTCATGGTCAGGAGCTGAAAGATGGCATCTACAAAATGTGCGTGATGAACATGATTTTTCACGGCATCAGAAACGCCAACATTCAACAGGGCGATACACTGCTCGACCCCAAACTGGTTGAAAACGGGCAACTCCGGAAATACGACATTGTGGTGGCCAATCCGCCTTTTTCGCAGAACTACACCACTGCAGCCATGCGGTTTAAAGAGCGGTTTGTGAACTGGATGAGTCAGAAAAAGCAAGCCGATTTTATGTTTGTGCAGCACATGGTTGCCATCCTGAAAGACAACGGACGCATGGCGGTTGTGATGCCTCATGGCGTTTTGTTTCGGGGTGGCGAAGAGCAACGAATGCGGAAACGTTTAATTGACCAGGGAATTCTGGAATGTATCATTGGATTGCCGCCTGCGCTGTTCTTTGGTACCGGCATTCCGGCCTCAATCCTGATTATTAACAAAGCCGGAGCAGCCAACCGAAAAGGCGTTTTCTTCATTAATGCCGACCGCGAATACAAGGAAGGGAAAAACCAGAACACCTTGCGCCCCGAAGACATTGAGAAAATATCGTACATATACACCCATAAAAAACCACTGGCGAAATACAGCCGTTTGGTACTGAAGGCCGAACTCGAAGCCGAAGAATACAATTGCAACATCCGGCGGTATGTCGATAATGCGCCCGAACCAACACCAAACGATGTACACGCACACCTGAAAGGCGGATTACCCGATGATGAAATCTCCGCGCTGAACGAACCGTTTACCTGCTATGGTGGTTTGAAAGAAACGCTGTTTGCTCCGCTTAAAGAAGGATATCAACAGTTTAGTCCGACCATTACAACAAAGGAAGATATCAAAACCACGATTTATCATTCTGAAGGATACGAACAGGCGCAACAACGTTATGCCCATGCGATGCACGATTTTTGGCAAACCATTTTGCCTTTGGTCGAAAACCTCCCGCTCGATCAGGATGTGTACCATTTCATTAAAAGTTTATCCGAAGCATTTGCCCTGAAAACGGCAACCATCGAAAACCCGTTGTTAGACGAGTTTCAGAGCCGCGGAGCATTTGCGCAGTATATCGACGATTTGGAAACCGATTTTAAATCGGTAGCCGCCAGCGAATGGAATGCCGAACTGATTCCTGAAGAAGATATTCTGGAAAGTCAGTTTCCGGAGCTGTTGGCCGAACTGCACGCCAAAACTGCCCGAAAAGAAGAGCTTGAAGCGCAGTTTGCTGAAGTTGCTGAATTGGAAGAAGGCGAATGGAACGAAACCGATTACGAAGTGATTCCCAAGAGTCGGATTACCGAAATTAAAGCCACCATTAAGCAGTTGAACAGCCAGCGCAAGGAGCTTGAAAAAGAAATAAAAACCCTTGAGAAGCGAATCAGCGCCTACCGAAAAGATGGAAATTCGACCATGATCGCCAGTCTGAAAAACGAAATTGCTGAAATTGAAAAACAAATTGCACCGCTGACATACGATATTGAAACCGCCGAAGCCGGGATACAGCGCCATGTGGCACTCGAAAACGAAGTAAAAGAATGTGCCGCTTTAATTCGTGCCATTGACCAACGTAAAGAAGCTTTGGTAGAACAAGCCCGTGAGCAAATTACTCCGGGAGAAGCCAAACAATTGATAATAACCCGTTGGCTGAACAATCTCCACAACACTATTAACAGCTACCTCGATGCGCACACCAGAAACCTGCAACAGGCGGTTGAAGAATTGCACGACAAATACACCATTACGCTAACTGATATCCTGACAGAACGTGATACCTACACCCAAGAATTAAACCGTTTTTTGAAGGAATTGGGTTATGAATAATAAAAGATAATCGACTATGGATAAGGAAATAATCACAAAGCTAAACCGCAGTTTCGAAGAATATGCTTACGAACAAGACGGTATCGAATATTGGCTTGCTCGTGAGCTGCAAACTCTTTTAGGTTATGCCGATTGGCGCAACTTTTTAAATACCGTTGATAAAGCCAAAGAAAGTTGCAAAACCACTGGTGAAGCGGTTTCCGATCATTTCGTTGACGTCAACAAAACGATCCCTATGCCCAAAGGTGCAAGTAAGCAAATCGACGACATCATGCTTACCCGTTACGCCTGTTACCTTATTGCCCAAAACGGCGATCCGCGCAAAGAACAGATTGCTTTTGCTCAAAGTTACTTCGCCATACAAACCCGGAAACAGGAATTACTAGAGGAAAGAATTCAGCTAAACGAACGCTTGCAGGCAAGGGAAAAACTGGCAGCCACAGAAACCGAACTCTCTAAAAATATTTATGAAAGAGGTGTTGACAACAAAGGTTTTGCAAACATAAGAAGCAAAGGCGACTGGGCATTGTTTGGAGGCCACAACACCAGCGCCATGAAACGGAAGTTAGGTATTCCGGAGAACCGGCCATTGGCCGATTTTTTGCCCACCATAACTATTACCGCCAAACAATTGGCGACCGAAATTACCAATTTCAACGTAAAGAAAAACGACTTAAAAGGTGAAAATAGAATTACCAGTGAGCATGTAAAAAACAATACCGATGTTCGCTCACTTTTGGGTAAAAGCGGGATAAAACCTGAAGCGTTACCACCCGAAGAGGACATCAAAAAACTGGAACGAAGAGTAAAAACTGCCGACAAAAATATTGCGGGTAAAAAACTAAAAGGTTTAAACAACGATGCAACGGAATAAAACCTACAAAATCAGGATCATCAGGTTTTTAAAAGAAAACCCAAGAGTTAAACCGTTTTTTGGAGGAATTGGGTTATGAGTGAATGGAAGGAAAGTAAGTTAAAGGATATAACGATCTTCATCAAAGATGGAACACATGGAACTCATAATGATGTTCCTGACGGAATCCCTTTGCTAAGCGTAAAAGATATTGAAAATGGTAAAATACTAATCCCTGATAATTGTAGAACAGTTTCAGAAAATGATTACAATTTATTACATGCAAATTATGAAATTGAAAATGATGATTTGCTTTTAACAGTAGTTGGAACAATTGGGAGAGTTGCTATTGCAAAGAAACTTTCACGAAAAATTACATTTCAAAGAAGTGTAAGCATAATTAGAATTGATAAAAGTAAAATCTTGCCTGAATATTCTTTCCACTATTTTCAGTCCTTCAATTTTCAGCAAACTTTAGAGCGGTCAAAAAACGCTTCGGCGCAAGGCGGCGTTTATTTGGGAGAATTAGCGAAAGCCAGAATATTTCATCCTGTTCTTCCATCTGAACAACTTGAAATCGCCCACATTCTTACCACTTGCGACACCGTAATCGAGCGAACCCAATCGGCGATAGCCAAATACAAAGCCATAAAGCAAGGCCTGTTGCACGATTTATTTACCTGTGGCCTCGATGCCAACGGTCGCCTGCGCCCCAGCTACCAGCAAGCGCCGGAATTGTATAAAAATTCGGAATTGGGAATGATACCGAAGGAGTGGGAAGTGAAAAGGTTGGAGGAAATAACGGAAAAAATTGGCAGTGGTGTAACGCCAACGGGTGGAAGTGAAGTTTACCAAACGTCAGGTGTCTTATTTATCAGAAGCCAAAATGTTCTCATTGGAAGTTTATCAATTGAAGATGCAGCTTTCATAACAACAGAAATTGATGCAAGGATGGAATATTCAAGAGTAAAACCATTTGATGTTTTACTGAATATTACCGGTGCATCAATCGGTCGATGTGCTTTTTTCCCAAAGGAGTTAAAATCGGCAAATGTCAATCAGCATGTTTGCATTATTCGCTTTATAGCTATTTCAAAATCGCTTGCCATTTACGCTTCCGAATTTATGAATAGCTTTTTTGGACAAAGCCAAATTAACAAATCTATTGCAGGTGGAAATAGAGAAGGATTAAATTTTCAACAAATTAAGTCGTTTTACTTTCCTCTAATTTCATCTACTGAATTAGAAATGATTTCAAAAATCATTGAATTACAAAGCAATAAAATTCAATCCGAAGAAACCCTTTTACAGAAATACAAATCAATCAAACGGGGTTTGATGGGCGATTTGTTGGGCGGTAGAGACACCATGCATGGTGTCTTATACCATAAATGAATAAATAAACAATAAAAATGGCACGAATGGTTTTTTTATGAATGGATATACGAACACGTTGTACATTGTGGACGCGTTGGTAGAGACGCGATGCATCGCGTCTCTACGACGGAATCGCAACAACCGTGATAATCGCGACAACCAAAACGACCGCGATCGTGATAACCGTATTGAATTGCCCGGGCAACATACAACGGTTTCAAAAACAAATAATGGTTTTGCAATAAATAAAATGAACCATGACGGATAAATTTCAAAATAAATATCGGATACCGTCGGCCCGTGCATCGTGGTGGAATTACGGTGATGTGGCCGGTTATTTTATCACCATTTGCACCAAAAACCGGGCGCATTATTTTGGGGAAATTGGGATGCCAACCGAAATTGGACAAATTGTAGAATCCGAATGGATGAAAACCCCAACCATTCGCCCCGATATGAATTTAGATTTGGATGAATTTGTGGTAATGCCCAATCATTTCCATGCAATTATATGGATTGGGGAAAATGAATACAATGCCGGGGGTCACGTGGTAGAGACGCGATGCATCGCGTCTCTACAATCCGTCCCATCCGTCCCAATCAATAAATTTGGGCCACAATCAAAAAACCTGGCATCTATCCTGCGCGGTTTCAAATCGGCGGTAACCACATTTGCCACAAAAAACAAAATTGAATTCGAATGGCAGGAACGTTATCACGACCACATCATCCGTGATGAAGAATCGTATCAAAAAATAAAAAATTACATCATCAACAATCCATCAAACTGGACGACTGATAAATTTTATAATTGAATGGATAAAAAATACCAATTAAAGGATTATCCTGAATTTAAAAATTGATCGTTATGGCAAATATACATGAACTGGTTTCGATTATTGGCGAAACACAACACTACTTTAAGCATCAGGCAAGCCGTCAGGTTGATACCGCACTTACGTTGCGCAACTGGCTGTTTGGTTATTACATTGCCGAATACGAGTTAAATGGAGCTGATCGGGCGGAGTATGGTCAAAAGTTGTTTAAGGAAATTGCCAACCGACTTGAAAAACAAGGCTTCAGGCAGATACGTGAAAGGCATTTATATTTGTGTAAGGATTTTTATACAGCATACCCAAACATTTTGCGGACAGTGTCAGCAAAATTATATCTGAAAGATTTACAGCAAGTTGTAATTTTGCGGACGGCGACCGCAAAATTGATAAGTTCCGCAGACAGTGCAATTGAAACTCCAAATAGTACTGACTTACCAATTTTGCAGACAGTGCCTGGAAAATCGCAGATAGACATTGACAAATTGATCAATCAACTCAGTTTCTCACACATCATTGAGCTTTTAAAGTCTGATTCACCCTTAAAACGCAGCTTTTACGAAAAGGAAGCGGTTACCAATTGCTGGTCGGTGCGTGAACTTCAGCGCGCCATGAATAGTATGCTTTTTGAACGTACCGGATTAAGCACCAACAAAAAGGCAGTAATTGATAAACAAGAATTCACTCATGCCGATGCAGGTCAAATGAATGTTTATCTGAATTATTACCGTGAGAACGAAACCCACGAAGGAGACAATCCACCAATTGGCATCATACTTTGCGCCAGTAAAAACGAGAATCTGGTAAAATATGCCACCACCGGTTTGCCCCAGCAGGTATTTGTAAATAAATACATGCTGAACTTACCTCAGGAGACCGAATTGCAGAAAATTATTGAGGAGGAACAACGAAAAATAACTAATCATGGCTGAATACACGAACGTAGAAAAACCTTTCCTTGAAAAACTGCAACTAGCAAACTGGGAGGTGATCAATCAGGGTCAGGGAGTTCCTGAAGATCCAACCAAATCGAGACGCACTTCGTTTGATGAAGTAGCTTTAAAATCAGACTTTTTTGCTGCGGTTGGCGAGCTGAACAAGTGGGCAATACCCGGGCAGTTGGAATATTGCTACGACCGTATTTTGCTGCATGGACACAAGAAACTGCTGGAAGCCAATAAGTATGTTTACCGTATGTTGCTTAAAGGCATTACCTTGCCAGGCAAGAACCAACAAACCGGCGAAGAAAACCCCACCGTGATGCTGGTTGATTTTGAACACTACGACCGGAACAAATTTCTGGCCATTAATCAATTCCTTGTCAATACGCCTACTACGGCTAAAAAATTCATTATCCCCGATATTGTCTGCTTTGTAAATGGTTTACCCTGGATTGTAGTGGAATGTAAAGACTTTTATACGGCCGAACCTTTGAGCGATGCATACACCCAGATACGCCGTTACAGCAATCAACGCGATGAAGATCCTTATGCTACTTTGGAAGGAAAAGAGTCCTTGTTTTACACCAACCTGTTCAATGTGATTACGCACGGAACCGAAGCCCGCTTTGGCGCTATCCGTTCCGAATTCGATTATTTCAACAACTGGACAGATATTTTTCCGGAAAAATACAATACAATTCCAACTGAGCCCGATGGTCATCGTCAGGAAGTTATTATTCTGGGCATGTTCAACCACGAAATTCTGTTGGATATCTTCAGGAATTTCACACTTTACATGGAGGCAAAACCAGGCTTGGAGGTAAAAGTGATTTGTCGTTACCAGCAATACCGGGCCGTTGGCGAGATGATTGATGGATTATTGAACGGTGAATCGTTTCAAGACAGAAGCGGGGTAATCTGGCACACCCAGGGAAGCGGAAAAAGCCTTACCATGGTGTTTCTGGTGAAGAAAATGCGCGCAACATTTGGCCTGAACGATTACAAAATTCTGATGGTCGTTGATCGGATTGACCTTGAAAGTCAGTTAGAGGAAACAGCCCATTTGGCTGGAGAAAAGGTTTGGACCGTTTCGAGAAAATCAGGCGGTGCCGGGCGCGATCGTGACGAAAAGATATTGGCCGAATTGGGAGATGATACGGCTGATCTGAATATCGTGATGGTTCATAAATTTGGAATTAATCAGGATGTGTCAGCCGATGTCTTGTTTCATTATGGAGTGATTCCAAAGTTCGAGATATTCGATGAATTAAGCAAAAGCGAAAAAGTACTGATTCTGGTAGATGAAGCCCATCGTTCGCAAAATGGCGACATGAGCAAAAACCTGTTTATGGCATTCCCTAACGCTACACGCATTGGTTTTACTGGCACTCCACTGATTACACCTCGCCATAAAGTTACTACTGCCGAACGTTTCTTTAAAAAGCCGGGTGAATACATCGACACCTACAAAATGAACGATTCGGTAAAAGATCGGGCTACAAAGGACATAAAATACATCGGCAAAAATACCTCCGAAGAAATTTCCGACAAGGAAGTGTTTGATCTGGAATATGAAGAAACATTTAAACACAGAACAGAAGAAGAACGTCAGGAAATACAACGCCGCTATGGTGGAATGATTGATTACCTTGCAAGTATGAACCGGGTAAAGCCCATTGCAAGAGACATCATGGTACATTACGTGTCGGAAATCCTGAGCAATGGATTTAAGGCAATGATGGTCTCTTCGTCGATAATGGCTGCTGTTCGCTATAAAATTGAATTGGAACGCTTAATTCCTGAATTTCTGGCAGCAGAGCAAGCAAAAGAGGGTGAGGAACGAAATGATGATCTGATTAAACGACTGCAAATTTTAAAGGTGAGAGCGGTTATTTCCATGCAATCGAACAACGAACCTGGCTACATTACCGAAGCTCGCAAGGAAGGCTATGGAAAGGGCATCACCGATTCATTCAAAAAAGATTTTAATATTGAACCGGCACAAGATGATACCGGAATTGGCATTTTGTGCGTTTGCGACCGATTGCTTACCGGATTTGATGCACCAATTGCTCAGGTTTTGTACATGGATAAAAACTTGCGTGAGCATGATTTGCTTCAGGCAATAGCCCGGGTAAACCGCACGAAAAAAGGAAAAACTCATGGTTTGGTGGTCGACTATTTTGGCATCACCAAAAACCTTAATCGAGCATTAGGAATTTACACCGATGCTGAAGCCGAAGAGTGTAAAGCAGATTTAGCTGAATTTGGTGAATATTTTAAAGACATCAACAAGGAAATTCCCGAATTGGAATTACGCTACCGGAAGATCGTTCAATTTTTTGAAGCCAATAAAATAGCTGACATGGATGCCTTTCTTCGTCAGTTAATAACGAACCCGAAAGAGGAGTTTAAAATTGTAGAGGAGGTCATCGAAATGGCCGGAAATCTAAAACTTCGTGCAGAGTTCGATACGCTGATCAAAAACTATTTCGATCGACTGGATTTGCTTTTCAATGCACCCATTGTTCAACGCGAACATTGGATTCCGGCCAAACGTATTGGTTATCTGGTATGGCGAATCAGGTATCACTATAAAGATGATACCATGGACTTGAAATGGGCCAGTCCCAAAGTTCGCCACCTGATCGACAAATACCTGATTCATATTGGCATTACCGAGCGGGTTTCTGAAGTTTCAATACTCTCCGAAGATTTCCCGTTGAAGATTGACAGCATGTACCGGGGAAGTAAATCAAAAGCTTCGGCTATGGAACATGCCATTCGTCAGCAAATAAAAGTCAAACTTGAAAATAATGATCCTGCTTTATACCGCCATTTTAAAGATCGACTGGACAACATTCTGAACACCTATCAGGGTAATTGGGATTTGATGATTGTTGAACTCGAAGAACTCAGGAAAGAAGCGTCAATTGGCCGAAAAGCGAATTACAAAATCGACAATATTCAGGCACCTTTTATGGATTTAATGATGGAGGTGTTCAAAGAGGAAATTACTAAAGAGTTGGAACAGCAAGTAATTGATCTCACAGGTTTAGTTTTCAAGAACATCAAAGATGGCCTATTGATTGCTAATTTCTGGGAGAAAAACGATGAGAAGAAAATAGTTGTCGGCAAAATTGAACAACGAATCCGTTTGTGCGGGATTCCAGGATTAAAAAGCAAAAACAAAGAATTGGCAGCCCAAATGATGATGTTGGCAAAGAACAATTATTACGAGATATTAAACAGTTGAGAAATGAACCTGAACGGATTGGATATAAACGTAATACGGTCGTCACGCAAGAAATCAATGCACATCGTGATTGAGCGTGATGGGACAGTTAGCGTCCAGGTTCCTGAAAATTTGGAAGATGAACGTATCTTATCGATCCTACAATCCAAAGAATACGAAATTCATAAGAAGCTGCTTTATTGGAAGGAATTGAATAAAGAGCAGATCGATCGTCAGTTTGTTTCAGGTCAATCCTTTATGTATTTGGGGAAAAACTACAATCTGCACATTATTGAAGGTCAGAAAAAAAACCTGGTTTTTAAAGATGGGAAGTTTTTATTGAGCGATAAGTCAGCGTCACCCAAACAAGATTTTGTAAAGTTCTATAAGAAACAGGCCAAACTTAAAATTGAAGAACGAATATCGATTTATCAGGATGCTGTAAATAAGCTGCCCGGGAAAGTTGAAATCCGGGAATTGCCAACACGCTGGGCATCATGCACACCCAATGGAAATATCTATTTCAACTGGAAATGTGTAATGGCGCCCCTGGTGGTCTTTGATTATTTGATTATTCATGAACTGGTCCATCTGGAGCACCCCAATCATTCCCGGGCATTTTGGGATAAGGTTTCAGCCATTTGCCCGAATTATCAGGAGTACGAAACCTGGCTTAAGCGTAACGGAGTAAGAATGACTATATAGGCGGAAAGAACCGTACGGCGGTCATCCGGACCAACACCGATTTCGGCACGGCTGCCTTTATCATTGACGATACTGAGGTCAAAAACCGTAATGCACATGTTTTCCTGGTTAGTTCCGGCCTGCAACCATTCATACTTGAGGGGATATCCTCCTTAAAGAGGAATCAGGAGAAAATTGACGTCACCTTGCCGGGAACAGGGCAGAATCGAAATACACTTACTACAGCCGTGGCATTGCGATCAGGCGTTCCAATGTTCTTGTGGATGGGCTGGAACACCGCATCACCGGCGAAGGAGACCATGGCGCTCCTTATGGAGGCTTCATCAATGTTGGCAACTGCTCGTATGTGACGGTACGGAACACTATCCTGACCGGACACAAGATGTATCAAACCATTGGATCGGATGGAGTTACGATCTCTATGGGTACCTACGACATCTCCCTCAACCGGGCTCTTAACGTATCGTTCGTGAACTGTAGCCAGACGAATGATATCGACGATGGCAGGTATTGGGGAATCATGGGGTCCAATTTCTGCAAAAATCTTCTTTATGATCGTTGCATCTTTTCCCGGTTCGATGCCCACATGGGGGTTGCCAATGCCACCGTTCGCAACTCGACTATGGGACACATGGGAATCAATGCCATTGGCTGTGGGACCTTTACCGTTGAGAACTCT
>JBBSBP010000141.1:0-11668 GCA_038251165.1 Bacteroidales bacterium | reverse complement strand
TTCATCACTCTGGATATAATCCGAACTAAGGACCAGCTCCTTCAACCGGTAATATGTAGGTCTCATCAGGTCGGCTACATCCTTGAACCATCCGTTAATGGTTGCCGGGGCAATGGATATGCCCTGTTGTTTGAACATCTGGATCTGGCGGTAGAAAGGAAGATGGTTCACATATTTGTCAATGATAATATCGGCTAAAACGGTTGCCCCGGCATAACTTTTGGCAAAGGGAAGTGCGGGCATGGGAGCTGTAATAATTTGCTTTCCCTCGTCTTGGCTTTTGTCTTTCAACGCGTATTTGTGACGTATGATCCTGCGCACATACCACCTGGCAGTTTCACGTTCCAGTACTTCGGTAATTTCCGGCTCCAGTTCGGTCCAGTCTGCCAGATTAATCTTTTCAGGATAAATATGGCATTCTTCTCTTGGAAGGCTTTCTGGTAGTGGCTTACGTACAGGATGACTTTTTTCTTTTACCACCACACGGATGGTCTTGTACTTTTCGATTTCTTCTTTAGCGCTGGTAGCAAGTTCTTTTTCTTCCGGGAGCAGGTCTAACCCTTCAAAATCAAGCCGCCGTTGCTGCGGGTCTTCTTTGATATACCGTTCACTGGATTTACCCCAGATTCTCCGTTGGAGCATCTCAACCTGTTGCTTTAACTTATTGATGGTCTCATCCTTTTCGCCCAGCAGTTTTTCGAAAGATGTTCTTTCTGTTTCGAAGTTCTCAAAACCTGAAAGTTGACTTTTAAGTCTGGAAGTCTCCCGGAAAAGCCGGTCACGTTCTTCCAGAATTTGTTGTAAAAACACCCCTTCGTTAACTGTCATTTTCTCTTGCTTTTGATGGCTTGAAGATACTAAATATCAATCGTATAGCCAAATAAAAACATAGTAAAATGAACTATTTCGGAGGTTTTACCCATCTTTTTTTATTCACTTTTCCATCCGTGGAAATACCCTGTACCATCATCATCAGATCCTGCCAGCTGGTTTGAAACGTATGGGTGTTTTGATCAAAAACCGGCAGTTTGAAACACCCCTGTTCCAGTTTCATGTGATAGATCACCAAACCACCGCATTCCATGTGCAGTATTTTCATGCTGGTACACGGACGGTTGATAAATATAAACACATCTCCGTCCTGCACGTTTCGTCCCATCAGGTTAGTCACCATTCCGCTGAGGGTGTAAAAACTCCGGCGCATATCCGTAGGATAAGCATACAGGTAATACCGCATCGAAGAGGTAAGGCTGAACATTTTAACGGTGTGTTAAAAGTACCAACGACTGCAACACCTGTATATCTGGCAATCCGCTCAGTTTTACACTTACTCCGTTGGGATAATTTATCTCGCACGAAAATGCTTCCTGATTGTTTCGTTCCGGAACCTGATTTGACCGAAAGTGATGTCCGTTTTCAAAAACTACCGGTACAAATCCTCTTTTAGGTGGCAAGAGCCCTTTTAGCTTGTTTTGCCAGTAATAGAACTTGGCTTCATTGATGTGCTGGTTGGCGCAATAGTCCCGTATAGTCAAGCCCGAACTCAGAAACTCGTCATAAATAGCCTGGAATTTTTTCTCGTTTAACATCTCGTTTGCTTTTATTGTCAAAAAACAAACGTAAGATTTGTCATCAAGATTTTTTATACGGGGTTAAGCGAATGCTTACACAATACCAAAGCTTATTATATGCAATTGGCAATACGTCCTGCTTTTGTAAAAAGCAAATTTGTCCGGAATCTTGAATTTGCGGGCAGATATTCAGCATTGAATAATCCTGAAGGTGCAATTTGGGCAGGTAATCAGAAACAAATCGGACTTGGTGTCAATTACTGGCTAAACTGGAATTCAGTTTTAAAGATAGATTACATGACAAATAAAATGGGCGATGAAGCCAGTGAAGGTTCCTTATTTGTTCAACTGGCATTTGGATTCTAAAAATTAATCTATGCTTGAAATAAGAAAAATAAACAATAAAAATAAAAACAATGAAAATATATATATTAATTCTGGTAAGCGTTTTCGTGATTGGTACATTTTCAGTATTTCTAAGTAGTTGTGCAACAACCGCAGTTATTGCTGAAAAAAGTGGAACTCAGCTATGGAGCGAAAATTGTGTTCGCTGCCACAGTACTCCTCCTTCAACTGCTTTTAGCAATACAAACTGGGAAACTGCCAATATGCATATGAAAATCCGTGCAAATTTAACTGCTGAAGAATCTCAGAAAGTTCTTAAGTTCTTACAATCAGCGAACTAAGGCCCTGAATCTTAACTTTTCATACTGTATAAGGAGGAAATAAAATTGATCAATCAATGACACTGTTTGAGAACCCAATCTCATTTCAGTGTCATTGATTCTATCATATTTTCCATAGACATAGTTTTTTGTTTTAGAAGGTCACTGTTTTATCGGCCCAGACTACCAACTCCACGCAATCAACCATAGTTGAGATTGGGCATGCCTCTGTACTATCTAATTGGCGCGATTTCAGACAGGTGCCACAGGCAAGAATCTCACCACCAATTTCAACGAATTTCTTCAATTGATCGTCAACATTGTATTTCTCGTGGGTCAATCCTTCGCACTCGACTGCTTCACCCATTAAAAATACTTTCACTTCGTGTCTCAGCTTTTTAGCGGTTACTGCAAAACGAAAAGCATTCCATGCTTTTTCGTACTCCTTGGTTTCGAGGATGATTCCAATTTTCATTTTTTTTAATTATTTAACAATGAATTCATTAATGTTTTTAATGTGTCGAAAAGAGTTGTTGCCTCTTCATAAAGTGCCTGATTGGAACTAACTGCTTGAAGCATAATTTCCATATTCATGGTTGAAATTACTGTGTTGTCTTTTTCTTCATAAACAGCCAGTTTGCATGGCATAAATATTGAAAAATGTGGATAATCGGTCAGCATTGCTGCTGCTGTTTTTGCCTGGCAAATTTCGTAGATATAAACCTTACGATTGATTGGAAAGCCTTTACTCTCAACAATTTCATGATAAACGTAAGTGTGAAGCAACGCGAATTTGTGTTTTTCACACGCAGCCGTTACTTCTCCTGTTATTTTTTCGATTGACTGTTTACTTATAATTTTGTATGTAAACATCTCAATCATTTTTTCCGGTGGCATCATTGCCTGCATTGTTTTTTGTAACATTTCGTTCATTTTAAATTATTAATCAATTAAAAGCTAAGCACTATCTTATTGTTCCTTAACATGGCATACAAGTCGGCCAATGAAGAAAAGGTACAAACCTGGGGCTCATCATTTTTTCTGCTTTTCAAACAAGTACCACAGCCCATGACGATTCCCCCTTTCTCCAGAAAAGAGTCAACCTGTTCTTTTAAATCTTTGTTTTCTTCAACCAGTTTATCAACTTCAACGCCTTTTCCCAACAGGAATACATTAACGGTATCGCCTTGGGTTTTTGAATAGTTGGCCAACCTAAAGGCGTTCCAAACGGTTTCGACATCGTTGGAATAGATGACCATGCCAATTGAAGTAGTTTTTTGTTCTTTAGGGTTTTGACTAAACAACTGGTTTGTACAAAAAAATAAGAGAATGAAGATTAATTTGAATTTCATAGAGGTAGGTATTTATGGTTTTTGAATAACAAATCCGTAATGATATGGCTCGATGATAAATGGTCTTTTGAATAATTGGAACCCCGCTTCCTCTGCCAAGTTTGCGCATTCTTCAGGCCGGGGACGTATTTCAAGTGAAGGGCCACGCGGTGTGTCAACATCGCTGCGCCAATGAATGATTCCAGCCATCGCCTTTTTCTTTAGAATCCTGTAAACTTCGTTCAGAATCTGCATGGGATTGTTGTGATGCAGGATGTTGAAGATCATCACGTAATCGACTGAATTGGCCGAGAGCCCGGTACCTTCGTCAATAAAATCGCCTAAATACAATTTGATATTTTGGATTTCTTGCTGATCAATTTTGGCCTGCATTTGACGGATCATCTCTTCATCGATGTCGAAAGCTAGTACTTCCCCTCCGACAATTTTAGCTGCCGGAATGGAAAAGGTGCCAAAACCACAACCCAAATCGGCAACGATATGTAAATCGGATTTTACCTCCATTTGCCCCAAAATAAATGGAACATCAAAGAAATCCGACCACATCGACTCTTCCGGCATTCCGCTGTCTCTGACTTTCATTGGTTATATTCTCTGAAGTTTGAATGGTAACTTTCGTTGGTCACAAGTCTTTGATTAGTTCATGGTGCTTTTTGAGGTTTTCGATCAGCACCTCGCGCATCATCCGACAAGCGATTGCAATTTTTTCGGTAGTAAGTTTGAAATACATATTTAATCCTTCTTTCCGTTGCGAAAGGATTCCATTTGAAACCATCATCGACAAGTGTTGTGAAAGGTTTGATTTCAACACTCCGGTAATTTCCTGAATTTCGCCAAAAGTCATTTCTTTATCATTCAGAATATCAATTATCTCAATCCGGATTGGACTGGCCAAAGCCTTACAGATATTGGAGTGTAGCGTATAAATCGTCTTGTCTTTCATTGTTCAATAGTTTAATAGTTCAAAAATAGTTAAACTAATGAATAAAACAATATCTCATTTTTAAATGAGAAGTGATTTTGTATAAAAGAAAAAAAATAGTTCCCTTAACCACAACAGCTACATTCTCCACTCTCCTGTATCGGTGGGCATTTTACCGTTCCATACGAACAAAATACGCAACAGTCGCCTGGTTTTGGTTTTAGAATTTCAGCGCAATTGGTGCATTCATAATAAAATTGACAGGCATCGGTTGGCATAGTTTCTTCTTTGCTATATCCGCATTTCGGACAAGTGATTGTTGATTGTAATTCAATTTTCATAATTCAACATAAAATTTACCTTTTTGATTATCTGTGCGTTAAGAATCTGAAAAATCGATATTTCTCTATTGATTTTGAATTATAGATGCTGCATATCAAGTAATTACCGAATGGAAAGGAAAATACTGAAACTTATCACATTTATCCAATCGATATTACCGGTACACAAAAACCAGTCTGCCCGATCCACTGCTCGTTTTTTTGTCAGGTGCTGTAACCGTCATCAGGTAGATATAAACACCTGCTTTCATTTTTACCAACCTTGATGAAGGATTCCATTCCAACGGCAGGCTTTCAATTCCCTGCGAACCGACCTTTGCCTGAAGCATATCAACCCTTGTTCCTGAAGTCTGAAATATCTCCAGCGTGACATCAAAAGTTTCGTCGGGTTGATTGGTGGTAAATACAAAACTGGTTCGTTCCTGCATCGGGTTGGGGTAACTCTTGACACTTTCTATCCTGAAATCATCTTTCACAACAAACCTGATTTCTACTTCAGTAGAATTATTCATCACATCCCAAACTTTCACTTTTAATGTATGGTTGCCTTCTGTCAGTTTAGTCAACGGAAAAACAATCGTACCTTCCGTATATTTATCCTTGCTGGCCTGAAAATAGTCATTCAGAACAATGATATTCGAATAATCACCGTCGAGAACCGCAGTAATATCATGCCCGATACCTATTCCGGCTGTGTTGATGCCGTTATCATCTTTGATATTGGCAATCATAACAGAGCTGGCGCTCACTTGAGCTCCGTCTTTAAACGATTCGGAGTTCATAAACAAATCAACATTTGGTCCCTGCGAATCTGAAATCGGCGTGTTGGATGATCCGCCAATATAAAATCCATCGAAATAGCCTTGTGCGTCATTGTCTTTATTGTAAGCATAGTATCGGATTTTGCCTTTACCCAGTTTAAAGGAAATGTCTTTGGGAACAAAAAAGGAAAACTCGAATTCTCCGTTTTTAACGCTGGCCAATCCGCGATAGATAATATTGTTTTGTACCGTATAATTCATCTGTTCTTCTCCGAAATTCCCCAGGGTCTTTACCTGCAAAGCTTTATCATACACAGTAGGGATAACTTCACCATTGAATGTACTTAGTTTGACCCCGGAATTATCAGCCACAAAACCTTTGATTGTTACAACCGAAAGTGTCCGGAGGGTGTCAACTTCTGTCTCCGCATTTTTACCATCAATACTTGTCGTTTTTATCTGGTAATCAGGGTAAGCAAACCGCAATGCAGGATCGGCCAATAATGTAAAACTAAGTTGGTTGATACCGGTATTGGCTGAAGCCTTTGCCAGACGCATCACATCTCCTAACCGAAGGTTATTCCCTTGAGCATCTTTCCCGAAAACATATTTAAAAAATTGGCTTGTCAACGCAAAATTGGCTCCTGAATACACCAGACGTGTGGTAGAAAACAGGCCAATTCCTCCTCCGCTTGGGTTAAAAAGGAAGTGTTCGCCTCCCGACGCTTCATCATCATCAAAGCGGCTGAATTCGCAGCTGGCCGTAACAAAAATTGGCAACTTATTATAATTGGTCCATGAGATGATTGATGGAATATCCACCACATTTTCATCGGCAAGGACTTTTGCATTGGCATGTCCGGTATAAGTCATCACCAAAGTACCTTTTTTTATCTGGTTGTTGATAGCAGCATTTACATCAGGGTACTTTTGACCTCCGGGAGTTGAAATCTTCTTGTAAGCATCGAGGTAAATTTTTTCAGTAATAAAAGCCGGGAAATTCTTGTTTACCAGATTAGCCAGACTTTCTGACTGTTCCATGTGAATGCTGTTATCTAAGTCGTCGCCAATAAAAGTCACTACATTACGCCAATTGCCCATCGTTTCGTGTCGCCGGTAATTTTTTATTTTGTCTAATGCAATTTCAGCTTCATAGAGTGTATTAGCAGGAATCCGCCCAATTCCCAAATCAATAATTCCGGAATAAACACTTTCGTTTTCATCAAGCATTACAAAAAAATCGTCAGTTACAAAAGATTCTATTTCAGAAAGCGAATTTTCAGACTCAAACGTAGGCAACATATTCAGGTTTTTACCAAGGATATTTCGGTTATCATATATGCCATCACCAATCAGCAAAACATATTTCAGGGTATTCTTTCCAGTTTGTTTTCCGCGGTCATAACACATTCTGAAATAGTTACGCAAGCCGGCCGGGTCAGGCAATCCACCTGAAAATTCGTTGTAAATTATGTCAGGTGTCACAACCTGGACTGTCATTTGGTCGGTAGTACGATGAAAATCAGCCAATTTATTGGCAACATTCAGAAATAAAGGATTCGCAACAATAATCATCTCTGCCGGATTACTTGCATGCAAGTTCTGATTGAGTACATTCCCTACCAATTCGGGAACCGGAATGTTTCCAGCAGGATTAAAAGCCACATATTCATTCATTGCTTGCGAATCAGATTTAAATTTCACCTGTCCGGCAACAATTGTTGATGGCATTTCAATCACATTATTAAGATTGGTCACTTTCCATATTTTTGTTCCTGAAGTAGCGCCAGAAATTACAAATTCCGAGATTGAGGTTGCACCGTCAATCCCTCTTCCCCTGAAATAAACCACATCTGAACCCATGCTCATTAGGCTTTGATAATTAATGCCTATATAATCGAGCCAAGCTTCTGAAGAACTATTTGCAGCATTGTATGTCAATTTCATCTGCATATTTTTCTCTGAAAAGTTTTGCGAAGCAGTTTTAATCCCATCTCTGGCATATACATATTCATATATCGGATAAAAAGGAATATTTACAAGCGATTTTCCATTCACAAAAACATTCATATCACTTGCAGCAGATGATTTTCCTACAGCCGAAACCGTAAATAGGGCAGGTTTGGTCAAATCCGGGTTATCGAGTGTCAAGTTAATGGTTTGCGAACTACCCTGACTAAACCGCTCTCCATACCATTGGCTTCCCGAAGAGATTAGATTGATCAATTCCTTTTCATAAAAAGTATAGTTCGGAAACGTAGAAACCTGCCTTCCTGAAGTCCCAGTCAGTTCGGCATCTTTCTCAATAAGTAGCGGCGCTCCCTGATCAGACAGATAAAAATAGGTTTCTGTGGCATAGTAATTTTGCTGATGGGTAATTGTTAATGATTCAATATTCCATTTCGATTCAATATTTCCAGAAGAATAGAAGAACAAACAATCTTTATTCATATTGTCTTTTCCCTTCCAGACCGGATATGTCAACAAGTCATCAGTTTTTAAATCTCTGTTTAAGTATGGTAGCATATACCCACAGTTTCCGTATATTGAAACATTCTCCGGATTGGTATAGCCCCATTGTTTTAGCTGATCGTAGGTGATTTTGTAAATGCCTTTATTTGTAGTTTTTATCTTAGTCCATTTTCCCGAAGCGAGTACTGAAGTTGACTTCCAGGGATAACTTACTTTAACTGATTTCAACAGATTAAAATTCTCTTTGATTGAAAGCGAAAATTCAGTTAATTTCAGAATTTGATTATTTCTTTTAACAAAGGGAAAAACCGTCACCCTCATATAAGATATTCCTGCTGAAGTGCCTATGTCTGTTGAATATTTCAGATCGTAGCCTATTGTGTCAGGCAAAACAATTGAATTTTCAATCAAAAGTTCAAATACAGTATTTGTAATGGCAACTTCGGCTTTGGTTGATTGTAGTTCGAAGCTTTCAACCCAAAAAGGTAGCATGCCTTTACCAACCTTAATAGCACCATCAAATGAAGCATCAGTTTGATTTAAATCTGAAATTGGATGATGCCAGACAATTATTCGCTGAAAATCAGCTGACCAGGTCAAAAAAGTATTCGAAAGGATTATCAAAAAGAGTAAAAATCTTCGCATAATTGTGTTTTGATAATAATATCACTATAACGATTGAACGAAACTCTATTGTTCGTTTAAATTTCCAATTCAAATATTTCCTGCACTATTTACTTTAAAGGAAAATATATGTTGATTAAACAAGTTGGAACAAAAACGATTGAATACCCTAATCAAGTCAACTTAACAATTTAATCAAAATTTCAGGTTCCAAAAACTTAACGACTGCCAATAGTACAAAACTCCGGCAGAACGTTGTATTCAGCATACTTGTGTTTCAACCTTACGACCTCGCCAATTACAATGATTAAAGGTGTTTTGTACTTAAAAGGTTCGCCACTTGCTTTTCAGCAGCGTTGTAAAATATTCTTCCTGGTCGTTGCCTGAAACATTATATACCAACAAAACCGGTGTATCGGGCAACCAGCCTTTTTTGACAACTTCTTCAGCAATGGTGCGCAGGTTTGCTGCCCCCATGTAATATACCAGAGTTCCGGAAACAGCTGCATTATAAAGCAGTTCATTGATCGCAGCCTGTTCAATACTGAGGTTGCCTTTGCGTTTTCCAACATAAACCTTTTCTGCTCTAAATTTTAAAAGAAACTCGCTGTTTAGCAAGTCATCATGAAATATGACATCTGCCTTTTTTAAAAGCTTGTACCCTTTTATAGTAAGCAGTTCAGGATCACCTGGACCAAAACCAACCAGTCAAACTTTACCGAAAGAATACATTTACGAGAATAAGTCATTTTTCTGTTTTAGTAATTTGATATATATATTTATCCCGGTTAAAATAACAGGAATGGTTACGGCAGCGCATCTGGCAGATCGAGACGTGCCACTCCAATGCAGTAGTCAGCCATACCATAGTAAACATCAATGCGGTTAGGGGTTCCAAGGTCATGGCGGCAGTCTATCCCGGTAGGGAAAACCACATCATCAACAACCCCAATCTGCTCTTCCGGTAATTCAGGCTTCAATATCGGCTGAAGAGAACGATAAATGATATCAAATGGATCCTTTTCCGACAGTATCATCAATCCTGCTGAATAACACAGTTGCTTTTTGTCTTTGGTTGACCGCACACCTTCCTTTACACCATGGTAAAGGAACATCCAGCCAAATTTGGTTAATACCGGTGGTGTACCGGCTCCAATTTTAAGCAATTCCCATGCAGATATGGGAATTGCAAGTGGGCGGTGCGAAGTAAATTCCGGATACCAACTTTCACCTTTTTCGGGGTGCATGTGGCAATAGGATAACCAGATGCTTTCCCTGTTACAATCTATCTCACAATCCCAGGGCTGATGTATCTTTTCCTCAGGACTTGTTCCGGGGAAGAGTGGTCTATGCAGCATAACGATACACTTGTGACCATGCGGGTCCGGAATAGCCAGAGGGAAAAGGCAGGCATCCTTGTTATTGATGCCGTTAAATTCAATATCCTCATAAGGCATATAGGTAGCCAGACCCAACCGTTCCCAATGGAACAGGTCCTTTGATTGAGCAAAGGCAATACGTGGCCCATCAGGCGAAAATGCCGTGTAAGTCATGATGTAATGTTCCAGTGGTTCCACATAAGTAATCCGGGGATCCTCGCAACCGCCTCCACCATCGGGGCGTTTTTCATAATCAGCCTCTGGTTCAATTGCAATGCCCAGGCGCTCAACACCAACAGGATCACCCACTTTGTTGAATTTAACCCTTGCAAAACCAATACGGGAATAATTATCCTTTGTAACAATTCGGGTAAACAGGTAAAGATGCCCATCCTTACCTCTTACAGCCGCAGGGTTTAAAACACCTCCGGCTTCCTGTATGTTCCAAGGCTCTGGTTCCATAATCACGCCGAGGCGCTGCATCTTAAACTCATTCATAAGATTCCATTTCCGTTAACTGCTACTCTTATTTTTTTTATGTTATTTTTCATTTTCATCCTTTTTAGAAACCGTTTTTACCCTTAGCATTTTTGCATTGATGGCGACAACAATGGTGCTTACACTCATGAGTACAGCTCCTACGGCAGGAGTCAACAAAATGCCGTATTTGTAAAGTACGCCTGCTGCAAGCGGTATAGCGACCAAATTGTAGCCGGTTGCCCAAATTAAATTTTGAATCATTTTGCGATACGTCACTTTGCCAAATAAAATCAAACTTGCAATGTCCTTGGGATTACTATTTACTAAAACTATTCCAGCCGTTTCGGCAGCAATATCGCTTCCGCTTCCAACTGCGATTCCTATGTCAGCCTGAGCTAATGCAGGGGCATCGTTTACCCCGTCACCGGTCATCGCAATAAATTCTCCTTTGGCTTGAAGCTCTTTTATCTTTTCTAATTTTTGATCAGGCAACACTTCTGCAAAATATCCATCCATCTTTAATTCATCACTTACACTTTTTGCAACTATCTCATTGTCACCGGTGAGCAAAATAGATTTGATTTTATTTTCATGAAGCGTTTGTATTGCTTCAGCGGATTCCGGCCTTATTTTATCTCCCAATGAAATGTATCCGGCCAATTTTCCATCTGCAATAATGAAAACAATAGTTTCAGCGTTGCTGCTTGTATAATTTTCGGGCAAATCGATTTTGTTTTCTTTGAGATAACCGGGACTTACTACTTTGATGTTTTTCCCTTCTACCTCTGCTTCAATTCCTTTTCCGGTGATGGCTTTAAAATTAGTTACTTTAGGAATTGTAACTGAAAGTTCTTTGGCTTTGGCAAGTATTCCGGTTGCAATGGGATGTTCTGAATTTTGTTCTAAAGCTGAAGCTATGCGAACAATTTCTTTTTCATCAAAACCTGATTGCAGCGATTCAATTCTTGCCACTTCAAATTTACCAATGGTGAGTGTACCTGTTTTATCAAAAATGATAGTGGTTATTTTTCGTGAGTTCTCAAATGCTGTTCTGTTTTTAATGAGCAACCCGCTTTTTGCTGACAGCGTGGTGGAGATAGC
>JBBSBP010000140.1:0-11774 GCA_038251165.1 Bacteroidales bacterium | reverse complement strand
TGAAAGTGCCACAATGTTGGCATCAACGCCAAATAAACTCATGGCCACAAAGGTCATCAGCACGGCTACCGGCAACAAGCTTGCGATCAGAATAGATGCCCTTAAATTAAACATCAGTACAATAATGACAATGATACTAATCAGAATTTCGTGTGAAAGTGCCGATTGCAATGTACCAATGGTTTCCTGAATCAGACCGGTACGATCGTAAAAAGGCACTACGGTGACTTTCGACACTGTTCCGTCGGGCAATACTTTGGATGGAAGTCCGGGGGCTATTTCTTTAATTTTATCTTTTACATTATTAATAACAGCCATCGGGTTCGACCCATAACGTGCCACAACCACAGCGCCAGCTGCTTCCGCGCCACTTTTATCAAGGCCTCCACGCCTGGTTGCCGGGCCAAACGAAACACGTGCAACATCACCAACCCTAACTGGCACATTGTCGCGGACAGCCACAACGGCCAACTTCAGGTCATCCAGACTTTTAAGATAACCCAGTCCGCGAATGACATATTCCACTTTATTCAGCTCAATAGTTTCGGCGCCAATATCGAGATTGCTCTTCTTCACAGCCTGCATCACGTCCATAACCGTCACCCCGGACGCTTTCATCGCGTTTGGATTAAGATCGACCTGATATTCTTTGACAAAACCACCTATGGAGGCCACTTCAGAAACTCCTTCGGCTGTTGCCAATGAATATTTCACATAGTAATCCTGAATAGTGCGTAATTCCTGGGGATCCCAGCCACCAGTTGGTTTTCCGGTTTTCGGATCACGGCCTTCCAGAGTATACCAAAATATTTGTCCCAATGCAGTTGCATCTGGCCCAAGTGAGGGTTGCACACCTGGAGGCAAAGTCCCGGAAGGTAAGGAATTCAATTTTTCGAGAATTCGTGACCTGCTCCAGTAGAATTCAACATCATCTTTGAAAATGATGTAGATAAACGACATGCCAAACATGGATGTGCTTCGGATGGTTTTGACTCCGGGCACTCCAAGTAAGGTTGAAGTCAGCGGATAGGTAATCTGGTCCTCGATATCACGAGGCGACCGTCCCATCCATTCGGTAGCGATAATCTGTTGATTGTCTCCAATATCAGGGATCGCATCAACCGGAATCGGATTGCGGGGCAATATGCCTGTATTCCAGTTAAATGGCATAGTTACAGCTCCATAAACCACAAAAGTGATCAGGAAGATGAAGGTAACCAGCGGGTTGTTTAGAAAATATTTTATGAGTCCGTTAAACATGATAGTAAAATTTAAAGCCCCATCCCCACCCCTTCCCCAAAAGGGAAGGGAGTTTGGGCAATGAAAATTTCAAGAAATGCACTTTTACGAGCACTATTAATGATTTTGCACTTTGAAAAGTCCCCCACAGGGGGATTTAGGGAGCTTCTACCGGTATTGACAACATCCAGGAAGCTTTTCGTAAGCCGTTTCAGTGGCTTTTACCTTTTCATTATCGTGGCCGGCAGCGGCAACTTTTTTACCAATTTCGTTCGTATTTGTTTTTGCGGGATCAAATGTTACAGAAAGTGATTTATCCTTCTTGCTCCATTCTGCTTTCGAAACACCATCAAGCTTTGCAGCTTTTTCGATGCGTGCTTTGCACATGCCGCAATTACCCGAAACTTTAATGGTTTCAGTTTTGGCTGTTACTACTTTTGTTTGATTGTTTGACTGAGCATAAGAATTTACACCCAAGGTGATTGCCAATAAAGCTACTATAATGATTTTTACAGTTTTCATGATCTTAAATTTTGACATTAATGAATAAAGAGAAGTATCAAGACAACATTGCCAGGATACAAAACAAAATCATTCAATAGAAGAATTTCTACTGAATACAATATTCATTAAAATCAAATCAGGAAAACGCAAATTTTTGGCAGACTTACAGCATGAATCAGAAGATTTCCAGGTGGACTGGCATCTGTGCTGGTAAGATTTATAGCGGTAAGGGAATGGAAATTTACAGTTGCAGGAATAATAAATACCTGCAGAATATTTTGGGTAAACGTATTAAAATCGGTAAAGGAAGGGGTATAATTGGGATCAACTGTGAAAGAAGTAATATGGTTGTCGCAACAATGATTTTCGAGGTTTACTCCAGGTAGAAGATAATCCTGATCGGTTTCCATACCACACGAAGCTAACTTACCTGATAATGAAACCTTAGAAGCTGCTTTTTCACCGCCACAATAATGTGTGGCAACGGTAAAATGCATGCCTGAAAGCAGGATGAGCAAAGCAAATGATATGGATAAAAGTTTCTTCATTTGATTCTTACAACAGAGTTTTATAGAAAAAAGTTCTTCAAAGGTAGGCTTATTTTTTTT
This sequence comes from Bacteroidales bacterium, assembly GCA_038251165.1. Lineage (GTDB taxonomy): Bacteria > Bacteroidota > Bacteroidia > Bacteroidales > Prolixibacteraceae > Aquipluma. Next base: position 9,423 of record JBBSBP010000140.1, on the reverse strand, counting down.
GTTTGGGGTATTTAGTTTATTAAAAAAGCTTAAATCTTTAATTATCCGTTTAATATTCAATATATTAGCACTATATGCCGAAAGGCTGTTTATGAAAAAATGGTTTGGCTACAATACCTTTATGTCCAAAAGACTTAAAAAAAACATCCTGATTTTGAACTGTGATTTAATATTATTTACCTGATTTTTTCAGAGATTCATAGATTCTGCCGATCTGAATAGTCTGTCCCAAATAATTGTATATTTAAATCCTCTTTGCAAAACCTGAAGAGCCAACAATGAATGATTGATTAATTGCCTGATTACGAATTGATTTTTGGGAAACATGCATAAGAAACTGATCTGCCTTTTTCTATTGGTTTTAGCATTATTCGTGGATGCTTCATCTGAAACTGTCAATTTCGGAGTTCCCTATATCCGGAATTATCCAAGAAAGGAATACAAAGCCGGCACTCAAACCTGGTCTGTTTCACAGGATCAGCATGGTTTTATGTATTATGCCAACAACGATGGGTTGCTTTTTTTTGACGGCGTTACATGGCAATTACACCGGATGCCCAATTCATCGATAGCGCGGTCAGTTTACATCGCGAAAACCGGACAGATCTATGTTGGGGCATACAACGAACTGGGGAAAATGAAGGTTAGCAGGAATGGTAAACTGGAATATCAATCCCTGAAGAAATATATCCCGGTCGAATTTCTCAACTTCGACGACATCTGGAACATTACTGAGTTTGAAGATCAAATCGTATTTCAATCCTACAACTTTGCCTTTCTGTTCCGGAACGATTCCGTTGTTTCCGTGATCAAAGCGCCTTCACGGTTTCAAAGTGCCTATCAGATTAACGGGCGATTGTATTTTAACGATATCGAAAAAGGCTTTCTGGAGTATACCTCGAATAGTTTAAGCGTTCGGCAAGGATTGGAACGTATCAGGGGTGAGGCAATACAATCAATCGTGCCCTTCAACGGTGGAAATGATTTATTGATATGCACCCTGACCAAAGGCATCTATATTTATACCGGGGACGAACTGAAAGAACTGGAAGCCCCGGCTAATATACTGTTCCGAAAGAATCAGATTTTTAGTGCCACCATCCTGCAGAACAACAACTTTGCCATTGGAACCATTCAGGATGGCGTTTTTATCATCGACAGGTATGGAACGATCATTCAGCATTTAAACCGGCAAAAAGGCCTTCAAAACAATACGATATTAAAAGTATTTACAGACAGGGAAGACAATCTTTGGCTTGGGCTTGACAACGGTATCGATTATGTGAGCATTAATTCACCCATTACCTTTCTGCAACAATCAGATGGAATTGGTGCAGGATACACCTCCATCATCCATAAGGGGAAAATCTATCTGGGGACCAATCAGGGACTGTTTGTGAAGGATTGGGTGAATGACATGAAAAACAACGATTTCCATCTGATTCCGGGCACTTACGGCCAAGTGTGGTACCTTGGAGTTCACGATGAAATCCTGCTTTGCGGACACAATAACGGTACTTATGAGATTGAAGGTGAAAAAGCCCGGCTGATAAGTAAGGTTCCCGGGTCATGGAAATTTCTTGCACTTGAACGATTCCCCGGATATTTACTATGCGGTACCTACAGCGGCCTGGCTCTTTACAGAAAATCAAACGGAAACTGGAATTATTCCGGAAAAATACCTGGATTTGATGAATCGTTTCGTGTTTTTGAAGAAGATGAAAATGGTGATATCTGGATGAGTCATGGATTTAAAGGAATTTACAAAATCCAACTTGGCAATCAGCTGGATAGTATTCAATCTTCACGCTTTTACTCCTCAAAGGATGGATTACCAACCAATTACAACCTGAATGTGTATAAAATCAAAGGAAAAGTAATTGTAACGTCGAATGAGGGTATTTACGAATACAATCCTAAGAATGACCGTTTCGAGTATTCAACTTATTTTAACCAATTATTAAGTCCATTAAAAAATATCTCCTATCTAAAAGAAGACAAAAGTGGAAGTATTTGGTACTTCTCATTGGATTTGGGAAAAAATAAAACCGGCGTATTCCGAATTCAGGAAGACTTAAGCTATAAAAACATAACCGCCCCCTTCGGATTACTGACAGGTCGTTTTATCAGTGGTTTTGAATCAATTTATTCCTATTCAGAAGACCATATTTTCTATGGCACGGAGTCCGGATTTGCACACTATTCACCTCAGTCAAAATTCAATCAATACCAGAAATTTTCGACCTTTATTAACAGGGCGACCGCACTGTATCTCGATAGTACTTTTTTATACAGTAACAACCAATTTAAATCCAATACAATAGAGGAAGTATTCAATTTTCCATTTAAGGATAATGCCTTCAGGTTCTCCTACACTTCTCCAATCTATGATAATCAGGAAAATATTGAATACAGTTATTTTCTTTCAGGATACAATAAAAAATGGTCGGAATGGAGCAGCGTTCCATTCAATGAATATGCAAACCTGCCTCCCGGCCAATACATATTCACAGTAAAAGCTCGTAACCAGTTGAATATTGAAAGTTTACCTGATCGTTTACCTTTTAGTATAGATCCGCCCTGGTACCAAACAACCTATGCTTATATAATTTATCTGCTTGCATTTGGATGCATAGTTTTGCTGGTCATCTGGATTGTCATTAAACGGATTGAAATATCAAAGAGAAAAGAGCGTTTAAAACATTTGCGTTCATTCCGTCAAAAAGAACAGGAATTTAAAACAAAGTCATTAATTTCTGAAAAAAAAATCATCAACCTGAAGAATGAAAAGCTCAAAATTGAAATGATCCATCGCGACAAGGAACTGGCAAATCAGACAATGGATTTGATCGGGAAAAATAAATTTCTGACTAAAATAAAAGAAGAATTAGAAAAACTTAAAACATCGTCTTCAGATGATTCTCTAAAAGATAAAATCACCACTTTAATTCATAAAATTGACAAAGACATCGACAATAAAAAACAATGGGAGATATTTGAAACAGCATTCGATGAAGTACACGAAGACTTTTTAGTAAGGCTCAAAACTCAATATCCCAATCTCACACCCAAAGAACTTCGTCTTTGTGCCTATTTAAGATTGAATATTTCAACCAAAGAAATAGCTCCTTTGATGAATATTTCAATACGCGGAGTTGAAATTTGCCGTTACAGGGTGCGAAAAAAACTGAACATCGACCGGGATCAAAACCTTACAAGTATGATCATCGATTTCTAATTTACCATCTTCTTAGCTGTATGAGGTGCAAATTCCTGATGTAACCAAATCTCATCTTAAAAAACACCAAATATCTACATATCAACATTATAAAAATACATTGATGTATTTTTGATGTAATGCAAAAACACATTTGATGTATTTTTGCTGTAGTGTTTTGCTTTCCTGTATGATAGTATTTCAATAGTTTTGCTTCACCAAAATTTTAATCAAGTCGATTTTAGATTTTTTTCAGAAACTATTTTATAACTATTAAATTTATGAAGAAAGCAGTTTTAATTCTTTTTATTTCAATCTGCTCCTATGCAGTTTTTGCACAGGAGATGATTGTAAAAGGAGTTGTGACATCATCAGATGATGGGCAACCGATTCCAGGAGTTACCGTGGTCGTAAAAGGAACAATGAATGGTATTATTACCGATTTCGACGGTAACTATTCATTAAAAGCATCAGGTAATTCAACTTTAGTCTTCTCTTTCGTAGGGATGATAAACCAGGAGATACCAGTTAATAATCAATCAGTGATTAATGTGGTATTAAAAACTGAAACACTGGGAATTGATGAGGTGGTGGTTATCGGTTACGGTACCCAAAAAAGGAAGGATGTTACAGGCGCCGTTTCCACCGTAAATTCGGAAACTATTGAAAACATGAAACCGATTAAAGTAGAGCAAGCTCTGCAAGGTACAATGGCAGGGGTAAATGTAACCACCCAATCAGGAGCTCCCGGCGCTGGATTAGACATCCGTATCCGCGGTATTTCAACCAATGGAGACGCTTCTCCGGTTGCAATAATCGATGGTTATCAGGGCGATCTAAACACACTTAATCCTAACGACATTGAAACAATAACCGTTCTTAAGGATGCACAGGCTGCTATTTACGGAACAGTTGGAGCAAACGGTATTATTTTGGTAACAACAAAAACCGGAAAGAAGAATGAGGCTACTAAAGTAAGTGTTAATAGTTCAGTGGGATTTCAGGAAACTACCAGAAAACTACCTGTTTTAAATGCCACTGAATACGCAGTTTTATTGAATGAAAGTTACGCTGCCAGCGGAAAGGAAATGCCTTTTAGCAATATTTCAAACCTTGGTCGGGGAACCAATTGGCAGAATGAGCTTTTCGAAACTTCACCAGTTTATAACACCGATGTAAATATTTCAGGTGGATCGGATAAAATGGTTTATTCACTTAGCGCTTCCGATTTAAATCAGGAAGGTATTATTGGAGGAAAAAAATCGGGCTACCAACGAAACACAGCAAAATTAAGTTTAGGCGCCGATTTATCTGAATGGATTAAATTTAAGTCTTCTTTGATATTTACCAATATTGACAGGCAATCTTTTAATGACTTCGGATTGGCATCTGTATTATTTAATGCATTAAATATGCCTTCTACTGTGCCGGTTTATGATTCAAATGGAGCGTATTTCCTGGCGCCTTCCAATCTTGGTATTGAAATTATCAATCCTTTGGCTCAAATAGCCAATACGAATAATGAATATAACTTAAGTAAATGGAATGGAAATTTCGGCTTGGATTTCGAGTTATCGAAACACATTACTGCCACAACACGAATTGGATTTAACGCGGCTAACAGCAAATCGAAATCATTCTCAAAAATAATTAATTACGGTGGAAAAGTTTTTGATATAACCAGAAGCAGCGTTTATCAGGATGCACAAAATTTCAACGATTATACTTTTGATGCTTTTGTTAATTATGACAATACCTTCAATAATGCACACCACCTAACTGCAACTTTAGGAACAACCGTTTTTAAAACCTTGGGAAATAACCTCAATGGTACAGGTTTCGATGTGCCAAATAATTCATGGGCTTTTGCCGACATAGGACTGGCCAACGGAATTCCAAGCACAAAAGCCGTAGGATCATGGACTTACGATCAACGAAGATTGTCGTATTTCACCAGAGCTCAATACGATTATAAAGGCAAGTATTTGCTTTCTGCCATGTTAAGAAGAGATGCCTCAACCAAATTTGGTCCCGATAATAGTGTAGCATATTTTCCGTCAGCGACGATGGGATGGATCATTTCAGACGAAGGTTTTATGAAAGGCAAAAAAAATATTGATTTAATTAAGCTGCGACTGAGTTATGGATTATTAGGTTCAGATAAAATTGCTGACTACCAGTATATCTCACAACTGAGTGGAGAAGCTACCTATGTATTGGATGGTATTTTGGTCAACGGAACTGCTGTTGGTGCAAGCCCAAATCCATCGGTAAAATGGGAACAGTCAGAACAATTTGACTTGGGTGCAGATTTTAAACTAATGAATAACAGGATTGATATTAATGCTGACTATTTCATAAAAACAACCAACAACCTGCTAATCGGCAATATTCCTGTTTCGGGAATCCTGGGAGTAGCTGCTCCTGGCGCTGCCGGTCCTACAGTGAATGCTGGTACTGTTAAAAACAGCGGATTTGAATTTGCAGTTGGATACAGAGGTACCATTACCAAAGGCTTTACATATAATGTGAATTACAACGTAACGACTTTAAAAAATGAAGTTTTAGAAGTTAACAACGGTTCCGGATTTGTTGAAGGCGGAGGTTTTGGGGTTGGTCAACCATTACCAGCACGAATGCAGGTTGGTTTGCCTATTGGATACTTCTATGGCTACAAAACCGACGGTCTGTTCCAAACCCAGGCTGAGGTTAATGCACATCCTTCGCAATCGGCTTTGGGTGCAGAAGCTGCTCCCGGAGATATACGTTTTGTCGACGTAAATAAAGATGGAGTTATAAATTCCGATGACCGTACAAATATTGGAGATCCAATTCCTGATGTTACCATGGGTCTGAACATCACGCTTAATTTTAAAGGTTTCGATTTTATCGCCTATGCCTATTCTTCCATTGGAAATGATATGGTAAGGAATTATGAAAGAACACAGCCTAACGTGAATAAACTCAGTTCAAGTCTCAACCGATGGACCGGTTCAGGAACAAGCAATACAGTTCCACGATTGACTACTGCAGCAACTGCAAATACAATTTTTTCTGACTATTATGTAGAAAATGCTTCCTTCCTGAGGTTACAAAATGTTCAATTGGGTTATACTATTCCATCTCATTTGACTGAAAGAATAAAAATTGGTTCTATGAGGGTTTATGGTAGTGTAAGCAATTTATTCACATTGACCAACTACTCTGGTTACGATCCTGCCGCATCAAGCGGAGCGCCTATTGGTGGTGGTTTTGACTCAGGATTCTACCCTGCATCCAGAACATACACTTTCGGATTAAATCTCAACTTTTAAAAAACGGAAAAATGAACAATAAAATATTTAAAAAAATCATTTTCACGGGTGTTTTATCAATTTCAGCATTAACGTTCTCTTGTTCTGATGATTTTGTTAAAATTTCTCCTGAATATTCGATCGACTCCGAAAACTACTTTAATTCGGAAACCGATTACTACAATTCCCTTGTATCTGCATATGATATGTTGCAGTCTTCTTATGTAAATGTGATTCTGGGCGAGATTGCTTCAGATAATACCCTTTGCGGCGGAGAAAATCCAACCGATGTAATTGGATGGCAACAGATTGATGATATGACACATACCCCAACAAACAGTAACCTGAGAGATGTATGGAACTGGATGTTTGCCGGAGTGCAACGCTGCAATTATTTTTTAGAGTTTAAAGACAAAATCGACTTTGCCGGAAAAGATGAAATGATTGGAGAAGTTCGGTTCTTAAGAGCATATTACTATTTTGAATTGGTGAAATGGTTTGGTCCTGTACCTTTAAAAGTTGATGAACGCTTTAAGCTGGGCAACGAAACCAACATCCCTCGTGCACCTGTTTCAGAAGTATTTGCGCAGATTGAAGCTGATTTAATTTTTGCCTCCAGTGTATTAAAAGACACTCCAAAACAAATTGGAAGAGCAACCAAAGGTGCAGCACAAGCACTCCTCGGTAAAGCATACTTATATCAGAATAAATTTTCTGACGCTGCAACTGTTTTCGATCAGGTTATTTCAGGAGGAAAATATTCCCTGGTAAGTAATTACAATTCCATTTTTGAGAATGAAGGCGAAAACGGGCCGGAATCGGTTTTTGAAGTCCAGTACACCGATGTTGAAGGTGCCGGTTTTGGTTGCTTACAGTGTAGTGAAGGAAATGTGGCTGTTGGATTTAGTGGTGTAAGAGGATACACCGGGCCGCTGTTTACTCCCGGATTTAGTTTTAATGTTCCAACACAAAACGCAGTTGATGAATTTGAGCCAGGCGATTTGCGAAAAGATGTTGCCATTTTGGATATTGTGGAATGGGCTGCAAGTACAGGCGCAGAATATACAACCGGAAATGAACATACAGGCTATTTTAACCGAAAATACTTGCCACGCAAAAGAAGTGCAGCTGCACAGGGCGATTTAAATTTAACGAACCCTAATAATTACAGAGCTATCCGTTATGCTGATGTATTGTTAATGGCAGCTGAGGCAAATAACAGAGGTGGTATTTCGGATGTAAAAGCACAGAATTATTTATCTCAGGTTCGTGAAAGAGCTTTTGGTGATAAAAACCATAAAGTAACACTTACCGGGAATGCCTTAACCGATGCAATTTATCACGAACGCAGGGTTGAACTATTGGGTGAAGGACATCGATTCTTCGATTTAGTTAGAACAGGAAGGGCTGCTGGCAAAATCGACGGATTTGTCGCCGGAAAAAATGAACTGTTTCCTGTTCCTCTTGAAGAAATTGAGTTTTCTAACGGAAATTGGAGTCAAAATCCAAATTATTAATCCAACTAATTTTAGAAATGATGAAAATATTAAAAAATACAATCGCATTTTTATTCATCTTACTGACTGCTTTTGCATGTACCACAGATGAAGATAAATTGTATTCATTGGATTACATTACCGCGCCAGCCAATGTCAATGCCATTTTCGATATAACACAAGATAATACCGGGCTGGTTTCTATAATTCCAAACGCTGAAGGAGCTCAAAAATATCTGATCGCATTTGGTGACGGAGCGGGTGAACCTAAAGAATACAATCTTATGGCAACAGCAACTCATACTTATACTGAAGGAGTTTATCAGGTAGGTATCACAGCCATAGGAGCTACTGGTCTTGAAACGAAAATTATAAAAGAACTAAACGTAACGTTTAAGGCTCCTCAGAATTTAAAAGTAACCATTACTAAGAATACATTGAATCCAAAAATTGTAACCGTTACGGCTATTGCTGAATTTGCAACAATTATCGATGTCTATTTTGGTGATGTTCAAGACGAAATAGCAACGCATTTATTACCTGCTGAAGTTGCAACTCATACTTATGTAAATCCTGGCAATTATCAGGTGAAAATTGTAGCTAAAAGTGCTGGAAAAGCAACCACCGAATATACCGAAACAGTTAAAATCAGTGCTGCTTCGGATCCGGTAAAATTACCGGTTGGTTTTGAATCATTCCTGATTAATTATGCATTCACCGATTTCGGAAATGTAGTTTCGTCGGTTGTCGATAATCCTGATGCCACGGGAATGAATACAACTGCAAAGGTTGGAAAAACAGTTAAAACTGCTGGCGCCGAAACCTGGGGTGGTTCGTTTTTAACACTTGGAAATCCAATCGATTTTTCGACAAATAAAAGTTTTAAAGTAAAAGTTTGGTCGCCTAAAGTTGGTTCAATTGTAAAATTGAAAGTTGAAAACTTAACCGATGGAAACATCAATAAAGAAGTAGATGCCACAACTACTGTTGCCGATAAATGGGAAGAATTAACGTTCGACTTTTCAACCATCGACATGACCAGGGAATATCAGAAAGTAGTGATCTTCTTCGACTTTGGAAATGTTGGCGATGGTGCTGCTTATTTTTTCGACGACATTAAATTGGCAGCTGCTGTAGTTCCTTCTTCTTTAATGGTTGAAAACTTCGAAGGCGCTGCACCTGCATTTACTGTATTTGGCAATATTGCGAACATTGAATTGGTAGCCAATCCAGACGCTTCAGGAGCAAATAAAACATCGAAAGTCGCTAAACTAGCCAAAACTGCCGGAGCAGAAACCTGGGCCGGAGCTTTCTTCGAAGCCGGCAAAGTCCTTGACTTTAGTTCGTTCAGCAATATAAAACTAAAAACATGGTCGCCAAAAAGCGGAATTGTTGTAAAAGTTAAATTGGAAAATGC
>JBBSBP010000139.1:0-11775 GCA_038251165.1 Bacteroidales bacterium | reverse complement strand
GGTGTCGAAAAAAAGATAAAAGTCAATAAATATATTTCCTGCACCTGGTGCAAAGGATCGGGTGCCGAAGGCGGATCAGCCTATAATACCTGCTCAACCTGCCGTGGTACCGGACAGGTAACACGAGTTACCAATACTTTCTTGGGTCAGATGCAAACCAGCAGCACCTGCCCTACCTGCAGCGGCGAAGGCCAGATTATTCAGCATAAATGTGTTCATTGCGCTGGAAATGGCGTGATTAAAGGCGAAGATGTGATCAGCATCGACATCCCGGCCGGTGTATCCGACGGCATACAGCTTTCGGTAAATGGCAAAGGAAATGCAGCTGCCCGTGGGGGTGTTCCCGGCGATCTGATCATTCAGATTGAAGAAGCACCACACGAAAATCTACACCGCGAAGGGAACAATCTTTTGTACGATTTGTATATCAGTTTCCCGGATGCCGCTCTTGGCAGTTCAGTGGATATCCCTACTCTCGATGGAAAAGCCCGCATCAAAATTGAACCCGGCACACAAGGTGGCAGAATGCTACGGCTTAAAGGGAAAGGATTACCTTCAATTAATTCTTATGGTAAAGGCGATTTGCTTGTGACCATCAACGTTTGGACTCCAAAAAATCTCAATCGCAAGGAAAAAGAAGTGATGGAAGACTTACAAACTGCTGATAATTTTAAACCTCAACCCGGCGCCCGCGACAAGGGATTCTTCGACAGGATGAAGGAATATTTTCAGTAAGATTCAACATGCCACTCGATGATCACGACAAATTAAAAGAGAAAATAATTTTCTAAAGCAGAAAACTATTTCATGAACAAATCCGGAAAAGCAGCCATGATTCGAGTAGCTGCTTTTTTACTCATTCCACTCCTATAACCTGCAGTGGTGTAAAATAAACGAGTGGATTTAAGTATTGTCCATTTGCGTTACATCGCCTATGAATACTTTAAACCTGGCTCACAAAAGTATGTGCTTTTTACCTGAATGAAATTACTATAATAAAAAGGGTTGCTAAAACAGCAACCCTATTTTCAATTATTCCAATAATAAGAAATTGACCCGGGAGATATTATCTGATTACAATGGTCATCCCATTCCCTTGCTGGGTAACCTGCATGCCCGGCAGCGCATTTGCACCCACTGAAAAGGTATTGCTATTTCCCAGCTGAACTAAATTAAAGGACTGATTATCACCGGCTATTTTCCGGTCGATGATATTATCACTACCCATCTGCGTGGTGAAGGTTGAATTGGAGTTACCCTCAATCATTAAATCCGATGAATTATGATTGCCGATCTGATTACTGATTGACTGATTTCCGGAACCAACCTGGGTGAGATTTGATTCGTTGTTGTTGCCAATCTGAATAATAACCCCCATATTTCCCTGCTGAAAATTTCCGTTACGTTGCTGGTTTATATTCCCGGAATTTAAAGAACCAATTTGTATCAGGGTAGCCTGATTGTTAAAAGAACCGTCGGGCCCAAGTGCACTAAACTGATTTTCGTTCAATTGCCTGATGAAAATATCTTCTTCCGGATTTAATTCCTGACTGAAAACATTTTGTGCAAGCGATAGCAGGAATATCAGCGATAGCGTTGATATGAATTTCAGGTTTTTCATTTTTATTACATTTGAAGTTCAAAGATAGTCAAAATTTAGCAACAAATCATCTTTCTTTAGGCTAATAATGCAACTTTTAGGCTAATTATCAGATTGATCTGAAAAAGAATTACTCCATAAACCAGCCCTGGTATAACAAGATTAAATGATTATTCCACCGTTTGCCCAATAGTGAGGGCAAACGGTGGAATAATCAAAAATTGGTTTAGGGGTTTTGTGTAATCAAAGCCTGGTTCATTCCACCAGTTTGCATAATTGTTCCTGAATGACCAGTTCCTGTGGAAGAAATCGAGCCAAAATTTGAATCACCTGTTTGAGAAATTTTGGCAAAATTATCACTGCCATATTGGTTAACAATCCCATTGTTTAAATTTCCAACCTGAATTACTTCAGCATCATTCAAATCACCTTGCTGCTGCATTACATTGGATTTATTATCATTGCCTACCTGAGTTGTCTTAGCCTTATTCTTATCACCAACATATTGCCCCACAAAAGATTCATTGCTATTTCCAGTTTGAACAACATTAATTTCATTATCATCACCCCATGATTGAACAGTAAAATGCCTGTTATAATCTCCGTTTGATTCAACTTTTGCATAATTGTCGGCGGCACCATTCCCACTCTGCGTCATGTATCCATAAGAATTCTTGCCGGTTTGTTCAAGTATTGCTTCATTTCCCTGGCCATTCTGATAAATCATTTCCTCATTATCGTCACCTATTTGAGAAAAAGTTGCAATATTATCATTACCTTGTTGTTCAATGGTCTTAGCACCATTCCCAATCCAGTAACCATTATTATTACGGTTTTCTGATTGGTTTAGATTAGCCAAATTCCTGGCTCCATTTTGTAAAACAACTGCTTCGTTAGCATCACCAATTTGATCAACATATGTTTTATTGCCATCAAGGTTCCATCCCCCAATTTGTTGATCAACATTAGATTTATTGCCCATACCATCTTGATTTACTTTAACATACTGGTTTGTCCCTCCCTGCAAAGTTTTGGAGTTATTCCCATCTTGATTTTGTGTAACAATGGATGTGTTCCATTTTGGATCAACGCTATTTCTTTGATCTTGAAGTGAAACATTATCGTTACCCGTTTGTGTAAGCTCTGCTGTGTTATTATAAGCTTTTTGATATTGCTCTCCCTTATTATTTTTCCCTGTTTGAGTAATTTTAGCAACATCGTACCCAGGCCAAGGTCCCAATTGTTTTTGAATTGCATTATTAAGAGAACCAGTTTGCGTAGTAAATGCCTGCTGCTTACCACCTGTACCACCTACTTGTTCAATATTGCTCTGATTTGCACCATCAGAACCGCCTTTTTGCAAAACAGTTGCTTCGTTTCCAGTACCTACAGAAGTTTGAAGTACAACAGAATTATTTGTTCCAGTTTGAGTAACGCCGGCCATGTTATTTGGCCCATTTTGGGTGGTTGTTGCTGTGTTTTGTGCCATAGCAAAGCTCGCTGCCAGCACCATTGCGAAAATAAAGGTTAGTTTTTTCATTTTGTTTGGGTTTTGGGGTTAATAAAAAAAGGTTTATAAAAAAGGGTTAATGATTTATCACGAACAAAACTAAGTCAATAATTCAGCCAGCACAATAGGTATTAGTACTTAAATAGTAGTTCAGATTTATTCAAAATATCTAGTTCCAATACGTATTTACACGTATATTAATTTATAAATAGCTAATATAATAATTGAATCAGGCACGTAGTCAATATCTATAAACTACAGTGCATCATGCTATTTAAAAAGATTATTGTGTGGAATTGGTTATTTTGATTGATATTTTGTCATTCCAGGTCTCTAGGACCGGGAAAAGGAGCCTTAAAGCGGAGATTACAAATGGGAAGATATTATGTTTGCAAGCGCTGGGCCTTCGATGGTTTGGCGATGGTACGACTGGTTCGGCTCCGCTCGTCAACCGTACTCAAGCAACAGCGCGTGCCAGCATATCCTGCTAATCAGGCTCTTACAAAATATTTGATCGGTAGCCTTTAATAGCCAATGGCTGAAATATATTTAGTGACTATTTAAATTTGCATATAGATCCTTGCTTCTGCTCTTTTTTGTATGACCCCAAACCAAGGGAGCAAAAAAAGAGCAGAAAAGGAGGTTGATTTCAGGAACTAAAAGGAGATTAACGAAGGGAGTTATAACATTTAGTTTCTTAGTAATTATTAAGCGCCTGATTCAATTAAATAGGTTCAAATTAAAAAAACACCAAAATACTTCAGCTTTAGATTACAAATTCCTGAATAATTTTACTTCCATTCGGGCATGGTTCCATTGGTCGTTACAAGCTTACGTTTAGTTCCATCAGCCCGCATAAACATAATATTTTCAACACCTGAAGTTGTGTTTTTTTTATTTACATAAACAATATAAGCACCATCGGGCGAAAACCTCGGCATCAGATCGTTGGTGCCATCTTCTTTTTTGTGGGATAGATCTGTAATGGTGGCATCTGAAATACTTTTCAGCATTATATGTGCATTCAACTGTCTTCCATCCGGCGAATTTAAGCCATCTAAATCCTGCGTAAACATCACCTTAGTTCCATCAACAGAAAAAACCGGATTTTGAATAACACCAGGCAGGTTATCAACAAACAGTGCCATACCTGATCCATCGTGATCCATCAGGTAAATTTCATTATCATAGGGATTATTTCCGGTAGTTTGCACAACGATTTTATTCGTATAAGTTGACCAGTCGCAAAAAGTAAAATTTCTACCGGCAGGGGCAGTGGCAAATTGCGTTAAGCCGGTTCCATCAGCATTAATCAGGTATAATTTATCGTAGTGGGGATAGAGAAGTTTACTGCCATCGGGTGACCAACAAAATCCGGTGCCGGAGTTGTAATTACCGACAATAGGCAGGGTTGTAACCTGTCTGATGTCACTTCCATCCAGATTTGTTGTATAAATTTGGGTATTAAAATTGCGGTTAGAGACAAAGGCGACCCGATTCACAATTCGATTGATTCGGGGATACCAGTTAATATTTGATTTACCATTGGTTAATTTTGAAAGCCCACCACCCAATGTATCCATGGTGTAAATATCAAAAATTCCATCGGTTGCGCGGGCAAATAATAAAGGATTATCCGGGAATAAGGAAGTTGTAAAGGACCAGAGTTCGCTATAGGCAATAATAGAATCCTGATCACTGGCCACCACCTGCCAATAATAAGTTGTCGCATATTTCAGATTTTTGGCTTCAACCTTGAAGTCGGTTATTCCTGCGGCCAAATTGACTGGAGCGGTGCTGCTGGACTCAAAAAGCTTAACATCAAAAAAAAGGCTGTCATCAGTAGTATTATGTTCGAAACTCCAGCTCAGCATAAGTTGAGTTGATTGTTGGGATGCAGCATTGGCAGGTGTCGGCTTTTTAAAAGTACCACCCGGCTGTAAATATCCTGACGACTTTTCCATCACAATTGTTGCAATTGCTTTCTTTCCGGCCTGCAGGTTCAGGCTGGCCGTAGCTTGTCTGTATCCCATTTTTTTCGCGGTTACTATAATCTCGCCCACAGGAACTTCCTCAATATTAAAACGGCCATTAGCATCCGTAATTACAGTGCTGCTTGCAGGAGCTGTAGAAATAGAGACTCCGGTAACAGGAGTATTGTCATTTGCATCCAACACCTGCCCGGAAATAATGCCAAATTCCTGCAATTCAATTGTTTTTTCACATGACGATATTGTAACTATCATAAGAGCGAAGAAACAGGCTTTAAGTATTGTACGTATCATATCCTTAGGTATTTTTAAAAAATGAAAATGATTTTTTTTGTTTCTATTTAACCTATGGCGGTTCAAGGTTTGGACAACGGAACTTTCCGGACTTTATGCTTACCTAAGTAGTACGTCAAGCCTAATTTTGCCGTCCAATACATATCAGGATACTTCCCCTGATTCACCCCATCAAAGCCATCATTAAACATAATGTTGTGCGAAGCGCTTGCATTTATACCGAATCTGGAAGACATAAGCCATTCAAGACCAACTTCATAATAAAACAAGCCTGTAATTGGGTCCTTTGCATAGGATGTTGCACCACTTTCCTTTATTGCTCCCAGGCCAAAGCCTATAAATGGCGAAACTTTCTCGAGTGGAGTAAACAGGTAGTCAACTCCTACTTTAAGCGCGTTGGCATAGGTAGAATATTTATTCCTTCCGGCAATAAATTCAGTTCGTTCTCCTTGTAATTTCAATAAAAATGAAGGGTTAAACATGTAAGCAGCCGCAAACCCGGCTAATGGCCGGACTTCAGCGGAAGGATAATCACCGTCAATCCTTACTGCCCCTCCAAAAAGCTCAAGGGATACTTTTCCTCGATTATTAACATTCAAAAGCCGGCCGAAAACGTCTATATCTTTGTTTTGATTTTTCTCTGCCTGATATTGTTTAACAACAAGGGAGCTGGAATCTGCCGCGTTTGCGAAAGTCCATAAACCTTCGATGGCTCCTTCAATAATCAGCGAAGTAACCGCCTTTTCGATGGCCTCGGTCACTGCCATTTCTGAAGGTTCATTATACGTAAAGCCGGTTTCAGCTTCGAGAAGCCGTTTAAATTTTACATAACGGAATACACCAATGTCCACCTGTTGTGAAAGAATGGATTTGGTAGTATAAACCGTTTTTAAAATTTTGCCGTTGCTTGTTGACACTGCTCTCAGATACACCGTAACCCGGTCTTCCCGGTATTGCCCTGAAGCACCGGTACCAAAATACCGCAAACCCATCCCCCCGGTCAATACATTGGCTTCGTACGAAATAATCCCACCTTCAAGAATAACGCCGGCAAATAAAAGGGGCGGAAGTAAAGGTGAATTTTCCTCACTTTGTCCTGCATATTGAGCTCTTGATGATCTGATTATCTTTCGTTCATTCAGCAGGTTGCCAATATTCTCACGTTCAATAGGGATAAACCATTGCGATTCCTCAAGAGCCCGTAAAAGTATTGTGGTTGTACCCTGGGTAATGGCGGTTGACCAGCTTGACATATTTTCTGCCGGCTTATATTGCCCCGTCTGATCCCTGAACTTATATACAGCAGCAACGATTTTATCTTTTGGGGCAGGCAAAGAAGTTAATTCATTCTTCTGGGGAGTTTCAGGACCCAGCCTGGCCCGCTGTGGTTTCAGCGGTTGGTGCATGTATGGTGCACACGAGTGCAGCACAAAAACAACGAGGATAAAAAAACCGTTTTTGAAATTCAACAAACGAAATATAGTTATCATTAATTGGAAGATTTAGAAAAACGGAATAAATACAGTGGTCTGATCGCCGGTGCCCGTATCTGAAATAACAATGTTAAGTCCTCCGTCCTGATCACTTACTTCAATCTGGTAATTACCTATAATGTAAGTGCCTGCAGTAAGCTGGCTTTCTCCGAACTGGGTTTCAATCAGTTTTCGTGAAAGCTGACTTAAAATCTGGCGGTTTAGCGATTCTTCAAAATCCTTAAGAGGGCTTTTAGTATAACTAGCCTGGGTTGTTGATTCGGTTGGAGCTTTATAGGTATCCTGCGCCTGGGCAGAAGCAAGCATCCACTGATAATTGTATGGATTACCTCCGAAAGCCGGGTTTGTAAAGCCAAAAACAAGGTCCTGACTGAACAGGTGTGCCGGGAACGCCAGACAGGCGAAAATCAGCAAGAGTAGTAAATGTTTTGTTTTCATTGTACATGTTTTTAATAAAAAAATTAATAGATGCCGCTTCCTGAAAGATCTGTATCATCAAGTTGTCGGGCCATTTCCTGCAATTTAATAAGGTATTCACCTATCGCTGGCACCGCCATTCCGGCCAATTCGGTAACAAAGTCTTGTTTCGGCTGTAAGATGGAGTTAACAACAAGTTCATCATTCACCAGAATCTGCACTTGTGTAGTATTGGCTCTAAAGGGGAGTTCACGGACTACGATACTAAAGTTTTTGGCCTGTTGCGGAGCTTCCCACAGGTTATAAAAATTGTCATAAAAATCATGACCAGCCTTGGTCCTGGTTTCATCGACCACCAGGCCCTCAATCTCAAGTGAAGGTTCTTCGGGTGTAGTTTTTGCATTTTCAGTAGTGATAGTCTCGATAAGCTTTTGAATTTCAACAGGCAATTTTTGAATCAACGTATCGGGTTGAGCTAAGTATAACGTATTGCTTTGTAATAGAACCACTTTACCAACCTTTTCCTGGGCAAAAGAATCAATGCCTGAAGCCACTATCAAACTAATGATAAGCAAATATATCCATACTCTAATAAAGGAATCAGGCATATTTCCGTATATTATGAAAGGTTTAATTGAAACTCAAAACACATATCGATATTTCAATTATTCAATGTAAAACTACTCCAAAAAATCAATTCATCATTAGGCGGGGCCAAATTAGCAAATTATTTAGAAAAACAATACAGTTCCATATAATTTTATAGTCAAATTAAAATTTTAACAAAATTAGCTTTTCACAGTCAATATTAAAACAAAGTACAATTAATTCAGTTAAATTTGATATCCCTTTTTACTAAGATCAACTTTTATTGATTCTTCAACTAAAAATAAACATACATGAAAACAAATCCCGCACAAACCAGAAAAATTTTCCCATTATTGATTATTCTACTGTTTCTTCTGGCAGCATTAGCTCCGGCTTTTGCTATAAAAGGAGAAAGAAAAATCTCCCATTTCACTGAACTGGTTGTCAGTAGCGCTTTTAAGGTAGTATTAACCCAGGGTAATGAAGAAAAACTGCTGCTAGACGCCAGCGACCATGATATGGGTGAAATCATTACCGAAGTCAGGGGCAGCAAGCTTATCATCAAGCTTAAAGAGACCAATTTCAGCAGACAAGTCGGGGGTGTCAGCGTTTGCCTAACCTTTATCATACTCACCGATATTAATGTGAGCGGAGCGGTGGAAATACAGGGAACAAATGCAATGAGCTTTAATGATCTTAAAATTGAAGGCAGCGGAGCTTCAATAATAAGTCTCAACATAGCAGCAAAAGTGCTGAATTGTAACCTGAGCGGCGCATCCTCCGCTACATTGGTTGGACAGGCAGCCCGTTTTGATATAGATTTAAGCGGCGCCCCCAAATTGAATGCGCTGGAATATACGGCAAAAGAAAGCAACATAGTTGCCAGCGGGGCTTCCACTGCCCAGGTGAATATTACTGAAAAACTGAAGGTGAAAGGAAGTGGAGCTTCAAATGTCCAGTATTCCGGGAATCCGGCCGTTGTTGAATCTGACCTCAGTGGAGCGGCTTCGATTAGGAAAACCAACTAAACTTCCAAAAATATAAGTTTTTTCGACTTTACAGAGAAATCAGTAAGGCCGCTTTTTGAGGATGTAGCACTTTTCAGCAAGGTCCCTCTTTGAAATATAAAAGATATCTGAAAACAGATTGTTAATTAATCTTCACAAGATTATTGCGGATGGCATACCGAAAGAGTTCGATGGAGCTCGAAAGGTTCAGTTTTTTGAAGATATTGGCTTTATGCACTTCGACGGTCCGTTTGCTGATGTTGAGCTTACTACCTATCTCAATGGATTTTTTCCCTTCAGCGTACAGGCAGGTAATTTCAATTTCGCGTGGCGTAAGCCCGTTATTCGAATCAGAATTTGATTGCCCTGACGCAGTAGCAATCAGGTATGGTGTAATAATTTCAGCTATTTCCCCTTTAAACCATGTACCCCGGTTATGCAGCTCTTTAACGGCCAGCAGTATCTCATGTAACTTTGCATCCTTGCCGAGATATCCTTTCACCCCGGCATTGATAGCCTCAAGGATATGCTCCTTGTCATTGAACATGCTTAAAAGAAGGATTGGAAGATTCGGTTGTTGCTTAATCATTTCCTTTGCCGCATAAATGCCATTGTATTTGGGCATTTCAAAATCCATAACCACCACATCGGGCCTGTTTTTACCGGCTTTAAGTACGGCATCCAATCCATTGCTGGCTTCTTCAATGGTTTCAATATCAGTATCTTTCGCAAATATCTCCTTGATTCCTTCGCGAAGAACTGCATGATCATCGACAACAAGTAATTTTATTTTCAAAGTATCAGATATATGATCGTAAAATAAAGGTATTCCGGTAGGAAATAAAATACGTAAATATACTTATTTCATACTCCTCTTCTATATATTTTATACTCTCAGGTAGCGGTAATGGGTGCATTAAATTTCAACATGCAGAATTTCCCGGGAACTGATTTAATACTGATTTCTCCATCAATTAGTTCAGCTTCCGCTTTCAGAAAGCTAAGGCCCGATCCATGGTGTATTAATGAATTATCCATGCCTTTTCCATTATCCCTGATATTGATGAAGAAACGGTTTTTCTTTATAAAAACATGAATGTACACACTTTTGGCATCTGAATGTTTCATCACATTCGAAAGCGCTTCTTCCAGTATCCCGACTACATTCCGCATAAGTGGATCAGGAACTTCGTCGGGCAGCGGATCAATTTTCTGAACGATCTGAATATTGCTGGTAATTTCAAGGTCAGTCAAAAAGGTTGATATCTGCTGCCTGAGTTTCCAGGGTTCTGAGAATCTTTCTGCTAATTTTGAAGAAACCAGCCGCACTTCCTTAATCGCAAATATCACTTTATTCAGGATATTTTCGAGTTCAGCAATGTGTTTTTCATCGGAAGATGAAGCAATTGCCCGCTCAATATGTATTTTAATTGCTACAATAATATGCCCTATATGGTTATGCAAATCGTGTGCAATCCGAAGTCTTTCGGCTTCCTCACCTTTAATCATTTCAAGCTGCAGCCTGTATTTTTCCGATTTCTTTTGCCCGGAAATATCATCCATAATTGAAAACAGAACTATATTTTGTCCATTCGCATCCTGAATTGAACCTGCATGTGACCAGATCGGAATTTTTTGCCCGTTTTTATGAAAGACTTCTATTTCTCCTTCCCAGGGTTTGCCCTGTCGGAGGGCAGGCATCATTTCATCATCAAGAATTTTCAGGGTTTCTTCGGTATGACAGGAAAGGAAGTTTAAAAGTATTGCTTCGTCAAATGATAGCCCGAAAAGCTTTTCGTACGCCAGGTTAACATATATTAATTTGCCTTCAGGGTCGCTTACTGCAATGGCAGCTTCAGAAGATTGAATGATGGACTTAAAGAGTTTTAATTCTTTTTCAGCCTGCATCCGATGATTGATGTCGTATATAAAAACAACCAGCCCTGTTTTTGACGGATATGCTTTGATTTCGAAATATCTTTTCTCCCCGTTAACCTGGAACTTATCAATACAACTTCCGGGCTGTTGAGTTTTTAATACATCCAGGTAAAGCTTTTCCCTGACCGAATCTTTTATATCCGGGTAAACATCACATATAGATTTCTCAATAATATCTGTAATCTTAAATCCGCTGTTTTTTTCAAATGATTTATTACAATAGGTGAATTTCAGGTTCTTATCCATCGAAAAGAAATCATCAGTAATACTATCAGCAAGTTCCCTGTATCGCTCTTCACTTTCCCTCACCACTTGTTCAGCATGGTTGCGTTCCGAAATATCTCGGGCGAAACATTGATAAGTACCATCATCCATTTTTTTGGAGTTCATCTCAATATGAACTATTTCACCGGTTTTTCGCCGGAACGCTCGCTCTGTTTTAACTACATTTTCCTTGCTCAGAAGATCAAAGCGTAAAGGGTTTAAGAGTAGCATGGTTTCAGGAATAAGGTCGGACAAATTCATTTTCAGAAGTTCTGCTTTGGAATATCCTGTAAGTTCACCAGCCTTATTATTCACAACAATCAGATTGCCTGTTGCATCTCCCTGAAAAAATGCATCCGGTGCAAACTCAATCAGCGTGCGGTATTTCTCTTCATTTAACCTGAGTTTATTTTCAACTTGCTTGCGTTGGGTGATATCACGTACAATGGCCCACATTCCGGTATTTTCTCCATCGTCATTACGCATCAGAATGGTGCGCAGCTCAATAGGGAAAATCGTTCCATCCTTTCTCCGGTATTCCTTTTCGTAGACTGCAGAAAATCCTCTAACAAGCACCTGTTCATAAACTATCTTTGCTTCAATTGGATGCCAATGTTCGGGAGTAATATCCTGATAACTCAGCTTTTCAAGTTCTCCGGCAGTATATCCAAGC
>JBBSBP010000138.1:0-11817 GCA_038251165.1 Bacteroidales bacterium | reverse complement strand
GTCCCAGATAGGCAGTCGTTAACCCGGAACCATCAGCAGCGGTGGCCCTGAATTCAATTTCCCCGTTTTCAGGAATCGTTACAATAAAATCATAGGTTTCAGCAATGGCTATGAAGGTTTTGTTGTGTTTAACAGGCACTACATCCAGCCCATCAGCCGAGACCAAAGTTGGATTACTTCCTCCAAAAGTCATCCAGAAAGAAGTAGAGGCAGCCCCGTTTATTATACGCAACCGCACTTTTTCACCGGGTTGAAATTCAGGGTATTCCTGCGTTTGTTGCCCGTTTACCAGAAAAGTGGGATAATAAATATCCGCAATGTCAGCTCCACCCATGCGCTGTTTCCAGAATTTGAGTTGTGCTCCTAAAGCTCCTTCCGCAATAACCCGGTTCAAGGGCGTCGCAGTACCCTTTTTAATTTGGTACCATTCGCTTCCCCGTTTTAAAGTACGCAGAACATTCATAGTTTTTTCATTGGTCCAGTCGGACAAGACCAAAACCAATTCCTTGTCAAAATCAAGTTTCTTTTTCCTGGGCTCAATCACAATGGAACCATAGACACCACTTTGTTCCTGAAGCATCGTATGTGAGTGATACCAATAAGTACCGGATTGCTTTAAGGGAAATTCATATTTTTGAATTCCTCCGGGCTCAATTGGTGGGGTTGTCAAATAGGGTACCCCATCATAAAAGTTTGGCAATAAAAGTCCATGCCAGTGGATTGAAGTCTCAATATCCATCTCATTTTTCACATAGATAACAGCATAATCACCCTCGGTAAAACGGAGGGTTGGGCCGGGTATTTGCCCATTGATGGTCATGCCCATCGCTTTTTTGCCCGCTTTATTTACCAGTTCCTGTTTTAGAGTCAGGTGGTAAGTTGTCGTATCTGCTTGGGCCGCGGCAGTAAATCCTGTCAGCACAAACAAAGCTAAGGCCAAAAAAGTAAATTTAAATTTCATGTTTATTCTTTTATAGGTTGGTTTTCTATCAATTGATATCCTGCTTCTTTCCAACCTTCCATCCCACCTTTCAAATTATAAAGATTTAAATACCCTGCATTCGTAAGCGTTTTTGCGGCAATGGTACTCATGCGGTCGCTACGGCAATACAATATGATTTTTTGATTTTTGGCTGGTAGTTCATCCAAACGCCCGCCAATTTTATCGTAAGGGATAAGTAAATCTGTCTGAGGGAATTCTCCGGCATAGGGAACATGCACATTCACAAGTGTAAAATCTTTTTCTTCCATCATTTGATGAAGCTGGGCTGCAGAAATTTCATTCACACCTTTATTCTGCAATTTCACGGTTTCTGTTTTTCCGGCAGAAAGCAATATGAATAAACCTGTAAAAACAATAACTATTAAAATAATCTTTTTCATGATAAATACAATTAACTATTAAAATAATCTTTTTCATAATAATCTCCTAAGGCTTCATATTCATTTCCATATTCATTTTTCCGTCACTGTCAGTATGAGTTTTCATGAAAAGCCTTTCAGCAACTATTACAATTAGGATACCTGCGAAAGAAACGATAAGAACAAGCGGGTCGCTTTTAAATTTTAGTATTATAAAAGCAATAAGAATAACAGTATCAAAAAGTAATGCAAGTAAGGGAACAAGAGGATTAAAACTAACTTCCTTTCTTAGAAATCTATAGAGACCCCAATGAACCGCAATATCCATAACTATGTAAAAGATAGCGCCGATTGCAGCAATTCTGGTTAGATCGAAAAGAATAGTCAATATTGTAGCGAGTGATACAGTAAATAGAAGTGCAGGGTTGCTGAATTTAAATCGTAAATCAGGAATTTGTTTCATATTGCTTAGCATTGCAAGCAACCTGGACGCAGAAAAAACACTGGCAATCAATCCGGATACAGTGGCAACGATGGCTAATATTACTGTAAACCATAAACCCAAATTACCGAACACCGGTTGGGCGGCTTCTGCAAGTGCGTAATTTTTTGCCTTAATGATATCCGGTATGCTCAGGCTTGCTGATACAGACAGAGCTAATGCCACATAAATAACGATACAAATTAATACAGAATAAATGATGGAACGCCCCACGTTTTTGTTTGGATTTACAATATCACCGCCCTGGTTGGTAATCGTTGTAAAGCCCTTATAGGCAAGTATCGACAAAGCCAGGGCTGCAATAAAACCTCCAATCATTGACCAATCGCTGCTGTTTGCCGTAGCCAAATTTTCGAAGGAGGGAAAGCCCGATATAGCGAGCCCCGCGATTGCTAACATGGCAATACCCAGAATTTTTGCAACTGCAGTAATAGTTGCACTTGCTCCAATTATTTTATTGCCTGATATATTTATAATAAAGGCTGCCGCAATCAGAACTACTCCGAGTATGGGGACGAGAGCGCTGTCATTACCAACATTAAACAACCTAAGTGTATAGGATCCGAAAGTTCTGGCTACAAGACTCTCGGCAATAACCATTGAGACATACATTAAAAGAGAAAAAGTGCCTGTGACTGTGCCAGGACCATAGGCTTTTCTTAAAAATTTAGCAACTCCCCCCGATGACGGATATGCATTGGAAAATTTAACATAAGAATAGGCGCTTAGGCCAGTTACAATACCTCCAACTAAAAAAGCAATAGGAAAAAGGCTGCCGGCTAATTCGGCAACCTGTCCCATCAGCGCAAATATTCCGGCACCTATCATAACACCAGTTCCTAAAGATACTGAACCAATGAGAGATAATTTACTTGCAGAATCCTTTTTCATATTCTATTGTTAAATGTTATGTAATTGATTTATAATCCAAAGCACATTTTTTTATAAAATATTTCAGTACCAATTCACTAAAATAATAAATCACCGTACCCCCAAATCAAAGTTCCCAGTACAATATTAATATGAGCAAAAGTTTCAAGGTAATGATGATTTTTTGAAGGATGTATTTCTTCAAAATTAAACTTTTCCCCTCCGGTGTATGCCTTTAACTGGTTGTGGTGATATTTATCCCGTCCTTTTATCAGCATATTATTTGCGATTACGGCAAACAATACCATTAAAGAGCCTGACCTCGAAAATAAAGAACTGCCTGCGATGGTTTCAAAGTAGAAGGAAATGAATACAATCAACCATGAGCCTATCAAAAACAGAATTGGCTTGAGATTTTTTACTTTATTCATATCAATTGGAGAATTTTGGTCCATCAGTACCCTCATTATAGTTGATTAAAAAATAGCTGCCATCTTCGTTTCTAAATTTTTGTTCTGTCAACCATCGTTTAGCACTCAACTTTTCGGTAACGTGATATTGAATTGATTTCACACGAATGCCCCAAAGAAAGGCATCAAGTATTAAGTCGGATGTAAGGATGTAATTACCGGATTTCATTTCAAGGTTCCTGTTTCTTATCGAAATCCTGTTCCTGGAGCCGAAAAACCCCAAAAGACCCGATTTAACGGACATCTCAAGACTCAAATCACTTAACTTCTTAGCATTGTCAGAAAAATCATATAGTTCTTTAAAACCCGGTGAGGAAGCTTCAATAGCATACTCGGCATCATTTTTCAGGGCGAACGGGAAAACAGTGACAAGGACATTCGATTCATCCGGTTTACAAACATAGACCGTGGTATAACTGTCGGTGAGCTTTTCCTTTTCATCAAACAACAAAACCCTGATTTCCACAGATAGGTATCCTTTCACAGTATCCAGGTTACTGATGTGGAATTTTTGTTTTGAAATTTGATCATCCGCTTCGTTATAGCTTGTACGAACGATATCCCTGCCCGCAATTTGCTCAATGAGCATGTTTTCCTGACCCTGACATATATTGGCCCATGCCAGCAAGACAATTATTATGACAAAGGACAGAATCCCCCTTGCTTTTTTCAACAATCCGGCTTTTTTCAGGGCGGTAAGCGTAAGGAAAATGGAGGTTGTATTGTATGATACCACTCTTGAGGATTCCCAACCCAATGCCGTTTCATAATTATTTTCGGCGCTAAAGGAATGGCCTGCCATTTGCGGCCTGGCCACACCCCGTTGCATGTGCGGCTTTCCGTTGCCCGGAGCGTTGTCGTTTTTTTCCATATTTACAGTGCTTTTTATAGTCGCCAAAATCAATTGGCAACTATTCGACCTAACAGGTTTTAAAAACCTGTTAGGTCGAATAGTTTAGTACCCATTACTTTGAACTCCAACTGCTTATTTTATAGGTTTTAAAACATAATACGCGTATTGGCCATCAGGATAAATTCCTTCAAGCAAAACGGGCTTTTTATCGGTAGTCTGCATTAAAATCCGCTCAATATCTTCTTTGCTCGAAACCGAAATTTTATTCACATCGGTAATAATGAAATTTTTTTGAACACCGGCGTCTTTCAGTTTTCCGCTCGATAAATCGATAACCTGAACGCCGTAGTTCAACTGAAAATGTGCACGGTCGGCTTCGGAAATCGGCCCAAATTCGGCGCCCAACAGTGACAACGATTCTTTTACGATTGACGTATTGCCCTTGGTATTGCGCAAAACCACATTCACATTGCGCAAATCGCCATTGCGAATGTAACCCACTTTCACTTCGTTGCCCGGACTGTAACGGCCAATTTGCTCTTGCAACTGCGAACTGGTGTTCACGTTTACGTTATTAATTGAAACAATGATGTCGCCTTCTTTCAGACCAACCTGGCGGGCTGCGCCATCTTCGGTGGTACTGCTTATGTAGGCGCCTTCCACTTTATCCAGTTTGTTGGCACGTGCTATACTGTCGGTAACCGATTGCATTAAAACGCCCAGAACAGCGCGTTGCACCTCGCCGTATTTTTTAATGTCTTCAACCACTTTCCAGGCAATTGACGAAGGCACGGCAAATGAATATCCTGAATATGATCCGGTTTGCGAAGCAATGGCCGAATTAATTCCGACCAGATCGCCACTAACATTGACCAGTGCGCCACCGCTGTTTCCGGGGTTTACTGCCGCATCCGTCTGAATAAACGATTCCAAAGGCATTTGGCCGCTCATGATTCCTATACTGCGCGATTTGGCGCTCACAATTCCGGCTGTAACCGTTGATGTTAAGTTAAACGGATTTCCGACAGCCAAAACCCATTCGCCCAGTTTAAGCGCGTCCGAATTTCCCCAAACCAAAAAAGGCAAATCGGTGGCGTCAATTTTTACCAACGCGATGTCGGTATTGGGGTCGCGGCCAATCACTTTGGCAGTAAATTTCCGGTTATCGTCCATAATTACCTGTACCAAAACGGCATCGCTCACCACGTGGTTGTTGGTTACAATGTATCCGTCGGCACTAATAATTACGCCCGAGCCCGAAGCCATTGAAAATTGCGGCTGCTGATTGTAGCCGTGCGGCACGCGCCCTTGCGGCCCGAAAAAGAATTCGTAAAACGGATTTTCATTGGTATCAGGCGTTTCCCGTTGCATTTTAACCTGAATGTGAACTACGGCGTGAACGCTTTTTTCGGCTGCCAACGTTAAATCGGGCAGCTGCATTTGCGAAGCTGACGAAGAAACCATGTTGGTGAAATGCAGCGGCAATTTTTCTGCAAAAAGTGCCTCGTTTGCCCTGATATTGAATTTGGTGTACAAAAAAATGGCCAGGATGGCGGCTGCAAAAGCAATCGCAAACATCGAGCTAAATCTTTTAAACTTTTCCATAATCGTGTGATTTTGATTTATTTATCCTTAAAAATCCAAATTAATTTTTTTGAGCCGGTTTTAATCCCGGCAATAAGACAAAAGTTATTTAAACGTGGCAAATTTGGTTTAACTCCGTGAGTCGATTCACCTTTATGCCATTGCTTTTGTGGTTTTTAACCATTCAATTGCTGATATTTGAGTCATAGTGACATCCCTCGCCCATACCCGTTTCTTTTTTGCCTCATATTTTCTTCCTTCTTGTTTTTATGCCGCATCAATGAGCCTGTCCATCTCCATCCAGTCGTCTTTTTAAAGATGGTGTTCATACATTATTATTAATGAATTTAGCATAACACCCAGGAATCAGGATTTGATGTTTCCTGACTCCCGGCACCCATCATCATCAGAATAGCCAGCATAAATACTTTTGTTTTCATTCTAAATAATTTTAAAGATTAAAAAACTATTGTTTACTGTTACAGCATGATCCAGCCTTCTCTATCTTCGTTGTAACCATTTCTGTTGAGCCATGCATGTTTTTTTTCCTGTTTACATCCCTTTTATATTGACAACATCCGGGAAGTTCATTATATCCTGAATCACCTGCACTAAACATTTCATTGTCATGTCCGGCCATAGCAATTGAGGTCAGGATTATTTGCTTAGTTGTTCTTTTGTTATCATAATTTAATGTCAGGTTTTTTGTTGATTTGTCCCAACTTGCAGACACGACGCCTTCAACTGATTTGGCAGCAGTTTCTATTCGGGTTTTACACATGTCGCAATTTCCATACACCTTAAAGTTTTCAGCTTTGTTTTCAGCAAACAAATTTTGAACTCCAAACAGCAAAACCGCTGCAAATAACAATACAATTGTCCTTTTCATCACCATTAATTTTTAAGTTAAATATATTTCAAATTTTTACATATTATTGTTTTGGTGTTACATTCCCTTTAATTGTCAAGACAACTGGCGAATTTTTTGCATTCGAACTAACCGTGATTGATTTTGCAAACGCGCCCACGTTATTTGTGTTATAGGTTACTTTAATGATGCCTTTTTCACCAGGGGCAACAGGCGTTCTGGTCCATTCAGGAGTAGTACAACCACATGAAGCTTTTACATCGTTCAAGATGATGGGCAATTTTCCCTTGTTGGTAAAATTAAATTCACAACTACCGTCGCTACTTTGTACAACAGTACCATAGTCATGTACTGTTGTCTGGAAGATTATAGAATCTTGTGGACTAATAACTGGTTTTTCCTGTGCCCTAATGTTTAACGAGGCAAAAAACAAGGTGATAATAATTACGAGTGATTTTTTCATTTTTAGATCCTATTTTGAATTATTGATTTGATTAAAATTTTTTTCAGATTCAAAGTATCTCACCTTTCCCTTTGTTTTATTATCTAAAACAATAAATGCTTTTGATTTTTTAATTCGATGATGAGAATACCTGTCAACTGCAAATTGTGAATCTTTATAATTACTTTTTAGTTTATCTGCACAACCAGGACAACAGGCATAATAGGTTTCACCTTCAATTTCTACTGAGTTGACTTCCTCCATTATTAGTTGATTTCGAAACATGCATATTTGTTTTGGTTCCAGCTTTTTATTCTCTAAATCATTCAGCATTTGACTTTGATAGATATCATATCGAAAATAACTATTGAAAGCAAACCACGCAGCAAATGAAAAGAACAAAATCATGCCTGCAAAGAATAAACGGTCGAACCATTTATCCTTTATCTGCTGGCGTTTCTGAGCTTTTGTCAACTTTTTCATCTGTTAATCGAGATTAAATAATTAGCATACAATATGTATCATACTAGTCTTATTGCCTTTTTAGACGTAATGCATTTGAAATAACTGATACAGAACTAAAACTCATGGCAGCTGCTGCAATGATAGGGCTAAGTAACAGGCCAAAAAATGGGTAAAGAATTCCGGCGGCGACAGGTATACCAAGAGAATTATAAACAAAGGCGAAAAACAGATTTTGTTTGATGTTACGCATCACTTTACGACTTAAATCCCTTGCCCTAACAATGCCCTGTAAATCCCCTTTAACAAGAGTAATTTCGGCGCTTTGCATGGCAATATCAGTTCCGGTTCCCATGGCAATTCCTACATTGGCTTGTTCAAGTGCGGGCGCATCATTTATTCCATCGCCAGCCATTGCCACTATATGTCCTTTTTCTTGCAATTCTTTTACTTTTTTATATTTGTCATCCGGAAGACAGTCAGCCATGAACCCATCCAATCCTAGCTCGTTAGCAACAGCCTTAGCTGTAAATTTATTGTCGCCTGTAAGCATGTGAACTTTTATTCCCATCTTTTGCAATTCATGAATGGCTTTTTTTGAAGTCTCCTTGATTTTGTCTGCTACACTTACGATGCCTTCGACTGTTTGATCTATAATCAGATACATTACCGTCTGTCCCGAAATCTGCCATTCTTTTACCAGTTTTTCTTTGTCATCCGATAGAACCGCATTGAATTCTTCCAATAAACGATGGTTTCCCAAACCCATCTTTTGTCCGTTATAGATTGCCTGTACACCTTTCCCGGTAACGGACTCAAATTTCTCAAGATCGATGAGATCAATATTTTTAGCTTTCGCACCTTTTACAATGGCATCTGCCAGAGGATGTTCGCTGTTCGCATCAATTGAAGCGGCCAACTTCAGGACTTCCAAATCGCTAAGTTTACCGAATGACTGAAAGCCTTTCAGACTGGGTTTTCCTTCAGTAATAGTCCCAGTTTTGTCGATTATAAGGATATCCACTTTGTTCATTTCCTCGATGGCACGGGCATCTTTAACCAATACACCAGATTGAGCACCACGACCTGTACCCACCATAATCGACATAGGAGTTGCGAGTCCCAAAGCGCATGGGCAGGCAATGATGAGAACTGCCACCGCGTTGACAAAAGCATAAACATAAGCTGGATCTGGTCCCCAGATAGCCCAAACAATAAAAGTGACAAGCGCAATAACCAACACAATCTGTACAAAATATTTGGCAACCGTATCAGCCAGTTTCTGGATGGGAGCACGAGATCGGCTGGCTTGGTTCACCATTTCGATGATCTGTGCCAGCAAAGTATCGCTTCCCACTTTTTCAGCTTTCATCTCAAAAACTGTTTTGCCATTGATTGTTCCGGCAGTCACTTTATCGCCAGCCTGTTTATCCGAAGGAATGGGTTCGCCGGTAATCATACTTTCATCGATCACCGCTTCGCCTTTAAAAATGATGCCATCGACAGGAATCTTTTCCCCAGGCTTAACTTTGAGCAAATCGCCTACAGTTACTTCCTCCAGAGGAACTTCTTCTTCAACACCATTCCGAATAACACGGGCAACCGGTGGGACTAAACCCAGTAAGGCTTTGATAGCTGAATTGGTCTTGCTATGTGCGCGAAGTTCCAATACCTGTCCGAGAAGTACTAAGGTTAATATGACTGCGGCAGCTTCGAAATAAAGGTGAACATTTCCGGCCTCATCTTTAAACTGTGGTGGAAAAACAGAAGGAAGAAGAAGCGCAATAACACTGAAAAGATATGCAGCTCCGACTCCAATAGAAACGAGTGTCCACATGTTTGGCATCCATCGACGAATTGAGCTCCATCCCCGTTTGAAAAAATCCCAACTACTATAGAAGACCACCGGAGTGGCTAATAAAAATTCCACCCAACCCAAGGTATTCTTTGAAACCAGTGTATTTAGATTCAGGATGCTAATATATTCTGACATGGCTATATAAAGCACAGGAATGCTTAATGCAAAGGCAATCCAGAATTTTTTTGCCATTTTCAGGTAAGCTGATTCCTCTTCGCTGGTTTCAACTCCTTTCTCAGGAACCAAAGTCATACCGCATTTGGGACAATCGCCCGGATGGTTTTCTTTAACTTCAGGGTGCATTGGGCAGGTATAGATTACCTTGGAAGGTGAGGCGCTTTCAACTTTATTCAAATGCATTCCACATTTTGGGCAATCACCTGGCTTATCGTAGGTTTTGTCGCCTTCGCAATGCATGGAGCAATAATACTTGTCGGTATTTGCTTTCTGCTTGTCTGACTGATGTGCATGAGTGTGATGACTGTGTTGATTTGCATTGGCATTTTTATCAGAATTATGACTCACCTGTTTACCTTTTACTGTTTTTTCAACAGGTACGAGATGCATATTACAAACGGGACAGTCCCCTGATTTTGCGTAAACTTTATCACCTTCGCAATGCATTGGACATGCAAACTGATTCACTGAAGTAAGATCCATAAATTAAGTATTAAGATAAAATTCAAAAACTAGCTATATTGATTGTGGTTTTCATGGTATTCTATTCCTATCATTTGCGATATGAAATTGGCTAAAATCATTTGCCGGAATCGTAAAGTAAACTGTTGTGCCTCTACCTTCTTCACTTTCAACCCAAATATCTCCCTGATGTTTCCTGGTGAGTTCTTTGCATAGGATTAGGCCGAGACCCGTACCCTTTTCATTATTTGTTCCGGGAGTAGAGTATTTTGTATCTATTTTGAATATCTTCTCCTGATCACTTTTAAGCATCCCAATCCCCGAGTCTTCGACTGATATTCTCGAAAATGTATCGTTGTGTCTTTCAACGTTAACTGAAATCTTTCCACCTTCAAGAGTAAATTTCAAAGCATTGCCGATTAAGTTCCTTAGAATTGTATTCAGCATATCAGAATCAGCAAATATGAAAGTATTTCGTTCAATGTTATGATTCAAACTGATAGACTTCCCTTGAGCTGTTGCTGACAATAATTGCATATTCCGGTCAACGGCTTCGAATAAATCCATTTGGGCAGGTCTAAATTCCAATTTGCCCATTTGAGACCGAGACCATTCAAGAAGATTTTCGAGAAAATCGAATAAGGTTCTGGCAGATTTATTCATATTTTTGGCCATCTGAAATATTTTTTCCTTGTCAAGATTATCGTATTCATCAGTCAAGACTTTTGTAAAAACGAGAAATCCGCTGAATGGGCCACGCATGTCGTGAGCGATAATAGAGAAAAATTTATCTTTTGTCCTGTTGAGTTCCTTAAGTTTTCGTTCTGAGTCATGCAACTTATTTATAGTATTATACATCACAACAAGAGAAGTGAGGAACAACCCAATCAGAATGAACAAAATTCTGTGAAATACCAACATATCAGGAACTTTTAAAATCAGTAGATCAATAAACGAAATCCCTTCATCAACCTTATAGTTTATTAGCGTTGCCAAAGTCCAGATCACAAAGATTTCTATCAGATAGATAAGAAGATATTTTTTAAACGATTGCTTATTCATCGTGGGTTCAGCTTAAAATTCTACTTAAAAATCAGGACTTCACTTGTTTTAGAAAATTGAATCCAGAAAGGTTAATTACAACTAAATGCTCCTTTCTGCATTTGAATTCAAAATTCTACTTCAAATCTTGTTTTTTTGACATATACTCGCTTTTGTCGATTTCACCCCTGGCATATCTTTCATTCAAAATATCGAGGGCAGACTTTGTTGGCAAATTCGACTTTTCTTTATAACGATTATACACTTAATTAACAGGGAGACAGATACATGTTGCAAACGGAACAATCGCCAGGTTCATTTTATGTTTTGTCCCCTTGGCATTCCATAGGGCAGTAATATTTAGCGTTAGCATCCGTAATTCTGTACTTTCTTGTAATTAAAATTCTAAAAGATTGTTTTATTACTGATTTTAAAAATATTCTGTTTTATCTTTTCGAATTCCTCTTTATCAATTTCACCCCTGACATATCGTTCTTTCAAAATTTCGAGGGCTGTTTTTATTTCTGTTGGAGTTGGATTGTTTTTTAACTTAAATCCTCTGGTAATAGACCAAATAATTGCAATTAGAATTACAATTCCAATTATCCAACCATATCCCATTCCCCAACCCATACCCCCAGTCATAAAATTATTTGCGTGCATGATATTTCTCCTTTCTTATTGTTTCTGTTTATTACCCGAATAAATCGGCACCCTTTTTACAGGGAAGCAATAACACGTTCGAGCTTTTCTTTGATTTCTCCGGCAATCCCGACAAGCGACTTGTTTTCGACTGCCATCATCGATACAACAGGGTCAACAGCAGCCACTTCAATTTCATTATTTCCCAATTCCTGTACGATTAC